>NZ_JACJQU010000002.1:0-600000 GCF_014696825.1 Anabaena sphaerica FACHB-251 | reverse complement strand
AAAATTGTCAAGGCGCAAGAATTGTTACCCCAAGTTAACCTTGACTATGACCTGCGGGTGAAAATTTCGGAAGTTTGTTCAGAATTGGATGTAGATGGTTTGCGGGGTGACATCGTTACCAACCGTGCTGCTAAAGCCTTAACTGCATTTGAAGGACGGACAGAAGTTACCGTTGATGATATCCGTCGGGTAATTACTTTATGTCTGCGTCACCGTCTGCGGAAAGATCCTTTAGAATCTATTGATTCTGGGTATAAGGTTGAAAAAGTTTTTGCTCGCGTTTTTGGTGTGGAACTTCCAGAAGATGGTGCTGCACAGAAAAACGGTACAGGGATGAAAGCTGGGGTGCGTTAGTTTTTAAGGTGACAGGTGACAGGTGACAGTTGTTACCAATCACCAATCACCAATGACTAATAACTAATAACTAATAACTAAATTATGAGAACTTGGAACTTTTGGGTAAATACCCTGATTTTATCTAGTCAATATAATCCACCGCGATTTATTGAATTATTGATGCTGCTGCTGGCGATCGCTATGCTAATAGTTGCAACAATTATACCGGAAAAACCTTTTTTGGTGCTGGGTTTGAGCTTTGTACTTGGGGCATCAATTTCTATTTTAGTCCGGGAAGCAATGTCTACAACAGGTCACGTTCACCCACCTTATTACCAAAGACTGATTACCCAATTTACAGCCTTACTGTTACTGGGTATTAGTATTTATGGCTTTGCGGATTTAATTCGGTCTTTGTGAAAGTAATAGGTGACAGGTGATAGGTGACAAGTAAGAGTTTTTCCTGATTACAAATTACGAATTACGAATTACGAATTACGAATTACGAATTACGATTAGCATAATGAAACTCAGTCTGTGCATGATTGTCAAAAATGAAGAAGCTTCTCTACCAAAGTGTTTGGGAAGTGTGCAGAATGTTGTAGATGAAATTGTAGTTCTCGATACAGGTTCAACTGATAAAACGCCAGAAATCGCTCAACAATTCGGTGCTAAAGTACATTATTTTCAATGGTGTAATGATTTTAGTGCTGCTCGTAATGAAGCTTTAAAATATGTGACAGGTGACTGGGTTTTAGTGTTAGATGCTGATGAAACTCTCACACCAGAAATTGCACAGCAAATCAGAGAAGCGATTAATATAGATGATTATTTATTAATCAATCTTGTCCGTCAAGAAGTTGGTGCGACTCAATCTCCTTATTCTCTGGTTTCTCGATTATTTCGCCATCATCCAGATATTCGTTTTGAACGCCCCTATCATGCTTTGGTTGATGATAGTATTGCGGCAATTTTAAAGAAAGAAAATTATTGGCAAGTTGGCTATTTAACAGGAGTTGCTATTCTCCATGCTGGATATCAAAAAGCTGTAATTAATCAGCAAAATAAATATGCTAAAGCCGCAGCAGCAATGGAGGAATTTTTTGCAGCTAATCCTGATGATGCTTATGTTTGCAGTAAATTGGGGGCTTTGTATGTGGAAATGGGTCAAATTAACGAGGGAATAGAGTTATTAAATCGGGGTTTACGTCAGGTACTTGGTAATCGCAGTAAGAGTGAGAAAAAACCTCTGGGATGGTTGAAAAATTCTCAATCAATGAAAGGAATAAATTCTCTGGATCAAGATATCCAGGAAACAAATTATGATATTTTATATGAATTAAATTATCATTTAGGTATTGCTTATACACATTTAAAAAATCTACCTCTGGCTATTTCTCATTATCAAGCGGCGCTAAAGTTACCAATTTATCCTCTGTTGAAGTTGGGAGGATATAATAATTTGGGTAATTTGTTGAAAGCTACGGGGGATTTGCAAGGGGCGAAAAATGCTTATGAAACTGCTTTGAAAATTGATGAGAGTTTTGTGACTGGGTATTATAATTTGGGGATGGTATGTAAAGCTATGGGTTTGTTTGTTGAGGCGGTTGAGGCTTATAATTGCGCTATATTTTTAAATCCTAATTATGCGGATGCTTATCAAAATTTGGGGGTGGTGTTGTTGAAAATTGGTGATGTAGAAAATAGTTTGGCTGCTTTTAAATGTGCGATCGCTCTCCATGAACAAGATAATCCTCAAGAGGCTAAACGCTTACTTCAAGGTTTACAGGAAATGAAGTTAATTTAATTCGTAATTCGTTAAGATCCCCGACTTCTTTTTTATCTTGTAAATAAATTCTGATATTGATGTTAGAAGTCGGGGATCTGGTATTTTGAAGTTTCAATCCCTCATAGGGATTATGTGAAATTTCAACGACTTACAGGGAAAGTGCCTTGTTCGCATTGAGTAGAGTTTCAATCCCTCATAGGGATTATGTGAAATTTCAACTTTCCATGCTTTTCACTGCAAGGTAAAAGTTTTTCTGTTGTTTCAATCCCTCATAGGGATTATGTGAAATTTCAACGGTGTGGTTGCCGTCGTCGGTTTCTCCCCCGTTGTGGTTTCAATCCCTCATAGGGATTATGTGAAATTTCAACTGGGATTGTAAGCGAGCGTAGTGATACCGCCACGAGGTTTCAATCCCTCATAGGGATTATGTGAAATTTCAACCTATCTTTCCTCCCTTTCCCCCGGTTCACGTCCGGCAATGAGTTTCAATCCCTCATAGGGATTATGTGAAATTTCAACGTGATGCTGAAGGTTTGTGTCGCAATTATACCACTGATGTTTCAATCCCTCATAGGGATTATGTGAAATTTCAACAGTTAGTGAGGCAGCATGAGAGATACAAATAAGTTTCAATCCCTCATAGGGATTATGTGAAATTTCAACGATTTATTTGAAACAGAAGCAGAAGTGCCAGCCGGGTTTCAATCCCTCATAGGGATTATGTGAAATTTCAACTCCTAAGCCCTAAATTTTCACGTTTAAGGCTTAGGAAAAGTTTCAATCCCTCATAGGGATTATGTGAAATTTCAACGCCTTTAAAATATCAATCAGATTTAATTATTAATCGTTTCAATCCCTCATAGGGATTATGTGAAATTTCAACTTTTCCTTTTGCGAAATCCTAAAGAGTCGTTGAGTTTCAATCCCTCATAGGGATTATGTGAAATTTCAACCACAGGTGGAAAGTTTGCAAACGAAGCGCCAATGCGTTTCAATCCCTCATAGGGATTATGTGAAATTTCAACGAGATGAATATTATGATGGCGCAAAGTTTTAATCGGTTTCAATCCCTCATAGGGATTATGTGAAATTTCAACATCATCAGGTAAATCTCCTTCAGGCTCAGGCAAAACGTTTCAATCCCTCATAGGGATTATGTGAAATTTCAACGTATCAAGCCGAATTACCATACAAAATTCTTCGTTTCAATCCCTCATAGGGATTATGTGAAATTTCAACGGTGGTCTGTGAGTTACCGCATCAAATCTCTCATTAAAAGTTTCAATCCCTCATAGGGATTATGTGAAATTTCAACTTTTAGCAAAGTAGCCATTTTGTCTATACCTTTTGTAATTTGTTTCAATCCCTCATAGGGATTATGTGAAATTTCAACAGGCAAAGGAGATCCGGGAGAATAATCCTTCGGGTTTCAATCCCTCATAGGGATTATGTGAAATTTCAACAATATCATCCCAGCAAGGACGGATCATCTGCCTGTTGTTTCAATCCCTCATAGGGATTATGTGAAATTTCAACGAGAACGGTAACTTTCATTCTAGGCATTTATCATGTTTCAATCCCTCATAGGGATTATGTGAAATTTCAACCAATAACAATTAAATAGCATAGTGGTATTGCTTTCAAGTTTCAATCCCTCATAGGGATTATGTGAAATTTCAACTGCGGGAGTCTGAAAGCCTGGATATATATAGTTTTCAAGGTTCAGTTGCGCGAGCGATCTGATCATAGTCGATTTCAGGAATCGTGTCAAGAGTGAAAAACGCTGAAAGCCTTGCTGTGTAAGGTGCGCGAGGGGTCGAGTGATAAAAAAGCGAGCAAAGCCTTATGTAGAAATGGTTTCAGGGGTTTTTTGAGAAACCGGATTTTTTACACCCACCCCCTCGCGCATCAAGCGAAGAAAATAGTGTGGTCGCGGGGTTGTTCACCACCAATTCTTTCCACTTTACCAAAACAGCAAGCGCAGAGGAAGTAAAAACGGATGCTATCAGTATCAGCTTTGATTAGCTTATTGAGACGCGATCGCAACTTAGCATATTGAGTATCAGTCAACTCACACTCAAAAATACTATACTGCACCCATTGACCATAAGACTTGAGGATATTATGGATTTTAGTCCGTCGCTTATCCTCAGAAATATCATAAGAAACAACAACATTCATAAATTGGTAATTGGTAATTGGTGATGGGTAATAGAGAAGAATAAACTCTTAACTCTTGCTTTCTTACTGTCACCTGTCACCTAAATAGCTATTTCAAAAACAAAGGTGGATACTTATCAGTTGTTCCCATCAAATATTTAGCTAATAATCTAGCTTGTAATTCAAAAGCTTCTTGATAAGTGCATTTACGCCCCATCACCGGATGTTTAAACTCCGTTATTTTTTTCTTTTGGTACAAAGTCAAAAAAGTTTTACGTCCTTCAGGAGTCAAGTGAACAGCACCGCTTAAAGGTTCCGTCACAAAATCTGCGGGTGTTAATAATTGATTATTCAAAATAGATAAAACCAGCGCATCTACCACCAAAGGGCGAAATTCTTCCATCAAATCTAAAGCCAAAGAAGGACGATTATAGCGATCAAAATGCAGGTATCCTAGACAAGGATCAAACCCTACAATATTTACAGCACCTTGGACATCATGACGCAACAAAGTATAACCAAAACTGAGTAAAGAATTTACCGGATCAGTCGCTGGACGACGCACTCGCTTAGTAAAAGAAAATTCGGGATTACGAATTAATTGATTAAAACCACCAAAATAAGCAGCACTACCAGCACCTTCTAAACCGCGCAAAGAATTGATATTTTCAGTTGACTTAATCGAATCAATTACCTGTTCAATGCGAGTGATATTTTTAGATAAATTAACATCATCAGATTCCCGTTGACGACGCATCAAAATTTGACGGTAATTTTTCAATTTTCCCCTCACAAAACCTTGCACCACATGAATAGATTGGGGTGTTTCTCCCGCAGCTTGCCATTGTGCCTTGCGAACGAAAATATTACCAGACATTTCTGGTTCTAAGCGTCCTAAATAATGACCGATTTCATTAATAAAAGAAAGAGGAATATGACGAATCATTAATTCGGAAACAACCGCAGGTGAAATAGTCGCTCGTCCTAATACTACCACACTTTTAAGATGAATAAAAGGGATATCCTGAAGAATTTTCTTTTCAAACTTCACAGTAATCCGTTCATCAACCTTACCGACAAAAGCATCATTTTGTAAAACGTAAAGAGTACCCATGATTAATTCTCAAAATAAGTGACAGTTAACGAAATAAGATCCCCTACTTCTTTGTTTATCTTGTAAATAAATTATGAATTGATGTAAGAAGTCGGAGATCTGGGTTTTTCAATTTGCCTCTTGATAACGCCCCACCTTCTCAACAGCTTGAGGCAAACATCGAGAATATAAACTACAACCATCACAACGTTTTGTTTTTACAGGTTTTGGCATTGCACCTGTAAACAACAACATTTGCACAGCTTCAATAGTGGCAATGGTACTAGCTCTTAATTCTGGCGTAATTTCTACTAATTGACGTTGATGAGATTGAGCATAATAAATATAACCAAAATTGATATTTTTACCCGTCATTTCCTCCAAACACAAAGCCTGAGCGCAAACTTGTAACTCATCATTATCCCATTCTCCTTTACGTCCGCGTTTATATTCAATTGGGTAATATTCACCATTTTCAAATTCAATTAAATCAGACTTACCAACTAATTGATATTGATCAGACTTGAGATAAATTGCCCGTATTTGGTAAGTTTCCTCACGGTTTCCTTCTCCAATAGTGTGAACTCGTTCATGTAAACTTGTGCCTTCAATAGTGTATTGATTATCAATAAACTCACCTGCACAATGAATCAACCAACAACGATGGGGACAGTAGGAATATTGATTTAATGAGGCAATATTCACATAATCATCAGCAGAGGTAACAAGGGACAGCATAAAATATTCACAATTAGATTTTCAAGACAATAAATAAAAAACAATTCATCTGTAGGTTGGGTTAAGCGACAGCGTAACCCAACAAAAACATTAATAATGTGATCATGTTGGGTTTCCTTACGTCAACCCAACCTACTTTCTTCTTACCATTCCCATTCCCATTGTTGTTTTACGTCCTATTCCCGCATATAAAACAAAATCAGCCAAAGCGTTAATTTGCTTAATTCCTATTGTTTCCACATTGCCCAGAATGCGATAGCTAATTTCACCTAAACAACCAATAAATTTATTTTCATAGTTGCTAATAACTTCAGTTTGGATATTAAAAGCACTAGGATAAACTGATTCAAAGGAAATATTATTTAATTCAATTCCGCTATATTTATTCCAGCGATTCAACAAACTATTAAATACAGATTCCTTGGTAGGTAAAACATTATCAAATCCACCTTGACGAAAGGCTACAGGTGTAGAGAAAATGAAATTAATGATGCGGTCTTTCTCACTTGCTTGTTCATATAATTGAGCATAAGTACAAACATTAGCCCAAGGTTGGGTAGATTGAGGTGTACCTTGAATACTGGTAATATATAAATTAGCTGACCCTAAATGCCAAGGTTGTTCCGGGTTAAGATTCAACCATAAAGGTGTGAGTTGACTAAATAATTTGTCATCTAATAAAGATATCCGCCACCAACAGGGAGTACCAGCAGAAATCGGTTTTTGATGTTCATATTGCAAGATGAGAGATTGATTTTTATGTTTACTTTGTACCTGCAATGGTGAGAGGGTAAAGGCTTTATCGGCGTTTGATTCGTGTAGGTAGTCTCCTAATTTTCTATCAACAGAACTCACTAGGTTAAGGAATAAGGCGTGGTAATGTCTGCCGGTGAGAAAATTGGGGTAGATGGGAGATTGGGGGGTAATGTTCAGGATGAGACTATGGGGCATGATTTAATAGTTGAAAGTGGAGTAATTCCCATTTGATATTTTGCTGTATCAAGGGCGGGCAAGATACCCACCCCACAAGAGTTAAATGCAAATTTGGAGATTCTAAGCCCGAAAACGGTATTGCATTTGTTTGGGAAGTTTTACATTTTTGATATCATCAAAATAGTAATATTCTCCTTGAATTTGCACATTTTGAATGAGGCTAACTGGCGGCATATTTACCACATCATAACTAATGACTTGATTAGTAAACATGACATCTAAGGGATTTAAAGGATGAGTGCAGGTAAATAAACCAGTTTTAGTTTTTGGTTGTGGTAATTTATTAACCATAATTTCTGCCTTACTCATCCATTTACCTAAGCGAACCCATTTAGGTAATTTAATCTCTTTTTGCGAGATGAGAAAAAACTCAAATTGAGTTTCCGGTGCAATTTCCTTTGCTCGTCCAAAACTGGGAATATTCTTTTGGGTTTTTTCCATTTCTACATGGTAGTTATTATTGGCATATTTCCATGTACTCAGAATAGCCGTATGATTCAAAGAACGAGCGGGAGTTATATAGATTCCTTGTTGATTTAAAGGCGTTAAATGTGCTTCATATTTTGGCACTTGTTCGGGGCAGAAATAGCGATAGGAATCTTCTTCAGCAACGGTTGTTGAGTAGATCTGACTATCAATTAAACCGAGTGCATAACAGAGGGCATAATTGTGAATTATTGGCTCTGTTTCGTAGAGTCTGCCAATTTCACGAGTGGCAAAATAGAGGCTGTCATGTAGTTCTAATTGACAACGGTAGATAAACACCATTTTTTGTTACTCCGCTTTCGCATTTTTACCTGCTTTTGATTTTGCGGTTTTTGCTTCTTCAGACTTACCTTTAATATGCTTTTTAGCATAAGCCTTAGCTTCATCATTAGCTTGCTGTAGGAGTGATTTAATTCCTGCTTCGTTATTTGTGAGGTTTTTGACTTCATTTAATAGAGGTAAAAACGCATCACCAATAAAGTCTGTATGTACAATAAATTCGTCTGCCATTAAATTTTTAATTGCATTTTTAGCAGCAGTAATTACATCATCTTCATCTAAAGGATCTGGTGATTTGAGAGTATTATTAACCCTCATTTCGTCATATATTGCTTGAGTCCAACGGAGATTACTGGTAATTTCTCCATCAGCAAAAATAACACCTATTAACTCGTTTCTGACTCTACCTGTGCGGGTTGTTTGTGCGCCATAGTGACGAGTTCTCAGGATGTTATTCAAGACATACAAAAAACTTGCTTCTGTGGGGTCTTTTAATGTAACAATGCTAGGGAAAAATACCTGTGGTCTGATGTGGTCTTGTTGGTTAATTCTACTGGTAACTTCACCAGGTTTAGAACCACTTTCTCCCTTAGAAGCCATTGTACCATTTTCAAAAGGTGCATTGAGAGTAAATGTTTCATGAGATTCATCAAAAGCGGTAATTGAAAATGCAGTATCTACCACAACTTTTGATTTCTCAGAACCAGAGTCACCAATAGCGAAACCGTAAATAATGCAATCAGGATTATCCATTGCAAAAGATACGTTATATTCACATTCTTCTGCTGTCATAAATTCGTATTTCCGCAATAGTTCACGACCTACTAATCTTTCTGGTGTGGATTGTTTACGCTTGAACATGGAAAGACGGCTAATGGTATTTTTATCTTTAACACCAGCCCTTACCCGTGCTTTATTTAGTTCTGAATCTGTTTGGAATAAAGGGTAAGATTCAGTAATGCGAATGGTGAGAAAATGGGCATATTTTCCCATTGGTTTGTAGGGAATTTCTGATTGAAATAATTTAGCGTCAACGGTTTTTAAAAGTGCCATGATTTTCTCCAAAGGTTAGGTAATAGATGTAAATTCCTCGTTCCCATACTCTGTATGGGAATGAATTTTTGAAGGCTCTGCCTTCTGTAAAATAAGTAGAGTCAGAGACTCCGTTAGGCATTCCCAGTCAGAGACTGGGAACGAGATGTGGAGTGATTATTGATTTTCATCATTTTCAGATTTAGATTTCTCGGCGTTTTCTTTGTCATCTTCTAAACGATAAAGAAATTCACAGGTATCTCGAATTAGATTTAATTGACGGCCTGCTAACCGTGCGCGATCGCTCTTAAAACTTCCTTCAAATACATCAACTACAAAATAGTTTGCAAACTCTAAAACTGCTTGTCTTTCCTCCTCCCTTTTATTCATCATCCAACGTCCTTCCGCAGTAGAAGAATGTACCCGATCCATCAGTTTAAAAACCTCTGCTGCTACGGCTGAAATTAAAGTTTCTCCATCAAATACACTGGAATCTGCTTTGAGAATAGTTTCTGCAGCGATATCAATGGGTTTTAAAACTGCATTAGCTTTCGGATTAAACCTTTTATTGGCTCGATAAAATCGGCGATAAAGTTCCGTTAATTTCTTTGGATGATTCAAAGTTGATTTTTCTCCCACAATTAATTTCTCCTCATTAGAATCAAATTTTGTATAAGGGTCAAAACAAGGGTAAAAATGATAGGTGTAAAGTTTTATTTTTTCAATTCTTGCTGTTTCAACTCCTTGGTTACGCACCCATTTATTCAGATAAGCAAAGACATATAGAGGACTGGTTTCAAAATCCTTTGCTAATTCCGTAAATTTCCCCCAATTAGCATCATATCCAGTCTTTCCTTGTCTCGCATTCACATCTAAATGAATAGCGTAAGCAGCAGTTAAAACATTTAAAGGTGCAGGATATTGAATACCGTACTCTTCCCAACCTTCCAGAATGTAATCAAGTCTGAATCTATCTCTTTTCACCAAAGTACGGAAAGCATGAGGCGCACTATCAAGAAATACCGTTTCTTCAAATTCTGCACCATCATTAAATGGGGGAATAGGAGACTCGGAAACTACAGTTTTGACATCTAAAATCATGGGGAAAGCAAACGCTAACCAACTCGGCATTACCCAAGATTCTGTATCAGTGCTATCTCGTCCTGGTGGTAAAGCCATGAAGTAAAATGTTAAATCGTCTGGATAGGAAAGTTTAAATGTGCGGTCTTTTTCACTATCTAAATTTTCATCAATTAAGAAACTATCAACACTTTGATAATTTTCTTTACCTAAATCAACCTGTAAATCTTTACTGATGAAATGATTACGAATGCTCGTGTCAAAACGAGTTTGAGCAATATTCATGTAAGCTTTTTGTAAAAACTTATTAGTTTCTGGAGTGAAGTAATAAGTTGGATAAAAGTAGAGATAGCGATATTTACCATCTTCAAATCTTTTACCTACAGCTTGAGTTTGATTCATTAATATTTGTCTGAGCATCATTTCCACACCAGCAATACTGGAAATGTTGCGTTTAGCGTTAGAACCTCCTAACATTTGTTTATTTGTATAAACTTGGGGTGTAAATAAAACTGCTGATTCCATTTGCTCAGTTACAGTGTATGCAGAATGAGAAATTGAGCAGATTAATTGTTTACCTCTCCCTGGCTTTTTAGCAGCATTATAATTACTCAACTCATTGATAAAATTATCAACTTCAGTTTTTACAGATGTTTCTGTATTGGTAGTGGGTAACATAACAACTCTTAATACCCATAACCTTAAATCATCCCAACCATCAGGTAATTGATATTGTGCAAGAATTGGAGAAATTAAATCTGTCAAGTAATAGATTACCTGTTGACAATTTTCCCGCACATCTTCAATACCTGGATTTTTCTCTAAATATTTAGCCGCTAGATAATACCATTCATAAGGTACACCTCCTGTATTACCTTTGAGTTTTTGTTCTTTCAAACTTTCATTAATGCGTTGAATTTCTCGAATCTGCGGTAGATATTCTGTTAAATTCCAAAATTCAGCAACTTTATGAGTTAAATCAAAATCTGGAACTTGTGGAAGTTTTTTATCTTTCTTCCTTTCAGTTTCAATTTTATTAACTATTTCATCCCAAATTTTGCGAGTAATTAAATCTCCAAATTCGGCAATTTGATCAATGCGAATATCATCATCAAATTGAAAATCATAATCAGCAGATAAAACATTTTGTTTTTGGAACTTAACTAAATTCTCACTGCGACTTTTACCAACAGATGTTTTACCTGTATTTAAAATCCGTAAAGTAGCATCTAAAGCAACTTGCATTAAACCTGGAGATTCAAAAAATAGATTGTAATATTCAGCATATTTCATACCTTTTCCATCTCTACCAAATCCCGTTTGTCTGAGTTTTAATTGATCTCTACAAAGAGATTTAATTTTATTAACTACCATATCTGGTAAAATTTCTGGTGAGATAGGAGGAGCATTACGCAACGCTAGATAAATTACCCCTGTTGGTAGATATAACAAAGGTTGATAATATCTATTTTCGTCAGTATTTAAGTTAGTGTGAGCTTCAATTACAGCATTATTAACAACATTGGTTAAAACACCTCTATTTTCGGCAATGTGATGATAAGTAAACTTCAGTTTTCCATCACTGAGACTATGGAGAATTTCATTTAATGCCCTATTTTCTGAATCTTGAGGATGTTTAATAATTGAAGAAAGTAAATCAGCTAAACGAGTTAAATCACATAAACTGCGAATCGTGCGATCTTTAAGAACAGGATTTAACCCAAATTCCGAAAAATTCCAGTTAGTATCCCAGCGAATTTGTGCATTATAAGCCATACACAATAAATCATCAATATGTTCTTGATAAATTTCGGGATTATTGGGATTGATAAATTTATCAAGTCCTAATTGTCGAATTTTTTCATCAATGATTTTTTTATGTTCATCTAAAGGTAGTTTGCGACAGTCTTCAGGTGCATCTGGGAATTTTTCAAAGTCATGGAGAATAAAACCAGCAATTACTAAACGCCTTTCTTTATCTTTTACAACCCTTTTTACTGTGGTATCCAGTTTTTCTAATCTTTGCTCAATTAAATTTGCTGGAAATAAGCCATTAAGTAAGTGTGTATTTAAAGATTGATCAGCAGCGTTATTTCGTCTAACTTTGGTTTTACCTTCGGCTTCTCGTTTTTCGTCTATTTCATCAAAGAATTTACCACCTTTAGCGGTGACACCAATAGCGATTTTTAGCAAGTTTGGTAATACATATTCGCTAAAATCTGCCATGACTTGATCATTTGGATTTTGCGATTGTATTGCTTCTTTTAATAGTTTGAGTGTGAGTAATTGTCCTTTGGTTTCAATCGTTCTATTATCATCACCATCAAAACCAAAGTCACCCAATAACCAATCATCATCTGAAGTTTCATAATCTGAATTATTCTCTATTTCTAGAAGTGATAATTGTTGATATTCATTTGCATCTTTACTTTTTTTAGCCATTGTCTTCTGCCAATGAAATTAAATAAGAGTTGATTTGTCTGACGTAAAGTGGATATTGCTGTAAGGCAAAATTAATTGCTTTAAAAACTTGATTTGGATCTATATCATCATATTCATGAACTAGACGATTTCTTAATCCTGATGATGGTGCTATTTGTTTCGCTAATTCTGATGTAATTATTTGAGATTTACCTAATTCAATGAAAGCCTCAAAATTAGTGTAAGATTTTCCAGGGTTGAATTTTGACAATATATGATCGTTGATGTCTATTGCACCTTGAGTCATTAATTGCAGGAGTCTTTCTACAATAAGCTGTTGACGAAAATCAGCTAAAAATTCATCAAGACTAATAGAAGAAAATTCTTCTAAGGTATTGTAATATTTGGTAATTAGCTGTAGTCTAGCTAAAACTATTTCTGAGTCTATATTATTCATGCTTCCCACTTATTTAGTTGTATTTCAATTATTCGATGTTGTTCTTGACGGAATCTTTTTAATTCTGATTCAGTTTTTAAGAAATTTGAGCGAAAATTATCAAATTCTCCAGGGTATTTCTCAAACACACAAATTCCGTCACGAGCAACAAAATGAGCAATTAACCAAGAAGATTGATTTAATTGAACAATATCAATTTTGTCAGAATTGATTTTAAATAATTCCCCAATCAACATGGGTAACTCAAACAAAGCTAATGGATGTTCTTCTATGTATGAATTATATTTTTCCTCATCCCATAAAACAGCAAAATCCCAGTCACTATTGGCATTAGTGTTCCCAGTTGCTCTAGAACCAAACAGGACTAACATTTTTAAGTAAGGTATTTTTTCAGGAAGTTGTGAGGATAGTTCTTGAAGTTCTGCAATTGTGGGAGTGTTGTTTTTCATTTCATATTTCCTAATTTTTGATTTTGGTGCGTTACGCTATGGCTAACGCACACTCTACTAGCCGTAAATAGCACTTTAGTCCTCTGGTTCTGGTTCAAGAAAGGTTAAACGATTCTCTAAATCTTCATTTTTGCAAACTATATGTCTTAAATGCGGTATTTCTGCTTCTAGGACGCTCATTGATTCTTGGTTTTCTTGAAGCTGATTTTCAAAATTGTCAAGTTTTAGCAATATCTCTTCATGTTTTTTTTCTAAAGCACTAATACGGTAATTATGCTCACATACTTCACCAAGTAAGCGTATAGTCACGACTTGATTTAGTGTATTAATATCTGCTTTCTGTATAAGATTAGCGAGGAGAGATTCAGTATTTTGGTAGAGCATGGAAGCTTTTCCTTTTGTATTGGGTTGCTCCTACCTAGTATATCTTTTCTTTTTTAGCTAGACCAGCTAATTCATTTAATTACTCCTCTTTAAGTTAACAGTCTAATCTTTGAGTAATGATTGTGTGACCAGCTAAATATTTTAGTTGACTTTTAATCAATTTCATCGTACAATCTGCTTCTGCGGGTAGACTAATCCTTATTAGGGATTGAAATACACAGTCATTTGTCGCTGATAGTTTGTTGTCTACCCTGTAGCTTGAGTAACTTAAGCTATTTAAAATAATCCCTATTAGGGATCGCAACCTCAAGCAATCCATATCTCATCTCCTTGGCTTTTAACCGTATAAGCAAGTGTATCCAACAGCAACGCAGATTGACCAAAGGCTATAGAATAGGGCTGAGTTGCTTCATGAATACTGTACTTGTCACTGATGGGATAAAGTTGAAAGTACATGGGTAGCCTTAACCGCATCCGCACTTCCGCCACTGGACGACGAATCACATAACAAACTAAACCCTCTTTTTTCAGTTTTTTATCAATTTGACCTATCCAAGCATTATCCGGTTGCCATACTCCCACCCCTGTTAAAACCTGAACTTTCCAAGCATCAGCGATGGGTTGCAAGTCTCCAGAATAGGTAAATTTCCAGTTCAACCGTTCTTCACGATAGGAACGCAACTTGATAAATGCGAGACAGTGGGCAAATCTACCTTTTGCTATGGGTTGTCCGGTACGTTCGGCGGTTTCTTTTAATGTCCGCATAAATCCCGCTTCCGTCCACATTTCTATTTCTAAGTTGCTTAAAATTCCCGGTAAATCGTAGGTTTTAAATCTCTCATTTTCGTTGTTTTCTGTTAAATCATATAATCCACATTGCAAAGGACTAGAACCGCGAAAACTAGCTGCATCTTCAGCAATGGGATTTCCTGATTTACCTGACACTTCTTTCCAGTCTTTAGCCCATCCTGTAATATATCCAGCTTGTGATTTTAAACTTGTATTAAATACTTGTTCACAGGCTTTTTGAAACTTTTCTCTACTTTGAGCATATTGTTGTTTAATGGTGCGATCACTCAATTTACAACATAACCAAAATGACTGCACAGCACCCCATCGGCGATAATAGCCATGAAAATCATTAATTTTCCGATATTGTTCCTTTATCGTTTGTTGCAAAAATGGACGATCATAAATATTATCAACTTGTAATGCTGGTGAATCTGTTTGAAATAAACGCTCAACTAAAAAGTTAGGAACTAAAGCATAAGCTGTATAATTCTCAAATTTAATCTCTTGACCATTTTTTTGATATCCGTCATGTCTTCCTAATCTTCCTAAACGTTGAATAAAGTTACCAGAATCCGATGATTCAAAAATCAGAAAGTTAATTTTAAAATCAACTCCTACATCAATTGTACTTGTACCTAAAACTAAATCAGCCGACAAACTTAACTCTTTCTCTCCTTTACTTGATAAACCTGTATTTTCTCCTACTGTCAAATTATAGGGTTTTAAAATTTCTTGAAAAAATGGAGTTAGTCGCTTCACTGCTGCAATTGAATTGAGAATAATCGCGCCTTTACTTCCTGGATATTCTTGAAACTGAGATACAATTAAATCAATATTGGCTTTTAACCAAGTTTCTGAAGCCTTAAAACTCGGTTCTAAAGGTATGAAATTGAGTGCAATTCCTCGCGCTACCTGTCGCCAATTTTGGTTTTTAAGTTGCGCTTCTTGTTCTGGATGATCAGGAAATTGATATTTATTTTCTTCCAGAGGATTTATTTCTTGACAACGAAATCCTGCTGTTTCTAATCTGCTGATTAAATCTTTATCTGGTGTAGCTGAAAGAAAGAGAAATTTTTTCCTGCGGTTTGTACAATGAATTAACAGCATGGTGTTAATTACGCTGGCAATTTGGGGAGCAGCAAAAACATGAAATTCATCAAAAATAAATAAATCAAAGTTTTTATTAACTCGTCCCCAAAGTTTATCAGGACTATCATCATGGCTTAGATATGCTCCATGATGTAAGTAGTGGAAAATATCAGGATTGGTTAAAAGTATTTCAGATTGTACTACACGAGTTAAAAGTGCAGCACCTTTTTTTAATTCTTCGTTTTCCGCATAAATTTCTAAATCAGCCCCATTCAATCTAACTACACGAGGTTGATTTTCTGGTTTAAATATATCAATATATCCTTTAATTTGGGTTTCTTGATCACGCGCTAATTCATTAGTTGGGTAAAGTCCAATCGCGGAAAATTCACCTTGAAGAACTTCTAAATAAGCAGCTAAACTTTTACCATCACCTGTCATTGCAGTATTGAAAACTACGTCAATATTTGGATCGCGCAATGCTTTTAAAGTCTCTAATTGATGCCAAGATAAAGACCAATTATCAGGTAATTTAACCCCATCAGGTGTGGGGACTGTTTGCGAATAAACAGGTTTGAGTTGAATACTGTAGTTTTCTGACATACCCTTAATAACTTATTTCAATTTCTGCCACCATTGGTGGCAGTTTTTCATTGTTACCTTAAAAACTGTCCGTAACTCGTTGCTAAAACCTATAATGACACTGAAAATAAAAGTTGACAAGAGAAAACAAGTATAAAGTACACGGACACTTTTAATGAGTCGCAAAGGTCAGTCCATAACCCTGTCGGTATCAGAACGAGACAAAGCCGAACTAGAAGCGATCGCTCTCGAATTCGGTATGATGTGGGGAGAAGATAATCCAAATATCTCCAAACTCATCAAAGCGATCGCCAAACGTGAATTAATTGTTGGTAAAAATCATGACTGGCAGGATTTCCGTATTCGCGCTTTACATCGCTGTATAGGTGCATTAACCGACATCGGACAAAATGAACAAGCGGAAATTATCGCTAATTTGCTACTAGAACGCAGTGAATTATCCGTACTTTTACGGAAAGAAATAGAAGGGTTTTTAAATCATTCTCGCCCATCTTGGCGGTTGCAAATAGATCACTATATATTGCGTGAACAACCCTTTCAACTTTCCTATCAAGATGCAGCAGAACGAGTATTTAATTTTACTGTTCGTTATGCCAAAATCACACCCCATGAAAAGCGTCAATATCTTGACTGTTGGTGTGAAGAGACAGAAGGAAATCTTGACATCCCAGAATTACAACATAATTGGTGTTTTCGTTTAGACAACATTAACGAAGCATCGGTTATGAACATTACTCGAAAATGGCTTAATAACTTAGATCAAATAGATGTAGAAATGCACCTATACAAAGGTTTAGCTTTTGCCTATCAAACCAAAGCAGAAGATAAAACCGTTGAATGGCTACCAGATCAACCACAGGTGAAGCGAGTAATTAGGAGAGTATCAAATACATTCTGGTTTATTCGGGAAATTATGCAATATTCATCTGATTGTATTGTAGTCTCACCGGAAAACGTGCGATCGCTCATCAAGAAAAAACTTATAGAACAATGTCAAAGATATGACATTTTAGGTGACAGTTAACAAGTGACAGGTGACAGTTAAGAGGGAATAGGGAATAGGTGACAGTGAGGTGTAGGGTGTTAAGTATGGATGATGAGGAGGTGGGAATAAATATTTACTTTCTACCTCTACTCAACTCCTTCTGTCACCTGTCACCTGTCACCTATTCACTATCACCTATTAAATTCGAGAACGGACAAACTTCTCTAACCGATCCATCCCCTTTTCAATAGTTGCCATATCCGTAGCATAGGAAAGGCGGATGTTCTTATCAGCACCAAAAGCCACACCCGGAATAACAGCAACTTGATGCGCTTCCAACAAAGCGTTGCAAAATTCCAGAGACTTCAACCCGGTTTTACTGATCTCAGGGAACAGGTAAAAAGCGCCGTCTGGTTTAGGACAACTCAAACCAGGAATAGCATTGAGTCTGTCAAACATCACCTGACGACGTTTAGCGAAAGCTTGACGCATTTCCTCTACACAGTCTTGAGAACTTTCCAAAGCAGCGATCGCCCCATACTGAGCAAAAGTACAGACATTGGATGTACTATGTCCTTGAATGGTACTAGCAGCCTTAATAATTTCCACAGGTCCAGCTAAATAACCCAAACGCCACCCAGTCATCGAGTAACCTTTAGCAAAACCGTTACTAATTAAAGTCCGGGAAAAAATCTCCGCACCTAAAGAACCGATGCTGATATGTTCTGCACCATCGTAGAGAATCTTTTCGTAAATCTCATCAGAAACAACTAAAATATCTGCATCAACAATTACCTTAGCTAAGGCTTTAATTTCCTCTGGTGTGTACACCATCCCCGTGGGGTTAGAAGGGGAGTTGAGGACAAATAACTTAGTTTTTGGGGTAATAGCCTTCTTTAGCTGTTCTGGGGTAATCTTGTAACCCGTAGAAGCATCAGTTTCCACAATTACCGACTTACCACCAACCAAAGTCACCATTTCGGGATAACTTAACCAATAAGGTGCAGGGATAATCACCTCATCACCGGGGTCAATAAGTGCCACAATCAAATTATAAAGAGAATGCTTACCGCCATTAGTAACTAAAACATTCTCTGCCTTATAATCAAGACCATTATCGGTTTTGAGCTTGTGGGCGATCGCTTCCCTTAACTTTGGTTCACCAGCAGCCGGACCATACTTGGTTTTCCCTTCATCCAAAGCCTTCGCGGCTGCGGCTTTGATATGTGCTGGAGTATCAAAATCCGGTTCTCCCGCACTAAAACTACAAACATCAATACCCTCTGCTTTCATGGCCTTAGCTTTAGCTGCGATCGCTAAGGTTATGGAGGGTGTCACCTGACTTACTCTTGCTGCCAGCTTCATTCTACTTCTTTAAGCCAATCTCTATCCTATGATCTCAGCATATCCCAGAATCTCAGTCGAGATTTGCCTTTTGCAAATTCCTGACCTTGAGTTTCACAATTTGAGGTTGGTGATACACAAGCATAACATATCTCTGCTGTTAAGCCAATAAACATATTTAAACGTTAAGTGTTCAGTAGATACGTTTCGGTGAAACGTCTTTACAGCAGTAAAACTCTGTTGGTGCAAGGCTTTGTCACTCTCCACATTGCAATTAATTTACCGACTATACGCTGTATCAAGATGAATTACTATGAATAGAAATTTTTTGGATTCCTCGTAAGTAAAATTACTATATAATATATACGATTTAAAACATTCTCTAGGCAACAAAGCTCAAATCAAGCTATTAAAATTAACCATGAACCCAAAAGCAGTTTATCAAAACATTCTCACACCCCTCACCTTTATTGAACGCAACGCCAAAGTTTACCGTGACAAAGTTGCGATCATTTATGGAAACCAAAAATTTACATATAGCGAATTTGCAGCCCGGATCAATTGTTTAGCTTCAGCCTTACGTTATGCAGGAATAGAAACAGGCGAACGCGTCGCCTTTTTTGTTTTCAACACCCCCCAGATGCTAGAAGCCCATTTTGCAGTACCTTTAGCCGGGGGAATTTTAGTTTCTATCAACACCCGTTTAGCACCTCAAGAAGTCGCTCATATTCTCAACGATAGTGGGGCAAAATTTTTATTTATTGATACAGAACTAGCAGATATAATTCGTCCAGTTCAAAATGATTTAAAAACCGTCAAACATATTATCAATATCCATGACATAGAACGATTTACGCCCTTACCAGGAGAAGATTATGAAACATTTATCAAAACTGGTAATCCTGGAGCCTTACCTTCATTAATAACAGATGAAAATGAAACAATTACCATTAATTATACTAGCGGTACTTCCGGTTATCCTAAAGGAGTCATGTACTCCCATAGAGGCGCATATCTTAGCACATTAGGAGCGATCATAGAAACCAATTTAACACCCAACTCAGTCTATCTTTGGACATTACCAATGTTCCATTGTAACGGCTGGTGTTTTCCTTGGGCGGTTACTGCTATTGGTGGAACTCATATTTGTTTACGTAAATTTCACCCCGAAAAAGTATGGGAACTTATTCAACAATATCAAGTAACTCATTTTAATGCCGCACCAGTTATTTTAATTTCTCTGCTGAATTATCGAGAACGTCCCCAAAGTTTAACACAACCAATCACAATCACCACAGCCGGCGCACCACCGTCACCCACCTTAATAGAAAAATACACAGCTATTGGCGCAAAAATTATTCATGTTTACGGTTTAACAGAAGTTTATGGCCCCTATACAGTTTGTGAATACCAAACAGAATGGGAGAATTTAAACAACGAAGAAAAAGGCAAGTTATTAGCCCGTCAAGGAGTAACTTATATTAGCGGAGATGGGTTACGAGTCGTAGATAAAAATATGCAAGATATCCCTGCTGATGGTAAAACAATGGGAGAAGTAGTCATGCAGGGAAATATGGTCATGAAAGGTTATTATAATGATCCAGAAGGAACAGAACAAGCTTTTCGTGGCGGCTGGTTTCACAGCGGAGATTTAGCCGTCATGCACCCAGATGGCTATATTGAACTGCGCGACAGAATCAAAGACATAATCATTACCAATGGCGAAAACGTCTCTAGCATTGAAGTTGAACAATGTCTTTATCGCCATGAAGCAGTATTAGAATGTGCTGTGGTTTCTGTACCTCATAAAAAACGAGGTGAAGCACCAAAAGCCTTTATAACTTTAAAAGAAGATGTGCAAGTTACAGAACAAGAATTAATCCAATTTTGTCGTAGTCAGATAGCAACTTTTAAATGTCCCATCGCCATTGAATTTACCAATTTACCCAAAACCAGCACCGGGAAAATTCAAAAATATATCCTGCGAAATAAAGAATGGGTAGGGTATGAAAGAAAAATTCAAGGTGCTTGATTCGGCTTAATTGGTAAGAATTCACAACTCAGGAATCAGCCCCCCTAAAAAAGGGGGGTTGGGGGCATCTAACTGCCGACAAGCATTCACCCCAATCAATCAAATCCTCAATTTCAGCAATTTCGTTTGATTGATACAATAAGGGATTAGTATTACTACACCTCATCAATACAACAGGCAAAAGAAAAGTTTAAGTAGAAAGGCGCGAAAAAACTGAAGTGTGTAACAAAAAGTCAAGTTGTATAAAAACCTGTTCCCTTCTGCCTTGTCATAACGACAATTTTTAACGCCGACCTACTTAATTACCGATAATCACCTCTTGCAGCCTTATTTTGCATGAGTTCTTGTTCAATTTCACTCCTTTCATAATCCCTTGCCCCAAAAGTCCGTTTTAGTGGTTCATTACCCAACTCTTCCCCCGCACGTTTGAGCATATTGATAGGATTTTTTTGCCTACTTCCAGTTCCCAACTCTTTAGGAATTACTTCACCTGCACGCTTCCCACTTTCGATATAATCATCGCCCATTTCTGGGGTTGTATAGACTTTTTCTTTTCTGCGGTCTTGAGCCGAGTAATAATGTCTAACAGGCTCAGTTCTAACTAATTCACGCTCTTTGGTAGAAAAAAATGGTCTAGTTATTTCTACCTGGTGAGTTTTCTGGGAATAATAACCAGCTGCCTGGACAGGAAGCATCGGTAAGCTCATTAGCCAGATTAAACCAGCTGACATGACGATAGCAACTTTGCGGTGCATCTGATTAAATAATCTCTTGATTTCCAACATTAGGCAAATGTCCTTATGAATATTTGGCAAATGCCTCCATGTTAAAAAAACATCCTTGAACTAACGTCTTCCCTGGGGTTGGTTAAAGGTATATAAAAAGTAATGTACATAGCATATTGCAGGTAAATGAGGTATAAATTTGAATAACAAAGCTTTGCATCAAGAGGGTTTGACAGGGGAAACGCTGCTTTAAGGAGGCAGGAGGTAATCCCCATCAGTAAATTTAGGAGCCACTGCGGTGGACGGGTTCCCCCGCATCAAGCAACTGCCGTCAAGTGGCGTGGGCTTTAAACCCTTTTGGCAGAGGTCTATTATTTTCTCAAACCTTCTGCCTCCTGCAAGACTGCCCTCTGCCTTTCTTCGGTAATTGAACGACAAGATACCCGAATTCTCCAATACTTCGGGTATCTGGGGTTAATTAACAGCAAAAGAAAGTCAAGCTATAGTTACCATAGGCGATAAATAAATATCTTGAATAGCGTGAAACAGCTGCACCCCTTCTTCAAACGGACGCTGGAAAGTCTTCCTTCCAGAAATTAATCCTGTACCACCAGCACGTTTATTAATGACAGCAGTCCGCACCGCTTCCGCAAAATCATTTTTACCAGAAGCGCCCCCAGAATTAATTAAACCTACTCGTCCAGCATAGCAATTTAATACTTGATAACGAGTTAAATCTATCGGGTGTTCCGTTGTTAATTCTGTGTAAACTCGCTCATCAGTTTTACCGTAACTTTTACCAGTGGCTTTGGCAATTGCCCCATAACCATTATTGCATTCCGGTAACTTTTGTTTAATGATATCTGCTTCAATGGTTACACCCAAATGATTCGCTTGTCCTGTTAAATCTGCCGCAAGGTGATAATCTTGATCTTGTTTAAAATTGCTATTTCTCAGATAACACCAAAGTACAGTTGCCATTCCCAATTCATGGGCGTGTTTAAAAGCTTGACTTACTTCCTGAATTTGTCTGGGAGACTGTTCTGAACCAAAATAAATTGTTGCCCCTACTGCTGTTGCCCCCAAATGCCAAGCTTGCCAAACATCAGCAAACATAATTTGGTCAAATTGATTCGGATAAGTCAACAATTCATTATGATTTATTTTGACAATAAAGGGGATTTTATGGGCATATTTGCGGGAAACACTGCCCAATACACCTAAAGTTGTAGCCACAGCATTACAACCAGCTTCTATTGCTAATTTAACAATATTTTCTGGGTCAAAATAAATAGGATTAGGTGCAAAAGCAGACCCGGCCGAGTGTTCAATACCTTGGTCTACAGGGAGAATAGAGAGATAGCCAGTATTTGCTAATCTGCCAGTAGAATAGATTTGTTGTAAATTTCGCAGCACACGAGGAGAGCGATCGCTATTTATCCACACTCGATCTAGAAAATCTGCTCCTGGTAAATGCAGCAAATCTGAAGAAACCTTGGCTTTGTAGGTCAGCAAATCTTCTGCTTCTTTACCTAGTAATGATTCCAGGGAATTGGTTTGTAATAAAGTTGTAGTCATATTTTTACCTACGCGGAGGCGCAGAGAACGCAGAGAAGTTTTTTGGTTAGACACTATTACTATTTAGGTCTTTGAAATGAGAATTTTGTCACTCTCCCAAGATATATATCAAGAGAGCGATATAATTTAATACTCTTTGCGTATCTGCCTCTTGTCCTGAGAAAAAAATTAAATTATTTCTGTTTCTATTAACGCCAAAGTTAGTAATTTTTGATCATCGAGTCACGCTCGGCGTAAACGCCTCAATTGGCTTTCATCGCCGGCTTAAAAGACATCAACCCTAAAATTTTTTGGGGTTTTTAAGAGTTGATTCCGGGGTTTTCAGCCTATTTTATGATAAGTCCATGTTATCACCACCAGAAAAGGAATTACCAGAAGGTTGTTTTTTTGTTGCCACACGTCGGGGTAAGCAGTTTAATAGTATAGGGTACAGGAACGCAAGGATGCTATTGCTGGGGCTGTGCGGGAGGCGGTGTTGAGGAATGCGTGGTAATGATGTAGTTTTAAAGCCTGTGTTTCAAGTAATTTTACGGAATAATTGGGGCGAATTTGAGGGAAAAGTCAATATTGCGCCTATTGAGTCAGGGAATTTGCAGGTGCATTGGTACAAAGGTAATGTTTTACTAGATAAAAGTAAACGTTCTTTAGAAGGCGTACTAGACTATAACGCCGTAGTACACCTGAAAAAAACTAAGTTAAATATTACAGATTGGAGACAAGTATGTTAGGTGCGATCGCAGGTGATATTATTGGCTCAGTGTATGAGTTTGACAATATAAAAACTAAGGACTTTCCCCTTTTCGACGATAGATGTCATTTCACAGATGATACAGTGTTAACCCTGGCGGTTGCTGAAGTTATTCTCAATGCCGACGAATTCCCGGACAAAACCAAATATATTGATAAATTCCAATATATTCAGCAATTCAAATCTTATTACGGTGAATATCCCCATGCTAGTTATGGCGGTCATTTTATGCAGTGGGCAAATTCCAGTAGTACCGAGCCATACAATAGTTGGGGTAACGGTTCAGCGATGCGGGTTAGTCCGATAGCATCGGCGTTTGATGACCTAAATATTGTCTTGGAAGAAGCCCGACATAGTGCGGAAGTTACTCATAATCATCCTGAAGGCATCAAAGGCGCACAAGCAACAGCCGCATCTATCTTTTTAGCCCGTACTGGCTATGATAAAACTACCATCAAATCTTATATCCAAAATACTTTTGGTTATAACTTAGAGCAAACCTTAGACCAAATTAGACCTAATTATGAATATGATATGTCCTGTCAAGGTTCTGTTCCTCAAGCTATTATTGCTTTTTTAGAATCAATTGATTTTGAAGATGCAATTCGTAATGCTATTTCTATTGGTGGGGATAGTGACACTATTGCTTGTATTACAGGTGGTATTGCCGAAGCATTTTATGGTGGGGTTCCAGAGTATATTGCTGAATGGATATTCACTAAATTAGATGATCATCTTTGGACTATTACCGACAAATTCATGTCTCAATATTATGCCTAAACCATAGCATTCCTATTTGATTTATCTATTCAAAATAGGCAAAAGACAGTGAATAATAAACCGCGATAACTAATAACTGATCTGGCTGGAAATAGAGTTTTATATATCATTTTATGATCCTACCAGGTAACACAAAAAACTACCATTTTTGCATTGAGGTAACAAAGTGTCTGCAACTATTCTCACAGACATGGATTTAGAAACTGCGATTGCTCGTCATCCTTTGACGATCGCACCGAATGCCTGTGTAGTGGAAGCTATCACATTAATGAGTGCAGGTGGTACAACCTGCTCCTATACCTGCAAAATTGATGCTCAACTAGAACTATTACTGGCTCCTTCTCAAAGTAGTTGCGTACTGGTTTTAGAAGATAAGCGGCTGGTGGGGATTGTCACTGAACGGGATCTCGTGAGACTGAGTGCTACAGAACGTAACCTATCAGATTTAACCATCGCTGAAGTTATGGTGTCTCCAGTGATCACCCTGCAAGCTTCAGAATTCACCAACCTCTTTGTGCCACTGAGCATATTTCAGCAGCATCATGTTCGCCATTTGCCCTTAGTAGATGAGCAGGGAAAAGTGCTAGGATTGCTCACCCATGACAGTTTGCGACAACTATTACGCCCTATTGACCTGTTACATCTGCGTGTAGCATCAGAAGTCATGACACCAGAAGTGGTTCACACCCAACCCACCACTACCATCGTTGAAGTAACTCAATTATTGACGGCAAATCAGGTTAGTTCAGTAGTGATTGTAGCAGACGATGAGCATCACCCGATTCCCATAGGAATTATTACCGAGCGCGATATAGTCCAGTTTTTAGCCTTAGAGCTAGATTTTGCCACCATACAGGCACAGACCGTCATGAGTACCCCTGTGTTTTCTGTGCGGGGAGATATTTCCCTCTGGTCAGTGCGGATGTTGATGCAAGAACGACAAATTAATCGGTTAGTAGTGACAGACGAGAAAAATAGGTTATTAGGCATTGTCACCCAAACCAGTTTGTTAAATGTGCTGAATCCGATGGAAATCTACCGCATGGTAGAAACCCTAGAAGAAAAAGTATCCCGATTGGAGTCTGAGAAACTAGAGTTACTGCAAGCCCGCAATACCGAACTAGAACGCCAGGTAAAACAGCGTACCGCCGCATTAGAGACGCAAGTACAACGGGAACGGTTGCTCACCCAAATTTCCACTCAAATTAGGTCTTCCTTGAACTTACAGGAAATACTCAGCACAGCCGTTACAGAAGTACGGGGATTCTTAAAGTGCGATCGCATCATTGTATATCAGTTTGAGCCAGATTGGAGCGGTATCGTTGTGGCCGAGTCTTTAGGTGAAGGTTGGACTGCATCTATCGCCCATCGCATTGAAGATCCCTGTTTTCAGAAGCAAGCTGTAGAACTGTATGGCTCAGGGCGGACTATCGCCATTGATAATATCCATAAATCCGGGTATGCAGAATGTCACGTGCAACTTTTAGAGCAATATCAGATAAAAGCCAATCTAGTTGTACCAATTTTGGTTTCTGGACAGTTGTGGGGATTGTTAATCGGGCATCACTGTACAGATTATCGCCACTGGAATGCTACCGACTTGACTTTGTTGGAAGAGATCGGCATCCAACTAGCGATTGCCATTCAACAAGGCACTGTTTACCAAGCAGCACAAACCCAAATAGCACAACGACAAAAAGCAGAAGTAGCCCTGCGGGACAGCGAAGAGAAGTTTCGACAGTTTGCAGAAAACAGTCACGGAGTCATGTTACTCCGTCAGGTAGACTCTGGAGAGTTACTCTATGTGAACCCTGCCTACGAGGAAATCTGGGGGCAAAGCTGCCAGAGTCTCTATCAAGATTCTGACTCCTGGATGACTGTTCTCCACCCGGATGATCAGGAGCGCATCCATGCTGCCCATCAAGCCACCGACGGACAGGGATTATTTCATCAAGAATACCGCATTATTCAACCCGATGGTTCGATTCGTTGGATATGGGGACGATGTTTCCCCATCAAGGATAGCTCTGGGCAGGTTTACCGCATTGCCGCAATGGCTGAGGATATTACTGAACAAAAGCAAACCGAACTTGCTCTACGCCAAAGTCAATCCCGATTAGCCGAAGCCCAACGGGTAGCCAAGATTGGCAATTGGGAATTTGACATTGAAACCGGGAAAATTACCTGGTCTGCGGAACTATTCCGCATTTTAGGACGTGATCCTTCCCTGGGAGAACCAACTTACCTAGAAAACCTGCAACTTTACCATCCAGAGGATGCCGAAAAACTCCACCAAGCAGTGCAATGGGCAATTTATCAAGGAGAACCTTATCAACTACTGCTGAGAGCATACCAGCCTGATGGGTCTTTTCGGTTCATGGAGGCTGTTGCTAGAGCCGAACTCAATAATCAAGGACTGGTTAAACGGTTGTTTGGCACTGTACAGGATGTTAATGAGCGTGTCCAGGTAGAAAGAGCATTAGCACAGTTAAACCAAGAACTAGAAATCAAGGTTGAACAGCGAACGGCCGCACTGCAAGAGATGAATACGGCCATGCAAAATGCCGTTGAGGGAATCTCACGATTAGACACACAGGGACGTTATCTCTCTGTCAATCCTGCCTATGCCAGTCTGTGTGGCTATGAACCCCAGGAAATGATCGGCATGATGTGGGAGCTAACCTTTCATCCAGAAGACATTGCCAGCATGGAAGCAGCTTATCAGCAAATGCTGAAAACGGGCAAAGTGGAAGCAGAAGCCAGGGGGATACGCAAAGATGGGACAATTTTTTATCAGCAACTGACAATGATTTCTGCCTATAACGAGCAAGGGGAATTCATTGGCCATCACTGCTTCATGAAAGATGTGAGTGAGCGCAAACAAGCTGAACTAGCCCTCAAAGAAAGCCAGCAATTTATTCAACAAATTGCTGAAGCATCACCCAACATTCTCTATCTCTATGACATCCAAGAACAGCGTAATGTCTACGTTAACCGCGAAATTGCTACTATCTTAGGTTACACCCCGGAAGAGATTCAGGCAATGGGATCAAACTTCTTCCAAAATGTCATGCACCCTGATGACCTGATCCAATTACCAGCCCAAAATGCTCGATTAAATGCTATTCAGGATGGGGAAATTTTAGAATTTGAATATCGAATGCAACACGCCAATGGGGAGTGGCGTTGGCTTTATAGTCGGGATTCTGTGTTTAAGCGAGATGATAGGGGCAAAGTTAAGCTGACAATCGGTACAGCCCAGGATATTACCGAACGCAAACAAGCCGAACTGGAAAATCAACTCCTCAAAGAACGAATGCAATTTATCCTCTCCTCCAGTCCGGCGATTATCTATACCTGTAAACCATCAGGTGACTTTAGGGCAACTTTCATCAGTGAGAATATTCAGAGCATTCTCGGTTATACAACAGCAGAATTTATGGAAGAATCAGGCTTCTGGGCTAACCACATTCACCCAGAAGACAAAGCTGGAGTTTTTGCCAAATTACCCAACCTGTTGGAGCAGGGGTATCATGTGTATGAGTACCGTTTTCTCCACAAGAACGGTCATTACCTGTGGATGCGGGATGAACAACGGGTAGTGCGAAACTATGAGGGAGTAATAATTGAGATTGTGGGTTATTTTGCCGATATCAGCGACCGCAAACGTCTAGAACAAGAACAAAACCGACTGATTGCCATCCTAGAAGCCTCAACCGATTACATTGGTATAACCGACGCATCTGGTAAGGTACTCTGGAATAACCGAGAGTTTAGACGACTCTGGAATCTGGATAGCAATGCTTCCGTTAAAGATAAACATATTCCTAATTACCATCCCCAATGGGCGCTAAAATTGGTATTAGAAGCAGGATTACCAGGAGCGATCGCTAATGGCACTTGGGTGGGAGAAACCGCATTGCTAAACGCCCAGGGAGAAGAAATTCCTGTATCCCAATTGATCATCGCCCATAAATCTCCCCAGGGAGAGGTCGAATTTTTCTCAACTATTCTGCGTGATATACGGACTCGCAAGGAATACGAACAAAGATTAGAACTTTCCAATGCTGAACTCACCCGTGCTACCCGCCTCAAAGATGAGTTTCTTGCCAACATGAGTCACGAACTCCGCACCCCCCTTAACGCTATTCTGGGTCTATCAGAAGGCTTACAGGAGGAGGTATTTGGAATCCTCAATGAACGCCAGAAACAGTCCCTCTCAACCATTGAACGCAGCGGGAGACACCTGCTAGAGTTGATTAACGATATCCTGGATGTCTCGAAGATCGAAGCTGGCAAGCTAGAACTGAAGATGGACTCCGTTTCCGTTATCCAACTGTGCAACTCCAGTTTGTCCTTCGTCAAACAACAGGCAATGCAGAAAAGCATTCAACTTAGAACTGCTTTTCAAGAAGACTTTGGAGAAATCATTGTCGATGAACGACGGATGCGGCAGGTATTAATTAACTTGCTCAATAATGCCGTCAAATTTACGCCCTCTGGTGGTAAGGTGACGCTGGCTGTTCATCTGGAACATCTAGAAGTCTGTCAAGCAGATGAAGGTTGTCCTTCAGGTCAGCCGGATTTTCTCTATTCCCTCTGCTTTTCCGTCATTGACACAGGTATTGGTATTGCCCCCGCAGATATGGATAAACTCTTTCAGCCCTTTATGCAAATTGAAAGTAGTCTAAATCGCAAGTATGCAGGTACAGGTTTAGGACTGACCTTAGTTAAGCAAATAGTCGAACTGCATGGTGCTTTCATCAGTATCAGTAGCGAACTTGGCAAAGGCAGTTGTTTTACTGTGCGCTTACCCTATATCCCCAAACGGACTGGAATCCCCACTTTATCCCAATTTCCCACCACCATAGAGCAACTGGGGCAGACTGATATCACCAAATTCCTGAATTCAACCGTCACAGCGGAACCAGTCACCAAGCCACCAATGATTCTACTAGCAGAGGATAATTTGGCCAACATTGATGCCCTCTCGAGCTATCTTGAAGCTCGCGGCTATCAGCTGATTCTGGCGAACAATGGACACCAAGCGATCGCCAAAGCTAACTCTCAAACCCCTGATTTGATTCTCATGGATATCCAGATGCCAGAGATGGACGGTTTAGAAGCAATGCGTCAAATTCGTGCTAATCCTCAACTGGTATCAATTCCCATTATTGCCCTGACAGCATTAGCTATGCCTGGTGATCAGGAAAAATGTCTCCAAGCTGGTGCAAACGAGTATTTAACTAAACCCGTGAAACTAAAACAACTAGCGGAAATGATCCAAAAACTTTTGAAAAACAATAGTTCAGGAGTTTAGAGGGGGCAGGAGGCAGGAGGCAGGGGGCAGGGGGAAGTTAATAACCCAATAGACCTCTCCGGAAATATGGTAGAGACGTTCCGGCGGAACGTCTCTACAAGGGTTTCAAAGCACGCACATTTAATTACCGGAGATGTCTAATGACCAATGACCAATTACCACAAACGCAGATTTAACTATTACGCCGTAAGTCCCCCACTGAATTTGGTACTCCGAATCAGTGGCGGGATATAAGGGACAAGCATGAGAAAAACAAGTCAGTGTGGGTAGTTCACTCATAGTCATAATCTGTTTCATATATCTCAACATCTAGTGAAACCCCAGTATCAGATAAGTCAAAAGTATCATCTGTGAGGCGAATAATTTCCCCAGAGAAAAAATCTGCCAAACTTTTAGCTGCCTTTGCTACTTCATCATTATCCCAAGTTGATACAGGTGCTTGTGATATAGGTCTTGGTGATATAGGTGCTTGACTTGGTGGAGGTGCAAAGTTTTGTACTGGGTCTGTGTTGGTGACTATAGGCTCAATTTTTGGTGGTGGTTGGGTGGGTTGTGGTACTGGTGCTGGCTGTTGTGATACTGGTTGTGGTGCTGGTGCTGGAACTGGCTGGTGATAAATGGGTGTCGTCGGTGGTTGCGGAACACGAGTAGAATCCTGTGGGGGAGGATTTCTTCTGGCTGTGGTAGAAGTTGATGAAGTTGCTTTTTCCAAATTTACTTGGATTTCACGCTGAAAAGTTTGGTGAAAAGCAGTTGTAATTATCGGCAGATCAGATTTGCCCTTCTCATACCATGCCTGTTTAATAGCAATACGAGCAAAAGCGCCATCAAAATCCAGAAGTTGGCTCATTTGACGTAGCATTTCCCTCCTTGATGGTGGTTGAAGATTAGCAAGTACCTGTTGCCAAATCTGAGTTAAGTCATACTGTGATCCTGCCACAACTTCCTGTACGGGTGCTGTAGGTGTTGTCTCTGGTGGCGGAGGAGTATAAACAGGTTCTGGGGTAGGTGCAGATACTGTATTAGGCGTTGAATTATGATTTTGTTGGTTATTATAAGCTGCTGGAGGTGGTGATACTGTATTGGGCGTTAAATTATGATTTTGTTGGTTATTATAAGCTGCTGGAGGTGGTGATACTGGAGAATTGTAATTTGGTTGGCTATAAGCCTGTGGGGGTGAAGATGCTGCTGGGTAAGGAAGTGGAGATACCGCAGGTGTATTGACTGCTTGCGGGACACTAGGCGCTTGTGGCTGAATATTTGCACTGGGTAATAAGCCGAGTAATGTGACTTCTAGCCACAAACGCGGCTGAGTGGTGTTTTTTAGTTGGAGTTCTGCTGTTCTTAAATGTTGCTGTCCGCGCAGAATAGTAGTGATATCTAACCTGTGGCCAAAGTTAACTAATGTTGTCCAGGTTTGTTGAGTACAAGCAACTAAATCTTGACGGTTTGGGGCTGTTTTGGCAATGAGTAAATCTCGGTAGAAGGCGGCAAAATTTTGGAGAATTGTCAGGGGTTCCCGTCCCCGATCTAGGATTTGCCGGGTAGCATCTAATACTACTTCGGAATTATCTTGAGCGATCGCATCTAATAAAGCCAACAAATCTTTTTCACTTACTGAACCCACCAAATCCCACACTTGATCGGGTGAGACTTCCCCAGGAAATAAAGCTAGTTGATCAAGTAAACTTTCCGCATCTCGCAATCCTCCCTGTGCAATTTGTGCTACCAAGGTGAGGGCATCCAGCGCAATACTGATGTTTTCTTTAGAGGCGATCGCACCTAAATGTTTGACCATCGCTTCTAACTGAATGCGTCTAAAATCAAATCTTTGACAGCGAGAAATAATTGTTGGTAATACTCGCTGGGGGTCGGTTGTGGCTAGGACAAAAACAACGTGCTTCGGTGGTTCTTCTAATGTTTTCAGTAACGCATTAAACGCAGCGGTACTGAGCATATGACATTCATCTATCACATAAACCTTATACCGACACTGCACCGGGGCAAACTGTGCTTTTTCGATCAATTCGCGGATGTTATCAACACCAGTATTACTAGCAGCGTCAATTTCAATCACATCCAGGGAATAGCCTTTAGTAATGCCTTGACAAATATCGCAAACGCCACAAGGTTCAGCGGTTGGCTTGTCACTTTTAAGACAATTTAAAGATTTAGCCAAAATCCGGGCGCTAGAAGTTTTACCCGTACCTCTGGGGCCAGTAAACAAATAGGCAGGGGCGATTTTTGAGGAGCTAATTGCATTAGTAAGAGTAGTAGCGATCGCCTCTTGTCCCACTAGTTCAGCAAAACTCTTGGGGCGATACTTGTGGTGTAGGGGTTCGTAAGACATGGAGACTAATCGGTTAACAGTGAACAGTTAACAGTTAACAGTTAACAGTTATGGAGTATCACCACCATTCGATTTTGGGGTCTCACTATTTTAACAACTCATGGCAGTTTCCTTTGGGAAATAAATTCTCTAAATATATTTACAGAAAAATTAAAATAATTGAGGTAGCTTTTTACTCAATAATCAAAAGGCAGAATTTGATTAATTCTCCTCATCTCCCCAACTCCCCAATATGGTCACGGACATCGCTAAAATTTTAATAGGCAACACTCAATGGTGCAGCAGATGCTCAAGCGGGTAATTCAGTGGCTGAAAAGATTGTTTCAGGGTTTGTTTGGTAGTAAACAAAGTCCTGTAAAAAAGAATGTGGAAAAAACAGTAGCACCTCCCCTAAGTGATACGGATCTAGAATTTCTGTTTACAGAACTTTTAGCAGGAGTTCATCAAGCGAGAGGCCAGGCTTGGGCGCAAAACTGGTTACATAAACTTGAGCATCGCGTCAGCACTCAACGCTGGCTAGATTGGCTAAATCGATTTGGGGAGAGATTACTAGCATCCAAAAAACCTAATAACGAATTAGCGGCACGGTTAGTACAGTTTGGTGAGTTGGGCGTTGGTGAAGTTGGCGACTTGGCATATGAAATTGGGATGCAATTGTTGACGCGCACCCAAGGTGAACCGATTTGGGAATATGACGGACCAGATGCTGTCAGCGAAATTACCCCTGATGAAAATTTACCAGAGGAAGAATACCAAACTGTGACTTGGGATGAATTATTGGTGATGTTGCAGGAGAATGAGAACTTGCGCCAGCAAATTACCCAAGATTTGGGAATTGAAACTGATGATCCACAAATAATTATTCAGACACTGATCAATCAATCACAGGCATTTAGTGAATCGTCTCCCCCGGAAAATTGAGAGGAACAGCCGCAGTAATTTCTGTTTACTGATAAAGTTTTGTATAGTTTTTGCGGCTAGATCAACGCATTCCCAACTTAATTGATTAGTCTGTTAGGTAATTAATGATTTTTTTTGACACAACGATGGCTACAATCTAGGAGAAAGAAAATCCAAGAATGTGGCAAATGCTCAGGTGGCTATTGCAGTGGCTTAACAAGTTTTTCAATTATTCCTTTGACAGTCGTCGGACACATGATGCCGACGGCGCGAAGGGATATGAGACCCTAGAGTCTCTACCGGAATTAACCAACGTGGATCTGGAAGTGTTGTTTAACGAGTTGCTTGAAGGTGTACATCAAGCGCGGGGACAACAATGGGCGCTGAAGTATTTGCAGCGGATGGAACCCCGGATTACTGTTGAGCGTTGGATCGATTGGCTGCTGATATTTGGTGAAAAATTGCTGTCTTCACCTGCGCCAAATAGTCAGATCGCAACGCGAATGGTAAAACTGGGCGAACTAAATATAGGCAAAGTTGGTGAACTTGCCTATGAAATTGGCATCCAGTTATTAAGCCGTGAGTTCTTAGCCCAAAGGCATGAGGAAAATCTACAACCAGCAGAGGTGGCAGCCACACCACCAGCAGAACCAGTCTTAAACACTCCGGGACAACAATTGCTGCGGGATTTGGGTGAACAATTATGGGAGCATGATCACCAAGAGCGTGTAAATATCCAGCCAGTATCGATCAGCTTGGAGGAGTCATGGACAAGTAACCTACAACAGTTGAGTTATCAGGATGCAGAGGCATCTGAGGCTGTCATTTATGAGTATGCAGGGGAAGATAACCTGGGGACTTTTGAGGAGGAGGTAGAGCAAGTTTTAGCATCTCCTTTGGCAGAAAATTGGGATCAGTCCTTGGCTAATTTGGAGCCGAAGGTTGCACAAACTCTAGATGAGTTGGTGGTGAGGTTAGAACAAAGTAACAATCTAGTCCAGCAACTTGCTTCGGAACTGGCACTGCGTGATCAACGCCAAACAATTATTCCACGACCTGCTTTTCAACTGACTGTCACTAATCAGGCACAAGTATGGTTTTACCAAGGTTTACAACAAGCTAAATCTGGTGATTTGTTGGGGGCGCTGGCTTTTTACAATCAAGCAACTAAACTGCAACCAGAATCTGCCGAATATTGGTTTAATCAAGGTTTGGCTCTGTTTCACTTACAAAGGTTTGAGGAAGCGATCGCTGCTTATGACCAAGCTATTGGTCTCAAACCAGATTTCTCTAAAGCTTGGTACAATCGAGGGGGAGTTCTCGGCGAGTTTGGGGACTTTGATGAGGCGATCGCTTCTTTTGATAAAGCTATAGAATTTAAACCGGACTACCAAGAAGCTTGGGCTAGTCGCGGTTTGGCAATGCTGAAGTTAGGGCTAATCTGGGAAGCTATTTCTAGTTATGACCAAGCTTTGAATTTACAACCCCAAGATCAGGAAACCTGGTATTACCGGGGGGTAGCACTGGGGGTAGTTGAGCAGTTTGAAGATGCGATCGCCTCCTATGACCAAGCTTTAGAAATTCAACCTGATTATCACGAAGTTTGGATTGACCGGGGTGTAGTCTTATTTAACCTCAAACACTGGTCAGAAGCCATTGCATCTTGGGATCAAGCCCTTGCTATTCAACCTGACTTTTACTTAGCTTGGTATAACCGAGGCATTGCCTTAGAAAATTTAGGCAGACGAGAAGAATCTATTAGTTCCTATCAACAAGCCATAAATATTAAACCTGATTTTCACCTCGCTTGGTACAATCAAGCTGTAGCCCTGTTTTATTTAGACAGATTGGCAGAAGCCATTTCTTGCTATGACAGCGCCTTAGAAATCAAACTCGATTACTGGGAAGCTTGGCTTGGTCGTGGTTGGGCAGTGGGAAATGTAGTTAATAACAAAGCGTCTCTGAGTATACCCAGTAGCATAGCTACATCCAATCCTGCACTCAATCAGCGTGGCTATGAGGGCAAATTAGCCACTTATGAAGAAGGGTTAAAATATCTCCGCCCAGATACCCACCCGGAAGGTTGGGGAAGATTGCATTTAGCACTTGGGAATACACACTACGAACATGGTAAAAAACAAACCATACCTCGTTATTTTTGGCAAAAAGCTATATCTGAGTATCAACAGGCACTATTAACCCTCACAGCCGAAGATTTTGCAGAATTGCACCTGGATGTTTTGCAATCCCTAACCAAAGTGCTGATTGGTTTAGGACAAACATTAGCAGCACAGGAATTACAACAACAAGGTCTAGATTTATTACAACAGTTACTTAATCAAATAACTCGCCCTGAACAAAGTAAAAAACAACTAGCTTTGAAATTTGCAGGATTGAAACAATTAGGAGTTGATTTAGCTGTAGATACAGGTGATTTAGTAGAAGCTTGGGAAATTGCTGAACATTCTAAAAATACCTGTTTAAGATTACTGCTTTCTGGTTGGAGTGATGAAATTTATTCTTCCAACTATCAAGCTATTCAACAACTACTCAATTCTACAACTGCTGTTATTTATTGGCATCTTAGCCCTGTTGCCTTACACACCTTCATTATTAAATATGAAGCCCCATCACCCATACTTTTATTAACACCCATACAAGATATAGGAGGCATCCCTGAAGCAGTACAGCGCCTAGTTGAATTTGAAAATTGGCTAGAAGTTTGGCAAAAAGAATATCAGGAATATCGCCAAAATCAAGACCTAGAAAATCACTGCCATCATTCCTGGTGGTTGGATATACAACAAAGGTTATTACAACTGCAAAACATCCTCAATATTTCCACAATTATTCAGGAACTTGAAGGTATTACCAACCTGATTTTAATTCCCCATCGTGATTTACACAAATTACCCATTCACGCCCTTTTCCCTCTTAATCAGGAGAATTTACTAAATTACACCATCAATTATCTCCCCAGTATTCAAATAGGACTGGAATTAAAAACTGATAGGTTATCAAATTGGCAACAGCAACAATTTCTCAGTGTTGAAAATATAGAACACGCAGCTAATGAGGAAATAAAATTTGCTGACTTTGCAGCAACAATTGTGAGAAAGATGTTTAATAATGCCCAACGCATCCAAGGTTCACAAGCTACAAAAGATAATTTAGAAAATGCCTTATCCACAAATTACAACATCTTGCATTTTACGGGTCACGCTATCAATAATTTAAGTGAAGTTCAAAAATCTGCGTTGGTTTTGGCAGGTGAAGATAAATTGACTTTAGCAGAAATCAGTCAACATACTTTTAGTAATTACAATCTGGTTACTCTGACAAATTCCGAGAATGTTAGTAATAATAATCAGAATATCAGCGGTGAATATGTAGGTTTAGCAACTGGGTTACTCCGTGGGGGTGTTCCTTATGTGTTGAGTACACTTTGGCCAGTTGAATCATCTGCTACGGCTTTAGTCATTATCGAGTTTTACCGCAGATTACTTTTCCATCAATCACCAGTAACTGCTTTATCTGAAGCTACAACATGGTTAAAAAATCTAACTGTTGCGGAACTAATCACATGGTATGAAGACTTACTGACTAATCTGCATCCAGAGGATTCTAGACTGAGGAATTATGTAACGATGCAAGTTGATAATAATAGAAAATTATCACCTCACACACAGCCTTATAATCATCCTTACTATTGGGCAGCATTTATCATCTCAGGATGTGATTACCCATTAGCAAATTAAGGTGTAGAGACGTTGTATGTAACATCTCTACAATGTTATCTATTGGGAATATGTGGAATTTTTCAAAGCATTTTATCATACTAAGTAGGTAGGCACAAATAAACCTAACTATGTAACAAAATGTAAAATCATCAAAACCCTTGCGGTTGCTTCACTCCGCTACGCTCCGTTCGCAATGACATACCTTGAAATTTTCCCGCCTACCTACTTATTTCTTTTCAAGAAGCACAAGCAAAAGCCGCAGCAATGTTAACAACAGTGGGGTTAGGAGAAAGATTGAATTATTATCCTGATCATCTTTCTGGGGGACAAAAACAACGGGTAGCGATTACCTCCGGTACGCTACGCGAACGCACGTGCTTTGGTACTTCATCCCAAGTTAGTTTTAGCAGATGAACCGACAGCAGCTTTAGATAGTAAGTCTGGTAGAGATGTGGTTAATTTAATGCAGCAATTAGCAAAAGAACAAGGTTGTACTATTTTGTTAGTTACTCATGATCATCGGATTTTAGATATTGCAGGTCGGATTGTAAAAATGGAAGATGGATATTTGCTAACTTAGTGATTAAATACCAACAATATTTTCAGAACTACGAATTATAAAACCCTAATTATTGAGGGTGTTAATGCTAATAGTATCAATACGGCATGATATTAACCATTATTAACCATTATTTTAACTATTTCCTAGCTATTTCTTAATATTGCTGAGATAACCTGATTATGGATACAAAAATTCACAGCAAATAAGTAGGAATGCGGTTGTTTTTTAGCACGCATTAGAAATCGCTGTACATAAAACACAATCTTTAAGGATATTCATGGCTGCTACAATTCTTAATCCCGGTGATATTGCGATTATTGGTTACATCACTAATGGTATTCCTGATGTATTTTCATTCGTAAACTTCGTACCAATTAGTGCAGGTACAGTAATTTATTTCACTGATAATGGTTGGACTGGTACAGGTTTTAGAGGTTCATCTGCAACTGACGGTGATGGTAATGAAAATCTAATTCAATTTATAGCTAACAGTGATATTGCTGCTGGTACGGTTATTAGTAGCATTGATATTTCTGCTGATTTTAATTGGACAAAAACAGGGCAAATTGGTACTACTACCGCAGGTAGCTATAATGACCTGTCTTTTAGTCAATCTGGAGAACAAATAGCCGCATTTCAATCTACCAATACATCTAACCCGATGAATTCGGGAATTACAGGTATATATCAAATTGATAACACTGCTACTTTTGAAGATGCGACCAGTTCCACAAGCGGGAGTGTAATTACAGGATTATCTCAAGATAGTAACACCGCAGTTTTATTCAATAGTTCTGCTACTTATGCCGCTTTTAATCTCAACACTTTAAGCAGTGGAACAAAAAATGACTGGATAGCAGCAATTAATAATTCAGCAAATTGGACTTTTAATAATTCTGGAACTGCTTTACCAACTAATAGTATTAGCATTTCTAGTGGTGTAATTAACCCAGTTGCAACTGATCTTTTCATTTCCGAATATGTTGAAGGTAGCAGCTTTAATAAGGCTATAGAAATTTTTAATGGCACAGGTGCAGCGATAGATTTAGCTGCAAGTGGTTATAAACTTGAATTCTATTTCAATGGCAATACAAATCCAGGAACAACTATTAACTTAACAGGGACAGTTGCTAATGGTGATGTATTTGTTGTGGCTGATAATGATGCTGTTGCCGCTATTTTAGCAGTTACAGATCAACAATCGACTAGTAACTTTTTTAATGGTGATGATGCGATCGCTCTCAAGAAAGGTGATATTATCATTGATGTAATTGGTCAAGTTGGATTTGACCCCGGTAGTGAATGGGGAAGCGAATTAATTAGTACAGCAGATAATATAATACGCCGCAAATCAAATATCATTGCTGGAGATACTAATCCTAACGATGCTTTCAACCCTTCTATAGAATGGGAAGGCTTTACTCAAGATACTTTTAATGGATTAGGTAGCCACACAATCGGCGGAGGTGGACAACCTACACCAACTCTAAATTTAACAATTACTCCTGATAATTTCTCAGAAATTGCAGGAGTAAATGCAGCCACAGGTACAATTACTCGCACAGGTGATACAAATAACGCCTTGACTGTCACCTTAAATAGTAACGACACCACAGAAGCAACAGTTGCAACCACAGTAATTATTGCTGCTGGACAAAATAACGCCACCTTTGCGGTCAATGCTGTAGATGATGCTGTGGTAGATGGTTCTCAAAATGTGACCATTACAGCAACTGCAACTGGCTTTATTGATGTTACCGCTGATGTCACAGTTACAGATGATGAATTTGCTATTACCAAAATTCATGATATTCAAGGTAATGCTACAACTTTCAATGCTGCTTTTGGTGGAATTCAAACCATAGAGGGTATTGTTGTTAGTGCTTTCCTTGGTGCTTCTCAACTCAACGGCTTTTATGTCCAAGAAGAAGATGCAGATGCTGATGGTGACTCTACAACCTCAGAAGCTATCTTTGTTTATGATCCTACAGGCTTATTTTCTGGTAACGTTGGTGATCAAGTCCGCATTACCGGAACCGTAGGAGAATTTACCAGCACCAGCAGCGGTATTAGCAGCAGCTTAACTCAACTTTCGAGTTTAACCAATGTTGTAAATTTAGGTGCTAACAACTTACCCACTGTTACTAATATTCAGTTTCCTGTTACTAGCATTGCAGACTTAGAAAGCTATGAAGGAATGCTAGTTAATGTGAGTGCGGGAACTGGTGATTTAACAGTTACTGAACATTTTCAATTAGGTCGTTTTGGCCAAGTTGTACTTTCCGCAATCGGTGCTAGTAATCAACTTGGTACAGATGGCAGACTAGAACAATATACTCAATTTAATGCTCCTAGTGTCAGTGGATATGCTGCTTATCTAGAAGAGATTGCTAACCGTCGCATTATCCTTGATGATGGTCGTTCTACTCAAAACCCTGACCCGATTTTATTCGGTCGTGGTGGTAATCCTCTCAGTGCTACCAACACCTTACGCGGTGGTGACACAGTATCTAGCGTCACTGGAGTTTTAGACCAGCGTTTTGAAGGTTATCGCATTCAAACTTCCACAGGTGTTAACTTTACACCAGCTAATTCTCGTCCAGAAACAGCACCGGATGTAGGTGGTACAATCAAAGTTGCTAGTTTCAACGTTCTCAACTTCTTTAATGGGAATGGTACTGGTGGTGGTTTCCCTACTTCACGGGGTGCAGATACCTCCGCAGAATTCACACGTCAACGAGACAAAATTATCCAAGCCATTATCAACTCTGGGACTGATGTTCTCGGATTAATGGAAATAGAAAATGATGGTTATGGTTCTACCAGTGCGATTCAAGATTTAGTTAATGGACTCAATGACGTTGCTGGTGCGGGAACTTATGCTTTTATCAATCCGGGGATTTCCCAACTAGGAACTGATGAAATTGCGGTGGGGATGATTTACAAACCCGGTCAAGTTACTCCCATTGGTTCAGCAGTGACAGTAGCTAACGGTTTCGGACAAGGAGCATTTGATAATAATAACCGCAAACCTCTAGCGCAGACTTTCTCACAAAACTCGACTGGTGAACAATTTACAGCCGTTGTTAATCACTTTAAATCTAAAGGTTCAAGTGCTGGAGGTGTGGGTGATGCTGATGCGGGAGATGGTCAAGGTTTATCTAATGGTACTCGTACCCGTGCATCTGAAGATTTAGCTGCATGGTTAGCGACAAACCCCACAGGTACATCTGACTCTGATTACTTGATTTTAGGCGACCTCAACGCCTATGCTCAAGAAGATCCGTTGACAACTCTGGCAAATGCAGGATATACCAATCTGCTTGCTGATACCTCTTATTCTTACGTCTTTAATGGACAGTGGGGTTCTTTGGATCATGCTTTAGCTACTGGCAGTTTAGCAGCACAGGTGACGGGGGCGGAAAAATGGCATATTAACGCCGATGAACCAAATGTTTTAGACTATAACACTGAGTTTAAATCAGGAGGACAACAAACCAGTTTATATAATCCTGATCAATTCCGTGCTTCTGACCATGATCCGGTTATTGTAGGATTGAATCTCTACACTGCTCAAAATCCCACTAACATTAACCTCAGTGAAAGTAGTGTAAGTGAAAATGTTCCTGTTGGTACTGTAGTAGGAACTTTCACAACTATTGATCCTAATTTGAATGATTCCCATACTTACAGTTTAGTAACTGGAAACGGAAGCACTGATAATGGTGCATTTACGATTAGCAATAACCAACTTTTGCTCAATGTTTCTCCAGATTTTGAGTCTCAGTCTAGTTACAGTATTCGCGTGCGGACTACTGACCAAAGTAATTTGATTTACGAGCAGGAATTGACTGTTACCATTAACGATGTTGATGATACGCCTTCAGGTTTAACTATCATTGGTTCTCATCGTGCTGATATTCTCATCGGTCGTCAAGATGATGATAGGATTTCAGGACTTAATGGTAATGATATTATTTTGGGACTCAATGGTAGCGATCGCATCAATGGTGGTCATGGTAAAGATATTCTCGTCGGTGGTAATGATGCAGATTTCTTTATCTATCAGGATTTTAGTGATTCAATTTTAGGAAAGAGTGATCTAATTCATGATTTTAACCCGGAAGAGGGCGATGGCGTTCCGCCCACCGGAGGTGATCGCATTGTCCTAAATAATCTACCCACAGCCGTATTCAATGCTGGGATTTTGTCAAGAAAGACTTATTCTACCTTGGGTGCAGCCCTTGATGCTGTTTATACTGATGTTGATCCCAACACTCTGGGAAATCAAGCATTAGATGTCAATCAAGCGGTATTCTTAGGTTGGAATCAAAAAACTTATCTGTCAGTTAATGATGGCTTGACTGGTTTTAATGCCAATAGTGACTTGTTGATTCAGCTGTTAGGAAAACTGGATACCGTGACTACTGAAACATTAACACCCAATAATTACTTCACTGTTTAATTTCTAATTAAAACTCCACACCTCAAAGTGAGTGTGTGGAGTTTTGTGATTGAAACTAAACTAAAACTTGCGCTTTTTCTTCTTCAAGTTTGACCTTAGCTTCTGCTTTCAGAAACTCAGCAACTTGAGCTTCAATTTCATCCCGCACAATTTGACGGTATTCCAAAAAATGCTCAATTTGAGCGCAAACAGATAAATAACTACTAATACCACCAGGATTATGTTTGTACATATTCCACAAATTGCGCCAAAATTGCCAACGGGTATTACGTAATGCACCTTGTCGCCAGCAAATAGTTAACAACGCCCGCAATACTTTCCAATTCACTTGTTTTTTCGCACGTTTGCCTTTTTTTGGATAAGTTGCTTCACCTAAAATGCGGAAGTGACGATAAGCACGGTCTAAAAATCGTGATGGTTCGTATAGTTCCCAAAACGCTTCTACATATTCACTAGCAATTTCTTCTAAAGGCCGTGTAGGGACAAAATTCATCAATGTGGTTTGATTGATATTGGCAGATTTACTGCGGAGTCGGTTTTCCTTTTCTAATCTATGCCACAATGCTGTATCAGGTAAGGCTTGCAGCATACTAAATAAAGCGGTGGGAATTGATGTTTGTTCCACAAATTTAACGATTCTTCTCCCAGCACCTGTTTTTTCGCCATCAAAACCAATAATAAAACCTGCCATGACTCTCAACCCGGAGCGTGTAATTTTATGTACAGCTTCGCTGAGGGAATCTCGCGTATTTTGGAATTTTTGCGTAAAAGCCAGGCTTTCTTCGTCTGGGGTTTCAATTCCCAAGAACACAGACCCGAAATTACATCTTACCATTGCATCCATCAATTCTTGGTCTTGGGCTAAATCAACGGAAGCTTCTGTTGCAAAAGAGAAAGGATAATGATGTGCAACCATCCAAGGTTGGAGTTCTTTCAGGAATAATTTGACGTTGCGTTTATTGCCGATGAAATTATCATCTACCATGAAAATACTGCGTCGCCAACCTAATTCGTAAAGATAATCAAGTTCTGCGAGGAGTTGCGCTGGTGTTTTGGTGCGGGGTTTGCGACCATAGAGGACGATAATATCACAGAATTCACACTGGAAGGGACAGCCACGGGAAAACTGCACCGACATTTCCGCGTAAGCATCAAATTCCAGCAAGTCAAAACGCGGAATGGGAGTGGTGCTAACATCTGGTTTTTCACCACCAGAGCGAAACATCCCTGAAGACTCACCACGGGAAATTGCATCTATAAATAATGGTAGGGTGATTTCTCCCTCATCCAAAATCAAATAATCTGCACCCACGTCTGTGACTTCGTTGGGTAATGCTGTCGGGTAAGGACCACCTACTGCGACACGCTTACCGCGCCGTTTTGCTTCTTGAATCTGTGCAAGCAAATCCTCTTTCTGCACAATCATCGCTGATAAAATTACCAAATCCGCCCAAGCCCATTCTGCTTCTGTGATTTGGCGAATATTCCGGTCTACTAGCTTAAAATTCCATTCTTGGGGTAAAATAGCCGCTACTGTCACCAAGCCCAGAGGTGGTAACATTGCCTTTCTATCTAGCAAAGCCAGGGTTTTTTCAAATGACCAAAAACTTTTGGGAAATAGCGGATATACAAGTAAAACATTCATTATCTTAATGGCAAATCTGAATTTTGCTGATGGGTTTATTTTCAACCAAGACTGAAAAACGTTGTTAATTGTTCATGTTACAGATAATAATATCTGAAATTCGGTCAAAAATAATGTCAAAGCGATGTGATACAATATAATACAATAACAAGAAAATTAATTTCTCGTCATAGCAATTATGACTTATAACGACGTAATTACACAGATAGGAAACAACTAGACCTATTTCTGAGTTATGGGAGAGAATTGAAAGTGAATAATATAAACTCTATCTCAATTATTATAAATAAATATAAAAAAATGTTGGTTTTCCTATTGTCAACCCAACCTACTTAAAAGTTATTTGTTATATTTATCAAATATCTAAATCCATCTTTATTTGCACTCCCACTTCTTTTTGTTTTTCAGCACTTTTTACAACTTCATAACTTAAACGAATATTTAATCTTTGGTTATTTTCAATAATATCTTGAACTGTGATTATCTGAATTTTATCACAACTATGACTCATGTATTTACTCTGATAAAAACCAGCAGATTTGGCAGTTTTAAGCATTTCTTTAGTAGGAATTTCTAAAGTTATAAATATTGCTATACTGGCATTTTCTAGCGTCATTGTTCCTAATAAATCTCGGATATCTCCTGATTTTACTTTTCCAGATTTTACTTGAAAAATTACCTTCTCTGGTTCATTTTTATCACCTTGGAAATAAACAATTCCATCTACTCCTTTATCTGCACCTTTTTTAGTATTAATGACTGCTCGGTTATTAGTATAAGTTAAGATTGCCCATTTTTCAAACTCTTTACGGGTGCGATCATCTACTTTATTTGCTAATGCTCTTGCGCTTTCTATATCTTTAGGAATACCATGCAGTTTTATAGTATCTAAAACTCCTTTACCAAAGCTATCTTCCAATCTTTTTAAGACTAAACTAATACTTTGATAAGTTATATCTATTCTTATCCATTGTCGATCTAATTTTTGACAAACTGCAACGGTTGTACCACATCCACAATAGGCATCTAATACTATATCATTTTCATTAGAACTGGCTTTAATTATTCTTTCTAATAATGATTCTGGTTTCTGTGTTGGATAACCTAGTCTTTCTTTTGCAGAAGGATTAAGAGCTTGAATATCTATCCACCAATCATTAGGTAAAACACCTTTATCTAAATAGTATCTGTATTCTTTACCATTTTTAATATTTCTTTGATATTTATGACCAAATTCATCTTCCAAAACAGGTTCGTGCATAGTGGAAGTATCTCTTTTCAGTCTAACTAAATTATCATTAAATAATCTGTTTTTTGATTTACAATAATATAAAATTGTATCGTGTTTTCTAGGATAAAAATTATTCGATCTCCCACCAGTTTCATAACACCAAATAATTTCATTAATTGAATCTCCACCATTAGGGCAAAAAACAGCATCTAAGACTAACTTTAAATAATGACTTGCAGTAGGATCACAATGTAAATAAAAACTTCCTGTGGGTTTCAAAACTCGATGAATTTCTGTTATCCTTAAAGTCATACTTACTAAATAAGCTAGTAAACTTCCTTTTCCTAAAACATTACTTAAACCTGTAATTAAAGCAATACATTGTTGAGTAAATAAACTATGATAATTAGTAGTAATTTCATCTATTCCATGAATAGCGTGATCATCCCATTCCCAAGTATCAATAAATGCTTGAGCTTGTGCTTTATCTTCTGAACCAATATTGTTATAAATTTGATTGTAATTACGTTTAGAATTAAAAGGAGGATCAATATAACACAAGTCAACAGACTCATCTTTTATATAACGTCTTAAAACTTCTAAATTGTCTCCATAATAAAGTTGATTAACCAGTGTTTTCATCAAATGATTTAACTTGACTACACCTTGATTAATCATTTTTATACTAAATTACTTTTTTGTCATACCTGAAAATCCTTGATATTACTTGATAGTTTATTAAAAAGTATTAAGTAAATACCTGAAAAAACCTGATAATCTGAAAACCAATTGAGTTATAATAGCTAAAAGTATTGACAAATCTAAGTTTTATGACTGTTACAGAAATTTTACAATTTGTAGATAATTTAGTATTTACTAAGACTGATAAACATTTAGATGATCTTCAACAAAAGATAATTGAAGAACTTTTTAAAGGTAAAACTTATAAGCAAATTGCAAATATTTATGATTATGATGAAGGTTATATTGGTGATGAAAGCAGGAAGTTATTTAAGATTTTGTCGGAATCCTTAAATGAAGATATTAAAAAAAATAATTTTTGTTCTACATTAGAAAGGGTATATATTAAATCATCTCCAAATTCTTTAAATATTTATAATATACATGGCAATAATAATAGTTTTTATCATACAAAAACATCAGATCAACCTAATAAAAAATATCAAGAAAGTAATATAAATACTCAATCTAAACCTGCTTACCATGATTTAACTTTAGCACCTAAAATTCATAATTTTTATGGACGAAAAAAAGACTTAGAATATTTATCTAATTGGATATTAAATCAACACACTCCTTTGATCTCTGTTTTAGGATTATCTGGGATTGGTAAAACAACCATAGTTAAAAGATTTGTTGATATAAATTTACAACAATTTGAAGTTATTATTTGGAGAAGTTTAAAATTCCCTAAATCCCTAAATTTACTTATTGATGATTTATTGAATGTTTGTAAACAAGAACCCAAAGAAATTATAGATGATAAATTAAAGCAATTATTTGATATTCTTAAAGATAAAAGATGTTTAATTATTTTAGATGATTTAGAAAATATCTTTATTCATCGTCAATATTCAGGAAAATATAAACATGAACATCAAGATTATCAAACCTTCCTGCAAATGATTACAGTAATAGAACATCAAAGCTCTATCATTTTAATTAGTCAGGAAAAATGCCAAGAAATGATATCTCTAGACAGTGAACTTTATCCTAGTCATTGTTTAGAATTATCAGGATTAGGTGATGCAGCTACAGAAATATTAAAAAATCAAGGATTGAAAAATCAGGAAGTTTGGTTAGAATTAATCAACTTATATGAAACTCATCCTAAATATTTACACTATATCAGCATCTTAATTAAAGATGTATTTCAAGGTGAAGTTTCTGAATTTCTCCAAGAAAGATGTTTGATATTAACAGAAGATATTAAATCTCAACTTGATGTAATGTGGATGAAATTAACAGATGTGGAAAAACAAATTATGGTGAAAATTAGTCAACAAGATCAACCTGTATCTAGAAATGGTCTCAAAGCATCCTTATCATTATCATCAACCGATATAATTAACGGATTACAGTCATTAACGAGAAGATTTTTATTAACCAAATTAGAAAGTGATGAAAAATTATTTCATCTCTCCCCCATTTTGAGAGAATATTGTAAGTATTCAGTAATGGAGTGATAAGATCCCCGACTTCTTTTATTATCGTGTCAATAAATTGTGAATTGATGACAGAAGTCGGGGATCTGGGTATCAACAAATTTTCTAGCTGAATACATATACTTTTAAACTATCAAACAACAATTTTCATTCTTATTATACTCTTATTTTTCTCCTTTTCTTCCTTAGCGACTTTGCTCCTTAGTGTCTTTGCGCGAAACCAAATCAATAATCAGATAATTAACTATCCTAGATCAAGAACAAAACCGCTAAAATAGTACCCTAAAGAAAAATCATCAAAAATGGTAATATGACCACAGCCACACCCGTAAAAACAGAATACGAAGCAATAATCGGTTTAGAAACCCACTGTCAACTCAGCACCAACACCAAAATCTTCTCCAACAGTTCCACCGCATTTGGTGCTGATCCCAACACCAACATTGACCCGGTGTGTATGGGTTTACCTGGAGTTTTACCCGTACTCAACGCCAAAGTCTTAGAATATGCAGTCAAAGCAGGTTTAGCATTAAATTGTCAAATCGCTAGATATAGCAAATTTGACCGTAAACAGTATTTTTATCCTGATTTACCCAAAAACTATCAAATTTCTCAATATGACTTACCCATAGCCGAACACGGTTGGATAGAGATTGAATTAGTAGATGATGCTGGCAACCCAACCCGCAAACGCATTGGTATTACCCGTCTGCACATGGAAGAAGATGCGGGAAAACTCGTACACGCAGGAAGTGAAAGGCTTTCCGGTTCTAGTTATTCTCTCGTAGACTATAACCGCGCAGGTGTTCCGTTGGTCGAAATTGTTTCTGAACCTGATTTGCGTACTGGACAAGAAGCGGCTGAATATGCCCAAGAATTACGCCGGATTGTACGGTATCTTGGTGTCAGTGATGGCAATATGCAAGAAGGATCTCTGCGTTGCGATGTGAATATTTCCGTTCGTCCTGTGGGAAGAAAGGAATTTGGGACGAAGGTAGAAATCAAAAATATGAACTCCTTCAGCGCCATCCAAAAAGCGATAGACTATGAAATTGAGCGCCAAATTGCTGCAATTGAAGCTGGAGAAAGGATAGTTCAAGAAACTCGTCTTTGGGAAGAAGGTTCACAACGTACTAGCAGTATGCGGGTTAAAGAAGGTTCTAGCGATTATCGTTACTTTCCCGAACCTGATTTAGCGCCTATCGAAGTTACTGATGTAGAGTTAGAAACTTGGAAAAGTGAATTACCAGAATTACCCGCGCAAAAACGCCATCGTTATGAAAGCGAGTTGGGACTTTCTGCCTATGATACACGAGTCTTGACAGAAGATAGTTCGGTAGCTGAATATTTTGAAAGTGCCATAGATGCTGGTGCAAATCCCAAAGCTGCTGCTAACTGGATCACTCAAGATATCGCTGCTTATCTGAATAAGCAAAAACTCACCATTTCCGAAATTGCACTGACTCCTGTTAATCTTGCAGATGTAATTACTCGCATTGAAACTGGTAAAATTAGCAATGCTCAAGCTAAGGAAAAACTAGCAGATTTACTAAGTGGTGTTTCTCCTGAAAAAGCTTTTGCAGGTCAGGAATTAATTAGTGATCCTACCGTACTAGAACCCATTATTGATCAAGTCCTAGAAGAAAACCCCCAACAACTAGAAAAGTATCGTGGTGGTAATGTAAACCTCAAAGGTTTCTTTGTGGGACAAGTGCTGAAAAAGACAAATAAACGTGCTGATCCTAAACTGACTAATGAGTTAGTTGAAAAGAAACTTAACGCAAATTAGCGTAAAACCACTTTATAGCAAGGAACTCAAGTTCCTTGCTAATAGCTAAAGTCATCTAAAAGATGACTAAATAATCTCAATACTATAGCAACGGACAAGGCAGTTAGGATGCTACAACTTAAACACTAGAATACTTTTAACACTGTCACCTGTTCCCTGTCACCTACTATATGTTAATTTGATGAAATCCTTAAACTTGGGTTGACAAAACATTACCTAAAAGTGTATTGTGAGACACCCAAAAAAGAAAAAAATTTGGTTAAATTTCATCAAAAAATTCTCAAAAAGGGGCTTCACCCCTCACGCTAAAAATGTTATACTGTGATAAGTAGATGCACCCTGATGATTTGGAGAGCTATTCAATGGCTCTCTTTTTTAGTTTTTTTTTACTCAGTAATAATACAGCTATTGAGTTTAATATGCGTTTGGAAGCCAAATTAATTCCCATCTGGTGCAAGATTGTCATGAACAGATAAACTCACAATAAGAAGAAATAGGCGATATATATAGTTGTGGGGGAAGATTATGGCAGACTGGCAAGAAATTACTGGTGGTGTCACAGCAGTGAGGGGATATCGAGCAGCGGGAATTACAGCTGGACTCAAACCTTCGGGATTGCCGGATTTAGCGTTAATATTATCAGATGTGGATGCGATCGCTGCTGGTGTATTCACCACTAGCCACGTTAAAGCCGCTTGTGTGGACTATTGCCGTCAACGCTTACAAGCCAAGCATAGCGCCAGAGCCATACTTTGTAACGCTGGCCAAGCCAACGCAGCCACAGGTAGTCAAGGTATGAAAGATGCGCTAGAAAGTGCAGACTTATTAGCCAAAGAATTGGGTATTTCCCCGGAAGCTATTTTACTGGCTTCTACTGGTGTAATTGGTCAAAGAATTAAAATGGATGCTTTGCGGGGTGGTATACCCAAGCTAGTAGCCGCACTTTCAGAAGATGGATCGGATGCAGCCGCAGGAGCAATTATTACCACAGATTTAGTCACAAAATCCATTGCTCTAGAAACAAGTATAGGCGATCGCCCCGTGCGAATTGGTGGCATTGCCAAAGGTTCAGGGATGATACATCCTAACATGGCCACCATGCTGGCATTTGTCACCTGTGATGCTGCTGTTTCCTCCACCCTGTGGCAACAAATGTTAACACGAGCAGCAGATAGAAGTTTCAATTCCATCACCGTTGATGGTGATACCAGCACCAATGATAGCTTAATTGCCCTAGCTAACGGTGAATCTCGCACCCCAGCAATTACGGAAATGGGTCCAGAAGCCGAGAAATTAGAGGCGATGTTAACAGCAGTATGCCAGCATTTAGCCAAAGCGATCGCTCGTGATGGTGAAGGTGCAACCTGTTTAGTAGAAGTGCAAGTCAGTGGTGCAAACGATGAAACCGCAGCAAGACAAATCGCCAAAACCATTGCAGGGTCTTCTTTAGTTAAATCTGCAATCTTTGGCCGTGATCCCAACTGGGGAAGAATTGCTGGTGCTGCTGGCCGTGCAGGAGTAGCCTTTGAACAGGATAACCTGCAAATTAAAATCGGAGATTTTCTCCTGATGGAAAATGGTCAACCTTTACCTTTTGATAAAGCATCTGTTAGTGCATATTTAAAACAAGCCGCCGCAGGTGCTTATCTGAAAGAGGATACAGTATTAATTTCCGTTAGCATCGGTAACGGTCACGGAACAGGTCAAGCTTGGGGTTGTGATTTGACTTACGACTACGTGAAAATTAACGCTGATTATACAACTTAGTTTAAAGCCCCCCTTTTTAAAGGAATAACAGTTTTAAAACCCCCCTTTTTAAGGGAGTGCAGACCGTTAAAGCCCCCCTTTTTAAGGGGGGTTGGGGGGATCAAACTTTAACTTTTATTGTTTACTATTGATCCAATCTTCTCCACCAGGTAACTCTATTAACATCTGTGTTACAGCCGCAGATAAATTTTTAGCAACATGAGAATAAGTTAAATCTAAAAATTTCAATGCAGTTTGAATCAATTCATTTCTATTGACAATTTCTGATAGTTTAAATTGACTATATGCACCATTAAAAACTTCCTCACTAGCATCAGCGATCGCATCTTCAATCACTTCTTCTAAAATTAAATTTTCCCATTCATCACGATTCACATAATAGGATTTTTTATTTTCCTTGAGATTCACCTTTTGAATTTCTCTAATAGAATTACGAATAGAGCTTACCCAAGAATTAGTTAGTCTCTGTTCAACTTGATTTTTAATCAAATGAAGCAGCAGAATTCTTAGATAAGATTCAATATTACGCAAAATAGCTTGTTTACTCATCCCCTCTAACTCATCCACAATTGCCAAAGCATCTGCATAGCGTTTCTCGATGATGCTTGTTCTCAGGTCTACTAATTCTTGAGTCATTTTAATTAACCTCAACCTAAAAACTATCTTAGTAAGAATTCAGGAGTCAGGCTTCGCCGTGAGCGTCAGCCGAACGGAGTCAGGAGTCAGAATTTTTAATGAATCAGTGGATGATCAAATAGTGAGTTTAGATGTAAACTTAAAAACCTAACTGCTGACCGCTGTTTCTCAGATGCTTACCTTTCTAATCCTAATTATATAATCAGTTGCCAGTTATTTAATTTTGACTTTTGACCTTCCCTTGTATCACCTGTAGACTACCACCAGCATATAAAATAGGTTCACCGACATCAAACCCATTTTCTCTTAACAAACCAGGTAAATCAGTTTTCAATAGCTCCCAAGCCGTTTCAGTTTCAAACAACCAGAAAAACACCAACAACCCAGGCCAAAATAAGGGATTTGTGGGAGGATGAAAATCCACCAAAGTAAACACTCCCCCTGGCTTTAATACCCGATGAACCTCTTGAATGATTTTTCTTAATTGTTCAGGTTGCATTTCATGTAAAGCCGCGCTAGTATGCACAACATCAAAAGAATTATCTGCAAAAGGCATATCCTCCGCGAACGCTTCCACATAAGTAGCATTAGGCACATTATTTTTTGCCCGTTGTAAAGATAATGGGGAAGCATCCAAACCTGTAACATTTTGTGATAATTTCACCAAAAAATCCGTCGCTTGACCACTACCACAGCATAAATCTAGAATTTTAGTATCTGAGTGCAGCGTTAAGCCTTGCAAAGCAAGTTGGCGGAAACGCCCTTCACCACCCACACTCAGGGCTGCTAACTGGGAGATGCCATCATATAGCCATTGATAGCGGTAACTCAAGTCTCTAAAAATTGTTGCCATTGCATCTTTCCTGCTGATAAAGCTTTATATTTAATTAAAGATATATTGTTAACATTAGTAAAAAAATTGTAAGGATTGGGGGAAAGTAACTGCTATGGGTCGTGTAGGCGTATTATTACTCAATCTCGGTGGACCTGATAAATTAGAAGATGTCGGTCCATTCTTATATAACCTGTTTTCTGATCCAGAAATTATTCGCCTACCATTTCGATGGATGCAAAAACCTCTAGCTTGGTTTATTGCGACGCGGCGCACGAAAACATCTCAAGAAAATTATAAGCATATTGGCGGGGGTTCACCACTGCGGCGCATTACCGAAGAGCAAGGGGAAGCCTTAAAAGCACAACTGGATGCAATGGGTAAAGCAGCGAATATCTATGTGGGAATGCGTTATTGGCATCCATACACAGAAGAAGCGATCGCTCAACTCGCACAAGATCACATTGAAAAGTTGGTAATTCTGCCACTTTACCCCCAATTTTCTATCAGTACCAGTGGTTCTAGCTTCCGGCTGTTAGAAAAGCTTTGGCAGGAAAATCCCCAGCTTCAGCCCCTTGAATATACCGTCATTCCCTCGTGGTACAAACAACCGGGCTACTTGCAAGCAATGGCAGAACTAATCATTGAGCAACTTAATCAATTTCCTAATCCTGATCAGGCACACATCTTCTTTAGCGCCCACGGCGTTCCTAAAAGCTATGTTATCGAAGCCGGAGACCCTTATCAGCAAGAAATTGAGGAATGTACTCAGTTGATCATGCAAACCCTCAACCGCCCCAATCCCCACACATTAGCTTATCAAAGTCGTGTTGGTCCTGTAGAATGGCTGCAACCTTATACTGAGGATGCCCTGAAAGAACTGGGTGCAAAAGGTGTTAAAGATTTGGTAGTTGTGCCGATCAGTTTTGTTTCTGAACACATCGAAACACTGCAAGAAATTGATATTGAATATCGGGAAATAGCTGAAGAAGCAGGAATTCACAACTTCCGACGTGCTGCTGCTCCCAACACTCATCCGGTATTTATTAAAGCACTGGCAGACTTGGTGAATGAGTCTTTAGAAAAACCTAACCTCAAACTCTCCCAAGTTACCCAGATGAAGAAAAGGGTAAAAATGTATCCTCAAGAGCGTTGGGAATGGGGTTTGACAACTAGCGCCGAAGTCTGGAATGGTAGAATTGCCATGTTAGGTTTTATCGCCTTGATCATCGAAATAGTAACCGGTCGGGGCTTACTCCATGCCATAGGGCTTTTACAGTAGGTTACAGGTTATAGGTTACAGAAAGAAATTAACCTATTCCCCATTCCCTATTCCCTATTCTGGCGATTTTCCCAGTACCACTGATACCACTGTTTAGCACTACGAATTGCCAACCAGAGGAGGGTTAAAGCAATTAATCCTCCTTGCCAGGGGGCATCGAGAGCAAAAAGTACCAGTACAATACATAAGCTATCTTGAAGAAAAACTGCCCACAAGGGCAAGCCACGCAAGCGATAAAACCAACCTAACTGAACTAGCTGGAGTACCAAAGCCAACAAACCGCCAATTAAGGCAATTATCCAACTTGGCAATTCTGTTGCCGATGCTACAGCTAACCCCATAATTGCTCCTACTATGGGAGACAAAAATAATTGCACCAATTGTAATATTCTCTGCCCACCGAACTTTTTGGAAGCAAATAGCTCAAATAGTGACCAACTGGTAAATAAAGCGAGTAAAACATAGGGTGAAATACGTGATAAAACGGGAACTTGAGACCAGAGATTACTGCCTTGTAACAGGCCAATGATTAGCAAGGGTGTACCTAATCTCATTCCTGCTGCGGCTCCCGCAGACAATGCGGCAAGGATTTCAATCATGGAAATATCCCAGTATTAATAAATGAACAAAGGGAGGTTATGAATATTTAGTCTTTCTGGAAATAGTTTTTGTACAAAATTGACATTAATCACTGTGTTCATAATAGATACTAAGACACCCCATTGATACTTTATATAAACAGTTGTAGTCTATAGTTCTAAGGTTTGGGTAGATTTAATAGCGTTTTTCAGTCTAATGAAGTACACACCAATTTATTCTCTGTTCCCTAAAACTAAAAAACTTTGTACCTCACTAGCATGGGAACTGCTATAACAGCAAGTTTAAATTTTCCATTTCTGGGAATAAACCAGAAAATTTGTCATGAAGACAGTAATTTGTTTTGTAATAAAGTATTATAAAATACAAACTATATGACATAAGTTTTGATGAGGATGTGGGGACAATACTTGTCGGTTAAGCTCAAAACAATGAAATTATGTAGGTTGGGTTGAAGAACGTATTCCTTCGGGACACTACGTGTTTGCAAAGCGTGCTGTAAGCATACACATAGTATGCCGAAGCCATAACCCAACATTTGCAAGGGTTTGTTGGGTTTCACTTTGTAGCCTACGGGATCTTGCTACAACCCAACCTACTAAAATCCTTAACCGAACAGTATTGGATTAGGGATAGCATTAGAAGCGTGGTGTTTCACTTCTAGTTCGACTCCTAACTCCTGAATTTTAAATTCCCAATCGTTGATAAACCTGATCTAAATGTCTGAGATGTTGCTGTGGATCAAAACAGGCATCTATTTCTGCTGCTGACAACTTTTGAGTAACACGGGGATCTTTGCTAATCAAATCGCGGAAATTGCCTTCCGGTTTGTTCCAAGCAGTGTGGGCGCTTTGTTGAACAATCGCGTAAGCTTCTTCACGGTTAAGTCCTTTGTCGATTAAAGTCAACAGAACTTTTTGGCTGAAAACTACGCCACCATAGCAGTTGAGATTCCGTTCCATGTTCTGGGGATAAACCAGCAGATTTGTCACCAAGTCGGTGATTTCATGCATCATAAAGTGAGTTAAAATGCAAGCATCTGGTAAAACTACCCGTTCTACGGAACTGTGAGAAATATCTCTCTCGTGCCATAAAGCGACGTTTTCTAAAGCTGCACCTGCATGACTTCTCACCAGTCGCGCCATCCCCGTGAGTCTTTCTGACCGGATGGGGTTGCGTTTGTGCGGCATGGCACTGGAACCTTTTTGACCTTTGGCAAAGAATTCTTCAACTTCCAAAACGTCGGTTTTTTGGAGATTGCGGATTTCTACAGCAAAGCGTTCAATGGATGCGGCAACCAGGGCTAACTGCTGCACATAATCGGCATGAATATCGCGGGAAATAACCTGTGTTGAGGCAGTATCGGGTTTGAGTCCGAGTTTTTGACAGGCGATCGCTTCTACACGAGGTTCGATATTCGCATAGGTTCCCACCGCCCCGGAAATCTTACCTACAGCTATAGTTCCCCGGAGGATTCGTAAGCGTTCTTGGTGTCGCAACACTTCTGCTAACCACCCGGCCAACTTAAAGCCAAAAGTCATGGGTTCAGCGTGAATACCATGCGATCGCCCAATCATCACAGTATAACGATGTTCTCTGGCCTTGTTGCGAATTGCCTGTATTAAATCTTCTAATCGTTGCAACAAGATATCCAAACTAGCGACTAATTGCAGTGCTAAAGCCGTATCCAGCACATCCGAACTAGTTAAACCCAGGTGAATATAACGTCCAGCATCACCTACATATTCATTGACATTTGTCAAGAATGCAATCATATCATGGCGAACTTCCGCCTCAATTTCCAGCACCCGCTTCGGGTCAAAATTCGCCTTGGCTTTAATTTCCGCCACCGCTTCTGAAGGAATGTAGCCTAATTCTGCCTGGGCTTCACAAACAGCAATTTCTACTTGTAGCCAGGTTTGTAGCTTATAGGCTTCGCTCCACAGATTGCCCATTTCGGGCAAAGTATAACGCTCAATCACATTCGGGCATATAATACAACCGTCATATTTTACATTTTAATTAGAGTATCTAATTCAATAGTTGTGGGGAATAGGCAATAGGTGATAGGGAATGGAAAACTCCTTGACCAACAACTATCAGTTTAATATCCTGCTTACTAAGCATTATTACGTAAGTATGCGTTGAAACGGATTTTAAATTCAGTGAAACAACGATGGCTTATTTAGTGTTAGCTAGAGAAAATAATTACAGCTTTAAAAAAATTATACTAAATCCATTCTTCGGGAAAAGGGATTACTACAAAGGAATTGATATGGCAAAAAGTGAGTCCTCTGTGCAGTTTGATGGTATAGAGCTATTACACTTATACCACCAAAATCCTTCTATTAAACTGCGTAACCAACTGGTAGAGATACATAAGGGTTTAGTACGGAAGATGGCTTATAAGTTTATACATCTATGTCATGAACCTTATGAAGATTTAGAACAAATTGGTTATTTTGGGTTAATAAGGGCTATTGAACGGTTCAATCCTAACCACGGATATGCCTTCAGTTCCTTTGCCGTACCTTATATTCGCGGTGAAATATTGCATTTTTTGCGCGATCGCTCTACTTTACTCAAGATCCCCCGACGTTGGCAAGAACTTTACAATGAGGGGCAAAAAATTCGTAAAGAATTAACATCTTCTTTAGGCCGTCCTGCCAAAGATACGGACATTGCGGGCAAACTTCATATTTCTTTACAAGAATGGCAAGAATGCAAATTAGCGAATCAAAACCGGATGCCTTTGAGTTTAGATGCTACTCCAGGGAACTATGTTGATTATCAAATCACTTTGGGTGATTTGCTTCCCTGTCCCCGTAGCACTATGCTTCAGCAACAAGAGGAAGAAAGACTGCAACTACAAGGGGCCATGAGTATGTTAGATGATAAACCCCGCATGGCGGTTGAGTTGATACTGGTAAATGAATTTACCCGCAAGGATGCGGCTAAGAAAATTGGTGCTAGTCCGATGACAGTCACGCGGTATCTGCACAAAGGTATTCAAGATTTGATTTGCTATTTGCAACCACAACCTGAGTCAGAGGTGCTGAGTGCTTAATTATTCTTCATCTGAATCAGGATTTACAAGATTAAAGGATGAACAGGATTTGTTTTCATCGTCACATCCTGTAAATATTTCAATCCTCAAAATCCTGATTCTGACAATATATACTATATACTATCTAGGTTTTATCTAGGTTTTATCTAGGTTTTATCGAAAAAATTGGATCTAAAACCGGACTTCGTCCCGCTACGCTAACGCCTTTTCAGGCAAAAAGTCTTTGGAGCGGGGTATAAATCCCCGTTTCAAAAACTGCCTCCTGCCTCCGTTAATACACATTAAAAATTAGCAAAACTAGATCCCCGACTTCTTTTTTGATCCTGTAAATAAATTATAATTTGGTGTCAGAAGTCGGGGATCTATCTATTGATGTTAGTGACAGAATTCCTGTAACTTTAGGTCAAGTTCGTTCTTGGTCTGTGCCAAAATAATCATGAATTAGAATCAGGATTTACAAGATTAGAGGATGAAGAGGATTTATTTTCACCTTCACATTCTGTAAATCCTTAAATCCTCAACATCCTGATTCTGATCATAGACTACTTTGATTTTATATCAGCGATCGCTCCTCTAGTCATAGCAGCAATTGCTTTATCAGTCGCTTTCGGTAAGTGATAATATTTACCTCCGGCTGTCTTAGCTAATTCCTTCGCAAAACCAGTAGAGACAAACTTACTTTCCGTATCAATTACGAGTAATTGCATACCGGAAGCCCGAATTCTCCCCGCAATATCTAGTAATTCGGCTTTAATATCAGGCTTTTCTCCTGGTTCCTGGGGTTCACCTAAAGAACGAGCTAAAGGAATATTACCCCGTCCATCAGTAATTGCCACGATAACAACCTGACCAATATCTCCACCCATTTGAGCATTTATCCCCACTCGCACCGCTTGAGTTAAACCATGTGCTAAAGGTGAACCACCACCACAAGGTAATCTTTCTAACCGATTTTTAGCTAAAGCAATGGAACGGGTAGGAGGTAATAAAACTTCTGCTTGTTCACCCCGGAAAGGAATTAAAGATATTTGATCACGATTTTGATAAGCTTCGGTTAAAAGCTGCATGACCGCACCCTTAGCAGATTGCATTCGGTTTAAAGCCATTGAACCTGAAGCATCAACCACAAACACCACTAAAGCGCCGGCTTTTCTCACCAACCGCTTAGAACGGATATCTCCCTGTTCGACAATGACTTTTTTATCTGGTTGTCTAGCTCGTCGTGCTTTTTGATACGGTGCTGCGGCTCGCAATGTGGCATCTACGGCTATACGTCGTGCTTTACCTTTAGGGATCATCGGCTTGATGTAACGTCCCCTGTCGTCTGAGAAGATAATACTGCGACTACCAGATTTACCTTGCCGTTGTGCCATCTGGGTAAAATAAAGCACTTCAGGATCAAGGATTACCCCTTCAGGATCAAAGATAAACTCTTCGGGAATATCAGGTGGTTCTTGCTGTTCCTGTTCTTCCTGTTGTTCTTCCTGTTCTTCTTGTTCTTCTTCTTGCTGTTCTTCTGAGTCGTCTTGACTTTGGGGTGGTGGGGGAGGTGGTGGTGGTTGGTCTGGTGGTGGGGTTTGAACTATCGTTGTTCTAGGAACTATGACTAATTCTACAGCGCGACGCAAGTCTTCAGCGTTGACGGTGTTGCGTCCTTCTAAAGCTGCTGCGGCTTTTGCAACGCGTACCGAAAATAATTCTGCGCGATGTCCTTCCACACCACCACGAATAGCTTCATTGACAAGATAGGTAATTTGTTCTTGGGTGATGGTGACTTCTTTTAACCATTCCCGTGCGAGGAGAATTTGAGTTTTGAGTGAGTCGATGTCTTCGCTGTATTGTTGCAGGAATTCTGTGGGAGACTTAGAATAAGCGATCGCCTGTTCTACTGCTTGAACCCTTTGATCTAAACCCAGAACTCCATCTGCTGAAAGTGCGATCGCAATTCTATCAAGTAAATGCTCTCTTAACGCTCCTTCCTCCGGGTTGTAAGTCGCAATAAACAACGGTTTACAAGGATGTTGAAAGCTGATCCCTTCCCGTTCAATTTGGTTGCGTCCGTCAGATAATACAGCTAAAAGTTGATTACTAATTTGGTCATCTAATAAATTAATTTCATCCACATACAAAACACCTCGGTTAGCTGTGGCCAGTAACCCTGGTTGAAATACCGTATCACCCTGTTTAACCGACTGTTCCACATCCACAGAACCTAAAAGTCGGTCTTCTGTTACACCAAGGGGGATTTGTACAAAAGGTGCAGGGATAATTTCTGTTTCTATCTCCTGTCTTTCCTCAGCCAAGAGTTGATCATCCCATTCTTCCGGGTGGTTCGGGTCACAGTTGCTAAGTGAATCTTTAACAACTTCAATAGGTGGTAATAAAGCGTGAATGGCACGCGCCATCACAGATTTAGCCGTACCGCGACGGCCTGCAATTACCACACCCCCCAAAGCGGGATCTACTGCTGTTAATAGCAAAGCTATTTTAATTGCTTCTTGACCGACTACAGCCGTCAGCGGAAAAGCAGTCATTGTCGGGGTAATAGTAGGCGCGGGCATTGTTTCTTTAATAGTTATTATATTGTTAGCATAGCAATTTCTGGTGCATTTTTATCTATAAAGTCTGCACACACAGATTTTTAACGCAGGTATACCTCCTGATTACGGAATTATTTATTATGACGAGAATCAAAGTTTTAATTATTGAACATGCTAAGTTAACTACGGCAAAAATTAAAGAAATCATCAATAGGAGCAATATTTTAGAAATCATAGAAGCTAAAGATGGACAAACAGGTATAGAATTATTAACTGAAAATGCTGATAATCTTGCTTTGATTATAGTTGGTTTGTATCTACCTAAAATTAACGGTAAATATGTAATTGAATATATCTAGAATCATAAAAATTTATATTTTATTCCTTTAATTATTATGCTTCAATCAGACCCTCATGACTTATATGAAACATTGAAAGATCAAGAATTAGTGCAAAGAATCATTGAGAAAACTGGCAATTTTGGTGTTTTAATCAAACCTTTTACTAATGAGCAGTTTCGTATAGCATTAAAAGAGGCAATTGATAAAAGAACAAAAGTGCAATAATATGATTTTTTAAACGAATTGCAGACGCAAAAAGAACACCGATAAAAGATTTTTAGAAATATAAAAAATAAATTTTTCCAAAAGGAGTGATTCATGGATATTATCCAAACTAAACGCTTGACTTTAGAAGAATATCATCAACTTATATAAATAGGCTTTTTTCATGATAATGATCAGATTCAATTAATCAATGGAGAAATTTAGGACTTACGCAAGATTGAACTCAAAACCTGATTCTTGCGTAGGGGTAATTCATGAATTACCCCTACTTCCGTTCTGTTTTGCGTAAGTCCTGAAATTATAGAAATGGTCTCAACAGGTAGAGCGAATGAAACCTGTTTGCATAGATTGTTGGGAGAACTTCGCACACTTGTAGGAAACAAAGCAACTTTGCAATCTCAAGCTCCTATTACTCTACCACAAAAAAGCGAACCAGAACCAGATTTTGCTATTATCAACAATCGTGATGATCATTATTTATCTGCTCATCCCACACCTGATAGGGTGTGGAATGTAGTGAAGAAGATCATTCTTTTTCCGATACCCTACACCCTAGTTTTGTAATCTAACCAAACTGACTTGACGGTATTGAAGATTCGACAATCTTAGTTGAGGTCAGACTAACCCTGTTTTGCAAATGTGCTTTATAGTAGCGGCTAGTCAGATAATTGTTCAACACTTTGTCCATTGAACTGAGAATTTTTGCTGCTACTTTGGAAAACAGGCTACCAAAGGGCAATTTATTAGTTAGGGCAGCAATAATTGTTCTATTGCGTCGCCATCCTAACCGTTGATACTTTCTTTTAAAATAATCATCTTCCGTCAGATTCCATTTATCACGTAAGCGTTGGAGACTTGCTAATTCCCAAGCATCACTCCAGCGCAGCATATAGAAATGCAAATCTGTTGATTCCAGGGGTGGGCCAGCTACATAAGTAACGAGAGAATCTGGCTCCAAGTAAATCTCACCCCCAGCTTCAGCTACCTGGATACACAAATCAACGTGTTCTTTAGTATTCAATAATCCTTCATCCAGCAGCCCAATTTTTTGAAATATCTGCGTGCGTACAATCATGCAGTGGAACTCAGCTAAACCAGTTTTGACACGTTGTAGTGTGGATTCTACTTCTGCTACCGGTCGGCCTTGCTTATAAATTTTTTCAATTATTTTTCTTCTCGTTGTCTTGCCTTTCGTTTCCACGACAATGCCAGATTCTCCACCCGCACAATGTACTTCTGTGTGTATAGGTGTTCCTTGACAAACGAGAGGGCTAACTACTGTGGCTCCCGTTTCTTCAGCACACTGTACCAATTTCTCCAGCCAACCAGGGGTGACTACTACATCGTTATCAATGAAAACCACATACTTACTGTTAACTTGGCGCAGACCGATGTTTCTAGCGTGGTTTGGGCAGAGATAGTAATCACAGCGGATTAATTGGAATTGTTTTTCAATTGCTTGTGCTGCTAGATAGTCTTTGATATGAGATGGTGAACCTCCATCAATATAAATTAAATGAAAGGGGTATTCAGTATGCTCGTAGATGCTTTCCAACGATTCTTTAGTATAGCTAAAACGTTCCCTTGGGGCAACAACAATCGTCACTTCCGATTCTATAGTAGATGACTTTTCCATTTTGGGCATTTGGTCTCAATATGCAATCTATTCTGTTTGTGTGAAAGCCATCAAACATGAATATTTCCTATGTGGTCTTTTCATGTTTATATAGCAGTCATCTGTCATTTAGGGATTATGGTTTAATAATCTATTTATCAAGTTAGAGACAAGTCTACTTGATATAGATTATCTGCATCTGGTATTTGTAAGCGAGTCACTGCGGAAAAAAATGAGTGTTTACAATTAATTGCTTTGTATCATATAAAGACCACACTCTCATATATGCCTTTGGTATGAATTTTTTCATGAGTTAGTAATTTCTCGGTTTGTCCGATACCTGTTCAACAACCTATATTTATCAATTTCCTATTTTATTATTCTGTCAAGGCATAAGCCCTAAATGAGGATTTTTTGAAATTTTCAACCCAAAAAGACCAATAAAAATAACATTCTAAAAATTTCTAACTCACCTAAATCTATCCTGAGACGGATTGAAATTAAATACTTATACTATTTTAATAATTTAGTGCCGTATCATAATTTCAAATTCTTACGCAATGCTACGGTTAGTATATACATCTGAGGAAAGTTCGTTAAATTACCTCGGCGTACGATGCTGTTATGAAAATTTGACTTTCCTGACTAAGATAATGCTTACCAAGCATACTTGTGAGGATGGTTGCAAACACTAGTATCAACAAGGTATGGCCAGTCAAATGAAGTTATTATTAGTATCTACATCGGGTGGACATTTTTCCACCATGCAAGGCTTAAAATCTTTTTGGCATCAACATGAAAGAGTCTGGATAACAGATCGCAAACCGGATACAGAAGTTCTTCTTGAAAATAAAGAAAGAGTTAATTGGTTGCCTTATCAAGCTCCAAGAGATGTAATAGCTTTGCTCAGAAATATGCCGTCAGTATTCAGAATTATTTTTTCTGAAAAGCCAGATTTAGTTATTTCTACAGGAGCAAGTCTGGCTGTTGGTTTTGCTTTTGTGGCTAAGTTACTTGGGGTCAGATTTATTTACATCGAGAGTATTTCTCGCGCACAAGAGTTAAGCCTAAGTGGTAAGTTAGTTTATCCTTTTTGTCATGAATTTTATGTTCAATGGCCAAACTTATGCAACAAGTACGCAAAAGCCCAATACAGAGGCATAGTTTATCATAGTTAACATAATTAAGAATTCAGTCAACCTCTGTGAACAACCATTTGAAAGCTAATGATTACTATAACCTTTGGTACTATTCCTTATCATTTTGATAGAGCAGTTAATTGGATATCAATATTGGTAGAAAAAGGTGTGATTTCAGAACCATTAGTAGTTCAATATGGGATAACTGATACAAGTTTATTACAAAATTACCCACAAATTTCTTTGTATTCAATAGTCTCCTCTAGGGAAATGGAAAAATTGGTAGAGAAGTCTCGCTTAGTTATTTCCCATGCTGGCCAAGGTTCTACTAGATTTCTCTCTGAGAAAAAATCATCATTTGTTTTAATGCCTCGACTTGCTACTTATGGAGAACATATTGACGATCACCAGTTGTTGTTTGCTCAATCGGTTGAACCATTAGGTGTCAAACATTGCTTGTCTTTAGAAAGTCTGGAAGAAGCAATAGTAAATCCGCCCTTGCCTTTAACGAAGCCTTTGTTCAATGAGCCAAAATTATCTGATTATCTTTCAGGAATATATTCATGATTCAACATTCATGAGCAAGCTAATTTTGGCAAAAGCTAAATTCTCCACTTTTATCAACTACTTGAGCAGGAACATTAGGTTAATTGAAGCAATATGAATATGTTGATCCCTATTGCGCTGAGGCACTGGAAACCATTACTAGCCTTGAATCTATTTGTAGTGGTAATTGCTGGTTACGCTATGATCACTTCAAAACCTAAATGGCAGGCTAAAGCTCAACTCATTGTACCTAACTCCAGCAGTGATTTAAATGCCAATTTAGGAAAATTAGGAAATGTGAACGATCAAGGTGTTCAGTTTTCTCAACAACTTAATCCGTTAAATATTCTGAGTTCCATTATCAAGAGCAATGAAGCCATCAATCGAGTCAGGGAGTCTGATCCTGAAAAAGATGAGTATCCCCGATTGGATTTATATCAAGATCTATTTGAAGTTTCTCCCGAAGGGGAATCTACCATCATTTCTATTATGGCCCAAGGCTCTACACCCGAATTAGCGGAACAGAGGACTAAAGCTCTTATAGATGTGTTTCAGCAACGTTTAAATGAACTACGTCAAAATAACGCTCAACAGCGATCGCAATTTTTAGAAAAAGAAGTTCAACAAGCACTGGATAACTATAAAAAAGCGCAAACAGCACTAGCTAAGTTTAAAAACTCATCTGGATTAGTTAGTAGCGAAACACAAGCTAATGAAATTACCAAAAGTATTAGTGGGCTAAAAACTCTGCAAGCACAAACTCTTTCTCAAGCACAGTCTCGCAAGCAGGAAGCAGCGGTTTTATCAGCCAAACTTGGTTTAACACCAGTTAAGGCCGTTCAGTCCTTAAAGTTAAAAGAAAATAAAGATTATCAGTATATTCAGCAAAAGATAACTGAAATTGAAGTAGCTTTAGCAGATACACAGACTAAATACTTACCCAGCCATCCGACAGTTATTAGTTTATTAGAGCAGCGGCAGAAACTAGTAAATATACAACAACAGACTTTGAATCAAGCTGCTACTGAAAAGACTCGTAATTTGGTAGTAGATAACAAAATAGGTGAAGACTCAGCATCATTAATACAGCAATTAATTATTGCAGAAAGTCAAGCTAGTGGGTTGCAAACTCAAGCAAATTATTTAGGAAGCCAAATTAATCGGTTCATCGCTGAATTAAACGCCTTTCCCATCAAACAAGCTCGGTTGAATGCACTCCAACAACAGTTAGATATTGCAGAAGGTGTTTATAACGGTGTAGTCGCAAGGATAAAAGAGAGCCAACTAAATGCTTTTAGTGCTTATCCCAGCGTACAAGTTTTGGATGCACCAAGAATCGGTTCTAAGCCAATTGGTGGAGGAAAACGGATTATTGCTTTAGGGGTAATTTTGGCTTCAGGTTTTGGGAGTATAGCTTTAGCTCTGTGGTTAGAAAGTCGTAATCCTTTACTTAGCACCAGAGATCTGCAAACAGTTAATATTCCCGTTCTCATCAGTATTCCCCGCTTTAAAAATTTCTTACCAAATAACGATCCGAGATTAGATACAGCTATCGAATATCAACGGTTAGCTTCAGCTATCAGCATGATATCTTTACCCAATAATCGCTTGCTAATTAGTAGCGCCACTCAGGGGGAAGGGAAAACTACTGTCACAATGGGATTAGCCATAGCATTAAACTCTCTTGGTTTTCGGATTTTAGTTGTTGATGCAGATGTGCATAAAAACCAGTTAAGTAAGCGACTGGGGATAAATATCAATAATTCCCAAGAATTAGAATCTACACCAATTTCTGTGCGTCCCAATATTGATTTACAGAGGATAATGCCTGCATCTGAAAATATCAATAAATTCATTGCTCGTGGCAGCTTTGAAAAGGCTTTAAATCTGGCACAAACACACAATAAATATGACTATGTTTTAATTGATAGCCCGCCCTTGAGCCTAACGAATGAGGCTTTATTCATGACACAAGTTGTAAATAATGTCTTGCTTGTCGTCTCACCGGGAAATAGCTATCGCAACCCTTTCAACGACAGTATTAATCAGCTTAAAAGGCATCAAACTCAGATTGTTGGCCTAGTTGTTAATGGTGTCGAAACACAACACGAAGGCTATCTTTACGAACAACAAATTACTGAGGTAGGCTGATGCGATTGTCACCAAGCTCATGCCAACCTAAAGCTAAGAGCGGCTTATTTAATGGAATTTGGCTTAACTGGGAAGCTCTTTCCCAAGCAGAGCGTGTTTATGCAACTGGTATTGTACTCATTCCTTTATGGTGGATTTGGGGATGGAGCTATTTATTGCTATTACTTGCTTGCGGTGTACTTGTTTATGAATATCGTCAAAAAGGCAGAATTGAATTAAAACCCCCTCATCCCCTCATAATCTTTTTATTTGCTCACAGTGCCTATGGAATAATTGTCAAAATATTGTATGGCTCTGCTCATCCCCATGTAACTTTCAATACTAGAGATTTTACAGGCACGTTAAACGATTTTATCGCGCCAGCTATCCTTATTTGGTACATCATCAGCAAACGCATTCGGGTGCGCCCTCAAGTTGTTGCTTGGGCATTTTCTGTGCTTGTAATTACGATGCTGTTATTTTGGGTAGTGATTTTTTTTGGATGGCGTGAAGCTGAGTTCAATCCACCCCGCAGTATATTTGCGACTTTAACTGGTAAAGGTGCAGAATTTGTCTTTGGTGCAGGTGGTATTAACTATTTACGACCTTACAGAACTGGAGATATTTCAATTGCTGGTTTTGCCCGTTACTTTTTCTTCTTTCCTACACCGGAAGCTTTATCAGTAGTTTTAATCTTTATCAACCTCTTGGCACTGGATATTAAAAATCGCTTGTGGAAATTTTTACTTCTCGTGCCTGGAATCTTCTTGCTGTTGTTAAGCGGTACTCGTTCCGCTTGGGTGGCACTAACTTTGGTTATGGGAGTGCGATTCTTACTGACAACCGGTAAAGTTTGGGGGAAAAGGTTCATCTTTGCCTTAATTGCTATTATCAGTTTTGTTACTCTCTGTCTTCCTCCGGTAACAAATATTATTTTGGATACTTATAACAATAGCGCCAAAGCTACAGCAGAGTATCGGGGTGATTCAACTGATGTGAGAAGTGAAATCTACAAACGAACTATCAAAGAAATTCAAAATAGTTCAGATATTCAATTTGTATTTGGTTTTGTCGAAGAGGGAGAATCGGTATTACCAGGTTACGAACCTGCCAAAGTAGGAAGCCACAGTTTATATTTAGGCTCGCTACTCTACCGTCGGGGAATATTTGGTACAGCGATTTTTGCGGGGTATTGGCTTTCTTTAATACATTATATTTATCAAACCCGTGTTGGTAGACCTCACGCACCGTTATTATTTTTTTTGGCCTTGAGCTTAACTTTTTTTGTGATGTCGTTGGAAGCAGTCTTGATGCCAATGATATTAGTTGCTGTAGGAACAGGTGAACACAAGCCCAAACTAAATTGGCGCAAAACTTTGACGTTTAATGAGGTAGTATGACTACACTACAAGCATCAGAAAAAAACGGATATAATCAGGTTTTTCCCCTAGTTAGTGTAATTATTACTAACTATAATTATGGTCGCTTTTTGCGACAATCGATTGAAAGTGTATTTCAGCAAACTTATCGTAATTTTGAAATCATAGTTGTAGACGATGGCTCTACAGATAATTCTAGAGACATCATAGAGTCGTATGGCGATCGCTTAATTGCCGTATTTCAAGAAAACGCTGGCATGAGTGCCTCTCGCAATGCCGGATATGCTAAGTCTACAGGTGAAATTGTCTGTTTTTTGGATGCAGATGACTATTACCATCCAGAGAAATTACAAAAAGTAGTATCTAGCTTTCTATCCCATCCTGAATGGGTGATGGTTGGTCATCGTTGGACTTGTGTGAATGGAGAAAGTGTACCAGTTGGTAGCAGTGCTTCTGACCGTATGAGTCGAGGAGATGTTAAACCTCTGCTATTGAAATGGGGAAAATATGCCTCTGCAATTACTTCAGCTTCTGCTTATCGCCGTAACGCTTTAGAAAAAGTGATGCCATCAAGAGGTAATATGGGCATTGATACTTATTTAAATGCCTCACTTCCTTTTTATGGAGAAGTAGGGGGAATTAACGAAAATTTAATGTTTTATCGGATACACGGAAAAAATATCCGCGCCCACAGCGATAATATTGACCGTCTAATTAAGCAGCGAGAAGCGATCGCCAACTTTATTAATCAAAGTGCCGAAAATCAAGGCTTAACAGCAAGGTTTGACTTACAACGAGATGCTGATTACCGCACCTATAAAGCCATTGAGAAAGGAGGTGCATCTTGGAGTGAACTCCTAGCGATTATTTGGCTATCAATTCGAGAAGCGATCGCAATTCGTCGCAGTCCCAAAGATACCTTAATCCGACTATTATCTCGAACTATATCCGCTGTTCCCGGACAAGGTATTTTGGTATTGCGCTATGGCTTACGAGGGTATATAAGTTACAAATTCTCCAGTAAACAACCCAAATACTCTAATTAGGCAGTTATTTTTATGAACACACATCCAGAAAAGCAACTTTTAATATTACCCGGCGCTCAAAATACATTGGGTGGAGCTTTAACTTATCTCACTACAATGATCCAAGGGTGTAAACAAATTGGCAAAGCAGCAAACTTAAAAGTTTTAGCTTGGGCAGATTCATTACTATATGAATATATGAAAAAAGCAGGATTAGAAGAATATTTACAAGTAATTCCTGCTGAGAATAAGCAAGAATTTGTTAAAAAAGCATTGCAATGGGTAGATAAGCAGCCTAGAAATTTTCCCCTGTTGTTGGAAAATTGTATTGAACGCAAGTTAATTCCGATTCTAATATTGGCTGCACCAAAATTACGTTACCGTCGTCCAGTTTATTTTACTTTTCATGATTTAGGCTTATCTCATAACCCTTTGGGATTTTTAGCCAGAAAAATCGCCTTTGCTTTACTTAATCCTGGAGCTATTTGCAATTCTAATTATACTGCCAGACACATTAAACACTTTACACCCAATATTAAGGGAATTTTGTATCCCCCCGTTAATGCTGAGAAATTTAATAACAAGCCTTCTAACTCTCAACCCCCAAAAGCCTTACAAACGCTCTTAAAAACTGGTGTAAAGTTAATCCTCATACCCAGCCGCATTAAACTTTCAGGAGATATGAATGATAAAAATTTATTTGCTTTATTACCAGTTTTAGCTCAACTAAAAGCCAAAGGTCATAATTATCATGCTGTGATCGTAGGTGAAGATAAAACAACCAATCATATCGCTAGTCGCCTTTTATATGGAGAAGCACAAATATTACGTGTAGGCGATAGATTCTCTATTGTTCCGCCAACTTTTGAAATAGAAAATTATTATAAATATGCTGATGTTGTTGTTTCTTTAGCACCAAGAGAACCTTTTGGACTAACAGTAGTAGAAGCAATAGCCTGTGGTGTACCAGTTGTTGGCAGTAATACAGGAGGAATTGCCGAAATCTTAAGCCACTTTGCACCGCAATGGACTGTTGATCCTCAAAATCCTTCTCAGGTGGCAGATGTAATTATTAATGCTGTGGAAAATCCCAGCACTGCTTATACTATCAAAAAAGCTCAAAATTGGGTGAAAAAAGAGTGTTCGTTAATAGCTTGCGCCCAAAAAGTTATGGAAATAACAGGTATGTATAGCTTGAGAGATGAAATTCAAGACATACAGTATATTGCAGCTAAATCAAGTACAAGTACAAAATTTAGTTAGACAACCACACACGACGAGGGTTTTACCGTTGTTCGAGTAATAATTAGGAAAAATTTAAACCTTGATGTATCAACAAGTTTTGTCAGCAGAATCAACAATCCAAAAGTCCGATAAATTATCAAAAATACTCGTAATTTCGCGGGCTTTTTTTCCCAAAGAAGGAGGAATCGAAGAGTATGTCTATAATCGCTGTCTCCAAGATCCTCAACAAGTCATTGTCTTAGCATCTAGTTATCCGGGAGATAAAGCCTTTGATCAAGAACAAGCTTTTGCAGTATATCGTTGGTTCCTGCCTACAATTCCTGGTAAATTAGGGAGTTTAATTAAGCAGATATTTAACATGATAGGGTCTTTCTTTCTGGCTATTGGACTCTATTTTCGTTACCGCTACCACTATATTGAATGGGGACATGGTTATGATTTTCCCTCGCTGTTATTGCTGACTTATCTATTACCTGTTAAGTGCTTTGTTTACCTGCACGGTGACGATTTGTTGTGTCCTTTGAAAAATCCTGTCTTCCGTTCTCTGTTTTCATTGACATTGAAACGATCAGCAGGAATTGTCTGCAACAGTGCCTTTACCTGTGATTACCTCAAACAAAACTTTAAAATCAACACACCCACTTACATAATTAACCCAACTGTCAGACCGCAAAAGTTTGGGATTCAAACTCCTGAAGATATCCATCCTGAAGCGCGTTCCCAAGTGCTGCAAAAATACGGCATTCCTGAAACAGCTATAGTCATTCTTTCAGTCGGTCGTTTAGTTAACCGCAAAGGATTTGATCGCATTCTTAAATCTTTACCTCATTTGTTAGCTGAAGGATTAGATGTTCACTACCTGATTGCTGGTAGGGGAGTAATGGAATCAGAACTTAGACTCCTATCCCAGAGTTTAGGAATAAAAAAACGGGTGCATTTTGCCGGATACGTTCCTGATACAGAATTAGCAGAATATTATCTAGCCTGTGACATATTTGCTATGATTACCTTTTTTGATACTCAAGATGCAAGTATTGAAGGATTTGGTATTGTTTATCGAGAAGCTGGTTTTTTTGGTAAACCTGTAATTGCTGCACGCATTGGTGGAGTTGTTGATGCAGTACATCACGAAGAAAACGGGCTTTTGGTAGATTCTAATTCACCCGATGAAATAGTTAATGCTTTCAGCCGATTGTGCCAAGACCCGCAATTGCGAGCCAAATTAGGGGAAAAAGGCAGAGAAATCGCCAAGGAACAAACACCCCATTCCTCTATATATAAATAGCAATTTGAGGTTTATGTCCGGTAAAAATACCACCACAAAAATAGCCAAAAGTGGACTCTGGTTGACAGCTAGTTATGCAATCAGTAGAGTTGCCCAATTAATTGCCCAAATATGTTTAGCACGGCTTTTATCGCCTGAAGATTTTGGTGTTTGGGCAATGGTCTTGGTGGTGACAATTTTGACTGATTTGTTTCAAGATAATGCCACTGCGGCTGTACTCATTCAACGGGGTTTAGAAGATAAAAAACTTGTTGATGCTGTTTATAGCTTAGGTGTGAATATTTCTATATTCATGTTTGTTGTTCAAGCCTTGATAGGTTTACCAATTTCTTGGTTTTTTCAACAACCAGTGCTATTTCCATTAATTGCCTGTGTCTCTTTTAAGTTTGTGATTAATGCGGGAACTGGTACTCGTGCGGCTATACTCCAGCGACAAATGAAGTTTCGAGAGATAGCAATTTCTAATATTGGTAATGGCATCGCCAGAATGTGTGGCACATTAATTTTGGCTGCCTTTGGGTTTGGTGTATGGTCTTTTGCAGGAGGTGAGATATGCAAAGCAATAGTTGATGCTGCTTTAAAACGGTTGTATTGCCGTTACGATTGCACCTATCACTTTTTTCCAGATCAGCAAGCAGTGCGTGAGGTGTGGAGTTTTACAAGTAGTTTAATTGGCATTAATTTAGCAGTCTATGCTAATACCAATGGAGATAATTTCTTAATTGGTAAATTGTTGGGAGCGCAATCTTTGGGTTTTTACAACCTAGCATATCAGTTGGCCATGCTGCCTGCATTTGCTCTATCCCAGATTAACAAAATTAACTTTTCAGTTCTATCACAGCGGGATGATGAGGGAAAAAAATCTTATCTGCGCCAAATGCTCGAATACTACGCCTTATTTTATGCACCAATCTACAGTCTTGGTTTTGTAGTTGCTCCTTGGATTATTCCCTTAGTTTATGGTTCCCAATGGCTAGGAGCGGTTCCTATATTTCAAATAGTGCTAATTTTTGCCTATGCTAGGGGCTTTATGTCAATTTTGGGAACTACTTTAAATGCCCTCAACCAACCTAGAACTAATGCAGTAATCAACTTGGCTTTGGTTCCCCTATCTCTACCTTCTTTCTTCATTGGTGCAAAATTAGGGGGAACAGTAGGTGTAGCGATCGCTGTTGCTATTGTCATGGGTATAGGAGCAACAATTTGGTTTTGGTTTGCTACTTGTCGCGCTGCTAAATGGAATGTGGCAACATTAGCAAGCCCTGTAATTTTACCAACGGTTGCAGCCATTTTTTCGGCTGGGATAGTTATTTTCTCGACTGCTTCTCTAACTTTGCAGATGCAAATTGTACTGCAACCTTTACTCGTAATTTTAATTAATGCTTTTCTGGTCTCTATTTTATCTAAAGGAAGAGTTCCACGCAAAGTCCTGAAACTCATCAAAGAAACCCTGATATCTAAAACTAAATCTGTTAAAACTTAGCCTAGATTCTTACATAAGTTTGAATTTAGATTAATTATTATTTTTATTGTTCAAATTTTATGAGGTAAACACCAATATGAAAATAGCATTTTTTGTTGGAGAATTTCCATTACTATCAGAGTCATTCATTTTAAATCAGTTAACTGGTTTAATTGACCGAGGACATGAAGTTTTTATCTATTCTCTCTATGGCAAACCAAGCAATCTTTCTAAACTACATCCAAATGTAGAAAAATATCAATTGATTGAACGTACTTACTATTGTCCTAAAATTCCTAAAAATTATCTTTTACGCTTATTAAAAGGAATAGGGTTGGTTTTGGCAAATTTCCCCAAATCCCCTTTGATGTTATTGCAATTAATCAACATCTTTAAATATGGAAAACAAGCTGCCTCATTGAATTTACTTTATCAGGCTATTCCTTTAATAGGACAAGCAGCATCTTATGATATTATTCATTGTCAATTTGGCACTTATGGTCTCAGTGGACGGGTTTTTCGCCAACTAGGTCTGATTCAGGGAAAGATCGTTACAACTTTTAGAGGTAAAGATATTAGTAGAGATATTAAAAAATACGGTGATAACTTGTATGAACAGCTTTTTCAAGAAGGAGAATATTTTTTTACTAATTGTGAATTCTTTAGACAGCGTGTATTGAAGTTAGGCTGTGATGAAAATAAAATTGTGGTTCATGGTTCCGGGATTGACTGCAATAAATTTTCTTTTACTCCTCGTAATTTAGCTGCTGGTGAACACATAAAAATTGCTACCATTGGACGCTTAACAGAGAAAAAAGGGATAAAATATTGTATTGAGGCTATTGCTCAAGTAGTAAAAGATTATCCGCATTTGGAATATAACATTATTGGCGATGGTAATTTAAAAGAAGACTTAGAACAACTAATTGAAAATTTGAATTTGCAATCCGTTGTTAAATTGCTGGGAAGTAAACAGCAGAAAGAAATCATTGATATTCTCAATCAATCCCATCTTTTTATTGCCACGAGTATCACAGCTAAAGATGGCGATCAAGATGCACCTGTTAACACATTAAAAGAAGCAATGGCAATGGGTTTACCAGTAATTAGCACATGGCATGGGGGTATCCCTGAACTGGTGGAAGATGGTGTATCAGGTTTTCTAGTTGGTGAAGGAGATTCAGAAGCGATCGCTCAAAGTTTGCTTTATCTGATTGAACATCCCGAAAACTGGACACAGATGGGTCACGCAGGTAGAACAAGGGTAGAAAAAAAATACAATATGCAACACCTTAATGATGAACTAGTGAAAATCTATCAGCACCTTTTATGAAACAACTACGAACCTGGAAATTATTAATATTGTTGTTCCTAGTAACAATATCTATCATCTTCTTTATCTCTGCCTATCAGGATAAAAAGCAGAAACAAATATCGATTGAATTAGCTTCGTATCAAACTCAAAACACAAATTTACCGACAAATCTCACCTTGCGTAACATCGCTGGACTGGTAGGAATGAAGATGGGAACCTCTGTGTTAATAAAACCACTACGTAATGATCCAAAGTATCGGGAAATATTAAGCCGAGAATTTAACCTGCTCACCCCAGAAAATTCCCTGAAATTTGGTTCATTAAGTCCAGAAAGAGGTAAGTATAATTTTGATGCTGCTGATGAGATTGTTGATTTTGCCCAGAAGCATAAGATGCAGATACATGGACAGACTTTAGTTTGGTATCGTAATCTGCCAGATTGGCTTGAAAATGCACAATGGTCTCGTGAAGAGGCAATGGATATATTAAAGCAACACATTTATACTGTTGTGAACCGTTATCGGGACCAAATATCTTCCTGGGATGTAGTTAATGAAGCCATTAATCAAAAAGGAACTTTAAGAGGTTCATTTTGGCTAGATAAAATTGGGGAAGACTATATTGAAATGGCATTTCGCTGGGCAAATGAAGCTGATCCCAATGCTCGTTTATTTTACAACGACCATGAAGGAGAAGAACTAGGAATAAAATCTGATGGTATCTACAAGTTAGTCAAAGAATTACGCCAAAAAAATGTTCCGATTCATGGGGTTGGGTTTCAGATGCACACTAGCATCAAAACCAGACCAGATATAAAAGCAGTTGCTGCTAATATTAAACGTTTAGGAGAATTGGGCTTAGAAGTCACAATTACAGAAATGGATGTGAAAATTGGTGATGATAAACGACCATTATCAGATAAATTAACATCCCAAGCTAACATCTATCAAGATATAGCTAATGTTTGCTTACAAGCCCCTAATTGTAATACTTTAACAACTTGGGGATTATCAGATAATTTTTCTTGGATTCCTATATATTTTAAGCATCCTGATGCTCCCCTACTATTTGATCAATCTTACAAACCTAAACCAGCTTATTTTGCTGTTTTCAGAGCTTTTAGAAATTATTACCGTAACCAAACTAACTAAATAGGTAAAAAGATAAAATATAGGGACATAAACTGCATGAATACGTCTTTTGATATATCTAAGAATGGTGTAAATGGATTCGGGCGATTATTTTTTCTTGACTTTCTCAAAGCAATAAGTATTGCTGCGGTTGTTTCATATCATTCTACTTTTCTACCTCGCTCTAGTTATGAGTCAAGTGCTTTGCTTTTAGATATTATTTTTACTCCCTTAAGATTTTGTGTACCTATAATACTGACGATTTCTTTTATTCTATTAGAACGTGAATTTATTACTAAACCTGAAGAAAATATTTGGAAGTTAATTAAAAAGCGTTTGACAAGATTGCTAATTCCGGCTACATTTTGGTTTAGTCTTGCTGCCATACTAAAAATAGGGACAGGCAATTCTTTAACCAAAATTAGTATAGATATTTTGACCGGAGAAATATTCACAGGCTCATACTATTTTCTTGTGATATTTCAATTGTTGGTTTTGTTCGGAATTCTTAGAAAACAATTAAATAAACCTGCAAAATTAGCTGTATTTTGCTTGCTTCAGATAATAGTTTATATAACACTATATTCTGCATTGCGTGGCAATTTAAGCTCTGACATTATCTCAATATTAAGAATTATCAATCGCCCTTTAATAATTTATTGGTTTATCTATATAGCTTTTGGAGTGTTGATATACAAAAATATTTATGTTTTAGACAAAATCTCCAATAAAATACCTTTTATAGCCAAATTAGCCATCATTATAGCTACTTCATTGCTAATGATTGCTGAATACAGTTACTTAGGTAAGTTAACCGAAGGCAAGATTCCTCCTTTTGATTACTTGATATATTCTTGTATGCTCAGTGTCCCTGGAATGTTCATATGTTTTATTAATATTGAAGAGAATAAAATTTCCTCATTAGTGAGAAATATAGTTTATTTATTATCTAAATATAGCCTGGGAATTTTTTGCTTGAATGGAATTTTTAGCCAAATATTTTTATCTTTTGGTAGTAAAATATTTAGAGAATTCCAATTCAATCTTATCGAAGTTTTGGTGTTTAGATTAGTGGGTTGGATATTCTTACTATCAGTTTGTTTAGGAGTTTCTGTAGTTATTGACAAATTAGGATTCAAAAAATTAGTTTGTTAATAACATTTTCAGGGGCGACGAAATAGGCTGAAAAGCTTTGTAAGTAAAGCGTGTAAGGTTTTGTGGTAGAAAAAGATAGGTCTCTGATTTGCAACAAGGTCAATAAGATTGAAAATGTTACCTGTATTCTACCAACACCACCTAAAAATTCAATCGAGTGTAGCAGAATATCTGTCTTCTTTGTCTTTTACCCCTTTGAGGTTGGCAAATGTGCCTGGATTTACCAGTTCATATGATGTCCGGCAAATTAACCTGAATATGTCATTGCGAGTAGAACGTTCACGTATCCCTGACGGGAGGCGTATGACTCCTACGTCGTCACGCCAGCTATAGCCATAGTCTGCCGAAGGCATAGTAAAACTACGCAATGTCAAGGTTTTTGGGATTGCTTCCCTACGCTTGCAATGACGGTTATTTGAACAGACATGATATCAATCAACCTTGATTCTATCTCTTCACTTGCCGGAGCAGGTAGGCTGAATCGATGCCGAAAGTCTAGATTACCTTGTTTTTTCTGTGGTTTACTCATGGCTTTTTTCAACACCCTTGTGTTATAGCAGAAGGCAAGAGGCACTCTGCAAAAGGCAAAAGTAAAACCCTTGCCATCACTGAGTTTGAGCTTTCAAGACTGTCCTAACCGCCTTGTCCACTGCTATAACTTCTACCATTGAGTTTCTCTCTGTGGACACAAATCCATTTTTCTTAACTTGACACCAATGGCAAGATGCCCACCCTTCCATTAAATTCACAAATAAGATAAGAATAAAATGCACAAACTTCTCATATTCCATAACGAAAAACTCCTCCGTCAAGCACTCACCCATCGTTCCTATGTCAACGAAAACCCAGGAGAAGGAGAACACAACGAACGCTTAGAATTTCTCGGTGATGCTATTCTCAACTTTATCAGTGGACAATATCTTTATCGTCGTCATCCCGAAAAAGGAGAAGATGAATTAACTCGTCTTCGTTCTGCATTAGTAGAAGAAAAACAACTAGCAAAATTTGCTCTAGAAGTAGGTTTAGACTTTAGAATGCGATTAGGAAAAGGAACAATTAGAGATGGAGGTTTTCAAAATCCTAACTTACTGAGTAGCACCTTTGAAGCCGTAGTTGGTGCATATTATTTAGATAATAATTGTGATGTTGAACCACTCCGCGCTATTATTGAACCATTATTTAATTCCGTCTCAGACCTAATTGTAGAACCTCGTTCCAATGTAGATTCTAAAAATCGCTTTCAGGAATGGGTACAAAGGGAAATTGGTGCAAATCCTCCGAAATATGTAACAGAACAAATAGGCGGACCCTCTCATGCACCAGAATTTATCGCTAAAGTATTAGTAGAGGGTAAAGAATACGGAGAAGCCAAAGGAAAGAATAAAAAAGAAGCAGAAAAGGCTGCGGCGGAGGATGCGTTAGCTAAATTGAAAAAACGAGGTTTATTGTAAGAATTCAGTAGTCAGGAGTCTGAAGTCAGAATATTTTTGGGTAACAAAAATATAGAGAAGCCAGTTTTTCAAAAAATTAGCAAAAATAACTCAAAAAATCGGATTTATACTCAATTCGTAATTCTGTATGTTGAATCATTGCTAATCTTAAGAGATATGTCTAACGTACAGTACAAAATCATTATAACTCCTTGATTTCAGTAGTGAAGTAACTAATTTTTATTTTCACTACTGATGTTATTACTGTTAATCAATGTTAGATTTTCGCTGTTACTATTAATTGTGAGTAAGTCAGCCTAATCCAACGTATCAGAGTCAACAGCGTTGGAACGGAGGAACCAAGTTATGGGGCGTATTTTTGTCTTGATGGTTTAATAAATTTCCAACTAAATGTTAGAAAATAAACCAAAATCGAGCAAAAAGGGGTATCTCTCAACCCTAGTCCGTCAGCTAACTTCGTAGGCATTGAGAGGAGACTGAAGAGACAGCATTTTGATAATGTTTTGATCTCATCAGTGTCCAAGGCTGGTACTGCTCAGTTTCAGTGTATCTGTACTGAACTCTGTTGAGGTTACAATATGATTTTACAACTGAATTTAGCTGCAATCTTTGCAGTTACTGGACAATTTGCGTGGAAAAAAGCAAAACCCATCATTTTTCGAGATGAGTTTTTATTACCTGTTGTGGGGTTTTCGGGAATAATTATCCTGTGGTGGATAGTAGCACTTGCTAATCGTGAATTAATGCCTACACCACCTGAAGCTTTAATTGCTAATCTTGACTACATCTTAAATCCCTTTTATGAACGAGGTCCCGGTAACTTAGGAATTGGTTGGTTATTATTAGCCAGTTTACGGCGGGTAATATTAGGTTTTGGGTTAGGTGCATTAGTAGCAATTCCCTTGGGCTTTTTAATTGGGATGTCTAAACCAGCAATGCTGGCTTTTAATCCTATTATTCAGATATTTAAACCAGTCTCACCCCTGGCTTGGTTGCCTATCTCTTTAGCTATCTTCAATTTGGCAGACCCTTCAGCTATTTTTGTGATTTTCATTACTTCCCTTTGGCCAACTATTATTAATACAGCCTTGGGAGTTTCTAGCGTTTCCAAAGATTATTTAGATGTGGCGCAGGTGTTGGAAATGCCACGTTGGCGGCAGATGATCAAAATTATTTGGCCTGCCAGTTTGCCCTATATTTTTACAGGTTTGCGAATTAGTTTAGGTATTGCTTGGTTGGTAATTGTGGCTGTAGAAATGTTGACGGGTGGTGTGGGAATTGGGTTTTTTGTTTGGGATGAATGGAGTCGTTTAAATCTCAGTTCTGTATTTTTGGCTGTGTTTGTAATTGGCTTAACTGGCTTGGTTTTAGATTATGCTGTGGGCAAACTTCAAGAATTTGTTACCCATCGTCCAGGAAGTGTGAAGTAAAAGGGAACAGGGAACAGTGAAAACGGCAAACATTTAGTCAAAGCGATGACAGGCAAGATGCCTGTCCCACATTGAGAGAGAAAACTGATACTAATTTGCAAAATGATTTCAAAATATGGAAGCTTACAAAGCTTATCCATTAAATTTTGCATCATCCAAAATCAAAAATCCAAAATCCAAAATTGTAGACAATTATGAATGAAAATAATTGGACTCGCAGAGATTTTATTAAGGGAATAGGTTTAACTACTGCGGGAATAGCTTTGTCATCCTGTGGGAAATATGGTGATAAGTCTGTTAAAGGACTGACAGAAGCAGCTTTAGCTGTGGAACCTGTAGTTAGACCCCAAGATTTAGAAAAACCCGATATTACTGTTGGTTATGTTCCTGTTAATGATTGTGCGCCATTTGCGATCGCTTGGAAAAAAGGTTTCTTCCGCAAATATGGTTTAAATGTCAAACTCAACCGCGAAGCTAGTTGGGGAAACTCCCGCGACGGGTTGATTTTTGGTCGTCTCGATGCTGCACCTGTGGTATCCGGCGCTGTCACCAACGCCCGAATAGGTGCAGAAGGTGCGCGTCATGCCCCCTTATGTGCAGCAATGACCATACACCGACATGGTAACGCCATGACCATGAACAAAGAGATGTGGGACTTTGGGATACGTCCTTGGTACGAATATCAACAAAAATATGGTGATGGTGCTTTAGAAGCCTTTGGAAGAGATTTTCGCGGCTATTTTAACCAACAACCCCCAGAAAAGAAAATTTGGGCGGTAGTTTTGAGTTCGGCTATTTATGAATACTTTGTCCGCTATTTATCCGCCGCTGCTGGTGTAGACCCCTTCAAGGAATTTCGGGTTATCATTGTTTCCCCACCGCAAATGGTGACAAACATGAGAATTGGCTCTATGCAAGCTTACATGGTAGCCGAACCTTGGAACACCAGAGCAATTACAGGTAACGAAGGCATTGGTTTTACTTTCGCTCAAGGTAAAGAAATTTGGCAAGGACACCCAGATAGACTGCTGGGAGTAATGGAATCTTTCATTAACAATTATCCCAAAACCTACCGTTCTTTGGTGAAAGCGATGATTGAAGCTTGTCAGTATTGCAGTCAACCTGAAAACCGCCAAGAAGTAGCACAATTATTAACAGAAATATCCTTTACTGGGGCAAAACCAAAACAGAAAAATGAGCCTTTAACTAAGTTAACTTCTCCGGGAATTGTTGGCAATTATAACTATGGTGGTTTTGATGGCAAAGACCGCACTATCAAAGCAGATGATACGACCATTTTCTATGATATTCTTGACAGTATTCCCCACGAAATAGGAGAACATTCAACATTTTTATGGCGTTCTCGAAGTATTTGGTTAATGACTCAAGCTGCCCGTTGGGGACAAATCAAAGAAATTCCTAAAAATGCCAATCAAGTAGCCGAAAAAGGGTGGCGAACAGATTTATATCGGGATATAGCCGCAGAAATGGGAATTCAATGTCCCAAGGATGATTATAAAGTTGAACCACCAGAAGTCTTTATAGATAAAAAAGGATTTGATCCTAGTGATCCTGTAGGTTATCTAAACAGTTTTGCCATCAAAGCAAATGCTCCCACTCGTTTTTTCATGTCTTAATTTTCACGATTCAATCTTCTCTCGTTCCCAGTCTCTGACTGGGAATGCTATCACAAAGGCTCCGCCTTCAATAAATTTAGAGGCAGAGCCTTCTAGAATTCATTCCCATACAGAGTATGGGAAAAAGACAATATTTACGCTCCAAAATTTCACTAATTCAGGAATATTTAATCATGCAATATACCTCCTTCTCAAACGAGTCTTATCAAGAAGTTAAGCCACATCATGGATTTCTAGAAATTGAAAATTTGGTTAAGTCTTATCCGACACCAGACAAAGGAGATGCTGTCGTCTTAGAGGGCGTTAATCTGACAATTGGTGCAGATGAGTATATTTCTGTAATCGGTCATTCTGGTTGTGGAAAATCAACATTACTGAAGATTATCGGTGGGTTTCAAAAAGCTACATCAGGCTCAGTCCGCTTAGATGGGAAAGAAATCCGCAAACCAGGTGCAGAGAGGATGATGGTATTTCAAAATTATTCTTTGTTACCTTGGTTAACTGTGCGCGAAAATATCCGTTTAGCTGTGGATGAAGTGCTAAAAAATGCTAATCGTGCCGAAAGAATTAGCGTTGTCAATGAACATTTGGCAATGGTAAACTTAACAGCGGCTGCCGATAAGTATCCCGATGAAATTTCTGGAGGTATGAAACAAAGAGTAGGTATTGCTAGAGCTTTGGCAATTCGTCCCCAAATGTTATTAATGGATGAACCTTTTGGGGCTTTGGATGCCTTAACTCGCGGAAAATTGCAGCGTCAGGTATTGGATATCTGGGAAAATCATCGTCAAGCAGTAATGATGATTACCCATGATGTTGATGAAGCAATTTATATGTCTGATCGCATTGTATTAATGACTAATGGACCATGCGCTACTATCGGAGAAATTCTCCAAGTTCCGTTTAAACGCCCACGCGATCGCAGTGCAATTCGCAATTCTAAAGAATACTTTGAACTCCGTAATCACGCTCTAAATTTTCTAGACCGCTACTTTAATTCAGATGAGTGACTTAACGAAGGCAGGAGGCAGGAGGCCTTTTTTGTAACGGGGATTTATGCCCCACTCCAAAAACTTTGGACGAAGTCCGGTTTTAGACCAGATTATTTCGATAAATTTAAGACTTACGCATAGAGAAGACGATAAATCAATAGTTTGCTCTGGGTATAGGGCAATAAAAAATCACCTATGCGCTATGCCCTATTCCTGCCTTCAATTCATCATCCATTTGCGTAAGTCCTGAAATGATGATTTGATGGGTATACAATTTTGGAAATATAAGCTACAATTCAAAAAGTGAAAAGTTGAGATTTTGAACATCTTGACTTTTCACTTTTAAATTTCGCAAAACTCTGTGGGTAGCCTAATTCAAATTCATGAAAGCTGGATTTGGAGCGGAGGAACCAAATAAATGGGGCTAATCTTAATTGAGAGATACCTTCCAGTCTTAGCCCGTCAGCTAACTCCGTCGGCAATGGAAGGAACCCCCAAAACCTTGGCTGTAATAGCAGTTGTTATTGGGGTTTCCTTAATCAATTGGAGATTTTTGATTAATGGTTTTAGATGGCAGATCAATCTAAAATCCCAAATCTAAAATCCAAAATTGTAATCCCTGCTTCTCATTGATTATTCGTTTCAAGGGAGAGAAGTTAAAGCTGTGAAAGTTAAGCCATTGTTAGCCCGTTTGCAAAGTGCCATTGGTCGATATGACCTGATCGAGCAAATGGTATTACTACCTGATCCTCAAAAATGCGTTAGTGAAAAAGATTCACAAGCAAAATCCCTCACTTTAATGGTTGGCTATGATGCTTCACCTAATAGTCATACAGCCTTAGATATTGCTTTTTGTATTGCTCATCAAACCCATTTAGCTACGAATATTAAAGTCAATGTACAGGCTGTTTATGTAATAGAAGAACAGTCCATTAGTTATTCTCATCGTAACTTAAGTTTGCCCCCAAAGCAGCTTGCTTTAGAATATCCAGATTGTGAAAAACAGCAATCCAATACACTGGTATTAACTCAACCAAAACCAGATTTAATGAGCAATTCATGGCCAGATAAAGCAGATAAAATTCTTTGGCAAGCCAAAAGTTTAGGCCATGAATGGCAGAGCTATTTTAAATCTCATCTGCGGTTTGGCAACTTAGCCACTGAGTTGAAAAAAGTCGTAGAATTAGAAGCTGCTGATGTTCTAGTTTTAGGTTGTCAATCTAGCCATCATCCTTTGATTGATAGTTTAGCCAATGATTTTCCTTGTGCTGTGTTAGGTATTCCCAGTTGTCTTGATTAATCACAAGAAAATTGCAGACATAGATTTTTAACGCCCATACACTAATCATAAATTCCTAAGTCGCCTATAGTAAATATAGGTGACTTTTGGCTGATTTTCAATCAATAACATTATCACGGAGAATCGTATGGAAAACTGGCAAGCTATCCTGAGTGTCATCACATTTATTACTGTCATTATTGTCATCATGACAGAATGGGTTGATTTGACAGTCGCGGCTCTCTTGGGGGCATTAATATTAGTGTTTACTAATATCATGACTTTACCAGAAGCCGTTGGTTATATTGGTAAAAGTTATGGAACTTTGGGTTTATTTTTTGGAGTAATGGTGTTAGTTAGGGCATTTGAACCGACTAATATCTTTAGTTATATAGCGACACAAATAGTTATTCTTGCTCAAGGAAGTGGCAAAAAATTACTATTAGGTATAGTGGCATTAGTTACGCCAATTTGTGCTGTTTTACCCAACGCTACTACAGTAATGTTATTAGCCCCGTTAATTCCCCCAATGGCAGAAGAAATAGGCGTTAATTTTGTGCCTTTATTAATTTTGATGGTGTTTGTTGCTAACAGTGCAGGATTATTGACTTTAGTAGGAGACCCAGCCACATTTATTGTTGGTGATGCTGTAAATATTAGCTTCATAGATTATTTAGGAAAATTGAGTTTCGGGGGAGTAATTGCTATTGCCACTGTTGTAGTAACACTACCAATTTTATTTAGAAAGATTTGGAATACAAACCTAGATAATCTAGCAGAATTACCCCATCCACAAATCAATCATCCACGAGTTTTAATAGTGGGTGCATTTATTGTAGCTTTTGTGTTGATATTTTTCGTGATTGGCGAATCTTTACCAATACCTATTTCCCCGGCTGCGGTGGCTTTGTTAGGTGCAGCGTTAGCTTTATTACTAGCTCACAAAAGCAGAATTGATTCAGTTCATAATATATTGCGAGATGTAGATTGGAGTACCTTAATATTTTTCATGAGCATTTTTGTGTTAATTGGTGGATTAGATAAAACAGGAGTTATTAAAGGTCTGTCAGGTATTTTGGGGATTATTTTGGGTAAAAATATTTTGCTGGGTTCCCTAGTTTTGTTATTTGTGGTGGGGATATTATCGAGTGTTGTACCTAATATTCCTTTAGTGGTAGCAATGGTTCCTTTACTTAAACAGTATCTTGTGAATGTGGGATTAGCACCAGCAGAGATTTTAGCAGCAGATTTTCAAGGACAGTTTCCCCCAGAAGTTTTACCGCTGTTTTATGCCATGATGTTTGGCGCAACTTTGGGAGGAAATGGTACTTTGGTAGGAGCATCTTCTAATATTGTCGCTGCTGGTATTGCTGAACAGCATGGTAAAAGAATTTCGTTTAAAACTTTTCTACATTATGGTGTCCCAATAACGTTATTGCAGCTTGTAACTTCGGCATTGTATGTGTTGCTACGTTTTTTACTTTGAGTTATGAGGCATTCGGAAAGAACATCATAGCAATTTTCAGGTAAATGAACCATGAAGATAGTTCCAAAAAGCATAGACAAATATCTCATGCCATTAGTTTGCCGGGAATAACTCCGACTTTCTCGTACTACAACGCCACGCCACTTGCTACAACGGTGGGAACCCCCGCAACGCAGTGGCTCCTAAATTTATTGATGAAAAACAAAAAAAATATATATTTAGAGACGCGCAGCGCCAGAAATACTAAGTCCATATTAAATCCCCTAAATTTATTGATGGGGATTACCTCCTGCCTCCTTAATTTTCGTTACCTCGTAGAAACAGGATATCCAATCAGTGATGGTTGGAATCACCCCCGTTCAACGGGGGTGAAGATGTCAAGTTAATATCTCAAGAAGTGTAGAACGTCACGGAGAACGCTATAGCCAGCTAAATCCCAAAGTAGGTAGGCTAAAAATCCAATCATTGCCAAGCGTCCATTCCACAATTCTGCTTGAGGATTCCAGCCAAAAATAAAGGCGTTACGATCTACACCATTATAGGCTTTAGCAACAGGTGTTATATCGGTAGTTGAGCGAGTTTCCATTTTTGATCTCCAAAATTAAATGAGTTTGCGGTTTTGAATCTTTTGTCCTAAACAACTTAATGCTTTACTTTAGTGTAACTTCTGCACACAAACCTGTTTTATGCCTACAGGTACAAACTAGTGGCACTTCTTATGGACGATAATTAGAAAGCTATTGACGCAGACAAATCCACCTTGAGAGGGTGACAAAAATCATAATTATAAATAAATGTAAAGTCGGTGTAAAAATCTTGAATTAATAGAATCAGATAAACGAAAACTTCCCCTAAAGAATAGCAATATTTATATTAATAAATAAGCTCAAGTTTAGATAAATTTACAATAAAAATATCTGCAAATTCTATCTAACGTTATATAAGTCTTTCCCACCTTAGATGGATGCTATGATCGCCCAATTTCTTGGATTCTGAAGGCTGGACGAGTTGCATATTGACATAGATACAACTAAATTTCATTTCACAACTTTAAACTTAGAGGCAGGAAATACAAATTATGCACGAACTGTACAAACATTTATGGTGGATGGCACAAATACCTGTAAACACCCCCAACGTCACACCAGCACAGGCATCTGTTGTCACCTCTGGCCCACGCTTTTTTGTGGCTTTACTTTCAGGTGTGATTCTGGCTTTTGCTTTCCAATTAGTCTTAACAAATCTCTCGATTGCTGCGGGTATTTCTTATCTGGGGCGACCATCGGAGTCAGATGAAGTTGAGAGTTTGGGCGGTACGATTCGCAAAATCGGTACGAGTGTGGGGATTTGGACAGTAGTTACGGTAACACTGGCTTTATTAATCGCTTGTTTCTTGGCTGTAAAATTAAGTCTATTAATTTTAGACCCCAGATTAGGAGCGATTTTAGGTTTAGTAATTTGGGGGGCATATTTCTTATTACTAATGTGGGTGAGTACTACTACTGTAGGTTCTTTAATTGGCTCAGTTGTCAATACTGCCACTTCCAGTTTTCAGGCGATTATGGGGACAGCCACAGCTGCTTTGGGCGCTAAGGCTGTGAATCAGCAAGTAGTAGCTACTGCCGAAGCGGCTGCATCTGCGGTGCGGCGGGAATTAGGAAGTGGCATTGACCCGGTAAGTATTCGCAGTAACATAGAAGATTACATTGAGAAGTTACGTCCACCGGAAGTTGATCTTTCTCGGTTGCGGTCTGAATTTGAAAGGTTACTCAATGAACCCCAATTTAAAGCTATAGCCAGCCGTACAGACCTGGGCAAGATTGATCGCCAGAGATTTCTGGATTTGGTTAGCAGTCGCACTGACTTGTCTAAAAAAGATGTAAATCGCATTGCGGAAACTTTACACAATGTCTGGCAACAGGTGGTGAGTCAGCAAGCACCAACAACAAACCCCGTGGGTGAATTGGTTGACTATCTCAAATCTCTTCCGCCAGGACAGACAAAAACAGATGAACTGAATGCCAAACTTGACCAACTAGTTGCAGAAGTTCACTCTGGCAAAGAAGCAGAACAACAGCAAAAGCCCGGTGTTCTTCAACAGACAATATCAGCATTGACTGGAGTGGTCTTGGGTCGAGCAGATTTGTCAGACTGGGATGTGGAAACTATTTTGCGTTCCCTGACTAATGTCAAAGACAAAGTAACAAAACAAGTTACACAACAACCTTATAGTCCCATTCGTGCCGATATTGAAAATTACTTGCTAAATACTTATGCTTGGCAACTAGGTTCAGAGAAAATTGTTCAGGAATTTCGGGATGTTATTTATGACCCGGCTGCTGACCCTGGTGCGGTGCGTAGGGAATTAGAGAAAATTACCCGTCAGGATTTGGTAAATATTCTCCAAGCTAAGGGATTGTTAACTCAAGCACAAATTCAGCAAACTGTTGACCAATTGCTAACGGTACGGGATGAGGTGTTAATCACAGTTACCGCTGCTGAAGAAAAAGAAATTGTCCAAGATTTGCAACGTCAAATTGAAACTTATCTGGTGGTTACTCCCAAAGCGGATTTGACACCGGAAGGGATTGAGCGAGATTTTAAACCTCTGTTAGCAGATCCTGATGCAGATTATGCAACTCTGTCGCGGCGACTGGCACAGGTGAACAGGGAACAGATGGGGGAAATTCTGTTAGAGCGAAATGATATTCAAGAGAGGGAATTAGACCCGATTTTGGATGAGTTGGAAATGCAGCGCGATCGCACTTTGGTTGAAACTCTGGGCATCGCCAAACAGGCAAAATATCAAGCTGAAAGTCTGTGGCTCAATGTAGAGTCCTATCTGCGTAATACAGGCAAGGCAGAATTAAACCCCGATACTATCCGTGCTGACCTGAAAAAACTCCTAGAAGATCCCCAAGCCGGAATGCTTGCTGTGCGGTCCCGCTTGTCTCGCTTTGACAGAGATACTTTGGTCAAGTTGCTCAGTCAACGTCAGGATTTGACTGAACAACAAGTTAATCAAATTATTGATGTGGTGGAAGAAGGATGGCATAGTATTCTCCACACACCGCAACTGGTGAAGGAAAAGGCGCAGGAACAATATGACTCTGTTACTGCCACTATCACAGATTACCTGCGCCGGACTGGTAAGGAGGAATTGAATCCTGAAGGGATTCAGCGCGATTTGACGAGGTTGTTTGCAAATCCTAAACAGGGAGCGATTGCCCTCCGTCGCCGTTTATCACAGATCGACCGGGATACTTTGGTTCAGTTGCTCAGTCAGCGTCAAGATTTGAGCGAGGAGCAAGTTAATCAAACTATTGAGGCTGTGCAGACATCAATTAAAAATATTGTTCTTGCACCCCGCCGTCTTGCAACCCGTACACAACAACGGGTACAAAATTTCCAAACTTATCTGCAAGAATATTTACGGTATACGGGCAAAGAAGAATTGAACCCCGAAGCTATTAAGCGCGATATCCATTTATTGTTGCACGATCCACGGGTGGGGATGGAAAGTTTGAGCGATCGTCTTTCACATTTTGACCGGGGAACAATTATCGCCCTGCTGAAAATTCGGGAAGATATAACTGATCAAGAAGCAGGTAGGATTGCAGACAATATCATCTCCGTGCGTGACCAATTTGTGGAACAGGTGCGGGATATTCAACGGCGCATCCAAGATGTAATTGAGGGAATTTTTGCCAATATTCGCAATTATCTCAATTCTTTTGAGCGACCGGAACTTAATTATGATGGCATTAAGCACGATGTGCGTCAGTTATTTGACGATCCCCAGGCAGGATTTGAGTCCTTGCGCGATCGCCTCTCATCCTTCAATCGTGATACTTTAGTCGCCATTTTGAGTTCACGTGAAGATATCTCAGAGGCAGATGCTAATGGCATTATTGACCAAATCGAACGCGCCCGTAATGGTGTATTACAACGAGCGGAACGTCTACAACATGAAGCTCAACGTCGCCTAGAAGAGATGAAACATCAGGCACAGCGCCAAGCAGAAGAAACGCGGAAAGCGGCTGCTAATGCAGCTTGGTGGTTGTTTGCGACAGCAGTTATTTCCGGGATTTTTGCGGCTTTAGGAGGTGCGATCGCTGTCGTGCTGGTTTAGAGTTATCAATTATCTCTGCTACATTTTTTACCTCCCAACTGGGAGTTTTTTTTTGATTGATAATTCAACAAATAAAGCAAATAAAGCGATCGCTAATTAACATTTGTAGGATTTTCCTTGTCTTCTGCCCAATTTATCGGATTTTTGACAATGTACTGACGAATATTATTTAATGCTTCCTCATTGCGGATAATATGTTCATGATAATTAAGTTGCCAAATCACACTTCCTTTAGCTTTATTGATTCGATTAATTTGGCGTGTAGAAACAGATTTATAATTTTGAATTATTGCAGCCAAAGATTGTGGTTTTGTGCCATTAATTTTAATTGTTTTACCTGTAGGGGCGAAGCATTGGCTCGATAAATTTTGTTGTTGTTGAAAATCTTGATTTGCCAATGCTTCGCCCTCCGCATTAGAATTATTAACTATGATAATAATCCCATGCAAATGATTGGGCATTATTACAAATTCATCTAACTCTACATTTTGAAAATGCCGAGGAATAGATAACCAAGAACCCCTTGCTATTTCACCATTTGTATTTAATTTCATTTCACTATCTACAATTTCACCAAATAAACAATTACGTTGATGGGTGCAAATAGTGACAAAATATGCGCCCTGTTGAGAATAGTCGTATCCTTTTAATCGGATGGAACGGCGGTGGTGAATGTCGGGATTATAGGGCATAAATTAAATTCCTTTTCATAATGGGGAAGGGTGAAGCATTCGCCAATATAGGTGATCTGTTTGTTCCATATTTTTCTGGGGAAGGGTGAAGCATTCGCCAATATAGATGATCGATTTGTTCCATATTTTTATCGTGCGAATGCTTCACCCCTACAGGAATTATGAATTATGAATTATGAATTACCTTTTCACCATTCGCATCAAAGCCGCACCTGTCACCAATCCTGCAAATTGTCCCCAATAACCAAGATTAGTCACACCACCAGAAATATTTAAACTGCCAATTCCATAAAATAACTGCTGGATAAACCACCAAAATAAATACAAAAATGCTGGAATTTCTACGGGAATAAAGACAATAATTAAAGGTAAAATCGAATCAATTTTAACTTTAGGAAACTTCATCATATAAGCTCCTAAAATAGATGCGATCGCCCCATTAGCGCCAATCACTGGTATACTTAACTTAGGTTCCATGAAAATTTGGATCATTCCCGCAAAAACCCCAGCAGCTAAGTAAAGCAATAAATATCTTTGTTGTCCCAAAATTCTTTCTACCGTCTTCCCAAAAACCCATAAAAATAAGAGATTACCCAGTATTTGACTAAAACTACTATGTACAAACAGCGATAATGGTAGAGCAATTAACCGCCAAAATACAACTATCCAAGCCGCTGAATTATAAAAAATAGCATTTGCGATCGCTATATTAGTTTGTTCGGGAATGATGCCCCAACTATTGACAAAATTACCTAACTGTCCACTTACATCTAGTTTTAGTTCCCAGCAAAATATAGCAAGATTAATGCCAATTAACCAATAAGTAATAATTGGTTTTTTCCAACTATAAAAGTTATCACTAATAGGAATCATAGTAATTCATAATTCATAATTCATAATTCATAGTTCGTAACCGATAATTACCAATGATCAGTTACTACCCAGTCACCAGTCACCAGTCACCAGTCACCAGTCCCCAGTCCCCAACCTCCTGTGGCAAGATGTAATGAAGTAATATTACACTCAACTTAGCAACCGAGATGATAGGAAACACACTTGTTGGAAGATACCAGATTATCAGCCACCTGGGAGGAGGGGGATTTGGCGAAACTTACGTTGCTTATGATACCCATTTACCTGGTTCACCCAAGTGTGTTGTCAAAAAACTCAAGCCTCAGTCCAGTAATGCAGCAACCTTGGAAATAGCTAGACGACTATTTGATACTGAAGCGCAGGTTTTGTACAAATTAGGAACTCATAAGCATATTCCCCAGCTTTTAGCGTACTTTGAGGAAGATGCCGAATTTTATCTTGTTCAAGAATTCATTCCCAGTCATGACCTCTCTCAAGAGTTATCACCAGGAAAAACCCTCAGTCAAGATCAGGTAATTTCTCTATTACAAGAAATTTTGGAAATTTTAGACTTTGTGCATCAACAAAAGGTAATTCACCGTGATGTTAACCCACGCAATATCCTCAGACGTGACCAAGATGGCAAATTAATTTTAATTGATTTTGGTGCAGTTAAAGAAATCACTACACAAGTAATTACTCCCGCAGGTGAAACTCAAGCTACTATCGCTATTGGCACACCTGGTTATATTCCTGGAGAACAAGCCCAAGGAACACCAAAATTAAGCAGTGATATTTATGCTTTGGGAATTATTGCCATTCAAGCACTCACTGGATTATCACCTCACCAATTAGACAAAGATGCTGATAATAATGAAATTATTTGGCGTGAGCATACCACAGTCACGCCAGAATTTGCCGAATTTTTAGATAAAATGGTTTGTTATGATTTTCGTCAACGTTATGCTTCAGCAACGGTCGCATTAAAAGCACTGCAAGAATTAAATAAACCGCTCTCTGGAACAATTGTTTTCAGTCCTCCTGCTCCACTTAATCATATCAAACCTCAACAATCTCAAAAATCTCTATTTATCAAATTAGCATTAGGAATATTTTTAATAGGGATGGGGGGAATCGCTTCAATATATATCTTTAATAAAATCAATACTAATAACGCAGGCGATTTATATAACCAAGGCAATACGCTTTTGCAATTACATCGCTATGAAGATGCACTGGCAGTTTACGAAAAGGCAGTGAATATTAAACCAGATTATTTTCAAGGATGGTATGGTCAAGGTAAAGCATTATTTGAATTGAAAAAATATCAAGAAGCATTAACAGCTTATGATAAAGCCATCCAAATCAAACCAGATTATTTAGAAGCTTGGATTGGTAGAGGTTTTGCTTTGGCAAGTTTACAGCAATATGCTGAAGCAATTTCAGCTTTTGATAAAGCCTTACAAATAAAAGATGATTTTCCATCTGTGTGGAATGCTAAAGGTGATGCTTTCAGAAATTTAAGACAATACGATAATGCTATTAAGTCTTATGAGCAAGCAATTGAATTGCAACCGGATAATTATGAATCTTGGTATAAAAAAGGGTTTTCTTTCCAAAATACCAAACAATATGATGATGCAATTACAGCTTATGCAAAAGCAGTAGAGTTAAAACCAGACTATACCTCAGCTTTATATAATTTGGGTAATTCATTAGTAAATTTAAACCGCTATGAAGATGCGTTAAAAGCATATAGTCAAGTATTACAGTATCAGCCCAGTCATTATCAATCTTGGTTCTCTAGAGGTAATATCTTGGTGACGTTAAGACGATATCCAGAAGCAATTGACTCTTTTAAGGAAGTGATTAAATATAATTCAGGTAACTACCAAGCTTGGTATAGTTTGGGATGGTCACTACACCAAAGTCAACGTTATGGAGAAGCAATAGATTCTTATAATCAAGCCATTTCTTTAAAAGAAAATGATTATCAGGCATGGTATAATTTAGGTAACTCGCAATATATTTTACAAAAATATGCAGATGCTTTTGCATCTTATAATAAGGCAGTTCGTTATAAAAAAAACCACCCCGAAAGTTGGTATAGTAGGGGAAATGCTTTATTAAATTTAAAACGATATCAAGAAGCTATAACATCTTATGAACAAGCTATTAAATATAAACCCGATTACCCACAAGCAATAGAAGCCCTCAAAGAGGCGGAAAATCAAATACAACCGGAAAAATCTCGCCCCATCATTGTACCAACTTTGCGAATGCCTAGTTGATTGAAACACTTACTTACAAAATCAAATGGTGTTAATTAATTGAACCATTAACTAAGTAAGAATATTTGCTTCTTGTGGGTAATCTGGTGACAGAAAATATGCGGTTTTAGTATCTGAGTCTATCTGACTAAATCTAGTGGGTTGCTTGACAAAAGAAACTCTTTTGAGTGTGACCATTTCTTGCAGCTTCTCTCGGATCTGTTGCTTTTCCTGATACTCCTTGATTTTGATTTTAGCTTGAGGATAAACATCAGTATCTTCGGGAATCTTTTCGATAAATTTGATTGCACTAGCAAAGTCATTTATTAAAGCTTTACGGTAAGCTGAATGTAGAAAATACTCGGCTCTAATTTGCCGTTTTTGATTGTATTCAGCTAGTTTTTGTTTGACTATAGCACCAGCAGAACTCTCAGAAGGAATTTGGCGCAGATATTCTAAAGCAGCAGAAAAATCTTTGTGTTCTGCGCTGGCGTAAGCTTGGTTTAACAAAGTGCGTGTTTTTGCTTCTATGTTAGTTTGTGTTTTTTCAATTAGTTGTTCTCTTTTAGAACGCCAATATGAAGTGTAGGGAATTTGCGGAACAGCACTCATGGCATCTGATAAATTACCTTCATCTAATGCTTGTTCAGCCACTAAATAATTTTCTGTATCAGCGTGCCATTGCTTTTGCCATTCTGCAATTGTATCTTGAGCCTCTGGATATACGTTGCTATAGGAGGGAATTGATTTAGCTAAACTAATTGCTTTTTCTAAATTCCCGCTTTGATATTCTGTTATTGCGTCAGATAAAGTTGCTGTTTCTGAGTAAGTTTGAGAATTAGTAGCTAAAGAATAAACTCCCAAGCTAACGACCAAAGAATTAATCGTTATTCCCCATCGCATTCCTGCTAATAATGGGTCTAATTTTGTCTTTTTATCTTCAACAGTTTTTTTGACAGCAATGGGAGACGTTGCTGTAACACTTGCTGCTGCTCGATGTTTCCAGGTTATGTGTTTGAATACCCACAGTGCTTCACTGGCAGACTGAAATCGTTCTTGGTAATTATAGCGAATCATTTGGCTGATAAAAACAGCTAGATATTCGTCAATTTCAGTATCTCCACAATTCCAAGGAATGTCATTGTTAGCAGGATCAATTTTTAATTGCAGAGGTGCTAACCCTGTTAAACCTTGGAGTGCAATCATTCCCAAAGCATAAATGTCACTATTGGGTTGTGTTTGACCTAAAAATTGTTCTGGTGGGATGTAACCCAATGAAGTCACGGGAATTTGGGAAATGGGCAATTCGGAATCAGTGCTAAAGTCAATTGGCTGAATTGAGCCAAAATCAATTAGCACTAATTTACCATCACTAGTACGTCTAATTAAGTTTTCTGGTTTGATATCACAGTGGATAAAACCTTGAGAATGAACAAATTCGAGAATACCTAAAGCATCTTCGAGAAATGTCATCGCTTCCTTTGTACTCCACTTACTTCTCCTCTTTTGATTTTTCTTTAATTCCACAGATAAGGGCTGTCCTGAAATATATTCCTGCACCAAGTAAAACTGTTCATTTTCTTCAAAACAGGTGATAAGTTCAGGAATTTGGTCATGTTTTCCTAAATGCTTGAGGGTTTCGGTTTCGGTAAGAAAGCGCAATCTCAGGTAGTCAAAGTAGGAATTAGATTGATAGTTGTTGATTTTTAACTGTTTGACAACATATCTGGGTCTTTCTGGGTAGTCTACATCTTTGGTGTCTTCAGCAACATAAGTTTGCCCAAATACCCCTGCACCAAGGCTTTGAACAATTTGGTAACGACCTTGCAATAGCTGTCTGACGATTTGCTGGCTCATAAGTTCCTTACTGAGACATTTCTTACATTAGTTGTTACCTACCTTTTCAGAATTTCCTTCCTCTTTCCGGAATACTGAGAAATAATTCTTTGTAACTTTAAATTAGAGTTACTTTAATAAACCCCTGCTTTTCAATCTCAATAACTGTTCAAAAACAGCCCATACTAACGTAATATTCAGCTTTTACAGGTTTTTTCTGTTTAAGAACCAAATTGAAGAAGCCGTCAAATAAAATACATCAAATTCATGCTGATTTATAGAATGGATAAAAGCATTTTTTACGTATTTATAACTAAGCTAAAGTGATATTAATTATAATTACATGAAGGGGGTTTGAGGTAGCATGGGTCTGAGGTATTAGGGGTTTGAGGTATCAGGGGTTTGAGGTATTAGGGGTCTAAGGTAGTAAGGTAAGGCACGGAAGGGTTTAGATAGGTTTTGTGCAAAAATAAAAAAGTGATAAGTTACCAGAGCGATCGTGGTTCGCATACTGGCTTAATTAGCTACATCAATATCTCAATCAATTTGGGAATTTTGATTGATGAATTCTTATTGAGTTGATAAATAAATTTAAAGGTTTAAAGTTATGACAGCTTGTACCTCTGGTTATATCTCTGGGATGCTGTTGGTGTCCAGAGACTAGGAACCTCAGGGTGATGGGGTGATGGGAAGAAAATAAATAATTAGGACTTACGAATTACGAATTACCCTTCATATTTCTTTACATTTTTGTGTTCTCTTCGTGATCCTCAAAAGTGTTTGTTAACGGTTTGACGACTTTAGCGATCGCTTCTTGGATAAATACTTTGATAAACTCATCTCGGCGGTTGATCTGAAACTGTTGCTGTACTACTTCCGTCATCCCCCCATCACCCCAATCTTGATCATGGCGAAAATATTCAATAAAGCTTTTGCCGGCAATGCGCGTTAAATAAGCTGCTGTCACTCCTTGAATAGCCCGACCAATAATAAAAGTACCAACATTAAGTTGCAACGCCGTCGAGAGTAATTCAATTGCGCCCTTGACAATACCTAAGCCAGCAATAGTTTTTCCTAAAGATAAGGCTAATTCTCGCCCCCGTTCCATATTCAAATCACAACCGTAAACTTTGCCAATTTCTACCACCATTTGGGCATTAACTGCCGCTGTGGCTAGTAAATCGACAACTGGTAAAGGAGTGACAGATACTACACCAGCCCCAATCCATTGATAACGGTCAACAATCTTATCAGCTTGACGGCGACGCTGGGAATCAATTAATTTTCGGGCTTCTTCCCCTAAGCGTAGAGATTGCAAGAGAATATTATCTGCAACTAAATCTTCACCTTCAGCCCGTAAAATAGCGGCCATGCGTCGTAACAGGGGAATAATATCTGGTTCTGGCTGGAAGGTTTCACCGGTTTCTAATTGTGCGGGTTGGGGATTGGCAGTGATCGCCACTACATCATTACTAGCAATAAAATCCCGTACCCGGTGACGCAACTTGGCCAAGATGGTTTCTTGATCGTCTTCTGTATATAAATCTGTTTTATTGAGAACCAAGAGCGATCGCTTACCAATTTCTGCCAACCCTTTGAGCGGCTCATATTCAGAACGCCGTAAATCATTATCTACCACAAATAACAGCAAATCCGCTTCTGTCGCCAAAGCCCTAGCGAGTTGTTCCCGTTCCGTTCCTGCTACCCCCGCTTCTAAAATTCCGGGCGTATCCGTAATTAAAATTTTCCGTTCTAATCCCTTTAACCGCAAACAATAGGTTTCCCCCACCTGAGTTGTACCCATTGGCGCATTCACTTGGCCGACTATCCGCCCCATAATCGCATTCACCAGGGAAGTTTTGCCAGCACTCCCCGTCCCAAACACCACTACTTGAATTTCCCCCCGTGCTAAATTCGCCTCAATTTCCTGAGTGCGACTCAATAAAGCTTGACGGGTCACTTCATCTTGAATTTGCGCTACCTGTTGACGCACAGCGTGGAGAGTGCTAGAAGCTGCATCAGATTTAGCCGCAGGAATTTGAGCAGGAGTAACTCGTCTGCGATTACGGCGCGATTGCTGCTCACCAGATTTCAGAACCAACACATAATAGATAAAGGCCGCAACCAATCCTGCCAACAGTACAATCAGCAGTAACAGCAGCAGATTTCCTAATAGGGGAGAATAGGATAACTGGTAATAAAGCCGAGAGAGCGAATCAATCAGCCATAGGGCTAACCCCAAAATGATAATCAGACCAACAATGAGCGTGACTAGGCGAGGCAGAGGCATGAATAACAAAAATGAGAGGATATGAAGTAGGCAGATGCTTCTGATCTTAATAGCCGTCATCAACTACGTACACCAGAACGCATGAAAATCTCTTTAAGAGCAGCCTAATTACCAGTAAACCACCCCCTACGAATGAAAGAAACTCCTCCTTCCCTATTCCCTATTTAGTACAAAAAGACAAATTTTGCTAAACTAAGACTCAGTTTGTGTTTAATGTTCCCGTTCCCTTAAATCAATAAACAGTGACAAGTTTTACAAGTGATAACTGTTAACTGTTTAATGACTGGCTGCTGAATTCCCTGTTTTTCATCAAAACCTTCCTCATGGAAAAGTTCAACGGCGAGTTGCACAATGAATTTAAAATCTGAAGTAATGCCTTTTAAATGGTTGCGAAAATTATTCCAGCGACTGAGTATTAGGCAAAAAATTGTTTGTGGGTATGGTTTATCCCTGGGAATCGCGATTTTGGGAACAACGGGCGGCTTAATAATAGGCGATCGCTACTACCAAGCTGCTAGAATCAATATGATATTGGCCGATGAAGAAGGAGCTTTGCTCAGTAGTTTGCAAGGAGTGTTGTTGGAAATCCAGGTTCATCAGCAAGAGCTAGTACCTAATTTAAGTCAGCAGCAAGATTTGCAATATACTACAGATCTAACGGAATTTCAGAAGCATTGCCAAGAATTTGAAACTTTGTTTTCTCGCTTGAAGGAATTTAGCCTCATCGAATCGCAATATAATTTGCAGATTCTGATCAACAAACATGAGAGTAAAATCACAGAATATTTCCAGAAACTCAAGGATTTAAACAGGCAAATTTCTCAACTTCGTCTCCAAGCAGGAGGATTAGCAAAAGCGCAACTGTTAATTTTGGGGTTTCATCAAAGTCAAGCCGCACAGAACTTTTTTGTATTTTGCCATGATTTAACTGATTTCGCCAAAGCCGTTAGTACAAGCCAGGAACAAGCTGATATAGCCCAAAATCAGGCGGCAACAATACAAGCACAAATTATTATTGCTAGTATGCTACTTTCAGTCTCTATTGCGCTCATTCTAGCTCTATACACTAGTACAATCATTGCTAGTCCCATTAATGCAGTCACGAATATTGCCCAAAGAGTTACCAAAGAAGCTAATTTTGAATTGCAAGCACCTGTCACCACAAAAGACGAAATTGGTATTTTAGCTGTTGCCTTAAACCAGCTAATTCAACAAGTGAAAAGCCTTTTAGAAATCCAACAAGCTGAAGCCCAAACCCAACTCATTCAAAGTGAAAAAATGTCAAGTTTGGGACGGATGTTAGCTGGTGTAGCTCATGAAATTAATAATCCTGTCAACTTTATTTCTGGTAATTTAGTACACGCCCAAACATATATTGATGATTTATTAAAACTACTGAAAACATACAAAGAAACAATTCCTGAGCCACCTGATGAAGTCCTAGCGGTAGCTGAAGAAATTGATTTAGAGTTTCTGGAAACTGATCTGCCAAAAATATTAAACTCAATGACACTGGGAACTGAACGCACGCGAGAAATTGTCCGCAGTTTAAAAAACTTCTCTCGTTTAGATGAAGGAGGAAGCAAATTAGTAGATTTGCATCCTTGTATTGATAGTACATTATTGATTTTAAATAGTCGCATAAAAAATAGTATTAAACTTGTTCGCAACTATGGAGAGATACCCTTGCTTCCCGGTTACATGAGTTTACTCTATCAAGTATTTATGAATATCCTCAGTAATGCCATTGATGCCTTAGAAGAAAAATCTCAGAGTCATCCGCAATTTTCACCAGAAATCACCATTATTACAGAATGCTCGTGTAATGATTGGGTAGTGGTGCGAATTGCAGATAATGGATCGGGAATTAGCCCAGAAAATCAAAGCAAGATATTTGAAACCTTTTTCACCACTAAACCACGAGGTATTGGTACAGGCTTAGGTTTAGCCATTACTCATCAAATTGTGGTAGAAAAACATAGAGGTAAAATCAGTTGCCATTCTGAGTTAAATCAAGGTACAGAATTTGCGATCGCTCTACCAATTCATGGAGAAAAAACCTAATGGGACTTTTTGATCAAATTCTTGGTTCAGTTGCTAATTCCAATCAACCAGGTGGTTTGGGTAAACTGGTAAGTATTGCCAACACCATCCAGCAAATAAGTAATAATACTGGTACAGATACCTCAACTATGCAATCTGTTTTGTCAGTAGTTGGTAAACAGGTGCATTCATCTTTGCAAGAAAAGCAAGCTAACGAAGGAACAGAAGCAGTCCAAGGCTTTGTTAATCAATTTGCTGGAACTTCTCCCGATTCTCAAGCTGTCAGTTCCCTATTTTCCCCAGCTATTCAACAACAAGTAGCGGAAATTGCAGCCCAACGCACAGGTTTAGATGCGGGAATGATTCAACAATTACTACCTACTTTAGTACCTTTAGTTCTTAATTTCTTGCAATCTGGCGGAAATCCATTATTGAATAAATTCCTTGATACTGATGGTGATGGGGATCTTGATATTGCTGATGCTATTAAGTTAGCTAGTCGGTTTTTAGGAAGGTAATTAATTAGTTATCAGTTATCAGTTATCAGATGTTACTGTTAGCTGTTAACTGATAACTATTGATTGACTAAGAGAGCATAAACAGTAAACTACGTTTCAGCAAGCTTTACACTTTTTAAATCCCCTTTTGGAAATAAATAGTTTTTATTAATTTTACATGGAAATATCAAAATCATGTCTAACACAGAGTAATAAAGTGTGGCTAATGGGATTTTTTAATCACAAATGGAAATAGCTGTTTTGATACCTTTTTTCTGACTGAGGGTATAACTTTATTTTACTTGATTCTGTGAAAATTTTGCAGGGACTGTCACAATGTCACAATAATGAAAATAACAGCTTGGAGTCATTATCCGTGAACTCTCCTACCACCACACCTGCACAAACTCAAAACCGCAAAGCAGATCATATCCGCATCTGTCTAGAGGAAGATGTCCAATGTCAGCAAGTCACTACAGGACTAGAACGCTATCGTTTTACCCATTGTTGCTTACCGGAATGCGATCGCCACGATATTGATATCAGCACTACTTTTTTAGGAAAAAGGCTCAACGCACCTTTGTTAATCTCCTCCATGACCGGGGGAACAGAACGCGCAGGAATCATTAACCGTCGTTTGGCAGAAGTGGCGCAACAATATAAACTAGCGATGGGTGTAGGTTCTCAGCGTGTGGCATTGGAAAAACCTCAAGTTGCTGATACTTTCGCTATTCGCAAATATGCCCCCGATGTGCTTTTATTTGCCAACTTGGGCGCAGTGCAACTCAATTATCAATGTGGGGTTGATGAATGTCTGCGAATTATTGATATTTTAGAAGCTGATGCGTTGATTTTACACATTAACCCCCTGCAAGAATTCATTCAACCGAGAGGTGATACAAATTTCCGGGAATTGTTTGACAAAATAGCTAACTTATGCAGTAAATTACCAGTACCTGTAATTGCTAAAGAAGTAGGTAATGGCATTTCTGCGACAATGGCAGAAAAACTCATATCTGTGGGAATACAGGCCATTGATGTAGCTGGTGCTGGTGGGACATCTTGGGCGTTAGTGGAAAGCGAAAGAGCAGAAACATCTTTGCAGCGACGCTTGGGAAGAACTTTTGCTGATTGGGGTATACCGACAGCAGAGTGTATTACCAGTATTCGCGCTCAGTTACCCCAAATACCTTTAATTGCTTCTGGGGGGTTACGTCATGGGTTAGATGTGGCTAAAGCGATCGCTCTCGGTGCAGATATCGCTGGTTTAGCAATGCCCTTCCTGCAAGCCGCAGATGTATCAGAAACTGCGCTGCAAGAGTTGACAGAGGTATTAATGGCCGAAATCACTACCGTATTATTCTGTACTGGTAACAGAACTTTGTATCAGTTAAAGCAATCTGACAGTTTGCAACGTATACAATAAAAGTAACATAGATTGTCCTTCGTCAGTCATTGGTTTTTTAACTAATGACTCATGACTAATGACTAATGACCAAAATGACTAATAACTAATAACTAATGACTAACTTTCTTAAACAAACTTTTGCTAGTTTAATTGGTAGCCTACTAGGATTGACTATTTTTGCTGGGGTCGGTACTTTAGGCTTATTGTTCCTGGTTATCGCTGCTGCTACTTCTAAAGATACCGGTCCACAAGTCAAAGATAAATCTATGCTGGTTTTTGACTTGTCAATGAAAATCACCGACAGTCAACCCAGTTCCAGTGATTTTCTGCAAAAAACCTTAGCAGGAGTCGATGAAGATAGAATCACACTCCGCAAAGTTATAGAAACTGTGGAAAAAGCAGAACGCGATCCGCGCATTGTGGGTATTTACATAGATGCTACCAAGTCAGGTGCAGCCAGTGGCCTCGGTTATGCTTCCCTGAAAGAAATTCGCCAAGCTTTAGATAAATTCCGTGCTTCTGGTAAAAAGATTGTCGCATACAGCACAGACTGGAATGAACGGGAATATTATCTCAGTTCAGTAGCTAATAATATTGTACTCAATCCTGTAGGACTGATGGAAATCAACGGTTTGAGTTCACAACCGATGTTTTTAGCGGGAGCATTGCAGAAATACGGCATTGGTGTTCAGGTGGTGCGGGTAGGAAAATTTAAGGGAGCAGTAGAACCGTTTATTCTCGATAAGCTAAGTCCCGAAAATCGCCAACAAACCCAGAAATTATTAGATGATGTGTGGGGAGAGTGGCGGACTACTGTCGGTGCAAGCCGGAAAATTCCACCGCAAAAGTTGCAAGCGATCGCAAATAGTCAAGCTATTTTAGAAGCTAACACAGCTAAAAGCAATGGTTTAGTAGATCAGGTGGCTTACCAGGATCAAGTAGTCGCTGACCTGAAAAAATTAACTGCTAGTGATAAAGACGATAAAAGCTTCCGGCAAATTAACATTACTGATTATGCTGAAGTACCTGGTAAATCAATGGGTGTAGAACGCAAATCAGAAAATAAAATTGCCGTTGTTTATGCAGAAGGGGAAATAGTCGATGGTAAAGGAGAAGATGGACAAATAGGAGGCGATCGCTTTGCGAAAATCTTCAACAAAATCCGCCAAGATGAAGATGTTAAATCTGTGGTTTTAAGAATTAACAGCCCTGGTGGTAGCGCCACCGCATCGGAAATCATTCAGCGAGAAATCAAATTAACTCGACAAGCCAAACCAGTCATCGTTTCCATGGGTGATGTAGCTGCTTCTGGTGGTTATTGGATAGCCAGTGATTCTAATCGCATTTTTGCCGAACCTAACACAATTACAGGTTCTATCGGTGTATTTGGTGTATTATTCAATGGTCAAAAATTAGCCAATAATAATGGCATCACCTGGGATACAGTCAAAACCTCCCAATATGCAGATAATCAAACTGTTGCCCGTCCGAAATCACCCCAAGAATTAGCACTTTATCAACGCAGTGTTAACCGTATTTATAATATGTTTATCAATAAAGTTGCCCAAGGTCGAAAACTACCACAACAAAAAGTAGCCGAAATTGCCCAAGGTCGAGTTTGGTCAGGTGCAGCCGCGAAACAAATAGGTTTAGTTGATGAAATTGGTGGTTTGAATGTTGCGCTTGAATATGCAGCTAAACAAGCAAAATTAGGCAATGATTGGGAAGTGCAGGAATATCCGCAAGTTACTAGCTTAGAAGAACGTTTCTTTGGCAGAAAACTACAAGTAGCCCAAGGAAAATTAGGAATTGAAAAAACTCAAATCCAACCAGCTAACCCGCTTTTAGCAGAATTTGAGAAATTACAACAGGAAATTTCTATTTTGAACAAAATGAACGATCCTCAAGGCATTTACGCCCGTTTACCTTTTAATCTGAAAATTGACTAAGAAGGTAGGGGACTGGGGACTGGGGACTGGGGACTGGGGACTGGGGACTGGGGACTGGGTAATCAATTTTGTTATTCCCAATCACCAATCACCAATCACCAATCACCAATCACGAAAATAGTGTAAAGTAGTTGGAAACCCTAATTCACTTCTCTACTTTACACATCCATCTATGGATAGAAAAACGAGACGCTTGTTACTCCTTGTTGTTTCCTGTAGTGTATCTGGTGTCATTTTAGGCGGAACTTCTAGTTGGGCAGAAAGTAAAATGTGTTTGCGTGCTGATACAATTAGCAGCGAATGTCTGATCCAAAACCCAGCACAAAGAACTATTCAAGGCATGAGTACGGGATTATTAGCCGGGGCTGGGGCTGCTTTTGGTGCAGCCTGGAACCTACATCACCAAGACTAAAAGCGATAATTGCGATCGCCTATCCACATACTTGTTGGTACAGCATTACCTTGAGGATCTACTTTCACTTTAACAACTATCGGTGTTCTACGTCCATCTCGGTTTTGCTGTGCTTGCGACAAATCATTATTAATCAGCTGTCTTTGTTCTTCAGAAACGTAATAATTTTCCAACCCGTAGTTAATCAGCCCATCTTGATAATTACCCTTTAAAGCTACCTGATTATTGGGTAAATACATCGGTCGATCACTACTCACACGCACTGGCCGCCAAGCAGCGGGAAGACCACGATTAAAAGACTGTTGTTCTTGCAAAATCACATATAAGGTGCTTCCTTGATTTATTCTGCCATTTCTCAGAGAATTTTGTGTTACCCAATCTCTCCAACCGGTTAATCTTCTCAAAGTTTCGCTGCGGGAGATATTATAATCAAACGACAAAGAAGACCCCTGCAACAAATTATTAGAATATGCAGGTATAGTTTGCAAAACAACTGTCTTACCAGTCATTTCTGTATACATCGCTTGACTTGGAACTGCCAAAATTAGACCAATTTGCACCATTAGGGGTGCTATTAACCGCCAAATCGGTAACGGTTGATTAGCTTTCTGTTCAGTCGCTATTAAGTAATCACGAAAAGTTAACTTCTCAGAAAACTCTTTTTCTGGAGTTAAGGTTCTATTTTGTTCAGGTGAATTATTTGTCATGATAAGTAATAGGTGATTGGTAATTCAATTTTGGATTTTGGATTTTGGATTGTATTTAGTTAGCACAATCTAAAATCTAAAACCTAAAATCTACAATGACTAATAGGATTTTTAACGCAGAGATTTAATATATCTGTTAATTCTAACTGCACGGCTTCTCTACTGTTTCTTAACCGCAGTACGTTCATGGAAGCGACGTTCAAACCAAAGACCCGCAGAAATCAGACCCGAACCGCACAATACAAACACCAATGATCTAAACAATAAATCGGTGTCGTACTCTAGCACCCGGCTAATAATTTGCAGGATGAATAATAGCATACCACACCAAAAAGAGACTCTGTTAGTTAACTTCAATCCTTCTTGAATCAATCCCCAAGCTAAAGTTATCAACAGGACATTGAAAACAAAAATACCGAGTTCAGTAATCCGACCGATAGCTTGATGCCAAAAAGGTACGATCACAATAAAACTCAGAAAAATACTAATCACAGTGATAGTAAAAAATACATCCCTCCGGTTGGGATGACGATGACGAAACAGAAATAACCATTGCAGCACTGCCAAACCGCTGAGAATTCCTAAATCAATTATTGGCAGAGATTGAAATACATTCGAGACATTGGTTGGTGAATTACCATAACCATAACTAAAAGATTGCCATTGCCAACGGAAAGACAATAAATAAAAGACTACTGCAAAACACCCCAACGCCAAATTACGGGCTATAGGTTGAAATAACCTATAATTAACTGTTGGGAACAACAAATCATCATAACTCCAAAATAATGCAGGTGGGAGTGCTAAAGCAAAAGAAGCCACCCAAGGAATTACATCAGAAAAAGTTAGCAATGGTAAAGGGTTGAGATTGTATTGCAAAGAAAGAGTAAAAGCGATCGCAGCTAATACAAAAATCACTCGTGAACGACAAATATACGCCAAAGGCACAAACAACAACCAGGAAATTAACGGCGTATGTCGCACCGCTAAACGCGCCCAATTAAAATCACTAGTAGAAGACCAAAACTCTCTGAGTCCAAACCAATAGCCAATTTGTAGTAGGATAATAGCCAAAACCCCCAAAGAACTTAAGGATAGACTATAAGCCATCACTAAAACACCAAACCCCCAAGCCAAAAACAACTGCGAAGCTGAACCGCTAATATTGAATATTTGCGCCATCAGCATTAAAGTTGCCCCTAAAATCAAAGCACTGAGAATTAGTAACGCTTCTCCTAATAAACGTTTGCTGCGTTGTGGTTTTTTACCTTCCCCCTTAGCAAGAGTAGGTTCTCTCCAAGTCAAAAAACCAGTGATAGCAGTAGACAAAAACAAACTCATCAACAAGATAAATTTGACTTCTCTTGACCATGTTTGCCAATTTGCTGCTACAAAGATAATGACACCTAAAATTAAAAGTAAACCACCGACCGCAATGGCTATTAACCCAGAACTTTCTTTTGCAGCCGCTTCTATTTTGTTAAATTGATAACGGTCTGCTATTTGCTGGTATTGAGAAGAACTAATAAGTCCTTCATCCCGCCAACGTTGTGCTTCTTGGCGTAATTTTTGCGGAAAATTATCTAAGATCATGACCTCTCCGTTGCAATGGGTTAATTTAACAACTGTCAAAACACGGTTAGCTTCTAGCCAAAGGCCAGAAGCCGCGCTGGACGCGCTTTACAAACGCAATTCTCAATGGTGGTCATTATCTTTTCAGTATGCAGCCAAATACATTGATTGCACTGTTCTGGTGTAACAGTTTCAATACTGTGCTAATTAGCTAAAATTACCCAATTTCTGAATATGGAAAAGCCTTCAAATTTATTACTTAAAGTTGCCCGTCGTTTATTTGATGATGCAGATGAACAAGCAAAGTTTATTGCAGCGTTAGTTAATCCTAAATCTTTTTCACCTTCTATTCTTTGGTGCCAAGACAAGCCTGAAGTTTCACCTTTTGCAGTAGAAATACCAACATCTTGGCAACCAGAATTTGTAGACCGTTTACACATTGGAGAAAAACCCGGTCAACATCCCCTACATCAACAAGGATATTTTTATTGTTTAGATTTTTCTTCTGTATTTGCTGCTTCTGTTTTGTTAACAATTAATCAACCAGTACCTTTAGTGTTTGATATGTGCGCTGCACCAGGGGGTAAGAGTGTGTTTGCTTGGAAAGCGTTACAACCTGATTTACTGATTAGTAATGAAGTGATTGGTAAACGTTTAGGGATGTTAATTTCTAATTTAAAACGTTGCCAAATTCAACCTAGTAGGGTAGTAAATCGAGATTCTAGTATTTTTGCAGAGATGTTTGCAGAATCTAGTAATTTAGTCTTGGTTGATGCACCTTGTACTGGGCAATCTTTACTAGCTAAAGGCGAAAAAGTACCAGGTTGTTTTCATCATACAGCAATTAATAAAAGTGCCAATCGCCAAAAACGGATTATTGCTAATTCGGCGCAAATTGTCGCACCTCAAGGTTATTTGGCTTATATGACTTGCACCTACTCACCTGAAGAAAATGAGCAGGTTTGTGAATGGTTGTTAGAAAGATTTCCCCAATTTCAAGCTGTGGAAGTTAGTCATTTATCAAAATATCAATCACATTTAACAAGCATCCCTTGTTATCGGATGTTTCCGCAGGATGGTTTGGGTGCAGGAGCGTTTACAGTGCTGTTTAAAAATACTGCTGAAGGAGAGATGAAAGAGGTAAATTTAGACGCTATACTTTCTATGTGTAAATATGATAGTTTTACAAAAACCTGATAGATTAGTTCCTATTCTCGTTCCCATACTCAGTATGGGAATGAATTCTGGAAGACTCTGCCTTACTTTAAAGTCGAGGCAGAGCCTCTATCCAGGCATTCCCTGTCTGAGACTGGGAACGAGACAAATCTCATTTTTTATCTGTAAAAAATCTATGTCAACCCCAACTCTGGGATCGAAATTTTGGTGGTGGGTATTTGCCACAACTATTGGCTTTGTTATTGGCTTTTTTCTGGGTTTGTTTTCTAGTTTACTGGCGATATACACTTCTTTATCTGCAATTTCAGGTTTTTGGGGTGGTGCATTGGGTGGTTTATGTGTGGGTATTGCCCAAAAGTTGGTTTTACGCAAGAAAGTATCTGCTAAATGGATATTAGCCACAAGTTTTGGTTTCAGCATTGGTTGTGGGATAGGTGGACTAATAATTGCCAGCACTTCAATACGTCATAATTCCATTATTGGACCAATTTTAGGCATGGTCAGCGGCATAATTTCCCTAAGTTTTGCCCAAGCACGAACTATGGGATGGCAGAAAAACAAGACTATCAAATGGTTAATTGCCACTACTCTCGGTGTTACAGTGGGCGCAGGTACAGGAGCATTAGCTTGTATTCTCGCTGGTGTTATTGCTGGGCAAATATTCAGAGGAGGTTTAGACACTCTAGGGACAGTTTTGCTTGCAGCCACAGTGGCAGGTAGTATGGTGAGTGGATTAACTTACGGTGGCATTACTGGTTTATTTCTGATTAAATTATTGCCAAATTCTCATAATTCACCATAATCCAGTTTTTAGACCTAAAATTGCCAATATTCGGATTTTAAACTAAGTTCATTAAGATCAGACGAGAATAAACAAAGTTTAATCAAGATAGCGTCTTGTTTCCACAAAAATGCGATTTTTAGGGATGATAGGATGCGATCGCTGATATTTATTCCTTGTATAATGTAATCAATATTCTATAGAGTCAGGAGAAATTTTTATGCTGACCACTGATACTAACAAACAATTATATGAACAAGATTTTTACTTATGGATACAAACTACTGTCAAACTTCTGAGAGAAGGAAAACTTGAACAATTAGATATTGAGAATTTGATTGAAGAAATTGATAGTATGGGACGGAGTGAAAAGAAAGAGTTGAAAACTCGCTTAATAGTTTTAATTGAACATTTATTAAAACTGCAATATTGGACAGAAGAAAAAGATTATAATGCTAGAGGTTGGCGTAATACTGTTGTTGAGCAAAGACGACAAATAGCTTATACTCTTGCAGACAGTCCCAGCTTAAAATCTGTTTTAAATGACATATTTTTAGATTGTTATACAGATGCTAGAAATGATACCCTCAGAAAATATCAACTTCCTTATGAGTTATTTCCTGAAGAGTCACCATTTTCTTTCGTTGATGTTCTGAATGCAGATTTTATCCCATAAATTAGATAGATAAATTACTTAATCATCGTGAAAACAGATACAATTTTCCCTAGTTTATTTTAAGCAATAAATTTACATCCCGTGAAGTTAAACAACTGGCTTTTCGCTGAGGCTTAGATGGTTTATTTTTCCCAACTACCAAAGAGCCAATTTTGGGAGCATCCCAAATTTGTAAGTTGATAAATTACCCGCTAGGTATTAGTAACTTGTCTTTTATTAAGCAGTTTTATTTTATGTATGATTGGGATAATGTTGATTATACACTAGTTTCTATTTATAGTTTATTTAAGTAAATATACAGAATTTTGGGAATTTATTAGGGCTACTATAAATAAGTAATTTAGTTCTTACTATTAGCACCTAGCTCAGAAAAAATTGGGGTACTTCCAGAAAACCCAGAAATACCCCAATCTTAAAAACTGATTAACTACTATGCAAAAGCAGCAGTTCTCACATCGTTATTTCCGAGAATTTCTTGCAATTCATCAGCATCAACGGTTTCTTTATCAATCAACATTTGAGCAATTTCATCCAAAATGTGGCGGTTGTTAACCAGCACTTCTTTCGCACGAATGTAAGCTACATCCACTAATTTACGAACTTCTTCATCAATTGCAGCGGCTGTTTCTTCGGAAAAGTCACGCTCAGACATGATATCTCTGCCTAAGAACATATTACCTTGTTGACGACCCAAAGCCACGGGGCCCAAGCGATCGCTCATCCCAAAACGAGTGATCATTTGTCTAGCAACTCGCGCTACTTGTTGTAAGTCGTTAGAAGCACCTGTAGTTACTTCTTCTTCACCAAAGATAATCTCTTCAGCTAAACGACCACCCAAAGCTACAGCCATCTGATTTTCCAGATAAGCACGGCTGTATAAACCTGTATCCATGCGGTCTTCGCTAGGAGTAAACCAAGTCAAACCACCAGCACGACCACGGGGAATAATGCTAATCTTTTGTACAGGGTCATAGTCAGGCATTAAAGCACCAACTAAAGCGTGACCAGCTTCGTGATAAGCGACCAAGGTTTTACGCTTTTCGCTCATTACGCGGTCTTTCTTCTCTGGTCCTGCTAGTACCCGGTCAATAGCATCGTTAATTTCATCCATCGAAATTTCGGTTAAATTCCGACGTGCTGCTAAAATTGCGGCTTCGTTCAACAGGTTAGATAAATCTGCACCGGTGAAACCAGGAGTACGACGAGCGATTTTATCCAAGTCCACATCTTTAGATAAGGTTTTACCCCGTGCGTGAACTTTGAGAATTTCGCTGCGTCCACCGTAGTCGGGACGGTCTACGACAACTTGACGGTCAAAACGACCGGGACGCAATAAAGCTGCATCAAGTACGTCAGGACGGTTGGTAGCAGCAATGATGATGATACCTGTGTTACCTTCAAAACCATCCATTTCGGTGAGTAACTGGTTGAGGGTTTGTTCCCGTTCGTCGTTACCACCACCTAAACCAGCACCCCGTTGACGACCTACTGCGTCAATTTCATCGATGAAGACGATACAGGGAGCGTTGGTTTTAGCTTGCTCAAATAAATCGCGGACGCGGGAAGCACCCACACCAACGAACATTTCTACAAACTCAGAACCGGAGATTGAGAAGAAGGGTACACCAGCTTCTCCAGCTACCGCACGTGCGAGGAGGGTTTTACCAGTACCAGGAGGGCCAACTAACAATACACCTTTAGGAATTTTTGCACCAACGGCGGTAAAGCGATCGGCGTTTTTCAAAAAGTCTACAACTTCGTTTAATTCCAGTTTGGCTTGGTCAATACCCGCCACATCGCCAAAGGTAACTTGGGTTTGGGGTTCCATTTGCACTCTGGCTTTAGATTTACCAAAGTTCATGGCTTGGCTACCAGGACCGCTTTGAGCGCGACGGAGGAGGAAAAATAAGCCAACCAGAAGTAATACAGGGAAGAATAAGCTGCTCAGTGCTTTAAACCAAAATCCCTCGTCGGTTTGGGGTAATACTGCAATATCAACACCTTTAGTTGTCAGAGTATTGATTAAGTCTGGATCGTTAACTAGGGTGACGCGCTTTTTATTTGCGTCGTATTTGGGTGTCACAATTGCTGTAGAACGATCTGAACTCAGACTGACTCTTTCTACTCTGTCTTGTTTAACTTGTTGAATAAATTCACTGTAGCGCCATGTTTCTACTTGAGGGGGTTGGTTGTCAAAAAACGCAGTCCCTAAAGCAATTACTACAATAAACAGCAGTGCATACAGCCCCGCATTTCTCCATCTTTTATTCACTGAGGTCTATCCTCCTGTATATTTTGTGCGTTAGTGTAAGGTCTCTAAAATAAGAGAGGGCTTTATGAGAATTATGTTAACTTATCTTAAGATATACCAAAATGGCGCTCCTGTCATGGTAGAAATAATCCTTTAAGTTCTAAAAAACAAGGATGCTTAGGATTATATTCTAACGAGCCTGTGGGCTGATGTACGGTATGGATGGGAATTATCTCTACAACGCTGTTAGTGTAGGCGATCGCTGCAAATTCTTTGACTAGCTGTGGTGTCCAAGGTTCTTGCTGGACGGTAATTTGATGGTTTTGCAGATGTTTAATGATGTGCGATCGCTCTATTCCTGGTAAAATTCCTACTTCTAAGGGTGGTGTCCACCAATGGCCATCTTTCCATCCCCAAAGATTACCTGTGCTGGTTTCTAGCCAATTTCCCTCACTATCTATTAAAATCGCTTCTTCGGCTTTTACAGCTTGAACAATATTTCTTGCTAACCAAGGACTCAAGTAATTGCCGGTTTTATGGTTGGGGAGAGAACGAGCAAATTCTGGCTTGGTAAGCGCAGCAACTATACCATGATTTTGCTTTTGGGTCAAGTTTTCTGGTAATAATCTGCCTGTGATCCATTCTCTACCATCGGGAAAAATAGTAATTCTGATCACGGGAAAGTGTTGTAAAAGAATTTGTGCGCCATGGCGCACAAAATGCCAATCTGGTTCTGGCCAACCGAAGGTTTGTAAACTAAATTTCAGACGGGAACAATGTGCCTGCCAGTTAGTTAAACTATGATCAAGGGAATGATCATAAACTCTTAAGGTTGTAAAAACTGTAGCCCCATAAATCAAACCTGGATCATTAATATCTAATTCCAGTTTTTGCGATTCGATTAATTTACCACAATACCAATACATAAAGGGGAATGGGGACTGGGGACTGGGGAGAGAGGGAGAGAGGGAGATGGGGAGAGAGGGAGATGGGGAGAATAAATAATTATCTGTTCCCTGTTCCCTGTTCCCTGTTCCTATTTCCTGACAACTGAAATTTAATCTTTTTCAGGTAAAGTTACAGCAGGTACTCCATCATCGTTAATAACTACTTTACCGCCGAGATTTTCAATTTCTTTAATTGCCCGTTTGCGAGTTTTGTCATCTACATTATTTTGTAGAACCATTGTCCAGGTAGCAATGCGGGCGAACTTACTATCAGGGTTTCTTTGGAGAAATTCAGCAGTTTTTTGGGAAATATAAACTATATTTTTACTTTCTGGATCATCATGTTGACTAGCCCATTCTGCTGCTTTGAGGAAGGAATTTCTAGCGGCTTGGGAATCACCTAAAAATAATAACTCGTCTGTGCCTTTATAACGCCAGATATAATAAGATTTTTCTGGTAGGGTAGGAGATAGGGATCTTAAGCCTTTATCTATTAATGTAATAGTCCTTTCTGGCATCCCTGCATATAAAGAACTGCTGACAGAAAGATGAAGATAAGCTTCTAAAAATTTGGGGTCGTGTTTAAGTATGATTTCAAAAAATTCTGGACTTAAACTAAAACCGATTTTCTCTCGGACTTCATTATCACCAAAGTATTGCAAAAAATCAATGTATACCCAATCAGCAATGAGGTTATCATAACTAAAACTGGGTATTTCTTGGAGTAACCCTAGACGTAAACCTTCTTTTTGCTGGTCTTTTTCTAGAGTTTCTACAGACATAGATTGTTTGCTGGTTAGCAATTTTTGTAGTCTGGGGTATTGACTGAAGCTGATTCCTAAGATGCAGAAACAAGCTACCAAAGGGGTAATCAAAAATTCACGAGATAGCAACATATTCAGAAATTCAAAATGACATTTTTTACAAAAAAAGGGAACAGGGAACAGGGAACAGGGAACAGGGAACAGGGAACAGATAAGAAACTTTAGTTTTGAGTTTAAAGCTCAGTCAAAAAAAAAGATTTATTTTGAGATGCGTAACACGAAAAAAAACAGTGTCATTATTTTACTCTCATGTTCTTAAACATGAGTTTTTTCTGTTCCGTCTGAATTTTTTTACTTCTGTAATAACTGCCAACATTGTTGAGCGATCGCCCAATCTTCTTGTGTGTGTATAACTAATACTCTAACATTGGATTCAGGAGTAGCAATATCTACATTAATTAACTGTTGTTGATTTTTTTCAGAGTCTATTTTCAGTCCTAAAAATTCCCAAGCCTCACAAGCCGCTTGTCTTATTAATGAGGATTTTTCTCCGACTCCAGCAGTAAATACTAACACATCTAATCCCCCAAGACTAGCCAGCATAGAACCGATACCAGCCCGCAAACGATGTACGTAAATATCCCATGCTAGTTTAGCGCGATAATTACCTTGGTAAATTGCTTCCATGACTTGAGGTAAATCACTGGAAACGCCCGAAATTCCCCGCAAGCCAGAAGCTTTATTTAAAACATAATCTAAGCTTTCTGCTGAGTAATCAGATTGACGCAACAGATAAATTAAAATCCCAGGATCAATGGAACCGCAACGACTTCCCATCATTAAACCATCTAGGGGTGTAAATCCCATCGTTGTATCAATACTGCGACCATCTTTAATTGCTGCTAAAGAACAACCGTTACCTAAATGGCAAGTAATTAAGCGCAGAGACGTTAAATCTTGACCGAGAATTTGCGCTGCACGATTAGCACAGTATTGGTGACTGATACCATGAAAGCCATAGCGACGAATACCTTGCTCTACCCATTCGTAGGGACCAGGATAGATGGCGGCTGCATCAGGTAAAGTGCTATGAAAGCCAGTATCAAATACTGCCACTTGTTTAACACTTCCCAAGCTTTGCTCAATGGCTTCTATGCCATCTACAGCGCCTGGATTATGTGCTGGGGCTAGGGTAGAAAGACGAGCGATCGCTTTTTTAACATCTTCAGTAATTATCACACTATTGCGGTAATCTTGTCCACCATGTACCACCCGATGTCCGACCACATCAATTTCTGATAACTGACCAATCACCTTAGTAGCACCACGAGTCAGAGTATACAACATATAGGCTACGTGTGCTTTGCGGGAGTCACCATAAATGGATTCTTGCAGTACCTCACCAGTCGCTGTTTTTACCTCAATTTCCGCCACACCCCGGTCTTGAGTCCAGTTAACTTTCCCTTCCCAAAGAGGTTGTGGTGCTTGCTGGGGAAGAGTGTCATCTGTAATTTCATACAGACAACTTTTTTGGCTACTAGATCCGGCATTTAATACTAAGATTTTCATAGGATAATGGGAAACATAACCTGGTTTGATGATGTCATGATTTTACAGTTGCTGATAAAAGTCTGCCACCGGGTAGAAAAAATTTCTTCTTGAAAATAATTACATTCCCATTATGATATTTAAGCAAAATTTAAACTTCTAATACCTAGATCACCGACTTATCAAATAAGTCGGTGATGTGAATTTTTACAATTTCAACTTTTCTCCCCGAATAGAATAATCTAACAATTCCATTGGGTGCATAACTGAAATATTTTTACCCTGCAAATATTTACTAATTTGCAAACTACAACCAGGGTTAGGAGAAGCAATTAACTCAGCACCAGTATTGATTAAATTCTGCGCTTTTTGTTTACCTAATTCTTCAGCAATTTCGGGTTGCAGCATATTATAAACACCTGCACTACCACAACACAAAGCCGCATCTATTGGTTCTCTTAAGGTGACACCGGGAATTTTTCTTAATAACTGACGGGGTTGAATACTAATTTTTTGACCATGCAATAAATGACAAGCATCTTGATAAACCAAGGTTAAATTTTTATCAGTTAACGGTGAAAGTTCAGCAGTTAAACCCACATTAATTAAAAACTCTTGTGCATCTTTTACCTTTGCTGCAAATGCTTTGGCTTTTTCGGCATATTCTGGATCATCAGCTAAAATGTGACCATATTCTTTTAAAGTATGACCACAACCGGCAGCATTGATAATCACAAAATCCACATTTGTATCAGCAAAACTATCAATCATTTGTCTTGCTAAAGCTTTCGCTTGTTCGGTTTGTCCTTGGTGTTCAGGAAGTGCAGCACAACAACCTTGAGATTTAGGAATTACCACCTCACAACCATTTGCAGTTAAAACCCGCACCGTTGCTTCATTCACAGGAGAGAAAAACAGACGTTGCACACATCCCAAAATTACACCAACACGATATCTTTTTTCACCCTGTGCAGGAATGATATCTGGTAAATTATCCTGAAAAGATTTAACAGTAATTTCCGGGAGAATAGATTCCATAGCTGCTAACCGGGGAGATATAGCTTTGATTAACCCAGTAGCACGTAATAACTTAGAAACACCCAACTTTTGATAAACGAATAAAGGCAAAAGTAAAATTCTTAAAACATCAGGATTAGGAAACAGAGAAAAAATTAACTGCCGAATTAACTTATCAGAAAAACTGCGATTATAATTTCTCTCAACCTGATGACGAGTTGCTGAAATCAACTTATCATACTGCACACCAGAAGGACAAGTTGACACACAAGCAAGACAACCCAAACAAGAATCAAAATGTTCAACAGTTGCCGTATTTAAAGCAATTTCCCCCTCATTAATAGCATCCATTAAATAGATACGACCCCTGGGTGAATCCATCTCCTTACCTAACACCCGATAACTAGGACAAGTAGAAAGACAAAACCCACAATGAACACAACTATCAATCAACTTTGGGTCAGGAGGATGACTAGCATCAAACCCCTTTAAATTCTTAATACTAGCAGTATTATTAACAGCACCATCTGAAACTTGCATTTCTTCTTCCCCTCTTTCTTCGTGTTCTTCGTGTCTTTGTGGTATGCGCTGCGCGCACGCTACGCGAACGTTATTCTTAAATATTAAATCCCACCCACAAACCGACCAGGACTTAAAATATAACTACCATCAAACTGTTCTTTAATCCCCCGCATAATATGTAAAGCATTACCATTATAACCCCAAATATCCAACTTTTCTTTTATCTCCACAGGTGCAGATAAAACACTTAAAAAACCAGAATTAGCTTGACAAAAATCACGCAATTTCAAAACCTGGTCTTGATTTTCTAACCGCACCAAACCTAAACCGCTACTGAGATGAATTAAACCGAATTTAATCTGATTTATTATCTCTACCGCAGCAGTTGGTAATACTCCTATTTTGCCAGTAATTTCTGAAATATTCCCAGAAGAATGTATTCTTTCTGGTAATTGTTGCCATAGATTAGCTTCATTTTCTGCGGCATAAATTTCTAATTTTAAACCCAATTTTTGCCCAATTGATACAAGTCGATTTGACTGTTCCTGCACACTTCCGCTAATACTTTGAAAACGGACAATTAAAGCAATTCCGTTACCTAAACCTAAATCAGAAACTAATTGATTTGATATTAAATCTGCTTGAGTTGGTGTTAACTCAGAACTTTGAAGAATTTTAGCAGCTTGGGATATTGCTTCAGCTTTACCAGTTAATATTACTGTTGCGGATGTTTCCGGTAAAGGATAAACTCGAAAAGTGACTTGGCTGATAATTCCTAATGTACCGTAAGCACCGGTGAACAATTTCATCAAGTCGTAACCAGCAACATTTTTTACTACCCTTCCTCCAGCTTTGGCTATTTGTCCATCAGCACGGATAAAAGTTATACCTAAAAGTTGGTCACGTACACCGCCATAACGTTGACGCATAGAACCTGTATCAGCAGTAGCTACAATACCGCCAATGGTAGCAAAATGGGGGAAGCTCGGAGCAAGGGCTAATGTTTGCCGAGATTTGGCTAAAATTTCCTGAATTTCGCCAAATTTCATCCCAGCTTCGACGGTGACAGTTAAATCACCTACAGCGTGGTCTATGAGTTGGTTAATACGTTCTGTACTGATAATAATATCAATATTTTTACTTAAACCACCCCAGTTGAGTTTACTTCCACTACCGCAGGGAAGAACACGCCATTTATTGCGGTTAGCGGTGGCCATGACTGCGGCTAGTTCTGCTTGGCTGTGGGGATATACGATACAACTGGGATGGCTTTTGGTGTCCATCGCTGGTTGGATGCGTTGTTGCTGACTGGGTTCGAGTTTTTGCCAAGGTAAGACAGCGTTTTCTGTGTTGATAATAGATGCTATGGTAGAGGCGATCGCATTCATTGGTTTGTTTTCCTATCCTCCTTATTAATGTACTGGTTAATTTAACAAAAAATGCACACATAAAGAGGAAGGAGGTAAACTAATGTTAGGGAAACCTAGATGGTGTTTAGATCCCCGACTTCTTGCCTATATCTATCATTTATTCACATCAATTATCTCAGAAGTCAAACATCCTCTAAATCAGGTTCAACACCAAGCGCACGGAGTTGGGCTATTAATCTTTCTGTTTTTTGTCTTTCTTGTTCAGCTTTTTGTCGTTCCTGTTCAGCTTTTTGGCGTTCTTCTTCTGCGGGAGTTAACACCCAATTACTATCTTTATCATACCAACGTAACCAAGGCATATTCACATTTTTGTAACTGCCCTGCCAAACTCCCAAACCTAATTCTAATTCAGGAATCCAAAAACGAAAATCTGATAAGTTTACTTCATTATAACGAGCGCCAGTTAACTGAAACATTCTAAATTCAGATTTATAACGATCAAAGATGGCGTAATAGGGTACTCTTAAAATTTGTTCGTAAACTTCCCATTTACCAGGAGGTTTTTCTACATCTCGCAATGTTTGACCTAAATCTTCTTTTTCTGTTCCTGGTGATAGTAATTCAACGACAATATAAGGATTTACTGCTTCTTGCCATACTACATAACTTAAACGTAAATCTTTATTTTCATATAAATATGGTACACCTAAAACCGCAAACCAATCTGGGCGTTTATACCAAATTGGATGTCGAGCATCATAATATAAATTCATATCACTAGCTGTAAATATTTGGTCGCTAGGATAGTTAGGGGGGCGAAATGTGTCTGCTAGTAATTGTGGTTGTAGTAAATGAAATTGATCTGGCAAACCTTTCTCATCCGAGTCCTCGCTAGGAAGATCATACATTGTTGGTAATGTTTCTTTAGGGGAAAGTGGTGGATCTGTTTGATACATTATTGATAATCCTAAAGATAGAATTTCTATTTCTATTATGTAGTAATATGATTTGGTTTATAAAATGGTAGCGACTGTTTTAAATATTCGGTTTTGTGGGGGAGAAAGTTTTGTTTATTGAGAATTTACAAGAATCAAATCTTCCTAATCATGAATTGACCCATCTGGCATTATAGCTCCTTTGAGTATCGCTCCTGTGAGGTCGGCTTCTGCAAGATCAGCTTCTGCAAGATAAGCTTGTACGAGGTTGGCTCCTTTGAGTATGGATTTTGTGAGGTTAGCTTGTGTAAGATTGGCTCTAAAAAGGTACGCTCCTGTAAGGTTAACTTCCTTGAGGTACGCTCCTGTGAGGTCGGCTTCTTTGAGGTACGCTCCTGTGAGGTTGGCTTGTTTGAGTATGGATTTTGTGAGCTTGGCTGCTACGAGGTTGGCTCCTGTAAGGTCAGCTTTTATGAGCTTGGCTTCTATGATATCGGCTCCTGTAAGGTAGGCTCCTATGAGGTAGGCTCCTGTGAGGCAAGCTCCTGTGAGGCAAGCTCCTATGAGGAAGGCTCCTGTGAGGTCGGCTCCTGTGAAATCGGCTCCTGTGAGGTTGGCTTCTATGATATCGGCTCCTGTGAGGTTGGCTCCTATGAGGTTGGCGTTACTAATATCAACATTAGTTAAATTAAGTCTCTTCTTTTCTGGATCTGGGTGTATACGTTCTCCAATTACAGTGAGACACGCTTGAATATCAAGCCTAAGTTTTGGTAATTTTTCTATATCTTCTTGACCTTTTAACTTATCTTCTTTTTTAACAGGTGCATACTCACGGACAAAAGCCGTAAGAACCTCCATAATTGTCCATTGGTCTTGTTCTGAATCTCTAGCAATTCTCTCTAAAGTATAAATCGCCCCTAATCTGACTTCAATTTTTTCACTCGCAAGCTGTTCTATGGCTTTAGCAAAGCGTTCTGTAATTTGCTTGTCTTCTGATATTTTTAAGTTGTGAAGTGCAATTTCAGCATTTTTATTTGCAGCGATCGCACTTTCTTCCATAGCATAAGCTCGTTTAGCAGCAAAGTAAATATTTATAAATACTGCAATTCCACCAATAAATAAACCAGCAGTCTTTAAAATTTCAATGATGTATTCATATTTTTCTTTTACAAATTCTGTCCTCTCAGTAGTTAAAATCATGAAAATTGAATAAATTGTAACTAAAAAAGGTATAGAAGTAATGAATACCACAACAGCAATAATTCTATTTCTTGTGATATTGTTTATATCATCGTTGAACATAATCTTAGTTTTAACACCTGGATAAAAATATATTAGAAATAATAGTTCCCAGTATCAAGACTGGGAATATTATAATATTTCAAAATTCCCTAAATTTCACTTTCTTAAATTCAGCCATCCCATATAATCAGGATGACTATAGATGAAAGTTATTTTATTTTTCAGGAATCGCTGATAATAAGCACCGTAAAGCCCGATTTACTGCTTCTGATGTTTGAAAAATTTCAGCCACATCAGGATCAAGAATGACAGTAATTCTCTTTTCTGAAGTTGACGCAAAACGATTAGGACGGGCTTGGCTATAATCAAAATTATATTCTGGTAATAAATCATCTGATTCAAAGGAGTTTTGCTCAACGGATGGTGTTTTGTTCATAATCTTGTCGTTCTTTTTTAGTGGTTAAACGAGAACTGAAAATACGGATAACATTTTTATTTCTTTCGGTAAAACAAACTAGAAGCAAGCGATTTTGAGTAGAATAACCAATAATAATTTCTCTTTGTTCACCAAAAGAATGAACCGGATCATCAAATATCAAAGCAAACGGATCATCAAATACTGTCTTTGCTTCCTCAAAATTTACTCCATGTTTATCAAAATTTATTTGTGCTTTTTTATCATCCCATTCAAATTCTAACTTCATATAAATTAGAAGACAAATTAGAAATTATTATCTGCGTTTATTATAGGCGATCACTCTCTATTCTGCAAAACTATAACAGTAATAGCACCCAAAATATACAGCTTTTAGTAACTTTATAAATCTTATAAAAAAATATCCCCTACTATTGACAAACGTAGAGGATTTGAGTATTAACACATTTGAGCAATTTTACACATTCAATGGTTGTCTAGTTTTCGCCGGTTGATAATGTTCATTACTTTCAACTGGTACAGGTTTAACAACTTCTTTCCCTGTAATTAATCTCGCGCCACGATTGCGGGTAAAATAACTCCACAACCATTGAATCATCACTACTAATTTGTTATCAAATTCAATCAGGAAGTAGATATGAATAAATAACCAGAAGAACCAAGCAAAGAAACCTCTGAGTTTGATAAATCCTAAGTCAACAACTGCGGCGTGTTGCCCAATCATTGCTAAACTGCCTCTATCCACATATTTAAATTGTGGTAGGGTTTCACCTTTCAGGCGCTTTTGAATTAGTTTGGCTACATATTCCCCTTCTTGCATCGCTACTGGTGCAACACCAGGTAAGGGTTTATCATTTTGATGGGCAAAATTTGCTAAGTCACCAACTACAAATATGTTGGGATGTCCTTTAATGCTTAGGTCTGGTTCAACGATAACACGACCTGCGCGATCGCTCTCAACTCCAGTCTTTTCTGTTAAGATTTTCCCCATCGCTGAGGCTTTTACACCCGCTGCCCATAATACAGTTTTAGCAGCAATTTCTTTCACATCATCACCTTGTTTGATCGTAACAATATCATTTTCAATATGTGTTACTAAGGTTTTGGTTTGCACATCAACACCCAAAGCCTTTAATGATGCTTCCGCTGTTTGCGACAATTCCGGTGCGAAGGGTGGAAGAACTCGATCTAAACCTTCTAACAGTAAAACTCTGGTTTCTGAGGTGTCAATTTTGCGGAAGTCTTCTTTGAGGGTTTTGGTTGCTAATTCTGCGATCGCACCCGCCAATTCTACCCCAGTTGGACCACCACCCACAATTACAAAAGTTAATAAAGCCTGACGTTTTACCGGATCAGTTTCCTTTTCTGCTGCTTCAAAGGCCATGAAAATCCGCCGACGCATTTCAATAGCGTCTTCCACAGTCTTCAACCCAGGTGCAAACTCTTCCCAGTTATCCTTACCAAAATATGAATGCTTCGCACCTGTCGCTACAATTAAAGTATCATAAGGTACAGCTTCACTACCCACCATGACCTTTTGCGCTGTAGGGTCAATATCATTCACTTCACCCAACAATACTGATGTATTTTTGCTCTTGCTGAGGACAGAACGCAATGGAGAAGAAATATCCGCTGGAGACAAAGCACCTGTAGCTACTTGGTACAGAAGTGGTTGAAATAGATGGAAGTTGCGTTTATCTATTAGCGTCACATTGACATTAGCCTTGGATAAAGCTTTTGCTGCATATAGTCCACCAAAGCCACCACCAATGATAACTACCTGATGTGGTGGGTTATTGTCATGTAAATCAACCATAAGAAATGTTTCCTTGTATTACAGGTGCTGTAACTATTCTTAACACTTTTGTATCAAAATTGTCACATTTTTTTCTGTTTATCTTGAACTTCTTAAAAAAAAATTAAAGTAGCGAATAGAACAGGTGAATGGGGACTAGGGACTGGGGACAGGTGACAGGTGACAGTAATAAGGTAAGAGGTTAAGAGAAAAAATTTATCCCCAGTTCCCAATCCCCAATCCCCAATCCCCTATCCCCAATTTGCGGTACAATCATAAATCTGCCAATTTTATAACAACCTTTGTGAACAGGAGATGCTTCTATGGCGCGTATGTATTATGATGAAGATGCTAATTTGGATCTTTTAGCGGGAAAAACCGTTGCTATTATTGGTTATGGTTCACAAGGTCATGCCCACGCGCTGAATCTAAAAGACAGTGGTGTAAATGTCATTGTCGGACTATATCCGGGCAGTAAGTCCACAGCAAAAGCCGAAGCTGCTGGTTTGACTGTAAAAAATGTAGCTGATGCTGCTAAAGCTGCTGACTTCATCATGATTTTGTTACCTGATGAAGTGCAGAAAACAATTTACAAAAACGAGATTGAACCAAACTTAGAAGCAGGTAACGTTTTAGCTTTTGCACATGGTTTTAATATCCACTTTGCACAGGTTGTTCCCCCTGCTGACGTTGATGTGGTGATGGTAGCACCCAAAGGACCAGGGCATTTAGTCCGTCGGACTTATGAACAAGGTCAAGGTGTACCTGCGTTATTTGCAGTATATCAAGATGCTACTGGTAAGGCACGCGATCGCGCAATGGCTTATGCTAGAGGTATCGGTGGTACACGCGCTGGTATTCTGGAAACAACATTCCGCGAAGAAACCGAAACCGATTTGTTTGGTGAACAAGCAGTATTGTGTGGTGGTTTAAGTGCTTTAATTAAAGCCGGTTTTGAAACTTTGGTTGAAGCAGGTTATCAACCAGAATTAGCATATTTTGAATGTCTGCATGAAGTCAAATTAATCGTTGACTTAGTTGTAGAAGGTGGTTTAGCCACCATGCGCGATAGTATTTCTAATACTGCGGAATATGGTGATTATACTCGTGGTCCAAGAGTTGTTACTGCTGAAACTAAAGCCGAGATGAAGAAGATTCTCAGCGAAATTCAATCTGGACAATTTGCGCGGGAATTTGTGTTAGAAAACCAAGCTGGTAAACCTGGTTTCACAGCTATGCGTCGTCAAGAAGCTGAACATCCTATTGAGGAAGTTGGTAAAGATTTACGCGCTATGTTTAGCTGGTTGAAAAAAGCTTAATTCTTGGTAGTTAAAGAGGTAATTGGTGGTTTTTTAATTACCAATGACCTCTGAAACTATTTTTTATTAAATGAACTACATCTAGCTTTTGTTTCGCGCAAAGATAGAAAGGAGCAAAGGCGCAAAGGAAGAAGGAAGTATCTGGGGTGATATTTTTTAACAATCAACACATTTTTAATATTTTAAATTTATTCAATTTCCCAGTCTTCTAATTGTAATTCTGGAATACGTGAAAATTCTCTGGTATTGTGTGTCACTAATATTAAATTGTGAGCTAAAGCAATGGCAGCAATTTGTAAATCATAAGCTCATATGGGTGTTCCTTGAGCAGTAATTTGAGCGCGAATATTACCGAAAATTGCAGCAGCTTGATCATCAAAAGGTAAGGATTGATAATGATCAAGAAATGATTTTTGTCTTTGCCGTATGCGTGTAGGATTATTACTTTTCATTGCACCATAAAAAATTTCTGCTTTGACTACAGAACACACAGCTATATCTTGAATCGGTACTGATAAAATGCGATCGCTAATAGATGCGGAGCGTCCATTCAAGTACATTACACAAACATTAGTATCAATTAGGTAAAGCATTTACTAATCAAATGCTCCTTTCAGTTTTTCATCTAGGTTGTCGAAAATACCTTCATCATCAATGATGATAGGATCATCAGCGCAAATTCCATATAGTGATGCTAGAGATGGTTTTTCAGTTTTCTGTATTGGTTGATAAACAATGATTACTTCTACATCTGTATCTTGAATTTGCGGTAAAGATATATGTAGCATTCCATCATGACCAACATGAGATTTTATTGTCATACTTTGCATAGTCAATTTTTCTCCCTAAATTCTGATTATCCTCATTTGATTATACACAATTAATTTTTTCTTGTTCCCAGTTGCAGACTTTTCTTGTTCCTAGTCTCTGACTGGGAATACAATTTAAGAGTCTCTGACTCTAGTTTACAAACAAGGTAGAATCTTGTTAAGTTCATTCCCATACAGAGTATGGGAACGAGAAACGAGAAAATCTTTTATAAAATTCATTCCCATGCAGAGTATGGTAAAGAGAAACTGTAAATTAACTCAACCGCTGTTTTAACCACAAAGCTAATAAAGGTAAAGCTAAACGATAACCTTGTTCAGCACTGTAAATTAAACCTTTGTGTTGTAACCCAGTTAAAGCACCTTGCAAACTTCCACCTCTAGAAAGTCCATGTTTTTGAATATATTCTTTACTTTGCGGTTTATCTGTAGGATCAACAGCTAAAGATTCTAAAAGATGTATCTGACTTGCTGGTAGTAACATTAATAAAGATTCATAAGTTATAGATAAATCTTTGAGCATTCCTTCAATTACTTGTTGTACTTCTTGTTCGGTAATTAACCCTTGATGATGCTGCAAAGTTGATAACCTGCGAATTAATGCCATAGCATCACCAATATTTCCCTGAACTGCATCTAACAATATTTGCAATGCGTTTGAATGAGGATCAAATTTGAGGTTTTCTGTATGCAGAATCTCTCTTATCCACAATGCTAAAACATCTTTAGCTAAAGGAGCTAATTGAATTGTTTCTATAGAATATCTATGCTCATCTTGATGGTGAATTGTTTCACCAATTGTCGCCAACAAAACATAACTAACATAAGGATTGGCTTTAACTTCTTTTCTAAAAGTTGATTCCCATAAATTATTGCGATCCCAAGAACGAATATGGGGGAAACTTTGCAAAATCAAAATAATTCGCTGATCTAAATTATCAGCCATCATTTGCAATAATTTAAGCAATATTGTAAATGCTTGCCATAGTTGTTGTTGATTCAGAGAACGTAATAATTTAAGTTTACTTTCAGCATTAAAAATAAAAAATTCACTTGCAGTTTGTTTAACCCAAGTTTCAATTTTTTTTGCTTCCCAATTTTGGCTAATCGCTTCTGCTAGTAATTGTACAAATCTTTCCCCATCTGTAGCGCGAATACAGTCTATCTCCAAAACCACCGCACCAACTTCCTGCGCTGCAACCCTCACTAAAGTCCGTCTTCCACTTCCCGGTACTCCAGTAATCAGCAAATCACCATCCTGGGCAAGTATATCTACAATACGCTGAAATTCTAAGGAACGTCCAATTAATTGTAAAGAAGTAGATAAATCGAAATTCACAGGTTTATCGTCTTTATTAGTAGTTCGCGCTGTTAGGGAAAGCATAAATCATTAACTGTAATTATGATTATCATTAGATAAATTTAGTGCTTTTGTGTGATTAGCACTAAAGTTTCGTGCTAATAATAGTATAGCACTTTAGACAACTGAAAAAAAAACCTAATATCCAGATCCCCAGTTTCGTAAAGAAGCCGGGGATACATCCCCTATCCCTTATTTAATAAGTAATTCCCGTGTTAGAAGCGTGCGTACTGGCAACAATATTATGCGGTTTTTTCGGCATCATCCTGAAAAAAAACCTGGTGATGAAGATTGTTTCGATGGATGTGATGAGTACGGGGGTGATTGCTTTTTATGTACTAATTGCATCACGAGAGGGTTTATTTACTCCCATTCTTGATGAGGTAAAAAAAGTAGCTTATGCTGATCCCGTTCCCCAGGCGGTGATTTTGACAGCGATAGTCATCGGTTTTTCGATTCAGGCTTTGATGCTAGTTGGTGTCATGAAGTTAGCAAGGGATAATCCCACATTAGAAAGCAGCGAGATTGAGAAGAACAACACGCCATGAATACTATTACCATTGCTTGGATTGCGATTCCATTTTTTCTAGGGTTCCTCATTTTTTTAGTCCCCAAACTTAACCGACATTTGACACTTTGGGGGGCTATTGCTTCCGCTGCTTATGCAGTGCAACTATTTCTAGAACCATCACCTCTAAACCTGAATTTACTTGACAGTTTCGGAATCACATTAGTAGCTGATCAATTAAGCGCCTACTTTATTTTAACAAATGCCCTGGTTACGGCTGCGGTAATTATTTACTGTTGGAATAGTGAAAAAACAGCTTTTTTCTATGCCCAAACTATTATTGTACATGGTAGTTTAAATGCTGCCTTTATTTGTGCAGATTTTGTCAGTTTATATGTAGCTTTAGAAGTCAGCGGCATTGCAGCTTTTTTATTAATTGCTTATCCTCGCAGCGATCGCTCAATTTGGGTAGGTTTACGCTATCTATTTATTAGCAACACTGCCATGTTGTTTTACCTGGTTGGTGCAGTGTTAGTTTATCAAACACATCATTCTTTTAGTTTTGCAGGTTTAAAGGGATCACCACCAGAAGCATTAGCATTAATTTTTCTCGGATTATTAGTAAAAGCTGGGATTTTTGTATCGGGATTATGGCTACCTTTAACACATTCAGAATCAGAAACGCCAGTTTCTGCGTTGCTTTCAGGAGTTGTGGTTAAAGCCAGTGTTTTACCTTTGTTGCGTTGTGCTGCCATTTCTGAAGAAATTGATTTTATAGTCAGAATTTTAGGAGTAGGAACAGCTTTAATGGGTGTATCCTATGCCGTTTTAGAAAAAGATACAAAACGGATGTTGGCTTTTCATACTATTTCCCAGTTAGGCTTTATTTTGGCTGCACCTGCGGTAGGTGGATTTTATGCGCTGACTCATGGACTGGTGAAGTCGTCTTTATTTTTGACTGCGGGTTCTTTACCCAGTCGCAATTTTAAAGAACTGCAATATAAACCTATTAATACAAAAATTTGGATACCTTTAGTTACCGCTAGTTTATCAATTTCTGGATTTCCTTTGTTGGCAGGTTTTGGGGCAAAGGTGTTAACCATGAAAAATATAGAATCTTGGCAAGTTATCGCCATGAATATTGCTGCTGTAGGCACAGCTATATCCTTTGCAAAATTCATCTTTTTACCCCATAAAAAAGACGAAGAACAAAAAGTAAAACCCGGTTTTTGGTTAGCAGTGATATTCTTGCTGACTGGTTTAGTTGTGGCAAATGTTGTCTATTTCCAGGCTTATAACGTTGCTGATATTATCAAAGCAATTCTAACTATCGCCATCGGTTGGTTAGCATATCATTTAATTTTTAAACAGTTAGCAATCTATCTACCCCGTGTATTTGAAGAATTTGATCATTTGGTTGGTGTAATGAGTTTGACTTTAATCCTGCTATTTTGGATGGCATTTGCATGATTGGACATTTGGTATTACGACTATCAATTTGGTTTTTACTCACCTCTGATGTGAGTTTGATAAATATTATCATCGGCGTAGCTATTGCTATTCTCTTACCACGTGGTTACACATCAAGGGAAAAATTAACAGAATGGTTCAAAGTTATCAGTCAAATCTTGGTTGCAATTTTAGTGGCTTATAAGGAAGCATTTGAAATAATATTGCGTCCCCATAAGCAAGAAGAAATCATCATGGAAACAGTGAAGCTGAAGCGTTCTCCCCTTCTAGTTTTCATAGATATATTTCTCATTACTTTTACACCTAAAACCATAGTTGTCAAACACCACGAAGAAGAAGGATCTTATGAAGTCCACTACATTAAACCTAGAGGTAAATAATCATGAATTTAGAAATAGTTTTAATCGCCATGATTGCAGCTTTGCTCATTCCCATTTATGAAGCTTGGAAAACAGATGATACTTGGCAGATGATGTTAGCTTTTGGCAGTGCTTCTAGCAAATCAGCCATCATGATTTTAGTCATTTCCGTTTTGCGTGATGATTGGATGATAGGTGTAGTAGCAGCAATTATGTTGAGTGTTGGCAATGCCGGCTTCATGTTATTAGCACATATTTTAAGAAGGTTAAATGAAGCATGATTAATATTATTAGTTATACCTTAATAGGTATTGGTATCTTCTTTTGGTTTTGGGGAACATCTCATTTAGTCAGTAACAAATCAGTATTGTTTAAATTACACGGCCTTTCTGTTGCTGATACATTGGGTTCGATGCTGATTATTGTCGGACTATTACTAAAAATCCCCAGTGAATGGCCATTACTGGTTTTGGGACTTATTTCCTTAGCAATTTGGAATACCATGCTTGGTTATGTAATAGCATATTGTTCAACTGAAGAGGCGAAAAATGAATGATTCTTATCTTTATCTAATTATTGCTTTGTTACCCTTAACTGCGGGGATGTTAGTAGCTCAAGTTAACCCCTATCATGCGTTAGTTTTGCGCGGGGTATTGGGTGCAATAGCAGCACTGGTAGATGCAGTTTTAGGGGCGGCAGATGTAGCTTTAACAGAAGCATTAATGGGAACAATGTTATCTATAACTCTCTATGCAATCGCTGTTCGTTCATCCTTAGTTTTGCGTTTGGGTGTGATTGAAAATCAGTCAATAGAAAACAATCAAGATAGCAGTTTTGAAGAACTTATCAACGACTTTCGCAGCATTTTCAAAAAACATTATATGCGTCTTGAACTCGTACCTTATAACAGTAACCAGTGTTTGCAAAAGGCGTTAACGGAAAAAGAAGTTCATGCTACCTGTGCGCCATTAGCAGCAAATAATCAAACACAGGAAACTTACCAAACTGCGATTCGAGTACAGCGCATCTATAAAATCATAGAAAGCGAACTTTCATCACCAAACACCAGTTTAAACTATGTCAATGTTTTAGATTCAGGGGAGAAGCATTTATGAAATGGGTTTACATTTTAGCGGGAATAGCATTGTTTGTAAAAATGCTGATTATGTCTGATTCAGCACCAGACTTAGCAGCTATTTCTATTACGGAAACAGTGGTTAAAGAAAGTGGTGTTGTCAATGCGGTATCAGGTATTATTTTCCGCAATCGTTTATATGATACTATTTTTGAAGTGATTGTATTTACAATTGCGATTCTGGGATGTAGTTTTTTATTAGCTAATGAAAATCCATCCTGCACTATTTATCAATTCAAAGATCAACCATCCATAATTTTAGCTCGTTTGGGGGCGACAATTGCAGCGTTAGTAGGAATTGAATTAGCAATTAGAGGACATTTAAGCCCTGGTGGTGGTTTTGCTGCGGGTGTAGCTGGTGGAACAGCAATAGGTTTAATAGCAATTACTTCATCCTATCAATGGATGCAGGATATTTACCAACGTTATCACGCTGCAATTTGGGAGAAGGTTTCAGTGTTGGTTTTTATCGTTTTATCAGTGATAACTTTGTCGGGATTAGAGTTACCACATGGGGAGTTAGGGGCGTTATTTAGTGGGGGAATTTTGCCGATATTAAATATTATCGTTGCTGTGAAGGTGGCGCTAGGTTCTTGGGCGGTAGTTTTGATTTTTATTCGTTATCGAGGTTTATTGTAGTTTTGAGGGGTTTCGCGCAGAGACGCAGAGGAGCAAAGGCGCGAAGGAAGAAATACATTAACTCAAAATGAAATTACCACTCTCTTCTACGGATTTTGAACATGAATAAACTGATGGTTAATTCTTAATTACGAATTACGAATTTATCTTGCAATTTCGCTACCATTTCCGCACGGGCAGAAACTTCTAATTTTTTAAACATTCTTTTCAATGCTTGTTTAACAGTATTTTGGGTAATCCAAAGTTTAACCGCGATTTCCCCATTTGTTAAACCTTGGGCGACTAATTCCGCAATTTCTAATTCCCTGGCTGTGAGGGGACAGCTAACGGCAGATTGAAGGGTTTTAGGTTTTGCTCGGAGGGTGGCTATTTTTGCTGATAAATGAATACATAAAGCACTTAAATCAGCTAAATCATTAGCATTAAAAGGAGGGTTTCCGGGGTCACGGGCAAAGTTGAGAGTTCCTACTAACCGACCATCACAAACTATCGGTCCAGTCATAACGTGTTCGTGACGGGTACAAAAATTTTTCCAGTCTTCTGGTGATAAGATTAATTGCTCATGGGTAGGGGCGTGACGTTCTACAACATAGCGGCCGATGGGATTAGCTTCTAAGCATACCGCAGGAATTTCGGGAATTTCTACTGATGTTAATAACTCGTTATCTAGAAAAGAAATACCCCAATGCTGCACGCCAAAATGGTCGCATAAGCTGTCCATCAGAGCCTGTTGTAATTCTTGCTCAGTTTCAACATTAGCGATCGCTTCAAAAATGGCGTGGAGTGTTTTAGTCATAAGAGTACCCAGTTGGGGACTATGCGAACTGCGATAATTACCTCTATCCTAATATCATCAACGATAAAACGCTATTATCACTTGTAGCCAGAGGACAAGCATCATGACAGTTACTCAAATCTCTGCCCAAGAACTTTTCCGGGCTGCTTATGAAAACCGTTACACTTGGGATGAAAATTTCCCCGGTTACACCGCAGATATCACTTATAAATATGATGGCCAAGTGTTCACTGGCAAAATTCGTATTGACGCTAATCTCAAATGGGAAGTTACGGGAGTAGAAGACGAAGCCGCCAAAAAATCTATTGACAGCCAAACTTGGGAAATTGCTGTTCACCGTGTCCGTCGCACCTTTGAACAAACTCATGGCGAAAATACTTTTAGCTATGGAGAAACTGATGAAACTGGGGCTGTAGAAATTATCCTTGGTGGAAAATCAACAGGTGATAAATATAAAGTTCGTAACGATGTAGTGACTCTTGTTCATCGTCATATTCATGGAGTTGTTGTGACTATTAACACTTTCAGCATTCACGAAACTGGGGCAGGATATCTATCTCACACCTATGATGCTGTATATCATGACCCCAAAACCAATGTTCAAAAAGGCGGTCGGAGTGAGTTTACAGATGAATATGAAAAGGTAGGGAATTATTACATTCTCAACCGTCGGGAAATTCGCACTGAAACAAATGGAAATGTCTCTATCCAAGAGTTTCTTTTCTCTAATCTGGAATTGTTAGGCTAGATTTTTGAATAGGAAATAATTAGCGATCGCTCTGACTTATGTAGGGGTAATTCATGAATTACCCCTACTTCCGTTCCTTTTTGCGTAAGTCCTGTTATTACTTTGATTCATCAGTTCCTGAAATATTCTTAAACCTTCATCCACACCTTGATTAAGATCCATAAATCTAAACGCAGAAGCCGCTAAATAAGAGGAGTTTTGCTCAAAAGCAATCCAATTTCGCTGCACAACTTCCGCAGCAGCACCAGTAGTATTAGAACCTGCAAATATATCCAAAACTATATCTCCTGGGTCTGTGAGAAAATCAATAAAAAATGCAGGTAATTTTTGCGGAAACCTCGCAGGATGGGGCTTAATTCCCACAGCTTTACAAAGCTGCATATAGCGAGAATTGCTTTCTGTATTGGGAATTTGTAATAAATTAGCAGGAATTGCACCTCCATTATCATTAGCAAAAGCTGAACTAATTTCATGTCCGGAAGGACGTTCTTTAGGTTTATAATATTTTTCAGGATTAGCTTGTAGCTTTTTCATCCTGTCAGAATAAGGAACAAGTACCTTACTGACATTAGCTTTCGGAAAATCAGTTTTTGACAACCACCAAATAGTATTAACTGCATCCTTAGCGCGAATTTTGCGTTTATTTACCCATTCAATTGGTGAAGGTAACTTAGAAGGATTATACCAAAAAAATTCCTCAGCTAAACGAAAATCTAACTCATCACATAATTTTATTAAAATGCGATAATTATAGAGGGAACGCACAGGACGTTTACTTTGATATGCTCCCCCTAAATCTATAACAAAACTTCCTTCAGGTTTGAGAACTCTATAGACTTTTTTACAGAAAGTAAATAGCCAATCTACATATTCTTCCTGTTCAACATTACCATAACTTTTTTCCCGTTGTAATGCAAAAGGGGGAGAAGTCATCACTAAATCAATAGAGTCTGTTTCTAACTTATCTAATAATTCCAAAGAATCTCCCACATAAGCAGAACCATAATCTGTGCTGTATAAAGGCTTTTCCAACAAAATAGATGCCATTTTCAAGAACTAGAATCAATTAATCAACTTGTGAATATTATCCTCCCAATTTGCACCATCAAAAGGTACAATTTCAAAATTATCTATCACATCCCCATCTAAACACCGCACATTTACATCAATACAATCAGGATGACTACGAGGAATATAAAAAGCATGAATTCCGCAAACTTGACAAAATTTATGTTTTGCAACACCCGTATTAAATTGATAGGTTTTCAAAACATCCTCACCTTGCAACAAAGTAAATTTATCTTGAGGAACAATTAAATGTAAAAATCCCTTTTTAGCACAAATTGAACAATTACAGTCATCAACTTTGTGGTTATCAACCACCACCCGAAAACGTACCGTCCCACAGTGACAACCACCTTCATAAGTCACAGTTTTATTAAAATTATTCATATTTTTTATCCTTCTTTATCTGCGTCTATCTGCGTGCATCTGCGTTTAATTATTCAAGATACTTAGATAATAACCCAATAAAAACCCCAGGCGTTTCCAAATGTGGTAAAATCCCAGTATCAGCTATACCTTGAAAATCTCTAATCGCATTTTTATTTAAACTTGCTAATCTTCGTCCTAATTGAATTTTAGTAAATTGTGCTTCTTCACCCCAGAAAAACACAGTCGAAACTTTCAATTGTTGAATATATAAACTCAAATCAAAATAAAGATCACCTCGTAAAAATGCCAAAGCTGAAAACTTCGCATTAGGTTGTTGTGCAGAATATAAATAAGCTTCCACAATTTCTTGAGTCAATCTTTCAGATTTAGCAAAAAGGAAACTTTGTAAAAAATTACTCACAGCAACTTCATTTTCCGCACCCAAACCATAAATCAAATTATCCAAAAAAGGCATATTAATTACTGAAAGCGGTAATCTCCTACCAGCACCCTGTCCAAAATCATCAAACCCAGAGGGAGAAACTAAAAACAATTCTTTAAATATTCCCGGTTGAGAAATAGCAAGACGAATAGCAAAAGCAGCAGTTAAAGAAGAAGCTACCACCGTCACAGGTTGATCACAAGTTCGGTGAATAAACTCACTAATAGTAGTCAAATAATCTTGAACTTGGTAATCTCGTACCGGATGCTCAGATTCTCCCCAACCAATCAAATCTGGTGCTAAAATGCGGTATTCATTTGCAAAAGCTGGATAAACTTTAGACCATTCATAAGCAGAAGCACCACCGCCAAAATTATGTAAAAATAATAAGGGTGGTAATTTTTCAAGTTCAGAAATATCCCAAGGTTCACTTATCTGGGTATAATAAACCATTGAACCCAAAGATGTATTAATGACCTTTTGACCAAAACCAGGAGGTTGAAATTTAAGCATATAATCTCTATCAATTATGAATTATGAATTAGAAAGATTATCTTTGGTAACTGGTACAAGTTGACTGAGGTTATCGGGATTAATATTGTAAATAGTTCCAAACCCAATCACAAAACGTCCCTTAGTGGGAGTGAGTTGAAAAATTCTAAAATCAGCTAAACTGCGGAACATTTCAATAACTTCACCAAAACGCACTTGAAATTGTTCAACAATTTGATTCCATTTATCAGTTTCCCTCTCAATTAAATTAGCTGTACAATAAAAATTTAATCGACGACGGGCAAAAATATTGGGAGCTTTAGCTTCATCTTCAATCAATAAAATACTGACATAAGGATTAGCATGAATATTAGCAGTGTGACTAGCTAAACCACTAACATAAATGTAGATATTTTTAAATTCATCCATCACAAAAGGAGTATAACTAGCGTTAGGCATTCCCTCTTCATTCACTGTACTAATCATAATACTGGCAACTTCTTGAGGAAATTGCTCATACTCAGCTTGAATTTTTTCCAGTTGGCTCATAACAAGTAATTTCCTATTTAGTTTTTACTATCTGATTATAATATAAAATTGCTACAATTAAAATAGAGTACACTATACTAGTTACGAAATAATTATGACTGAAAAAAATCGTTCTCAATGGGACTTGTGCAGATTCATCAAAACTCTCACCTACTTTGAAGTATTTCCTGTCCTGAACTGGGTACAAAATATATTTCAAAGTCGTCCTGAAAATCATCAAAATCAACCAAATGGGGGAAGCAAAATGGGTGTAATTCTAGTAGCGGGTGCAACTGGTGGAGTTGGTAAACGAGTCGTACAAAGATTGTTAGCACAGGGTTACAAAGTCCGCTGTTTAGTCCGAGATATTGATAAAGCGCGGTCAACTCTTGGTAATGATGTTGACTTAGTAGTGGGAGATATTACCAAACCGGAAACCTTGAATAACTTAGTGATGAGTAATATTCAAGCTGTTGTTTGTTGTACAGCAGTGCGTGTTCAACCAGTGGAAGGAGACACACCTGATAGAGCTAAATATAATCAAGGTGTGAAATTTTATCAACCAGAAATAGTAGGAGACACACCAGAAAATGTAGAATATAAAGGAGTCAAAAATTTAGTAACAGCAGCAAAAAGATATTTATCAAACACAGGTGAAAAAACAATATTTGACTTTACCCAACCATCAGAGGAATTAAAAAATATTTGGGGTGCTTTGGATGATGTAGTTATGGGTGGAGTTAGTTCGAGCAATTTTCACATATTAGAAAAAACAGCTTTATTTGCTGGTAATGTTTCCACTGCAAATTCTGGAGGTTTTGCATCGGTAAGAACCAAGAATTTTTCACCAGCAATTAATTTATCAGGTTTTACAGGTGTGAAATTGCGCGTTAAAGGTGATGGACAACGCTATAAAATCTTTTTAAGAACTGAAACAGCATGGGATGGAGTTGGTTACAGTTATTCTTTTGATACTGTAGCTAATTCATGGATAGATATTACCATTCCCTTTGCTAATTTAACACCTGTTTTTAGAGCAAAAACTGTGAAAGATTCTCCAGAGATAGATAAAAATAAAGTTTGTTCATTTCAATTAATGTTGAGTAAATTTGAATATGATGGGGATTTAAATCCTAAATTTCATCCTGGTGGTTTTTCATTAGAACTAGAATCAATCAAAGCTTATGGTGGTGAAGCTTTACCCCAATTTGTTTTAGTTAGTTCTGCTGGTGTAACTCGTCCCGGAAGACCAGGAATTAATTTAGATGAAGAACCTCCAGCAGTGAGATTAAACGACCAATTAGGAGGGATTTTAACGTGGAAGTTAAAAGGGGAAGATAGTTTAAGAGAAAGCGGAATACCTTATACAATTATTCGACCTTGTGCTTTAACTGAAGAAGCAGGAGGTAAAGAGTTAATATTTGAGCAAGGTGATAACATCAGAGGTAAAGTTAGCCGTAATGATATTGCTGAACTTTGCGTTCAATCCCTCAAACAACCAAAAGCGCGTAATATAACTTTGGAAGTAAAACAGGGAGAAAATGATGTTAATTCTATTAATTGGGAACAGTTATTTTCTAGTTTACAACCTGATAAATAAGTGGTAGCTAACCAATCAAGAAAATGTGGAAAAAATTATTGTTTTCTGGGGTTGTAGTGATAATTCTGTGGAGTAGTATTGTATCTCATCCCGCTTCTTCACAGCAAGTAGATTTTCGGGTTAATAACCTAGAATCTGACTTTCGTCGTTTAGAGTTACGATTGAATCAAATAGAATTATTACTGCGTCAAAATCCCCAGATTCCATCCTCTAGAATTCCTGAGACTCCCTCAAAGCCTCAAATTTATAGACGGAATTTATCACAGTCGGAACGGGATAAAATGTTTGATAGATTATCAACTTTAGTTGTTGAATTAAAGCAGCAAGTTAATGATTTAGAAAAGCGGGTTACTCAACTAGAGTCGGGTAAGTAAGAATATATAGTTATTTTCCATGAGATTTTCTCCTAATGGTAATCCACTGCTTTTAACCGCGAATAGGGCTTGTAGCACAGCACCAATTCAAAATTACCTCTCCAACTTTCTCCCACTCTTGACGCATATCTTTATCAATTATGTTAGCAATATGTTTGGGTTCTTTTTGATTGAGTTCATTAATAGCATCTTCTAATATATTATCTCCAAAACCAAATGAAATTGGGCAATTAATACATTTCTCTTTTTTCTCTTTTTGTTCTTTTTCTTTCTTACTACAAGACCAGTTATTGTGACACCATGAGTCTATACGATTGGAAATATCAGGAATTTCTGGAAGTCTTTCTTTCCAATAATCTTTAATATCAGAATTTTTTGCCCTGACTATTTTCTCTAAGCGAGTACCATTTTTTATATCTAAAAATTTTTGTAAGTCCTTCACAGAACTTGTTTCAATAGCTTCAAGAATAGCCAAAGATTTTTGTCTATAACTATTATTTGCTGAACATAAATTATCTAATATTGATTTAGGTATCAAATTTTCAATTTCATGCAAATCAAGAATGATACTTTCTCTAAGAAGATATTTAGGATCATCTTTAATAATTTTTGCTGTTCCACCAATCTCTCCATTAGGTGCAATTCTATCACTGTCCGCAATACACAGGCAAATATTTTCTCTTGCTTGCTGAATCCTAGTATATTCATCACCAATTGTACTGCCACCAGCACCTCTAGGGCTATATTTTAATATTACTGGGATGTTATTCCATACACAATAAACCTTAGCTATTATTTCATAGAAAGTAGCATCATTATTATTTTCACATAGTAATATAGTTGGCTGAATTTTTACTGAATCATTGAAAAATTTTGGAGGAACTTTAATTACTTGCTTACCTGAATAATTAAATAATTGAGGTTCAGTACAAGAGTTAGTCACTTCAATATATTTTGTAACAGCAGAAAGATATAATTTAAAATATTCATATTTGTCTAATAGTTTTTGATAAATCTCCCTTGTAGACTTACTTAAATCAGTACACTTAGAAATTTTCTGTAAAGTATTTCTATCTCCAATCAGTATATGTTTACCTTCGCGTCGAGTAAGTGCAAGTAGTTCCAATGCGGTAACAGTATCTTGAGCCAAAGAGCTTTGGTTTTCATTATTTATTACGGAGCTATCAATTCTAATTAGCATTAGACACTCTCCATATTAAAAAACCCTAATGGCCAATTCATAAGATATCCTTCAGAGTCAAAATGAGAGTTTCTAATTGTTATTTCCCCTGATTGATATGATGGCTCGAATAAAACTATATTGATATCGTCGGGAGAAATTTTTTTATCGTCAATCAGATGTCCAAGTCTGTTAATTAGCACCTCACTATGTGTTTCAATAATTAACCGCAGATCAATATTATTATCCTTAGCTGCTTTAATTGCAGCAACTAAAGCATCTGTAAGACTTCCTTGCAAACGAGGATGAAGATGTAACTCTGGTTGTTCAATAGCATAAGTTACAGTTCCTTTATTTCTTTGATAAAAACCTAGATCAGATTTATGTTTTGTTGAGGAGCTTAAAAACCATAATTGAGTAATAATAGGAAGAATTTGAGAAAAACCAAAGCCAGTATCAGCAATATTAAGTTCCTTATCTGAATCCTTGGAACGTATTTTGAGGGAGATATGACCGAGACTAGATTCAATTGACGGTTGAAATCCAAAGTAACTCAAAGTCCAATCTGAAAAATTCTGCATTTCTGAATCTTTGAGATTATGCAAAAACATTGTGAGATTACGTCCTTGATAATCTACTTCATCAACAGCTAAATCTTGAGTTCGGTAATATCGCTCCGCAGTAGCTCTTACTGGACCCATATAGTTAACCTGTCTTGAAAAGTTAGTCAGCATATCATCACATTTTTCAATGAGCGAAGGAACTATATTTGCAATAATTAAATCTCGCAAATTTTTAAAATCTTTTGTTTGAGTTGTCCATTTTTTTGTTTTTCTCTTCCAACCATTACCTGCAAATTTATTTTCTTGAATATCCTTTAGCATGGTTTCCGAGTCACTAAGACCCAATGAGAGTGCAATTTTAAGAATAGTTTCCGAAGATGTATAGTGGTGAGCAGTATCTTGTATATTTTTTATTAATACTTCAAATAACCCCGTAAACGGGCGCAAACGCGATATAACTGGACGTTCAGAAGGAGAAAATAATTCTAAATTTGACTCTTTTTTTTTAAATTCAGTAATAATTGGTAAAAAGGATCTATTATTAAAATTTTTGGTAATATATTTATTGCTATAATCTAAAATATTAAGAGAATTAACTTTGAAATTTGATACACTTTCATCTTCATTAAATTCCAACTCAACATTGGAATCCTTAAACTGTAAAATTAATTTACTAGCCCTTGTATTTTCTTTTTTATTATCTGCTGATACTTCCAATGTCAGATATATATCCAAGCTATTTAATATTCTTATTTCTCTGGTAAAGAAACTATTATATATCGGTATTGGAAAAACACGAGAATTATCTGCTTCAAGTGTAAATTTAAAAGAGAATGCAATAGTATTTTCTGCTCCAGTTTGATGAGCATCATGAAAGTTACCAAAATCAACAAGACGACCATACCAAAGTATGGGTCCAGTTGTCCGAGACTCTATACTCTGTTTTAGTAAAGGAAAAAACCGCAAAAAGGTACTCTTTCCTGAACTGTTTTGACCAAGAAAAACAGTTAAAGGCTTTATCTGAACATAACCAGTATCAGAAAGACAACGTAATCTTTCAATTCTAATAGCATCCATTGAGATAACGAGACTAATAATTATGTGCTAATATATACGATATCACAGATGTATATATAGTCAAATATTTACCATTCAAAGCTTACTACATCTTAAACTGCTGGTATAGCTATTACTACTATTATATAGAGTAACCATAAATGAGCGATCGCTTGACAAACACAACCAAACTTAATTAACATCAAATTAGATGCTAATTAAACTTACGACCATGATTAACCTTGCCAAAGATATACATTCCCTCACCGAATTTAAGCGTAATACCACTGAATTTATACAACAGATTAAAAAAACACAACACCCCTTAGTTTTAACTGTCAACGGAAAAGCCGAGTTAGTGGTTCAAGATGCAGAGTCTTATCAAGAACTTTTAGAAGCTGCTGAATTAGTAGAAACCTTAAAAGGTATTAAACTTGGACTAGAACAAATGCAGCGTGGTGAAGGTAAAAAAGCCGAAGATTTCTTTAATGAATTTTTTAATAAAATTGCAATCCAACAAAAGTTTTGATTAATGTTGGAGTTTCTTATCCGTTTTTAGCCTTAATTAATTATAACCATGCCTTACAGTGATTTTACACTTAAAAAAGTCCGCCAAGATTTAGCAATTACTATCCATGAAGGAGGAAGATTTTTTCCAGACATTCCTCCCGTAGAAGCAGATGATTTATTACGTCAAGAACTAGAGGATGGTCTACCATTGGTACTTGCACGGGGTAGCGAAAAAGCGCGTTCCGAATGGATTATTAGCCCTGTATTAACAGCAGTGAGAAGATTATTAAATCGTCAAGTAAGCCTGTTTTCTGGAGAAGATTTTACTGTTGATCCCAACCTGGGACTTAATGGTATTTGTGACTTTCTGATTAGTAAATCACCCACTCAATTAGAAATTCAAGCTCCAGTTATTATCATTATAGAAGCAAAAAAAGAAAATCTTAATGGTGGTTTAGGTCAGTGTATAGCAGAAATGGTAGCTGCTCAAAAATTTAATGTTGCTAATAATATAAATGTTCCTACTATTTTCGGTTCTGTCACCAGTGGAACAGCTTGGAAATTTTTAAAATTGGATGGTAATTCAGTGACTATTGATATTACTGAATATCCATTACCGCCAGTTGAGCCAATTTTAGGATTTTTGCTGTGGATGTTATCACCAAATTCAGGAAATAATTAAAAATAATTAATAACTATAAATAATATTCTACCAACCAAAATCCTGTAAATCTTCAAATCCTGGATATCCTGATATGGCTACGCAACGCTACGCTATAAGACAATAAAAATAAGGACACAGCATTGCTGTGTCCCTACAAATTCCCAATTTATCGGAATAAATTAAACCCTTACTTCATCACCTCAGCCATCTTCACTTTATCCAACTTGAGAATCAAAACCCCCAAAGGTGGTAAACACAAATCCAGCGAATAAGGACGATTATGCAAAGACCAATCATCAGTCCATTTACCGCCTAAATTGCCCATATTGCTACCGCCATACTGACGAGCATCACTATTGAACAACTCAGTATAAAATCCCTTCTCAGGTACACCGATGCGATAATGAGAATGAGGTTGAGGTGTAAAATTACAAACCACAATCAAGAATTCATCAGAATCCTTAGCACGACGGACAAAAGCAACTACACTGTGACGGTTATCGCTACAATCAATCCATTCAAATCCTTCCCGCGCAAAATCCTGAGTATACAAAGCAGGTTCAGAACGGTAAATATGGTTAATATCTTTGAAAAAGGCTTTTAACTGTTGATGTGGTTCAAACTCATGTAGTTGCCATTCCAAATCTGCCCAAACATTCCACTCACTCCACTGGCCAAACTCCATGCTCATAAACATGGTTTTCTTACCAGGGTGAGTAAACATATAAGCGAATAAAGCCCGGACGTTAGCTAACTTCTGCCATTTATCACCGGGCATTTTTCCGATGATATTGCTCTTACCATGTACAACTTCATCATGAGACAATGCCAACATGAAGTTTTCGCTGTGGTTATACCACATACTAAAAGTCACATTGTTTTGATGGAATTGACGGAACCAAGGGTCCATGCTGAAGTAGTCCAACATATCGTGCATCCAACCCATGTTCCACTTCAGGTTAAATCCTAGACCACCTGTATAGGTAGGCCAAGATACCATAGGCCAAGAAGTAGACTCTTCCGCAATGGAAAGCACACCGGGAAAATAACTAAAGATGTTGTGATTTACTTGACGTAAAAAATCCGCAGCTTCTAAATTTTCTCTACCACCATACTGATTAGGCAACCATTCCCCTGCTTCACGACAATAGTCGTTGTAGAGCATGGAAGCTACCGCATCAACACGAATTCCGTCAATGTGGTATTTATCAAACCAGAACAGAGCATTAGCTACTAAGAAATTCCTAACTTCGTTACGGGAATAGTTAAATACTAAAGTTCCCCATTCCTTATGTTCGCCTTTGCGGGGGTCAGCGTGTTCATAAAGGTGAGTACCATCAAAGAAAGCTAAACCATGTCCATCTTTGGGGAAGTGACCCGGAACCCAATCTACCAGTACACCAATGCCATGTTCGTGACATTGGTCAACAAAATACATGAAGTCTTCAGGGCTGCCAAAGCGGGAAGTAGGAGCATAGTAACCTGTGACTTGATAACCCCAAGAACCATCAAAGGGATGCTCGGCAATGGGTAGCAATTCTATATGGGTATATCCCAAGTCTTTGACATAGGGGATTAGTTTGGCAGCTAATTCCCGATATGTTAGAAAACGCGCACCGGTTTTAAGTTCAGAAACGATGACGACTGGTTCCGTCTCCCCGTTGGGTAATTTAGCTGGTTCTTCACTAGCAGCGTGTAACCAAGAACCTAAATGGACTTCATAAACGGAAATTGGTTGGGTGAGGGGGTCGGTGTGTCTCCTTGTTTCCATCCAATTTTCATCGTTCCAACTATAAGTTGTTAAGTCGGTGACAATAGATGCTGTTTTGGGACGTGGTTCTTGCTGGAAACCGTAGGGATCGGATTTTTCGTAAATGTGTCCTTCAAAATTTTTGATCTCATATTTGTAATGCTCTCCCACACCGATTTCTGGGATAAATAATTCCCAAACGCCGGTATGTCCTTTCCGCATCTGGTGTTTGCGTCCATCCCAAAGGTTAAAATCTCCTAAAAGAGAAACGTTGCGAGCATTAGGGGCCCAAACCGCAAAATAAACACCTTTGACACCGTCTACTTCTGTGAGGTGCGCTCCCAGTTTCTCATAAATGCGGTGATGATTTCCTTCTGCGAACAAGTGTAAGTCAAAATCAGTTACTCCAGGAGAACGGAAGGCGTAAGGATCATAAGTGACGCGCTCGTGTTCCCCTTCTTTAATCCGCAATTGATAGTTGTTAAGTTCTGCTGTTTCTATGATGCATTCAAAAAAGTGGGGATCATGCACCGTCATCATGGGGTATTCTTTGCGTTCTTCAGGAACTACTACCCATGCTGCGCTGGCATTTGGTAGGTAGGCGCGCACAGCCCAGACTTTCTTACCTTCCCGTTCTATGAGATGTGAACCAAGCACTTCAAACGGATCATGATGCTGATTCCAAATGATGCGATTAACCTGCTCAGGAGCGATCGTGCTGATGGACATGAAGCTACCTACGTTAAATAAGGTGATTAACTAAATTGAGTTTTTAAGAACTATATATATTCTTTACATTTATTTGCATTTTTGTCGTCACGGTTATCCTACATCAGAATGTATCTTATTGGGGAATAGAGATTGGGGACTGGGGATTGGGGACTGGGGATTGGGAACTGGGAAAAGGCAAAAGGCAAGAGAAAGAAAGACAATATTTCTCTCCCTCTGCGACTCTGCTCCTCTGTCCCCCTTGCCTCTTCTACCTTCTAAATACCTAAAAACGGAAAAATCTGTAGTAATGCTTTACGTAACTTTAGCAGGAACACTTGTTCTCGGATTTGAGCATTGAGTTTTGGTGGGGGACTCGTTTGCAGATGTGCTTGTAGTTCTGCGTATTCAGCAGCAGTTAAGGGTTTACCATCAATGGGCGATCGCGCGATCGTAATCATCTCTGTCCGCAATATCTCCTCTGGTATATCCTCCACTGGGGGTAATGCCATCACCTTTGTTCCCCAATAGCTACCAACCACCACTAAAATAACGGTACTAATACTCAAAATCGTCAATAATATTACTTTTCGTTTTTTCATTCTCCCCTGCTCTCCTGCTCCCCTGCTCCCCATCTCAGTTTAGTCCTGGTGGTAGTGCTTCACCACACAATTGATGAATCTGCACAATGCGCTCAAACAACCAAGAATATCTCTGACGGTATTGAGGAATAAGTGCTAAGGGACTCAGCAAGGCAGCTGCGCTAATATCTGCCACGCTTAAACGTTCACCCACTAAATAGTCACTTTTTTGCCAGCGGTTAGATAATTCTGTCAAAGCAATTACTAACCTGTTAGTAGCTAATTCTACATTAGCATTGTTGATACCATACTGTTTCCTGACTACACCAATCACTATCTGACTGGATAATGAGGGATCGATTTGTTTGCCTTCACCAGCACGAAAGTGATAATATACAAACCTTGTTGCCGTACCAATGCTTTCATCTAACCAGTCTTCGAGCATCAAAGCCTCAGTTTGCTGTTCCTGGCTGGTTAAAAATAATGAAGGTTCTGGTTGATAAGATTCTAAGAATTTTAAAATTTGGGTAGAGTCGCCAATCGCTTGCGGTTGTCCCTCGATTTGGGGCAACAAAACAGGCAAGGTCGTTAAACCGGTTAATGGCTTCACTTTGAGGATGTGCAAGCCAGGATTCAGATTTTCTACCTTGTAATCAATTCGCTTATAACCTAGCGCCAGACGGGCTTTGCGACAATAATGAGATGTACTAAATTGCAGTAGCAACATAAAGCTACTTTCCCAGTGGGGCAGTTGTTTGTTAGCTTAAATTAATATATGGAGACTGAGATACGGTATAAACTGGTTTTCTTCTTCTAAAAACAATCTGTCAAAACCACAAGCGGAGCGATTCGATTTGATCAGAGTCGATTCGCTCCGCTTTAGGTCTCATTGTCCTGCCAAGAAGGCTATTTAATTATTATTCCCGTTCTCAGAGGACTGCTGCTTGGAGTTGATGCCTGATCAAATTATGTGATAGCGATGTAGTGAGTATCGCTATCCTAAATAGATTAGGGAGTCTTAGTCGGAGTAGCAGTAGGGGTCGCAGCAGGGGTCGCAGCAGGGGTCGCAGCAGGGGTCGCTTCTGGTGGTGTAGTAGCCGCAGCAGGGGTAGTACCAGTGTCAGTTGGCTCACCCGCTGCTGGTGCAGCCGGAGTAGTAGTAGAAGTACCAGCAGGCTCACCACCACCTTCACAAGCTCCGAGCATGGTAGCCAGACTTAACATGAGAGCCAAACCAAAGATTTTTGTTTTCATAACTCCTCTTTCACCAATAAAGGCCATACTAAAAGATTGCGCCTGTTGAATACGATAGCTTATTTGTTGATTTTTGTTAAATCTTTGAGATTAGAAATTTCAAATGGATGTTTGGTTTTAATCGATATTTGGCAAATCACCCATGATTGCTGCTTCCCCTGCTGCCTGAATATTAAGTAACCAAAGTTGCTTTTATTACAGTGGTGGCAAGATGGTGGGGAGTTGGCGTTAGGTATTGCTTCTGATCGCTACACATTGCCATAATTTTAGATAAGTAGGTCGGCATTCAAAATTGTCGTTATGACAAGGCAGGAGGCAAGAGGTGTTTAGACAACTTTACTTTTTGTTACATACTTCGGTTTTTTCGCGCCTTTCTACTTATTAACCTTAAATACAATATCTATCATTTCCCACAATTATGGCTGTTGCCCGCAAATCAGTTGTTTCTACAAAAAGTTCTTGGTTCAGGCGAAATTCTGCCCCAACGCTGGATCAGCAACGCTCTAGGAAGCTGTTAACAAATATGCAAACCACCTCTATACCGGCCAGTGCATCCACAGTAGTGCGCCCTAGAAGAGAACGTAATTCCACCACAAATTTATCAAATTCCCTGGTCAATGAGGCAGTAATATCGACCTTAGAGAAAAAGTCTGGACAACAAACATCCTCAAACATTCACAGGCAGTCTAATGAACATCTACCCATGATGTCTACTGCTGGGGCTGCACCTATGTGGTTGCTACGCTTGCACACTGTCTATCGTTATTCGTCAGTTACGGCATTTTTGTTTGTGGCTGCAACACTAGTGGTTTATGGTTGGACTGTCTATTCCCAAGAGCTTTGGAGTCAAGCCTACCGCACGCTACAAAGTCTACAACGTCATGAGCGTCAGTTGACGACAACCAATGCAACACTGACCAGTAAAATGGCCCAAGAGGCAGAAGAACCAGGAGCAGGACTGGTATCACCAACTCCAGGGGGGACAATTTTCTTGCCACCGACATCCCATAGTCCTGGTTCAGCATCCTCAACTACAATTTCCAATTCAGAAGCGCAGCCCCAAACTTCCTCGCCACTGGGATATTAAAATCAACAGTTGTGGGGAACTCTTAACAGGGAACAGGAAGATGGGGCTTTGGTGTCAACTTAACGTAAAAGCCTTATAAAAACTGGGTTTCATTCTTCTTGTTCCCATGCTCTGTATGGGAATAAGTTCTAGAAGGCTCTGCCTTCAATGACAGTAGAGGCAGAGCCTCTGTAATAGCATTCCCAGTCAGAGACGGGGAACGAGATAGTAGGTTTTATATAACGGATATTTATAATAATGTATTACCCTCTGCCTTTTGCCTCTTGCCTCTTGCCTTTTGCCACTGACAACCAACAACTGACACAGGACAACTCCAATGCAGAAGTCACCCAGCAGAACGAAATTAAGAAATTTGCAGAATTTAGAATTCACAAGGCAGCGGAAGTTTTCCAAACAAGCTGTTGGGAATGGTTCTTCTAAAACTCAAGCTCAAGCGCCAAATCTTAAGTCTCGACTGTTGATAGTTTGGGGTATCCTCCTTGCTGCTGGAGTGGGGTTGGCTTTCAATTTGTATCGCCTGCAAATTATCGAGGGTTCAAAACTTGCTCAAAAGGCAAGAAACCAGCAAATGGTGAACTTGCGTCCTTTTATGCCCCGTCGTCCAGTGGTTGATCGCAATAACAATATATTAGCCATCGACCGTCCAGTGTATACTTTGTACGCCCATCCCAAGCTATTTGATAAGTCTAATGAGGAGATGGCGCGGCAACTTGCACCTATTCTCAATAAAGATGCAGGTAACTTAGTAAGAACATTTGAAAGCAAAAAAAGTGGGATTCTGCTTGCTAATAGTGTTTCCGAAAATATTGCCGATCGCTTGATTTCATTCCGCTTGAATGGCTTGGAGTTCATTCAAAAATATTCCCGTTTCTACCCTCAAGATGATTTGGTTGCTAATGTAGTGGGCTATGTTAACCTTGATCGGCGCGGTCAGGCAGGGGTTGAATATAGTCAGGAGAAGCTGCTAGAACGCTCTGGACAAACGGTGCGTCTCAGTCGGGCTGGTAATGGCGCACTGATGCCAAATCATGCACCAGAAGGATTTTTGCATTTTGATGATTTGAAATTACAGCTGACTATTGATAACCGCTTACAACGGGCAGCCCGGACTGCGCTCAAAGAACAGATAGAAAAGTTCCAGGCCAAACGCGGGGCGGTAATTGTTATGGATGCCACGGATGGTTCATTACTGGCCTTGGTTTCTCAGCCTACCTATAATGGAAATGAATATTCCAAAGCAGATATTTCACTGTTTAAAAATTGGACAGTCGCGGATCTTTATGAACCAGGTTCAACTTTTAAGCCTTTGAATGTGGCGATCGCTCTGGAAAATGGTGCTATCAAACCAGATGATACATTTAATGACCCAGGTACTATGAAAGTTGCTGACCGCACGATCAAAAATGCGGAAAGGAACGCTTACAGACGACTTAACATTGCTCAAATTTTACAAACTTCTAGCAACGTTGGTATGGTACAAATTATCCAACGAATGAAGCCCACACTATATTACAACTGGTTAGAAAAACTGGGACTAGGGCAAAAAGTTGATACAGATTTGCCCTTTGAAGTCGGTGGTCGTCTCAAAAGTCAAGAAGAATTTCTGTCCTCAACTATAGAACCAGCAACTACCTCTTTTGGTCAAGGCTTTTCTCTTACTCCGTTACAGCTAGTACAAATGCACGGCGCTTTAGCTAACGGCGGTAAACTGGTAACACCACACGTAGTCCAAGGGTTGATTGATAGCCAAGGTAAAATTCACTATTCTCGCACTCTACCAACACCACGCCAAATTTTCTCCAGCACCACTACCCAAAAGGTAGTAGAGATGATGGAAACTGTTGTTTCAAAAGGCTCAGGTAAAGCATCACAAATTAACGGATACAGTATTGCTGGTAAAACAGGCACAGCCCAAAAAGCCAGTCCTAACGGTGGATACATTCCCGGAGCCAGAATTACTAGCTTTGTGGGTATTGTGCCAGCAGAAGCTCCCCGTTATGTAGTTTTGGCAATTGTAGATGAGCCAAAAGGAGAAAATGCCTATGGTGGAACGGTGGCAGCACCCATTGTTAAATCTGTAATAGAGGTACTTATACCAATGCAAAAGATTGCCCCCAGTAACAAGGTGACAGGTGACAGGGAAGGGAGCAGGGGAGTAGGGGAGCAGGGGAGCAGGGGACGCTAATAACCCAATTACCAATTACCAATTACCAATTACCTGCCATAAGTTCTTTTGAGTGTTTCTTCAATTGAACCTAGATTTTCAAACATTTCAATTAGTTGATGAGATTTGGTTTTTCGATGTTCCAGAATCACTTTTAGTGGGGCTAAAAATGCAATATCTGGGTCATTTCTTAGGGCAACTTCAGCAGCTTGCAAAATCTTATGTGCATTCAGAAAAATATCTTCATTTTCAAATCCTGCTTGGGCTGAAATTTGGTGCAAAGCTGCATCAGGTATAATAGCTCTACCCTCTAAAGTTTCATCTAAAGCTAGACCTTTTAATAATGCCAGTAACCCTGCATAAATCGAAAAATCATCACAACTGTCACAGGCTTTAAATTCGATTCGTCCTACTTCCGCAGGGATGCGGGCAATTTTCGTTAATGAAGGGACACTTTTAATTAGTTGCTCTTGTTTTTCTACAAACACTAATGTTGCTGATCTTTTTCCGGTTCTGATAAATGTCCTGACTGACAAACCTTTCCATAAACCGCCATTATAAAAAGGAGAACTGTAACTAAAAGGAACAATAAAAGGACTGTAATAAGTCAGCTTTTTGCCAATATCAATTACATCTCCACTAGGTAAATCTGCTATGGAAATATTTAAATCTGGACCATAGGAAACCATGTAAATATGAGCAGTTTGTTCATCTGGGTAAGCTTGGAATTGCCGAATTTCAAAATCATTTAATGGTGGTTGGGGTTCAAAAATGCCAGTATAGGGATTAAAGCTTACTAAAACAGGTGAAAATCCAAAACTAGCAGCTACCTCACGCAGTAAAGAAAAACTTGCTGTTAATTCATCAATTGCGCCTTGAATAGTAGAATGTATAGTAGTTCTGATTTCGATGCCTTTAGCTAGACAATCGATTACCTCTTCTGAATCAGCAAATCTTTCAAATCCCTCAATATACCATCGCTTCTTTTTAATGCCAGCATCACCAACCCTTAATTGTGGGTAGTCATTGGGGTATAGAGGTAATTTGTCAACTATTTGCTGAAAATCGGCAAATTTTGTACAAGAGAAATCAGCAAACTTTCCTTCATGGTTAAGGAAAGCAACTTCATGTTCAATCCCGAAAAAAAACATATCGTAAATAGAAAGAATTCTCAATAATCCTTGTCAGAGGGATTGTAACGCAAAACTGACGATTAAGGTAGTTTAGTAATGATTCAGAAAATCTTGAGGCGTGAGTTATTATGACAAGTGGTGTTCAAAACCCTTACAGTAGCGAACAAGTTGCGGTTTGGTTACGTGGACTACTAACTATTGCTTGGGCTGATGGTAATTTTGATGCCCAAGAACAGGAGTTAATTAACAGCATTACCAAGGATGAATTAGCCCCTGGTATTGACTGGAATTCTTTAGAGATAATTACACCAGAGGAATTAGCTGCTGTGTTGGGTAAAGGTACACCAGCGGCGGAAAATTTCTTGCGGACAGCGGTGATGGTAGCGATCGCAGATGGAATATATTCTGCCAGCGAAGAAGAGATTTTGCAACGGTTTTGTCAAGTTTTGGAACTAGACACAAAAGCCCTAACAGTCCTAAGTCACACCATAGAAGATATAGAACAAGGACAAGACCTTACTGTACAGCCACCAGATATACTTCATCCGATGAGGGACTGGTTAGATGGGTTGGAAATTCATGATCCCAGAGTTGCCAGATTTTTGTGTAAAATGATTCCTTCCCAGTGTCCCTTTGAAAGAGATGTCACTTTATTCGGACGGAAAATAGTTCACATTCCGCCGATGTGCAAAATTAACCCACTCTATGAACAATTAGTAGGTTTACGCTTTCGCGCTCTTTCCTACCTTGCTGATGACTGCGGTGAGGATGTTTCACCATATATTTAGTCATTAGTCATTAGTTATTAGTCATTAGTCATTAGTTATTAGTTGGGTGAGATAATGGGGAGTGGGAGGTTTCAGGAATTACGGGTATATCAGCTTTCATAAAAATTAGCTGATGACATTTGGAAAATCGTTAACCAATGGGAGTCATTACCGCAAAATACATTAGGTAAACAGATCATCCGTTCAGCAGATAGCATTGGTGCAAATATAGCAGAAGGTGTGGGAAGAGGGAGTTATCAAGACAATCGGCGATTCATTAGAATAGCAAGAGGGTCATTATATGAAACTCAACACTGGCTAAGACGAGCATATAGCCGTAACCTGTTAACGGATAAACAGGTAAACACACTAAAACCTACCATTAATGACTTAGCACCCCAATTAAACGCCTATCTAAACTCAATCGGTAAACGTCCAAAAGAAGAATAACCAATGACCAATGACCAATAGACCTCTCCGGAAATATGGTAGAGACGTTCCGCCGGAACGTCTCTACAAGGGTTTCAAACCACGCACATTTAATTACCGGAGATGTCTAATGACCAATGACCAATAACTAATGACTAAATTATGCAATTTATCGACCAATCAGTAATTGAAGTTGAAGCAGGTAAAGGTGGCGATGGTATCGTCGCCTTCCGCAGAGAGAAATATGTACCAGCAGGCGGTCCTTCTGGTGGAAATGGAGGAAAAGGCGGTTCTGTCATTTTTGTGGCTGATAGCAACCTCCAAACCTTATTGGACTTTCGATACAAACATCTGTTTAAAGCAGAAAACGGAGAACGTGGAGGTCCAAATAATTGCACCGGTGCGGGTGGAAAGGATTTAATTATCGAAGTTCCCTGTGGTACTGCTGTGTATGATGCGGGAACGAGTGCTTTACTATGCGATTTAGTTACACCGGGACAAGTTTTTCGAGTTGCTGAAGGTGGTAAAGGTGGACTGGGAAATCAACATTTTTTGAGTAACCGCAACCGCGTCCCAGAATATGCACTTCCTGGTTTAGAAGGAGAAAAGAAGGTATTACGTTTAGAGTTGAAATTGTTAGCGGAAGTAGGAATTATCGGTTTACCAAATGCTGGTAAATCAACTTTAATTTCTTCTTTATCAGCCGCACGTCCGAAAATCGCTGATTATCCTTTTACTACTCTCATTCCTAATTTGGGTGTAGTTAGAAAACCCACGGGTGATGGTACAGTTTTTGCCGATATTCCCGGTTTAATTGAAGGTGCTTCTCATGGTGCGGGTTTAGGTCATGATTTTTTACGTCACATTGAACGCACAAGGGTTTTATTACACCTAATTGATGCGACAAGTGAAGATGTCATCGCTGATTTCCATACTATTCAAGAAGAACTTAAAGCTTATGGACGGGGTTTAGCTAAACGTCCGCAAATTTTAGCTTTGAATAAAATTGACGCGGTTGATAGGGAAACAGTTGATTTGGAGGCTTTAGCTACTCAATTAAATCATCTTGCTTTAGCGCCTGTTTTCATAATTTCGGCTGTAACTCGCACTGGTTTAGATCCGATGATGCAGGAAATTTGGCGAATTTTAGATGAAGTTAATGCGCTGGAAGCTGCGGAGGTTGCGGTTTAATTGATGGGTTGATTTTGTTGATTTAATTCATGATCGTTATCGTTGTCCCTTACGAACCATTCCTAGTCCATACAAGTACAATTCAGTAACTGCATAGACGCGAGGAGGCGGATCTTTGGGACGAGAACGTTCTGTCAAAATACCAGCTTCAACCATATCCTTAATGTGAAGTGCTAATTCACCATCCTGCACTTTCCATATTTCAGCTAAACGATTTTCATCAATAGGAGAGCGTTCACCTTGAAGTCTGTCTAGAAAGTTTTTCAGTTCAGGATATTCATTCCTGACCTCAGCTACACGCTGCTGGGAAACATTAGGAAAAGCATTAATTAAAGCTTTTGGACGCAAAGTTATTTCTGAGACGTGTTCGGAAAATCGTTTTTCAATTTTGACAGCTTCTTCTAAAAGTAATATTAAACTGCGTGGAAAACAGTTTTTTTGACCATCTGCAATACGAGTTCTAACCCAGTTATAAGTATAGGCTTTATTACCACTGCCCATGCGTTCACCCCACAGGGGATAAAGACTTTGGCGCAATTGTTCCAGCACAATTATATCTAATCTTTCAGCAGTAAGTCCTCCTAAAGATTTGCTTAGAGATGGGGAACTTTTAAGAGCTTGACGGAGTACAAGTCGCCAGAGATCAGCTTCCTCCCAACGTAATTCTAGTGAACGTCCGCTGTAATGTCCTGTATTAGTAAAGTTAAATTGCTTCCAAATATCTTCACGTAAAAATATTTTAGGGACAATTTGTTTGAGATTTGTACCACTTTCTAACCACCATGCCAGCAAAGCTTCTAGAGATCTTCTGCGTCGAGCATAATCTTCTGGGCTAGAACCAAAACCTGCATCTAGTTCATCATATAATAGCCATACTACTTGATTTTTTTCTTGTAATTCTTGGTCAATTAAACGCAGTTCATCAGCAGCTTGTGGTTTCTTTTGTGGTGAGTTGGATCTTTCTACCAGCCATGTAACAATATCAGAATGAGCAGGTTTTTCTTGATTACTTAATGCAACTAATTTTTCATCTAAACCAGGTAGTGAACGTAATTCAGTTGAACGATGACAAAGTTGTAAAAGAGCATAATTGAGCCAGAAAAATTGCCAGTCATTTGTACCAGCTTGATCTTCGTAGCTTTCAAGAGCAAACCTATCTAAAATTGTGGTTGATACTCTAAGTTGACCATGACCAGGAACAAAGTGAACATGATTTAAATTAACATCCGATTGAGCTAGTTCTTTTGCTGCTGTTGGTTGTTCTACAAACAGTCGAAATAAAAGGCTTTTACCTGTTCCTTTAGCACCGCGAATTAACCAGATTCTATTACTCAAAAATCTAGGAAAATCTTCTGTACGTTGAAATATTTCTGAAATGTTTTCTGGCGCTAGTTCTTGTGCTGTAGCGGCTTGAAAATGTAATTCATTAAGAATCTTTTTCCGATCATCAATAGTTTTAGTAACAATACTAGGTTTGAGATCAGGTAAACTAGCATCAATAGTATCCGCAATCGGTAAATACTCATCTAATAAACTTTTTGGGATATCATTAACTAAACTAGATAGAGTTGTAAGGTTAGGATTGTAGAAAATTGTGTGATGTAGCTCCTCAATTTTTGCTCCTGGAGATATAGAAAAATTATCTTCATAGCAATTTTTGTCAATCCAATTTTCAACTGTCCCGATCAAATCTTTATACTGTTCAGGTGTAACTGCTGGTATGGGAGTTAAGAGAAATCTCACATCAGGCTTACCCTGATACTGCTTTTGTTTAAGAATCGCTTTGACTACCCAACGTAATCCTTGAAAACTCTGATCAGTTGGTGAAAAACAAATTATTGCAGTATCGGCTAAATCAAAAAGTGCGATCGCAGCTACATCATTAAATCCTGGACGCGCATCAATTAAAATTACATCTGGTTCTAGTTGTTTTTTAATATCTTCTATAAGTTGCTTAACTGGATTTTTTGCAGACCTGTAAAAAGAACGCATATCCAAATCAGCTAACCGATGAATATAATTTTCGTCATATTCACCTACTGGAACTAAAAAAAGTTCGCCGCGAGTTTGTAAATTTATTTGTTGTATACAGGCAGAAATATTAGGAAAATTTTCTTCAGGCGTTAAAGACCGTTGGTGTAGGTAATCTAAAACTCCAAATTTTTCACCGCTAGTCTTTTCAATATCTTCCTGAAACATAATTGAAATTCCAGGAGCTTCTAAGTCAAAATCTACCATTACAACACGACGATTACGAGTTGCTAGTATCCCTCCTGTTAAACCCAAAGCTGTAGAGCGACCTACACCTCCCTTAAATGAATAAAAAGTAACAACTAAAGGTTTTTTATTAGGAATATCTTCATCTACCTCTACTGGCTGATCAGGTTCTGGAGCCATTAAAATATCTGACCAGAGAGGTAATTTAATATATTGAGGAGGTTGTTCTATTGCTTCCTGGGGTGTTAGTAAATCATAGCCAGAAATAGGATATTGACCTAGATTAAAATTAGGATCAAGATTTGCTAACAATTCATCTATTTTTTGCTCACGTTCAATTAACAATGTACTTTCAAATTTTTTAGTAACAATTCTAATTTTTACCCAACCTAATGAAGTACGCTTGACACTAACTTGTGCTTGTTCATCTTCACGGATTAAACTTTCGTTTAAGTATTTATAAATAACTTCTGGTGTTAAGGTGATATTATCCGTCATGATGCCTCATTTTGTTTTGCTAGAAAAAATGTGTGTAAAATTTTTACTGCTTCTATAAATTCCTGGCTGCTTTTTTCATCACCGTCTCTATTTGAATACCTTAATTCATCATTACGCCAACGTGATGATACTAAATTCCATGCTTGTTGATAAGTACCACTTCTATCTAATGGCATACTGCGTTTAATAGATTCTAGCTCATTCAGTAAGTTTGTTAAATTATGCAAACTAGCACCTTGTACTTTCTGGAAAACGGTTGTATCTTTAAAGTTGTTTTTTCTTTCTTCATAACATATTAGAGATTTTAACGCACATTCAACTGCATAACCACCTAAATAAATAGCACCTGTCCAACGTTTTTGTTTATGCAGTGTTACAGCATCTTCTAGACGACGACGAGAAGCACCTAGTTGACAATTTCTATGATAAGTATTCATGAAAAAATTATACCTGACATTAAAGTATTTTTTCTTAAAATTATTTCATATTTTTTGTCAAAAATCTATCATTATTTTCTGGTATTAAAAAGTGTGTTTTGCAATTTAAAAGCATAGATTTCGGATAAATTTTAAATAGTTTAAAGACGGGCTTTTGCCCATCTTATTATCCTATTTACACTTTAATAAACCAGCGTTGCCGATACATCAAAACCGCCACACCATACCACAACAACACCGTGACAACCCCAAATAAAAATGAACCGTTGAAATTTCCCGCCCAAGATGCAAAGATATTTTGATAAATCCAATTGTAGATACTGATGGCATTTTCACCTGTACCAAGTTGGGTTTTAGCTGTGATTTTGATTAACAAAACAGATGCAACAAAAAGAGCGATCGCATTTAATCCCATAATCTCAAACGGTTTACTCCAGCGTTTTATCACTCTCACTTCTATCAATTCATAACAAGCTGCTAATAACATTAACGCCCATCCAGTTGTAAATACAACATAAGAACTTGTCCATAATTTCTTATTAATGGGAAATGCTAGATCCCAAATAATCCCAATTACCAAACAACACAAACCAAATAAAACTAAATCCATGCTAGTTTGTGAATTAGTCTGTTTTTTATCTCTGATCCATTCCCCTGCAAAATAACCAGCCAAAACGCTAACTATCGCCGGAATGGTGCTGAAAAGTCCTTCTGGATCTCCTAAATAATTAAACCCATCGCCTTTATATAAATGTGCTTTGGGAATAATTAACCTATCAATAAAAGCGCCAAAATTACCTTCCCGTGTCAGCACTCCCGCACCATATTCGGGAACGGGAATATACATCATTGTTAACCAATAACCAATTAGTAATACCCCTGCTAATATCCATTGATTTTTGCGTGGTAATTTTAAAACTATCAAAGATGCGAAAAGGTAGGAAAAGCTAATCCTTTGTAACACCCCCATCAAGCGGAGACTACCTAAGTCAAAAGTCCAAACACCTTTATTCCAAAAACCGTTAAGTAGTAATCCTAATACAAAGAGAATAGCAGCGCGGCGCAGGATGCGTAAGTAAACCTCTTTGGTAGGTTTGTTGTCTGCGGTGTACTTTGACAGCGAGAAAGTCATTGCTACACCAACAATGAACAGAAAGAAAGGAAATACTAAATCAGTGGGTGTACAACCGTTCCACGCAGCATGGTCTAAAAGGGGATATTTATCATCTGCAACTCCCACCATGTTGACAAGAATCATACCCGCGATGGTAATACCGCGAAAAACATCGAGTGAAGTCAGGCGCATAAGCAGAATAATTTCTGTGATGACTATCTACCCTACCCTGCTTGATGCACGTTATCAAGGAAAATCTATAGATGAGGTTACAAGGTAAAATTTTATTAAGTAATGTTTGAATTTTGAATTTTTTAATATGGCTATCAAAGTTGGAGATACTGCGCCTGATTTTAGCCTACCCAACCAAAACGGGTCTACAGTCAGTTTGAAAGATTTTCGCGGTAAAAAAGCTGTCGTCCTTTACTTTTATCCCAAAGACGACACCCCTGGATGTACTGCGGAATCTTGCGCTTTCCGAGATCAATATGAAGTATTTAAAGCTGCTGGTGCTGAAGTTATTGGCGTAAGTGGTGATTCTAGCGAGTCTCACCAAAAGTTTGCAGCCAAGCACAATCTACCTTTTACACTGTTAAGTGATAAAGGTGATCAAGTGCGGAAGCTATACGGTGCAACTACCGCTTTTGGTTTTATCCCCGGCCGGGTGACTTATGTAATTGACCAAAACGGCATTGTTCAATATGTGTTTGATTCCATGTTGAACTTTAAAGGTCACGTTGAGGAAACCCTGAAAACGTTGCAACAGTTGGCTGCAAGGTAACTGGTGATTGGTGATTGGTGATTGGTGATTGGGAAACAAGGGAATAGGCAATAGATAGAAAATTATTCTTCCCAGTCCCCAGTCCCCAGTCCCCAGTCCCCATCACTTAGGCTTTAGACTTTTCTGGTACAGCAACGTTAGCTGTTTTGCCGTTCTTACCGTTAGTTTGACCGTTACCGTTGCGGGGTTGAATGACACCAAAACCGCCGTGGTTACGTTCGTAAATGACGTTTATCTCTCCTGTTTCGGCGTTACGGAACATATAAAAGTCGTGTCCGACGAGTTGCAGTTGTTCTTGGGCTTCTGCAAGGGTCATCGGGGGCATGGAAAAATATTTAGTGCGGACGACTTCTCCTGGTAGTTCGGGAGTGCGATCGCCTATTAAATCAGTTACTGGTTCAGGCGCTACTACCTCATTAGTTGGTATAGGTTGGGTTTTGTGGTCTTGTCGTCTTTCTTTATATTTACGCAGTTGACGGGCTATTTTATCTGCCACCAAGTCAATACTGGCATATAAGTTCTCGCTGCTTTCCTCCGCACGGATAACACTACCATTAGCATAAATGGTTACTTCCGCTGCTTGTTTTGTACTAATTCTGGGATTGCGAGCTACGCTCAAATGGACATCCACTTCGTTGGTGATGTTCTGAAAATGACTAACTGCTTTTTCAATTTTTTGATGCACATATTCGCGGATTGCATCGGTGATTTCAATATTTTTGCCGTGGATGACAAGCTTCATGTAAACTCTCCCGCTCAATATTTATTTGATGTGAATGTGTTTTGTATGAACAGAGATTGCGGTAAGGTCTATCACTGCCGCCAATACAAATTGTAAACTGTTTTTGATGTACGGCTGTTGTATCTGCTATCAGGTTGCTGCATCTTAATTATAAGTACCTCTAGCCTTGATTTACTTTGTTAAACTGCTCTACAAAAATTGATTAAACTTATTCAAAGTTAATCATTCAACTAGAAAAAATTCTAGAAGGTTTGCTTGTTGCTTCACCAAGGGAATCTACTCCAACAGTCTCCAAGCATCAATATGTCGTGATAGCGACACGCTTCGCCAACGGATGGAGCATCGCCCTATCTTTTTTAACAGAGCAATTTTTTGAAGCTTTTAGCCATTGTTCATCCCTTCTTTTCAGCAAATTTAACAAACCGTGGACTCCCGGAAAGACCTTTTTACAGGCTTGCTGGTTTTGAATCAGCTGTGGTTTACAAACCAGATAATTATGCCTTTGTTTTCGGCATTAATTAATTATAATCTACAACAACTAAACTTGCTTAACTCTTTGAAGTTTAGATAGTTTGAATTAGGTTCTTGAGAATTTAGCACTGCTCTGTGCTGCTATCCAACTGATTGCTAGACAATTGGATGTCCAAAGAAAAATCCTCCATCAATCTTAGCTGTTTTGTACCTAATTTCTCAGGTTGAGCAACTTTTACAAATCTAGGAGTAGTTGCTCTTGATCTCCTGCTGTCGGCTTGCTCGCTGTTTATAGAGAATCAAAGCCTTAATCAGCAGATTATATTCTGATAGATGTAAACAACTTTTGAAGATACCATCAGCCATTCCATTCGTTCCTAGTGTCTTGGCGTGATGCTTATTGCAGAGAACTCCTCCTACCACCGTTGAGGTTATATATTCAAACTAGCACTTTGTGGTTAATAAAGTTTATTTCGTTGACTTTCCTTTAAAATCCTTTGCATAGCTTGACATTTGTTGACTCAATCTTTGCTTTTTTGAAATATATTTGATCATTTACCACGTTGATTTTTGGCATGATTCATAGTATAGCACCCAACCAATACCGCTGTTTTTTATATAATCAGTCCTTGATGCCTTATTTAGATGCTCTTCAATGGCAGCGATCGCTACTCACAGAACGCATCAACAACCCCAATCTCGAAGATGTACTCATCTTGCTGGAACATCCCCCGGTCTACACTTTGGGACAAGGTGCAAACCTGGAATTTCTCAAATTTGACCTTGACACAAGTGAGTATCATGTGCATCGAGTTGAAAGGGGTGGCGAAGTTACTTATCATTGTCCTGGGCAACTGGTAGGGTATCCAATTTTAAATCTGCACCGTTATCGTCAAGACTTGCATTGGTATTTGCGCCAACTTGAGGAAGTGTTAATTCGCGTGTTAGCAAATTATGGTTTACAGGGAGAACGCATTTCCGGTTTTACAGGTGTGTGGTTAGAAGGGCGCAAAGTTGCAGCGATCGGCATTAAAGTTAGTCGTTGGGTGACTATGCACGGTTTTTCCTTAAATGTTTGTCCCGATTTAACAGGCTTTGAGCGTATTGTACCCTGTGGTATTGCTGATAAGGCTGTCGGCAGTTTAGCAGAATGGATTCCCGGTATCAAATGTTTAGAAGTACGTTCTTGTATAGCTCAGTGCTTTTCTGAGGTATTTGGCGTACAATTAGTCGATGCTCATCTGCAATGATACAGGAGCTTATGCCTAATGCCAGGGTATGCCTTAAGCGCAGCTATGCCCACAGGGCTAAGTATACTAAAGCAACTGAGGCAAAACCAGCTTGTGGTTGAGACTTTGCAACTAGATTTTTATGCTTTATTTTATACTTAACTTTACTGTAATACCCTGTATATGAGATTTTAGTGAAGGTATGGAAAATTACATAAATTTTCTGAGAAGATTATGATCTAGGTCACTTTTAAATCATAGTATTCACAGTACAATATGCTCATTTGCCAGCAAATATGCTCATTTAGTGTACAAGTTAACTAAAAATCGTGCTTGTGAATTACTCCGATAATCTACAGGTAAACATTTCCTCATACAGCACCCTGAAACAACGGGACTGGGAAGCTTTGAAATCACTGTTTGACAGAGACGATAGTGATGAAATTGAAGCGGAAATCAAAAGTAAACTGGTGTGGTTAGTACCTGAACCATGTTGGGAAGATAATCCTTTTGAGTTTTTACGAGAATTTCTTTAAATCAAAAAAAATTAGGTGGTTGATATGAAACAGCGTGAAAACCAAATTTAGTTCCATTACCTTAGGGTTGAATGTCGAAAAAATTGATGTGTAGAGACGTTACATTATTAGATGTAGAGGTTTAAGGTAAGTAAGTCGGCACGAAAAAACCGAGGTATGTAAAAAAATGTAAAGTTGCGGAAAACCTCTTCCCTCCTGCCTCCTGCCTTCTACCTACTGCCTTGTCATAACGACAATTTTTAACGCCTACCTACTTATGTTAACTATCTTGACACCAAGCGTACTACCTAAAAATGACTGAGAAAAATACACAAGCTATCAACTGATTGCTGTGGCATGAGTCAATGCTATTATCCATTTCTCTAAGGTTGATCATAAATATCTGGAAAGCAGACGCAAAGCAGAAATGGTGAAACTTCCTTTTGGGCGTTGGTTGCGTTGGTGTTTGGTGGTTGGGTTAAGTTGCTGCCTATTAGCCGGTTGTAGTGTGAATCCTGCTGGTGGGAAAACTCTACGGGTAGCGACTGAACCAGCATTTCCGCCATTTGAGTTTCAGGGTCAAGGGGGAGAGTTACAGGGTTTTTCTATTGATTTAATGAGGGCGATTGCTTCCAGCACGCCAGAGGCGAACGCAACTGCGGCTAATTTCCAGGTAGACTTTCAAAGTTTACCTTTTGATGGCATTATTCCTGCACTGCAAGCGAAAACTATAGATGCGGCCATTAGTTCAATTACCATAACTCCAGAAAGGGCGAAAACTGTATCTTTTTCTCGTCCTTATTTTAAAGCCGGGTTAGCAATAGCTATTCGCACAGATAACCAAGACATCAATAGTTTTGACAGTTTGCAAAATAAAAAAATCGCTGTTCAAATTGGTACAACTGGCGCAGAAAAAGCTAAAGGTGTAACAGGGGCGCAAGTGAGAAGTTTTGATTCTGCACCTCTAGCATTACAAGAATTACTGAATGGAAATGTAGATGCAGTCATTAATGATGCACCCGTTACTTTATACGCCATTAATACAGGTAATCTCCAAGGAATTAAAGTTATACAGCAACTACTAACAGAGGAATTTTACGGAATTGCTACTGCTAAAAATTCGCCTTATTTATCTTTGATTAACCAAGGTTTAACAAAAGTATTAGCAAACGGAACTTATCAACAAATTTACCAGAAATGGTTTAAATCCACACCGCCAGGATTACCAGAAAAATTACAATTTGCAAACCAAAATGCAGCTAGGTTAAATTCCTTCAGCTTAATATTGCAATCTTTACCTACTCTATTAAATGGTGTATTGGTAACATTGCAACTAGCCTTTTTATCAGTTTTTCTCGGTTTAATAGGTGGTTCTTTCATTGGGATTATTCGTCTTTCTGCAATTAAACCTGTACGTTGGTTAGCCAGGGCTTATATAGATTTTTTCCGAGGTACACCTTTGCTAGTGCAGATTTTTATGATTTACTTTGGTTTACCAGCAATTTTTCAAGAGTTGGGTTTTACCTGGTCATTAAATCGTCTCCTAGCTGGAGTAATTGCTTTAAGTTTAAATAGCGCCTCTTACATTGCAGAAATTGTCCGTGCGGGAATTCAATCAATTGAACTTGGACAAGCAGAAGCTGCCCGTTCACTGGGTTTAAATTCTGTACAAACAATGCGCCATGTGATTTTTCCCCAAGCCTTTCGGCGGATGATTCCACCTTTAGGTAATGAGTTTATTAGTTTATTAAAAGATACTAGTTTAGTAGCGGTAATTGGTTTTGAAGAATTGTTTAGAAAAGGACAGTTAATAGTTGCAGAAAATTATCGCGCCTTTGAAATTTATGCTGCGGTGGCTATGATTTATTTATGTTTAACGCTGGTTTCTTCTCAAGCCTTTAGTCGGTTAGAAACTTGGATGAATCCAGGGAAAAAGCAAACTTCAAAAATTAAATAAGTATGTCAACATAATGGAGATAGAAACCCAACCTCTCATAGTCGGGGATATTGGTATTACGTTTTTCAAAGTAGCAGATTTAGAAGTATAGAGATGCTTAATGAAAAGTTTCTACATTTACAATTGGATCTACTAAAATTAGCACTTGTTACAAATTCTGTAACAACAATATGATTTCCCTGAACTCTAGTCTAAATTAATGGGAAAGTTAGGGAGAATCCCTGAAGGGGTAATGTTCAAAGATATTCGAGACTATCAAATTCTATTTCTCAGTCTATTCCTAATCTTGGGAATTGGCACAAGAGACTGGACACTGCGGCCTGAATTGATTTTAATAGCGATCGCAACTTGTCTAGTCACACAATCAATATTGTCATTAGTTATCACAAAAGAAGCAAACATAAATCTTCGCAGTCCCCTAATTACCTCTCTGGGACTGAGTTTACTACTACGCGCTGACCATGGGACGACAATGGTTTTAGCTGCTGCAACCGCGATAGGTAGCAAATTTGTCTTCCAAACTGGTGATAAGCATTTCTTCAACCCCGCCAATTTTGGCATTATTTCCGCCTTAGCACTAACCCCTGATGCTTGGGTTTCCCCCGGACAGTGGGGGGAAGAATGGTGGTATGGGCTGTTATTTGCGGGGACTGGGGGCATGATTTTACAACGAGTCGGTCGTTGGGACACCACAGCCGCTTTTTTAGGTGCATACTCCTTACTGGAAGCAGTGCGTAATATTTGGCTAGGTTGGACTTGGGATGTTTACTTACATCGGTTAATGAGTGGGTCTTTAATACTGTTTGCCTTATTTATGGTGACAGATCCCCGGTCTATTCCTAACTCCCCTATCGGTCGTATCGTTTGGGCGGTTTGTATTGCCATAGTCACCTTTATTTTGCGGAATTATTTCTTCCTCTCTACCGCAGTTTTTTGGGCGTTATTTGCCCTCGCACCATTGACCATTCTTATAGATAACCTCTGGTTTGCGCCCAGATTTGCCTGGTTAAACAAAGCTGAAATAAAGACGGAAAATCACTCATTACAAGTTAACAAGGTTTGAAAATGAAAAAATTTAAATTATTCATCCCCTTATTAATTGCACTTGTCGCTGTACTATCTTTTGCACCCACAGCCTGGGCTTTTTGTGGTTTTTATGTTGCCAAAGCTGATACTAAATTGTATAACCAAGCTTCTCAGGTGGTTATTGCCAGAGATGGTAATAAAACAGTATTAACAATGGCTAACGACTTTCAAGGTGAAGTTAAAGACTTTGCAATGGTCGTACCTGTACCCACAGTAATAAAAGAAGAACAAGTGCGCGTTGCTCAACCTAATATTATTGAAAGATTGGATGCTTTTAGCGCCCCCAGATTAGTAGAATACTTTGATGAAGATCCTTGCGCCCCGCTTCAAAAACTACAGTCAATGCCAGTGCCAATGGCAGCAGGAACAAGAGGACGTGCTGAGGAAAGTGCTAGGCAAGATAACAGTTTAGGTGTCACCGTTGAGGCGCGGTTTAATGTCGGTGAATATGATATTTTAATCCTCAGTGCCAAAGAATCTGGTGGTTTAGAAACTTGGTTGAATCGCAATGGCTACAAAATGCCTAGAGGTGCAAATCAGTTACTAAAACCCTACATTCGTTCTTCCATGAAGTTCTTTGTTGCTAAAGTCAACTTAGATAAATTTGAGAAATCTGGTTATCAATTTCTCCGACCTTTGCAAATTGCTTATGAATCACCCAAGTTTATGTTACCCATTCGTTTGGGTATGATTAACGCTACCAATGAGCAAGATTTAATTGTTTATATTCTCTCACCTCAAGGACAAGCAGAAGTTACTAACTACCGCACGGTAAAAGTTCCTTCTAATGTGAATATTCCTGTGTTTGTTAAAAACGAATTTGGCGACTTTTATAAATCCATGTTCCAAACTTCTTATACCAAAGAAGATAAAAAAGTTGCTTTTCTAGAATATGCTTGGGATATGGGTAATTGCGATCCTTGTTCTGCTCAACCTCTCAACCCTGAAGAACTCAAGCAAGCTGGTGTATTTTGGTTGGATCAAAATGGCAATAATAACAATAGAATAGCACCTAGTTTTGGTTTTCCATTCTCTAACAATAATGTTTACGTTACCCGGTTGCACGTTCGCTACACTCGTAATAAATTCCCTGAAGATTTGATGTTTCAAGCAACTTCCAACCGAGAATCTTTTCAAGGACGTTATGTTTTACAACATCCGTTTACGGGTAATTTACAATGTCCTGCGGGTAGAGAATATAAACGGTCATTATCCCGACGTTTTGAAAAAGAAGCGCAGACTTTAGCCCAGTTAACAAACTGGAAAATTCAAGATATTCGCCAAAAAATGCAGCTTAGTGTGGGAAATCTCACAACTTCTTGGTGGGAAAGTCTTTTGATGTTGTTTGGATTTTAAATAATTCTGTAATCACTATATCCCCGATTTCTCAAACAAGTCGGGGATCTATTTTCTATTATTTTCTATTGTTTAATTCTTGGATGGTGGGGACGACAGGGACTTCCCCAACAAACTTGACCTGCTGGCATATCAGTAAATACACTACTACGCGCACCTATCACCGCATTAACACCAATTTCTACTCCTGGGGCTACAAAACAATCTGCTGCTACCCATGCACCGTTACCAATGGTAATACTTGCGGTTTTCAACCCAAACGCCGGATCTTGGATATCATGACTACCTGTACAGAGGTAAGTTTTTTGAGAAATTATACAATGTTCACCAATGTTAATTTGATCCAGACTGTATAAAACTACGTCGTCACCAATCCAACTATAATCACCAATGGTAACTTTCCAAGGGTAGGTAAAACGGGCTGTGGGTCGAATTAATACGCCTTTGCCAATTTTAGCTCCAAACAACCGCAGTAGGGCGCAACGGATAATATTCAGGGGGTGGGGAGTAAGTGGAAAGGCGATCGCTTGCACTAACCACCATAACAAAATATACCAACCTGGACGACCACGATCAAACCAGGATTGGTCATATTTGCTTAAATCTACATAAGGTTTTTCATCTGTCATTGGTGATTGGGGACTGGGGACTGGGGGACTGGGGGACTGGGTTATTAGTTTTTAACTAATGACTAATAACTAATAACTAATGACTAATGACTTAGAGGTTGTTTGAAAAGTATTAGATGAAACCAATAATCTTCAGCAACCTAACCCCCCTTCCCCCCTTCCCTACGAGGGAATGGGGGTTTCAAAGCCTCTCCCCGCGTCGGGGAGAGGTTTGGAGAGGGGTTTATTTATACATTCAAAACTTTTAAAACATCCTCTTAAATTGCCGTTTTTTCAACTTCTTGATTTACAGGTTTGGGAACGGATTTAGAGGTATTGGCAACGTTTAATTTTCCGCCTAAAGTCCGTAATTCGTAAAGCTTAACCCCTATTTGATATTCATATTGACTGAGTAAGCGTCCATAGATATATCCGGCTTTGCCATCTAAAAAACCACGCTGAATAATGTAGAACAAAATAAATCTTAATAATGGTTTAAACGGCAAGCGTACCCACACCGTTTTTAAGAAGCGTTTGCGTTGTACTGCATCACCAAATAGATTTGCGCCAATAGTATTACTGTTATCTTTACCTGCAAGTAAATTAAAATAAACACGGGCTTCCCAGTTAGAATAGCGGTTATGTCTTTCTAACCAGTGATACAAATCTCGGAAGTCTTCATGGAGCATATCATTTTTGAGATACCCTACTTTTCCTTGCAATATTACGTGTTCGTGAACTTCATTATCGCCTGTGTTGGGTATGTCTTCAGTATTGAGATTTTCGTAACGGCCTTTTTGATGTTTAAATAACCGCAAATTCCAATCAGGATATTTACCTCCGTGACGAATCCATTTTCCTAAGAAAAATACGCGGCGATTGATATAATAACCATTAAATTCATCGTTTTTAATGAGTTCGGCAATTTCTGCCCACGATTCTGGTGTAATGCGTTCATCACAATCAACTATTAATACCCATTCATTACGAAAAGGTAGGTTTTCTAATGACCAATTTTTCTTTTTTGGCCAACTGCCATTAAATTTAAATTGTACGACTTTAGCGCCGTAACTTTCAGCTATTTCAACACTGCGATCAGTGCTTTGGGAATCAACCAGAAAAATTTCATCGGCTACTTGTAAACTAGCAAGACAAGCTGGTAGATTTGCTTCTTCGTTTTTGGCGGGAATGAGTACAGATACTGGTATTTTAGATAACATGATAATGTTAATTTTAATTCATTTTTTGTTGTGTTTAGACAGTAGTCCGTGAATGGCAGCATTTAAGTAACCAATCTGACCATAAGCATAGACTAGTTTATCAAATCTTTCGGCTGGGTCAGTAATATATTGTAATGATTTATATAAACCACGTAAAAATTTTTCAGTTCCTCGTTGCAGTTGGTCAACACCTGCTTTACCAGCTAGTTGTTCTCGATAGCACTCACTAATACCTTGCCACCAACCCCGGTTTAAAAACCAGGATGGTTTTAGCCTTTCTGGAGCGACATTATGAGCAACTAAAGCTGCGGGAAGATAAGCGACTTGCCAACCACGCTGGAGGGCAAATTCAGTCATTTGCAGTTCTTCGTTAGATAGTAGGTTTTTGCCAACTCTTCCCAGTTGCGGATCAAAACCGCCTATTTCTTCTAGAAAACTACGGCGGATGGAGTAATTTAAGCCTCTGGGGGTTGAACCTGGTTGTTCAATGTAGAGGTTGTTATCTCCTAAGTCGTAAGCACCTAAGTTAGCTGCTAGTCCGGGAGATAGCCATTTTGGTGGTTGGATGCCTGGAGGCCAGATGAGGGTGACTTTTCCACCTGCGATCGCTAATTTAGAATTATTTTGATATGCAGAATACAAAATTTGCAGCCATTGGGGAGTAGCGACTGCATCATCATCTAAATAAGCAAGAATGTCAGCACTAGCAGATTTAGCCCCTGTATTGCGAGCTACCGATAAGCCGATAGTTGGTTCAAAAATATACTTAAGGTGGGAATGGTGGGATCTTTGTTCTACCACTTCACGAGTGCGATCGCCTGATCCATTATCTACTACCACAATTTCAAATTTAGCACTTAATTCCTGTGCCAGTAGGCTGTCAATTGCTGCACCTAAATAGATATCTCGATTGTGAGTACAAATGATCGCAGAGATTTGGATATCCGGCATCGTCCTGTTTGGTATTGGGAAATTTGAGTTTTTAGTTAAAAATACTCAATTCAAGCGTAGCTGTTTGTTAATCTACCTTAAAATTTACCAAATCAACCAACCGTGTTTGTACTCTGACCAAATTTAATAAAACTTTTTAATTCCTTCATAATTAATTCATCATTAATTCATTGAACGGTTTAGCAAAACTAGACTTGTTGAATATGACTGTGTAAAGCCACAAGAGTTTCAGCTAATTGGCTTAAACGAGTTTCCAGGTATTGTTTACGCCCAAAAAGCTGGCGTAGTTTTTGATACCTGGCAATAGCCATACTTACACCAGGAACTTGCTCAACTGGACATTGACGCGACCAGACTTTACCCGATGCATCGATGCCACAAAGGCGGTAGCCAGTACGGGATGATTCATAGGATACCTTCTCTTCAGATTCGCAAATTTCCTGCACATAATCCATCAGCCGTTCAACTTCCGCATGACGCAGGGTTGCTGTTCCCCCTGGTTCTGGTTCTTGGGGATTGGATTCTAACCAGCCATTAATAACTGGTCCTTCTAAGTAAATATCCTGTATTTGCTGGAGAATTGTTTGTAATTCTGTTTGCCAACCTGCCACAATCTCTTGAATCTCTTGTAAGAGATTCATGGCAAATGCTGGATTTGCACCGTGACGATGGTTACTAAAGCTCGGTGTTTTAAACTTAGGTAAGCTGGGTGTTTTGCCTCCAGTTTCGTGGGAGGGAAAAGTTTGTACGGAATTATGTTTGGGAAACAAATCTGGCTGTAATTCCTGATCCACCTCAGTATTTTTGTTTAAATTAACTGTACCTGTACTGAAACTTTCATCAGCTGAAGTTTCTCTACTTTCTCTAGTTGTGTTAGCTCCGACGCTAATCCTAAAGGAAAATGGGCGTTTTGTGGCATCAGATGTTTCTGATGGCAAGTCTGTATTGCGTATCCCTAAATCATGTAGAGTTGCCTCAATGCGTTTTAAGCCTGGTTTCATAAAGAGATCCTGAAGCTTGTTCTAGTGGTATTGAATTATGTCTATTGAGAATTTGTTAAGAGCGCAAATTTATCGAGAAACTTCTCTTTATTGTATAAGAGATAGTAGTCATTGATAAGAATCTTAACTGGAAATCTGAACTATTGTGAACAGATATATGGCAATATAATTATGAGTAGAGTTATTTTAGTAACAGGCCCAGCACGCTCAGGGAAAAGTGAATGGGCGGAAAATTTAGCCATTCAGTCCGGGAAACCAGTTATTTATATAGCAACAGCTACTGAAAATCTCCATGATCAAGAGTGGCAACAACGTATTGAAAAACACAAACAACGTCGGCCGCAAGATTGGGTAACTCTCACTGTACCTGTGGAACTTGCTGCTACTTTCAGCAATGCAAAATCTGATACCTGTATTTTGATTGATTCTTTGGGAACTTGGGTAGCTAATTTTCTGGAACAAGATGATTTAAGTTGGGAAAAAACCTTGGCAGAGTTGTTACAACTAGTACCTTTAGTTGAGGCTGATTTGCTGTTTGTTGCTGAAGAAACAGGTTGGGGAGTAGTTCCAGCTTATCCCATAGGTAGGAAGTTTCGCGATCGCTTGGGTGGTTTGGTTCGTCAGTTAGGCGCAATGTGTGAGACGGTTTACTTAGTTACTGGTGGTCATGTTCTTAATCTCAGTATTCTGGGTTTTCCCTTACCACCAACAAAGTCTTAATTCAAAATTAAAGATTGATCATGTAAAATTTCGGAATTAAAAACTAAAATCAGGATATGGCAAACAAACAAGAAGTTAAAAAATATCTCGCTCACTGGTTTCAGTTAGGAAAAAAAGTGATAGTAGGTCATAGTGACCAAAGCTTCTTACCTAGCTCAGTCCTAAATGGCGATCGCTATAGTCCAGAATTTGAAGAGTCTTGGGAAACAATTCTTTCCTTAGAAACCCGTGACTGTTATTTAGAAGGTACTCAAGAAACCATAGCTGAACTCCTGACACCAACATGGGAAGTGCTTCCTTGTGGACGCTGTGCGATGTTAGTACCCGTTAAGACTATGGGAATGCCATCAATATTGTGTCCTTGTTATTATTTGGACACCTGGCCTAATAATGAATTACCAGTGCCAAGATGTCCAGTGAATAGTCAAGAACAATTGACAGGAATTCGCGATGCCTGTAGCGAGCGAAGCGATCGCTTGGTTGAAAATGTATCTTCGTAAATTTAGCAACTTATTAACCACATACAGCAGGAGTCAGGAGTCAGGAGTAAAACTGGCGAATGTGTATAGGTTTCAATTTTGATTCTGTACCTCATTGATCTGCAATCTGCTATAAGTTGTTAAATCATTCTTTTGAAGAGATTTTTAAAGAGATTTAAATAAAAGTGTGGTTTTCGCTATAAATAACCACTTCATTTATATATATAGTTTTGCATTTGATTCAAATAAAGTTAAAGACCTCTTTCCAAACCTCTCTCCCACAAGGATAGGGGTTTCAAATTGCTCGCTTCCCATTTCAGGAAGGGGGTTTTGTCTTTTTCAATTCCATCCAGAACCACTATAACAGAGAGTTTTGAATCTGGAATTTTCATCTTTATTATTTTTGCACAATTACTTGTAATTAGCGCGTGTATTTTTCGGAAACGTAGATTTCTAAATCTGGTAATTAAGTTTGCAGAAATTGAGCATGACTTCAAGGGTTACTCCTCGATATTCTATTAACAAGCGAGGAGTTGAGCAGCACGCAAAGACAAATCAACTCCCAGCAATAACTAAGATCAAGATCAAGATCAAGGAGATATCTATCATGTCTAACTTATTTACCGCAGTATCCGTTGAAAATCAAGAAATCGTATCTGGTGGTTTGGAAATTGCAAGTTTTAACACTCGTTTTCGTGGTCGTCGCACTATCCAAGCTGGTCTAGCTGCTTCAGGCTTCGATGGTAGCATTGCAAAAGGTGGACAAGCTAATGAGAATGTCATCACTGCTGCTAGAACTCGTCTGGTAGCTAATGCCTTTCCTGGTTTACGTGGATAGAGTGTAGTATTTCGCTAGAGGATGTCTGAGAAGCATCAGAATTGATTGAGCTACCCCCCAACCCTTAAAAAAGGGGGGGGCTAAATTCCTCCTTTTTAAGGGGAATTTAGGGTGATCTACAAGTGTTGCATACCACACTTAATAGTTTTCAGACATCCGCTGAGAAATTTACTGAAATTTACTTTTTTCAACAGTTAAAAACCTCTCTCCTAATAAGGGGAGGGGTTTTAAGTTTCTCACTTCCCGTGTCGGAAAGGTTATACCATTTCATGAAAAGCCCGATACAAATCATAGATTTTCAATTCTTTACCTCTGCACCCCTTTTATCTCAATGTTCAATAATGGACAATTAACAATGAACAATTGATAATTAGCTCTCCCTTGAAAGGAGAGGATTGAAAGAGCGGACTTTTTTGATTTTTTCCCCTTCAAAGGGGAGGTTTGAAACCTTAAATGAAACAATTGTAAATCATCAATTGCTAAGTCGTTACAAGAACATGATATTACTGGTAATTGGCGCGTGTATTTTTCGGAAATATGGATTTCTAAATCTGGTAATTAAGTTTGCAGAAATTGAGCATGACTTCAAGAGTTACTCCTCGATATTCTATTAACAAGCGAGGAGTTGAGCAGCACGCAAAGACAAATCAACTCCCAGCGATAACTCAAATCAAGATCAAGGAGATATCTATCATGTCTAACTTATTTACCGCAGTATCCGTTGAAAATCAAGAAATCGTATCTGGTGGTGTGGAAATTGCAAGTTTTAACACTCGTTTTCGTGGTCGTCAAACTAGCCAAGCTGGTCGAGCTGCTTCAGGCTTCGATGGTAGCGTTGCAGAAGGTAAGCAAGATAATTTGAATGTCATCACTGCTGCTAGAACTCGTCTGGTAGCTAATGCCTTTCCTGGTTTACGGGGATAGAGTGTAGTATTTCGCTAGAGGATGTCTGAGAAGCATCAGAATTGATTGAGCTACCCCCCAACCCTTAAAAAAGGGGGGGGCTAAATTCCTCCTTTTTAAGGGGAATTTAGGGTGATCTACAAGTGTTGCATACCACACTTAATAGTTTTCAGACATCCGCTGAGAAATTTACTGAAATTTACTTTTTTCAACAGTTAAAAACCTCTCTCCTAATAAGGGGAGGGGTTTTAAGTTTCTCACTTCCCGTGTCGGAAAGGTTATACCATTTCATGAAAAGCCCGATACAAATCATAGATTTTCAATTCTTTACCTCTGCACCCCTTTTATCTCAATGTTCAATAATGGACAATTAACAATGAACAATTGATAATTAGCTCTCCCTTGAAAGGAGAGGATTGAAAGAGCGGACTTTTTTGATTTTTTCCCCTTCAAAGGGGAGGTTTGAAACCTTAAATGAAACAATTGTAAATCATCAATTGCTAAGTCGTTACAAGAACATGATATTACTGGTAATTGGCGCGTGTATTTTTCGGAAATATGGATTTCTAAATCTGGTAATTAAGTTTGCAGAAATTGAGCATGACTTCAAGAGTTACTCCTCGATATTCTATTAACAAGCGAGGAGTTGAGCAGCACGCAAAGACAAATCAACTCCCAGCGATAACTCAAATCAAGATCAAGGAGATATCTATCATGTCTAACTTATTTACCGCAGTATCCGTTGAAAATCAAGAAATCGTATCTGGTGGTGTGGAAATTGCAAGTTTTAACACTCGTTTTCGTGGTCGTCAAACTAGCCAAGCTGGTCGAGCTGCTTCAGGCTTCGATGGTAGCGTTGCAGAAGGTAAGCAAGATAATTTGAATGTCATCACTGCTGCTAGAACTCGTCTGGTAGCTAATGCCTTTCCTGGTTTACGGGGATAGAGTGTAGTATTTCGCTATAAATACACTTGAGTTTCGTTTTTTTCACCTGTTGAATAGAAGTGGTAAAAGAGAAGAAAAACATCGAATCATCCCACTGTATTAGATGCTCGTCAATGTTTTAAACCTACCACTTTTAGTGACCAATTAGGATAAGATTTATGTATCATTTTTGTGATACATAAATCTTATTTTTCAGAAAAAAGAGGTTTTACCATGTCTGATAACATACAAACCAACAAATCCGACCTATTTATAGGTGTATCAGAAAAGGAAATGGAGTCTGCATCTGGGGGCAGATCATCTGTACCCTTGGGAATGTTGTATATCTTCTCCGAACATACAAATATATACACTAGGGGACTGAGTGAAATGAATATTTCTCAAGATAACTTTAGTGGTACATCAAGGAATGAAACTGAATATCAATTTTCTCGGACAACTTTTGTTTTATTTTCATTGTTTGGTGGTGGTAGTCGTCAATTTAACAAATTAACCAAAGGTGGTAGCTTCTTATCAAGGATATTGAATTTTTTCTAATACGAATCAGAATGATAAGTAGGTAGGCGTTAAAATTTATCGTTATGGCAAGGCAAAAGGCAAGAGGGAAGAGACTTTCAGTGATTTTACATTTTGTTACATATCTTGGGTTTTTCGTGCCGACTTACTTAACTACATCATTTTGAACCCAAAATAACGATGATTTATATTTACCAGTGTTTACCAGACATTCAGAAAAAATGAGAAATAATATATTGTCATTTTTTTTATAGTTTTTAATGAAATTATGAAAATACAATTTGTTAAACAGCACAGTGAAGAAGACTGTGGTGCAGCTTGTTTGGCTGCAATTGCTAAATATTACGGTCATAATTTCACCCTCAACCGCATTCGTGAAGCCGTCGGAACTGGACAATCTGGAACTACATTATTAGGATTAAGAAGAGGTGCAGAAAGCCTTGGTTTTAAAGCTAACCCCGTCAAAACCTCACCAGAATTGCTTGATAGAATGAATGAAGCACCCTTACCAGCAATTATTCATTGGAAAGGAAATCATTGGGTTGTTTTATACGGTAAAAAAGGCAAAAATTATCTCATTGCAGATCCCGCAGTCGGAGTTAGACATCTTTCTAGAAAAGACTTAATTGAAGGTTGGAAAGATTGGTTAATTCTGTTACTAGAACCAGATCCCATTCGCTTTTTTGAACAAGAAAGTGATAAAACTGGAGGTTTTTGGCGGTTTTTCAGGAGAGTTTGGATTTATCGCGCTATTTTAGTCCAAGCTTTACCTCTAAATTTACTCTTGGGTTTGCTATCTTTAGCTTCTCCTTTCTTGTTGCAAATTCTCACCGATGATGTGCTGGTGAGAGGTGACACGAAATTGCTTACTACTGTGGCAATTTCTGTAGTAGTAATGAATTTTGTTTCTAATAGTCTTTCATTTGTGCAATCTAACTTAATTGCTCACTTTGCTCAACAGCTACAATTAGGACTAGTTTTAGATTTTGGACGGCAGATTTTACGCCTACCTCTTAGTTATTACGAAGCGCGACGCAGTGGTGAAATTGTTAGCCGTTTGCAAGATATTGAGCAGATTAATCAATTAGTAGCTCAATTAGTTGTCAGCTTACCTAGCAGATTTTTTATTGCGTTAATTTCTCTAGGTTTCATGATTTTTTATAGCTGGAAGCTGACGACAATAGCTTTATTGATTTCGGTGGTCATGACCTTATCTACAATCATCTTCCAGCCAACTTTACAGCAAAAAACTCGTGAGCTTTTAGTTCAAGATGCAGAAACTCAAGGTGTTTTAGTTGAAACCTTTAAAGGAGCATTGACCCTCAAAACAACTACAGCCGCACCACAGTTTTGGGATGAGTTGGAAAGCCGTTTTGGTCGTCTGGCTAATCTCACATACCGAACAATTCAAATTGGCATCATTAATAATACCTTTTCGGGTTTTGTATCCGGTATTGGTGGAGTTATTTTACTCTGGTTTGGTGGCTATTTAGTGATTGAACCTGCGGAAAATCTCAGCATTGGTAAGCTACTTGCATTTAACTCAATGAACGGTAATTTCTTGGGTTTAATTGCTACTGTTATCAGCTTTGTTGAAGAATTTACTCGTGCAAAAACTTCCGTACAACGTCTGACAGAAGTTATTGATGCTACTCCCGAAAATGAAGGAGATGGAAAAAAGCCTTTTGCTAAAATTCCCGCAGATGCTGATATTTGTTGTACAAACATTAACTTTCACTATGCAGGCAGAATTGACCTCTTAGAAGACTTTTCTTTAACAATTCCTGGTGGCCAAGTTGTTGCTTTAATTGGCAAATCTGGATGTGGTAAAAGTAGTCTTGCTAAATTAATAGCTGGATTATATACTCTCCAATCTGGAAATATCCGCATTGGACTTTATAACCTCCAAGACCTTTCTCTAGAAAGTCTACGTCAACAGGTGGTACTTGTTCCCCAAGATGCTCATTTTTGGAGTCGTTCTATTGTCGAAAACTTCCGTTTAGGATCGCCCTATGTTACATTTGAGCAAATTGTGAGAGCTTGTCAAATTTCTGGCGCTGATGAATTTATCAGTAAACTTCCAGAAAAATATCAAACTATTTTAGGTGAATTTGGCGCTAATATTTCCGGTGGTCAACGTCAAAGATTAGCCATAGCTAGAGCTATTGTCACCGAACCCCCAATTTTGATTTTAGATGAATCTACAGGGGGACTTGATCCTGTAAGTGAAGCGGAAGTTTTGGATCAATTATTTAAACATCGTCGGGGTCAAACAACGATTTTAATTACTCACCGTCCCAAGGTAATTAATCGTGCTGATTGGATTGTTTTGCTAGATCAGGGAAGATTAAAACTACAAGGTTCTTTGGAGGAATTAAAAGCAAAAACAGGGGAACATTTAGATTTTTTAAATCCCTAATTCATCTTAATTATCAGGTAAGTATGCTCTACACTCATAATCAAAAATTTATCCCTTCGGTAGAAAATAATGAGTTTCTTCCTCCTATTAGTCGTTGGACATCTTTAGCAGGAATATTTCTCATTGGTACTGTTGCTACTGGAATTACCCTCTCTTCATGGATTAAATATAATGTCACAGTCAAAGTTGATGCTACTGTCCGTCCTACAGGAGAAATTCGTGTGGTACAACCGGAAATGGAAGGAACTATTAAAAGTATCTTGGTAAAAGCAAATCAAGTTGTGAAAATGGGTGATGTAATTGCCCATCTTGATACTGATCAATTGCTGATTAAAAAAAGTCAATTGCAGGGTAATATACAACAAGGTAAATTACAATTAATGCAAATTAATGCCCAAATCCGGATTTTAAATAATCAGATTTTGGCTGAAAAACAAGTTTCAGAAAATGTTGTTGCTTCGGCAAAAGCGGATTTGTTACGCAACCAACGGGAATATCAAGAACGACAAATTAATACCCAAAGTGAATTTTTTACAGCTGAAGCAAGTTGGGAAAAAGCCAAAACGGATTTACAAAAAGCCCAAGCTGATTTAGAATTTGCGAAAATGGATCGCGATCGCTATCAGCAATTATCACAAATTGGTGCCATTGGCCGACGAGAATTTGAGCAGAAACAATTGGTTGTGCAGCAGACACAATTAACATTAGAAGCTGAAAAGAAATCTTTTGAAATAGCCAAAATTAAAGTCAACTCAGCTAAAGCTGCGGTGAATCCAACTACAGCAATGGTGATGATGGCACAAGAACGTATTGCCCAAGAAACTGCTAAAGGTCAAGCTAATATTGCTAGTCTAAATAAAGAAAAACAAGCATTAATTGAGCGTCGAGTGCAATTTCAAACCCAGATTCAGCAATTTCAAAAAGAATTACAACAAATAGACAATCAGATCCACAAAAGCATTATCGTTGCCACTAGTAACGGTATTATCCTCAAACTAAATTTACGCAATCCTGGTCAAGTAGTACGTCCTAGTGAATCTATTGCTGAGATTGTTCCTAATAATGCTTCTCTAGTTATTAAAGCTATAATTCCTACCGCTGAAATTAAAAAAGTTGCCGTTGGTCAAAAAGTCCAATTACGTGTTGATGCCTGCCCATATCCTGATTATGGAACTCTTAAGGGTGTTGTTAAAACGATTTCTCCCGACGTAATTACAACCCAAAGTAATAATACGGGACTGGCAACATCTAGTAGTTATTTTGAAGCAACTATTCAACCTGAAACTCTTCAATTTGGTAACAGTAATCACCAATGTTATATCCAATCAGGAATGCAAGTAAAAGCTGATATTATTTCCAGAGAAGAGACAGCACTAAAATTTATGCTGAGAAAGGCAAGGTTAATTACTGATTTATAAGTGGGTACATTTAAGCTAAGACTAAAAATGTAAACTTAAATAGGTTGGGTTGCAGTTCATTTAACCCAACTTCCTAATTTTTGTCATATAGCTGTAGCCAGGATAATTAGGACATGATTAGTCCTTGAAACCAAAGAATAACAAGGGTTTTACTCTTGCCTATTGCCTATTGACTCTTGCGTTCTGCTATATCAGCAGCTTTACTTAGGGTTTGCTGAAAAAGTTATCTGTGAGGACAGGGAACAGGGAACTCTTAACAGGGAACAGTTTCAAGTGTCTAGTAGGGATAAATTTTCCTCTCCGTCAGATAAAAATGTACAGTTTTGAAGTTCTTTCCCCAAAAAACTTTGCACTTTTTAAAAATCAAAAAAGCTAAAACCCTTTCCCTGTAATGTTTTGAGATTAATTCAGCAAGCCCTACTTAATGACTTATTACTTACACTCAAGTAATAAAAATTGTCAAGTTTATGACCTATGAACAACGAATTAAAGAAGCACTACAATGGTGGTCTTATAGACAATCAATAAAACTATTCCTGGAGTCAGAAAAAATCCGGGACAGCTTGTTACAAGAATCTTTCTCAATCCGTCGCAGCTTAGATGTATTAAAAATAGATAATCCGAATATATCAATTTATGAAATTTCCGAATACATCAAAAAAATTGATAATTTTCATCACTCTTTAGTTCAATTGAGCGATCGCTTGTGTCCAGTGTATATTCAAGATAGCTTACCACTCTCAATTCAGTGCTTATTAGATACCTGGGTAACATCAAATTCTCATGTTTATTTCCTTATTGATATGCCAGTATACTGGCAACATGAGTCTGTAGAATGTAGTCTCATAATTTTAACAGCTTTGGAAGAATTACTGAGAATAACTTTGCGAGAATTTACAACACCTGTGGCTATTCATATCAGTTTGAAACTCAAAGGAAATACAAAAAATTTAACTGTAAAAATCACTTATTCTGATATATCTACCCTGATGTGTTATACCAATCTAACCGAATTAAAATATCTTAGTGATAGTCTTCAATTTTTAATATCTGGTCAATGCTTTTACAACAGTACTAATCACAGAATAGCTTGGTATTTCTGTTGGTAAATGTGATTAGCTGGCAAATATTTTCACCATAAGAATTACAATAATTCAGTAAAAATATACGGGGTAAGGGTGACATACCTCATGGCAAGCGAACCAACATAAATACAATTTAGTAAAAGCTAATCAATTAGATAAGATAACAATAACCAATTAGCTCATAATTCAGTATTGAATATGGAACAAATTTTATCAGCGAATAACTTGCTGAAAATTTTGGTAATTGATGACCACGAATCAGTTTTAAGCGGAACAGTTGATGTCCTGCGAAAAAACTATCCTAGTGCTGAATTTATGACAGCTATTAATGTCAATAATACTCTTGAGCAAGTTACTAGCTTGCAGCCTGATTTGATAGTTATGGATCTTTCTATACCCGAAAAGAAGGGACTCTCAGCGCGACCTGATAACGGTATTCAACTGCTGAAAATATTGATGAAAAAATATCCTAACTTAAACATTGTTGTCCAAAGCGCCCATGGGAGAACATTGGTACGTATTCGGTTGGATATTGATAGTCATAAAGGAGGCTTTACCATCGCTGATAAAAGTCTTTCAACCCAGGAAATGTTAACAAGAGTCGATTGGGCATTACAGGGATTAACTCATACAAAAGATATCAAAGGAATTCACTCAGGATTAGAGGTAAAACCAGAGTGGCTAAAAGTATTATATCTAGCATTTGAGAAAGGATTACAAGATAAAGCAATTGCTGAGGAAATGTGTGTATCTGAACGCATGGTGCGTCATTATTGGAATAAATTACAAGATGCCTTAAATGTTTACCCAGAAGAAGGTAAAAATATCCGCATTCAAACACAAATGCGAGCCAGAGCAGAAGGCTTGATTGATTAATCAATTCAATTAACTACCAATTTTAAATAACTAATTATCTAGACTGGAGCTAAAGCTTATGCAGTCTAAATTTGGAATGAAAATTAAAGCAGGAGGGCAATATATCTGGATGTTGAGAACATATTCAGTAACAAATATTATAGTTATTGGCATTCTCATCTCTAACCTAGTGAGTGCTAGTTATGTCCTATTAACTTGGAAGTGCTTAACTCCAAATTTATCAGCAATTTTAGTTTTGGCTTTAAATGCTATAGCCATCCCTACTTTATATCACTATAGCCAAACCATGAAATCAGAAATTAAATCTAGACAAGCTATCATTGAAATTACATATGAAACAATTCATAACGGACCACTACAAAGTCTAGATAGAGTTTTGAGAATGGTGAGAGGAGAAGACTTATCAATTAAAAAACTGATCCCAGAATTAGAACCAGAACTGGAAAAATTAAACCAGGAGTTACGGGGAATTTATGAATTTTGGCAACAGGAAAACCTCACTCAAGAAGCAAACCTTCACTTAGGAAACAATATAATTATAAATTTACAAGATCCCCTGCACGAAATTCTCTATCAAGTTTATAGTCACACCTTAGAGCGAGATTTTTCCTGTTTTAGAACCATCAAGTTGAAGATTCGTAGTTTTGAACCTGTAGATGAAAGCAGTTTAACTCTGGAAAACAAGCGAGGAATTTGCAGATTTCTGGAAGAAGCCTTGTGTAATGTGGGTAAATATGCTACAGGAGTAACTTGCCTAAAAGTTAATTGTTCTTTATCTATGGGTTGGTACACACTGAGTATCGTAGATGATGGTTTAGGCGTTAACTCCTCCAGGGAAGGCCGGGGAACAAAACAGTTTAAAAATTTAGCAAGACAAATTAAAGGTAAATTTCAACGACTTCCTATTTATCCTCAAGGAACTATTTGTGAGTTATCTTGGCCTGGATGACTTGTGAGTTATCATAGATAAATCATTAAATGTTGGCATTTTACCCCTTTTCAGGTGGCCTATGGCCGAAGCTGTTTTGCTCAAAACCCGTGCCACTATTAGAGAATAAATCCTCATTTTGAGTAAGAGTAAGGCTAAACAACGCTGTGCAGATAACATTTTTAGGGACGAGTTCCGGTGTACCTACAAGATCACGTAATGTTTCCAGTGTCGCACTGAGATTACCACAACGGGCAGAACTGTGGTTGTTTGACTGTGGTGAAGGTACACAGCATCAAATTTTGCGGAGTGAACTGAAAATTAGCCAACTCTCCCGAATTTTTATCACCCATCTCCACGGGGATCATATCTTTGGCTTGATGGGACTTCTGGCCAGTTGTGGTTTAGCTGGTAATGTACAACGAGTTGATATCTATGGTCCATCTGGGCTAAATGAATACCTGCAAGCTGCTTCACGTTACTCACATACTCACTTTTCTTACCCCATCAAGGTGCATACCGTCCATCCAGGGGTAATTTACGAAGATGATGAGTTTATCGTTAGCTGTGGTCTACTGCATCACCGTATTACAGCTTTCGGCTATCGTGTAGAGGAAAAAGACCGCACCGGGCGCTTTGATGTAGAAAAAGCAAAAGCTTTACAAATACCTTCAGGCCCAATTTATGGTCAACTCAAGCGCGGTGAAACTGTAACTCTGGCAGATGGACGGGTAATTGATGGTTCTCAGTTGTGTGGACCCACGGAAATTGGCCGCAAGTTTGCTTATTGTACAGATACAGTTTATTGTGACGGCGCGGTGCAACTAGCACAGGATGCAGATGTATTAATTCATGAAGCCACCTTTGCCCATCAAGATGCTGATATGGCTTTTCAAAGATTGCACTCTACAAGCACGATGGCAGCACAAACAGCTTATGCAGGCGGGGTAAATCAACTAATAATGACTCATTTTAGTCCTCGTTATACTCCAGGAAATGTTATTGAGTTAAAAGATTTACTTCGAGAAGCCCGTGCTATTTTCCCCAACACTATTATGGCTCATGATTTTATGGTTTACGATGTACCTAGAAGGCGAGATGTTGTGAAAAATTAGCTAGTTGTTTCCCAAGACCATTAATATCGAATTTGAATAAAGTTCTTCTAAAAGGGTAAGTTTACTGTATTACGCAAAGTTGTACTTTTTGTTTTACTGGTCATGGTTGCTTTATGCCGGGGAACCCGTCCACCGCAGTGGCTCCTAAATTTATTGATGAAAAACAAAAAAAATATGTATTTAGAGACGCGTAGCGCCAGAAATACTACGTACATATTAAATCCCCTAAATTTATTTATGGGGATTACCTCCTGCCTCCTTAAAGGATACTCTAAATAGGGCGACATACAAGTGTTATATAAGACAGGAAAAAGTTTTCAGAAAACCTCTTAATATATTTCATATTTATCCTTCATTAAATATTTAAAATTCTTATAAATAAATTTACTATCATAGTGCTGACTGGGCATATATCTGGATGAATTGATTATCTAAGAGCTACTTCAGGATATGTTCTGTCAAGTAGTTATATCATCCTGCAAGGAATAACTCTTATTGATTTAAGAAACAAATTTGAGTATAAATTATCTCAAAATTTTTTCTCATCATTATCTTCCCAATATATTGTTTTCATAGTAGAGGGCTTTTATAGTGGCTACAACTGGTCTCAATCGCAAACAGCTGGTTACTACCTCTAAACAAAGCGTGTTTGATATTAGACAAATATCTACAATTCTGTTTTACCGCCGCTTTTTAATCTTGGGGGTTTCTTGTGCAGTGATGTCAGTTACAAGTCTTCTAGCTGTAATCACGAAACCCATGTACCAAAGTTCCATGCAAATCATAGTAAGTAATGATTTGGATCAAGAATTACACTCTCAGCAGATCCAAAGCGATGTTAAAAGTGAGTTAAATAACAAGGAAATTTCATCTGGAGAATATACCAATCAGATGAAATTAATGCTGAGTTCTAAGCTGGTACAAAAAGCAGTTGATTTACTACGTTCTGATTATCCCAATATCACCATAGAAGATATCAAAGGTAAAAGTGCTACTGGCAACCCAGGATATTTACAAGTAAAACCTGTGGAAGAGATATCAGAATTTAATCGTGTTTATAATCAAGTATTTGTCGTCTCTTTCAAAGATCCCAATCCCGTAAAAACCAAAAGAGTATTGCAAGCTCTACAAAAAGTTTATCAAGACTACAATATTGAACAAAAAAATCAGCGTGTCAATCAAGGTTTAGCTTTTGTTAATAATCGATTACCCAAGTTGCAAAATGAGACACTAGCGGCTGAAAAAAGATTAGCCATTTTTCGCAAGAAACATAATTTAATCGATCCGCAAGTACAAAGTAAAATCTTGCTAGAATCTGTAGCTGATATTCAAAAACAACGACAAACAAATCGCTCTCAGATTGAAGATCTCCAGAGTCGCTACAATAGTTTAGAGCAAAAATTAGCATCTTCAAACCAGAATGCACAGTTGGTTGCTAGTTTGGAGCGTACCAGCAGCTATGAAGCTTTAGTAAATGAGATTAGAAACACAGAAATGAGTTTGGCTCAGGAGCGTTTGCGCTACACTGATAATTCCCCAGTCATAGTCAGACTGAAGGAGAAGCGCCAAGTTCAGATGGCTTTATTACAACAAGAATTGAAAGATACAGACATTAATACTAACAGCAAAAACGCAAATTTATTGGAGGTTGATGATAAGTTAACTAACGAGTTAACTGAGTTGAAAAACAAACGAATTGCTCTCATTACTAAAGAAAATAAATTAGCTAAATCTGAACAGGAAATTCGTTCCCAACTAAATACATACCCCAGTTTAATAGCCGAGTATAATCGCTTGTTATCAGATGTAACCATTCAACAGAGAACACTTGAGCAAATGGTGCAGTTTCAACATTCTTTGGGAATGAAAATTGCTCAGGGAGGATTTGAATGGCAAGTTTTTGAAGAACCGGATTTGGGAATTTATATCGGTAATAAAAAATGGTTATTGATTATTGCAGGAGTAGTAATTGGACCTATTTTAGGTGTGATATTAGCCTTGCTTTGGGAAATGTTTAATCAGGCAATTTTTTCGCCTTTAGATTTACAGAAGCTGACGAATATCCAGTTACTGGGATCTGTACCAAAATTGGGTAAACCTAGTTTCAAGAGCAGATTGAAAGAGATATTTAGGCATAAAAGGCAAAAAGCAGCATCTACAATCACCGAAAGCAAAACTAAATTATCCAGTCATGAAACCCTGGATATGATTTATCACAATTTGCAAATATTCAAGAACTCCTTGCCTTTTAAGTCCTTGATGTTGACTTCAGCACTACCAGGAGAAGGGAAAACAACTTTAGCTTTAGGGTTGGGAGCTAGTGCAGCAAATATGCACCAACGGGTATTAGTAATTGATGCTAACTTGCGATCGCCCAATTTACACAAAGTTCTCGAAATCTCCAATGAATGGGGTTTATCTCTGTTATTGCTGGATGACATCAAAACTCAATTTCAAAATTATATCCAACCTATTCATCCATCCATTGATGTTCTGACTGCTGGACCAAAACCAGATGATGTAGTCAATCTGCTGACTTCAGGAAGGCTGAAAGAATTAATTGAGTCCTTTGAAAAAATCTATGACCTAGTAATAATAGATGCTTCTTCTGTCTTAGATAGCGTTGATGCCAGAATTATCGCCTCTGTTTCTAATGGCATTGTCATTGTCGGACGCATCGGGCAGTTAACCCCACAGGAATTAATGCAAACAACGGAAATTTTAAGCCAGTTGAATTTAATTGGTATCGTTGCCAACGAAGTCCATAATTCTCCAAAAGCGACCAAATCCTCAAAACCTTCCGACACGGTTCAATCATAAGAATCAATTATAAGAATTAAGAAGTCAGGAGTTCTAGGAGTTAGGAGTCAGGGGAGGAAAGGAAAAATTAATCAACTTTTGCCTTTTACCTTCTTCCACTGATAACTGCATAATAGGTAGAAGTGGCAACCTCCTAACTAGGAGAACTGTCTGATTAAACTTGTAGAGGCTTGTGATTAGACAATCAGCATGAAAATCCAACTTTATTTAGGCGCTTTATTTTCCCGGATTCAAGGACAACATTGGTGGATAGGTATCCTCTTATGGTTTGTTTTGGTTGCTCCTGCTCAAGCATCTGTGATCCTGCGCGTGGCTATTGAAAGGGGAGTAAATCAGGTCAAAGTTGGTGCTTCCACCACTGCAATAGTTAAAGATAGTTCTGGCCGTACCCTTGGACAACTACCAGGAATGAGTGCTTATGCGGCTCAAACAGTTCCTGGAGGAGTAGCTTTAGATAAATGGCAATCTGGTTTATTTTGGATTGAGCCAACAGGTAAGGGATTTGTTTATATAGGCGATCGCTGGTTTCGAGGTAGAACACTAGTTATCCCCACCGAAAAAGGCTTAACCGCAGTCAACTGGGTAGATTTAGAAGAATATCTCTACAGCGTCCTGGGAGGGGAAATGAACTCTAGCTGGCCGCAAGAGGCCTTAAAAGCCCAAGCGATCGCCGCCCGTACTTATGCCCTCTATGAGCGAGAAAAACAGCGCAACAATCCCGTTTATGACTTAGGAGATAGCCCCGACCGCTGGCAAATCTACAAAGGTGTCAGCAGCGAATCTCGTAACACCTACGCCGCAGTAGATGGTACAGCCGGTCAAGTCCTCACCTACGACAACCGAATTATTCTCTCAGTATTTCATGCCTGTTCCGGTGGACATACCGAAAACGTAGAAGACGTTTGGGGAAATGCCCTCCCATATCTACGTGCTGTCCAAGACTTTGATCAAAACGTCAAAGAATGTAATTGGATCAGAACCTTTTCACCAGGAGAAATCAGCGGCAGAATTTCCGGTATAGGCAACGTCAAAGATATGATGATCGAATCTCTATCCCCCTTCCGCAGCGTTAAAACCTTGAGAATTGTTGGTGATCAAGGTACTAAACTCCTCAAAGGTGAAGCAGTCCGTACCGCACTCAAGCTCAAAAGTACCCGTTTTAGTCTCAGCAAAGACGCAAATGGTAACTTTGTCCTGCAAGGATTAGGCTTTGGACATGGTTTAGGTATGAGCCAGTGGGGAGCCTACAATTTAGCTCAACGCGGAATCAACCACCTGCAAATTTTAGGACACTATTACAAAGGTGTAGCCCTAACTCCTATTCAAGCTAAGTAGTCAGGGGACTGGGGATTGGGGATTGGGGACTGGGGACTGGGGACTGGGGATTGGGGACTGGGGACTGGGACTTCTTCGCTGACTCCTGACTCCTAACTCCTGACTCCTGACTCCTAACTCCTATTCCCTCTCTTCATCTAACTGATTTTGCCTTTTCACCTGGTCAAATTCCTGTTCTAGTAAATCACTGTCACTGGAATAAATTAAATCTTCTTTACCAATAACTTTTTCGGTTGCAAACTGACTCGCAAAAGCCATCTTCTGTTGTAAAGAATCATCCGCATTTGCCAAAAGCCTTGCTCTTTCCAAACGTTCACGGTTACGGGCAGCAAGTTTACCATTGCGCCATTGAATCCAAAAATAACGCACCAAGGGTATACCTAAAAAACCTACACCATAAGCTAATAACAACCAATAAATTCCTTGCACAAAAGCAACCAATCCCCCTATTTGGGCTGCGACTGTGCCACCTTTTAATAAACTTCCTAATATTAAAGCCGCCACCAAATTCACTACACCCAAACCAGCACTGAGCATAATTTGTCCTGAACTAGCCGCACTAAAACGCCAGGGAATTTCATCTAAATATGGCGCTACTGACTGACGCTGCTTTTTACTGGCTTTTACCTGCAACTCTGGAAAATAATAAACAATTTGCCCATCAGGACTTACCTGGGGTTTGCCATTAAATCGCACCAACACAGGTAACATATAATCTTCATATTCTTGTTGATATTTCTCACCCAAATTATCCAAATAGGGCGCAATTTGTTCTGCTACCACTGCCCCTTTATTATTCCTAATCACAGTACCAATATCTTGCCAGCGTCTTTCTTCTAATTTGGCGTTAGGATTACCATCACCAAACAAAAACGAAAATACAGCTTCAAAGAAATTGAACTCACTATTTTCTCTTCTTTCTCGTCGCCTTTCCTGATTACCATAATCTGGGCTAAAATACCAGAATAAATCTGGGAAAAAGAAGAAATTGAAACCACTAGAATTGCTGCTTCTATTATCTCCGTCTCGGTCTGAGTTAGCAGCAGTAATAATGATAATGATGGTGACAGTAATCAACGCAATAGAAGCAACTAACAAAACACCAAAGGAAATGCGAATTAAATAAAACAGCACTCCCCAAATCTTTTTCCACCATTCTTGTAAACGCAACCGCAAGTATTTATTACTTAAAATTGTTCTAAAATTTTGCGGAAATTGATAAACAATATCACCAGATTCTGCTACCTGTAAATGTCCACCAGCATCTGATGCTAGGGCTAATAATCCTTGATTCGCTTCACCCACATTCAAGCCAGCTTGGGTTGCCACATCACCAACAGTAACACGGTAGCCCAATTGTTCCACAGATCGCATAATAGCTGGATTGGGAGTCATCGCTCTCCTCTCCTGTTGTATTTGACAGTTCTTTTCTTAAGTATAAATAATAAATAATTATTTAAAATCCCCGACTTCTTAGCGGATGTCTAAAAACTTTTTCGTGTGGGATTCAACACTTGTAGATGTTAAAATTAATTACCTGCTTGGTAAACCAGCAAATTTTCCCCCCACTATGGTTCAATATACTCTCGCTCAAAGCCCAGAAATTATCCTAACTGTTCCTGGTAAAGATTCTGCTAAAGCCCGTGATAAAGCCATGGATCAGTTGATGGAACTGATGGAGGCTGATCAGCTACCTACAGAACTGGAAGAAGGATTTGGTCCTCAACAGTTAATCGAAGTCAAAGAACCCACTATTGATAATACTAGCGGTGAGGATGCCATTACTCAAGCCGTCCAGATTCTCAGCAATTTGGCTACACTAAAGTTGAAAGTCCAAGAAACGCGGACTGAAGCTTTGGAAATTCGTAAAGCTGTTGATGTACTGTTCTCAGATAATTCTGTGACGGAGGAAGAAATTACCCGCCTCAAGGAAGGTTTTAAGGTTCTCAAAAACTTTGCTCAAGCCAATATCCGTTATCAAGAAGCAAAAACCAAAGCTCAACAAGCTAGAGAAGTTTTAGATCAAGCTCTCAAATCACCGGAAAAATAAAACTCTGACAACACAGACAGATGTGAAAAACCAAAAAGGGCAGATTCTGTAATCTACCCTTAATAATGCTGGGGCGCTAGGATTCGAACCTAGGGATGGCGGGACCAAAACCCGCTGCCTTACCACTTGGCTACGCCCCAATGACTTAGCTTTAAATAATATAGCAGTTATCCTATGGTTTTTGTCAAGTGCTTTTCAGAAAATATTTAATTATTTAAAATCCCCGACTTCTTGGAGAAGTCGGGGATCTGACGAAGGCGCAAAAAAATAGGGAAGGTTTCTATCCCTTCCCTTTGCTTGTTGTTTTGATTGTTTTCTGGCTTTTGAGCTTCTTTGAGTTTGTTTCTCAGCATCTGCCTTTGTTTCTTCAGTTGTCTCTGTCTGGCAGAACCACCCCGGCCTTTATCGTTTCTCCCTTCTTTGCGGGGGGATTCCCATCTTTTTAAGCGCATAGTGTTTTTTGGGTGAGTAATTGACTATGAAATGCTGTAAGCAGCACTTGTCTTATTATACTACACAATTTTCAATTTTGACAGAAACTTGGGACGATAATGGCGATCGCGTTTTGAGATGGAACTTACGCACAGATCACAAAATGAAAGAACCACAGAGGACACGGAGAAAAACATTTGTCATTTTTGAGTAGGACTAGGGTAATATCCTGTACATCCTTTAATCCTAGTTAACCTGATTTTGACTTGATATTTTTCTAAATTTCTGTTTTGAAAATCTGTTCTAAGTAACTTGGCACAATTAAATATAAAACCTCTCTCCAAACCTCTCCCCTACCAGGAGAGAGGCTTTGACTCCCCCTTCCCTAGCAGGGAAGGGGGTTGGGGGGTTAGGTTTATATTATATTTTTTAACGCCCACTTACTTAAATGGTGAGTTTGACTTTCTGCTTCTTTGAGTAAATCATTCCAATCATCTGGAGGATTACCACTTTCTAGCATTTTCTGGAAAACTCGATAAGCGTCTGTTTTACTTTGATATGCTCGCTTGGTGTTTTCGTCATTTACCCAAGCATAAACAATGATTTTACCTTGTTGATGATATCTAAAAAATAATCGGTATTGCTGAAAAAATTTAGCTCTAAACCAGTGTTTGTATTCATCTCCCAGGGTTGTACCTTGGCGATAATCGTTTAATGTTGGATCTTGAGGAATGACGTTAAATGCAAGTTTGAAAATAGCAGCTAGACGTTTTGTGGCGTTTTTCTGTTTGTATTCTTGAGGATATTTCTGACGTAAATTTTCTACCTGTATGATCAGTTCTTCTAACTGTTCCAGAAATAAAGAATGAGCAAATATAGTCCATCCATTAATTACTAAGGGTTGATTTTCAGACACATTTACTCATCCTCATCAGATAAGGGTGCATCAATATCAATCTCTACATCAGCAACTAAGGATTGAATACGGTTTACTAATTCTGGTTTAATTGGTTGTAAATGTTGAGGATTTTTTTGTATATCCTGGGCAATAAAGTTTAAAAATTCCCCCAGTATCGGATCTTCTTCTTTTCGATCAGCGCGAGAAATAACTACTTTACCGTCAGGTTGAATCACATAGCGAATTTTATCACGTTTACCCAAGCCTAGAGCTTTACGCACGGGTTCAGGTATTGTGGTTTGATATCTGTCTGTTAGGGTGGACTCTGATGATGGATTTGGTTTGACAACCATAACAATTTTCAGGTTTATTCTTTATTTTTAAGGTAATGCAGTTGCATTGTGTTGTCAATGTTTACGTTATTGGGTTTTGGGTGATGAGGGCGATCGCTTTTTTGATCTGGGTTTTATGCACAAGTTATGGAATAACGAACCGCAGAGGACGCAGAGGACGCAGAGAAATTGAGATCCCCGACTTCTTTAGTTAATCTTCTCATTCATCACTTCAATTATCTCAGAAGTCGGGGATATTTGACTACCGACTAACATCCTGTACATCCTTAAATCCTGATTATCCTGATTCAGACTTAATATTTTTCTGTAATCTTTAAATTTTACAGTTTACTGTTATGAACGCAAGATCAGAACTATTACAACCGCTTTCCAGTAATCATCTTGAGAATACAAACTAATAACTACTTTCCACCACCATATCCAACCTACGGGAAAAAAAGGAAGATTTTTACGGAATAGTTCCCAGTAAATGCTGATTGAGGTCTATCTACACCCCATTGGTGTCAACTTATTTGGAGAAATGGTTTATCTGTTAGCTTTCACACCCGCCCGGAAATCAATTTCCGGGCTAATAGGGCAAGTGCGTTAAAACGCACTCTAACGAAATCAAAATCAAACCACAATTGATTTGAAAAACATAATCAATGATTTGGAAATAGTCGGTTAAAACCGACTTCAGCTATTAGACTCTTAATTTATTCCCTGGCTTGAAGATATATCAATTTACTTTCTTTAAAATCGCTGACCTATACCGATATGCACCCGACTGTCTCCTTGATCATTAATTCCATAGTCAGCACGAATCAGACCCAAAGGCGAATCAACGCGCACACCTGCACCATAACCAAAACCACTACCAGGCTTATTTCGATCACCGGCTGGATCTCCTATAACTGTGTCACCAGAACCTAAGTCGGAAGCAAAGTCAGCAAAAAGTACACCTCCAGCGATGGGGAAGATGGGAAAGCGATATTCGGCGGAAGCTAATACATAACTGCGACCACTACCCACTTTGCCAGCATCATAACCACGCACTGAATTAGAACCACCCAAGTTAAAGGTTTCATAAGGTGGTAAATCACCAACTACAGTACCAGCTTGCAGGTTTAAAGCAAATACTTGGGGCTGTTTGCTGTTAAATAAATTCACGGGCATATACTGGCTATAATTGCCTCGCAGCCGATTCATGGTAATCTGACCATGACCAACGGGAATAGATTGTTCGGTGCTGAAACTAAGGAGAGAACCTTGAGTTGTTTTAACTGGGTTATCTCGTTCGTCTTTGGTGGCTGTGAAGGATACGGTAGTTAGGTCATCAATTCCAGTATCACTGAAAGATAATTGGTTGTTGTTGGCATCTCTGGGGGTAATATTACCTTGGCGATCGCGAATGGTAACACGAGTATAGTTAAGACCGACAGCAGCATCCCAACCATCAAGTTGTTGCTGAACACTCACGCTACCGCCAATTTTCCCTTCCCGCACTTTGTCACCGTTGGCTAACTTGATCGTATCGTCAAATGTATCGGAAACTTGCCGTCTGCGGAAGGTCTTCATGTTATAGCCGAGGCGTTCAGGATTATTTGCCCGATAGGGACTGGTGAAATTAGTATTAAACAGTACATCTTGTCTGCTTACTTCCACATTTGCTGCCAAGGTATCATTAACACCGCCAACATTTTGATCTCTATAGCTTAACATCACTGATAGCCCATCATCAGCATTGTATCCACCGCCCAAATTAACTGAACGCGCTCCTACTTCTTGCAGTTCGTAGATTAAATCAACTTTTGTAGCATCTCCTTCAAAGGCAACATTAACTGTTTTAAATAACCCCAATTTATATAATGTTTGTACATCTTGCCGAGCTAAATCGTCTTCAAAGACTTTACCCGGCTGTAATTTGAGTTGCTGTCTGAGGAAATCGGCTTTAGTCCGTCCTTTAATGGGATTCCCATTATTATCAACCTTTTGTCCTTCTTCATTCACAAAACGAAATTTGACATCACCCAGCAAACCTTCCGCTACATTAACTGTGAGGATACCTTGGCGGTTGGGTTGAATTGATAGTACCCTAGCTAGGGTATAACCATTTTCTGCATACCACTGGTTAATTTGCTGGACTATTTTTTCAAGTGCAGCTGGACTAATATCTTTACCAATCTGATTTTGAAAATTTTCTAAGGCTACTTTATAGCCGAGAACCTTTGCACCAGATAATTGTAGTGCTTGTACCACTATGGGCTTGACTTGATAGATGACATTCAAACCAGCGGATGTACTAGTACTGTTAAAATTGGCACTAGCAAATAAACCAGTCTCCAAAATTGCTGCTACATCTTTTTGGAGTTGGTTTTGACTGGTTCCTCCCCCGGTTTGGGTTTTAATAACTTTGCGAATTATCTGCTCTAATTCTGGATTAGCGCCAATTATCTGTACATTGGTAGCGGTAACTACTAAATTAGCATCTGTAGTAAAGTTGTTATTATTTTTATTATTGTTATTATTGATATTTTTCGGTACAACTACTGGCTGAGATACGGGCTGAGAGCTAAATTCTATGGCATAAGTAGTTTCTGGCGATGCTAGGGTTTCTACCTGCGCTGTTTCAGTTTCTACATAAGGCACTACTACCACATCTGTTGTTGCAGTTTTATCCTCTTGATTTGTGGTTTGAGTCGGTGCAGCATTGGCTTGCTGGGTGACATTACTAGCAGCTAAAGTAGCTAAGGTAAGAATGGCCGCAGAAGAAACTCGCATAATTAATAATAATTAATATTGGTTAACTTCATCAACTGGTAGTTAGCAAGAAGGGTGTAAGTAGGTTGGCGTTAAAAATTGTCGTTGGGATAAGGCAGGGGGCAGGGGGAAAAAGGGTTTTAGCCTTGTTTACTTTTCTTTACACACTTTGGTTTTATTCTGCCTACCTACTTAGGGTGTAGAGTAAATTGAATGGGATGGGAATCTCTAAGTAACTTGGCACAATTAAATATAAAACCTCTCTCCAAACCTCTCCCCTACCAGGAGAGAGGCTTTGACTCCCCCTTCCCTAGCAGGGAAGGGGGTTGGGGGGTTAGGTTTATATTATATTTTTTAACGCCCACTTACTTACCTGTGGATAAACAGACGGTTAATTGTAATTTTTTGTTTCTGGTCAAACAAGCGGCCAGCAGTCTGCTTTCGCCATCAATAAAATTAGATGAGTATTTATATCTAGAGATTTTTTACCTGATGGGATTTAGGTTTTTTGGTAATCGATAATACTTATTATCAGATTCGATGCTCACAAATTGCAATACCCTGCAAATGTTCCTAATCTCAAATCCAAAATTCTATGAGTGATTTATCCCCATTACCTTTAGTTGCAAACTCTCTAGATACTACTTCTCGGTTACAGTTACTGGTTTTAAGTAATGGTCATGGAGAAGATATTATTGCTGTGCGTATAATCAGGGAACTGCAAGGGCTATCTTCGCCACCTGATATCTTTGCTTTACCGATAGTGGGTGAAGGACTTGCTTACCAACAGTTAAATGTACCGTGTATTGGTGCGGTGCAGACGATGCCTTCTGGTGGTTTTATTTATATGGATAGTCGTCAACTGATGCGGGATGTGCAGGGTGGTTTGGTGCAACTGACTTGGAAGCAGATTCAAGCTGTGCGTCGTTGGGTGAGTTCACAAACCAAATTAGGTAATCAAAAGGCTATTTTAGCTGTGGGGGATATTGTACCGCTGTTATTTGCAGCTATCAGTGGTGCAAATTATGCTTTTGTGGGAACGGCAAAATCTGAATATTATGTGCGGGATGAGTTGGGTTTATTAGCGAGAAAGTCAAAATCGGCACGGTGGGAAAATTTTTCTGGTTCAATTTACCATCCTTGGGAAAGGTGGTTGATGAGTCGTCGTCGTTGTCGTGCCGTGTTTCCTAGAGATGCGCTAACGACGGAAATATTAAGAAAATGGCCGATTCCGGCTTTTGATTTGGGAAATCCGATGATGGACGGTTTAGAATCGACGTTGAGAATCCCTAGATTTTATCATGCTGATGTTGAACAACAAGAGATTGTTCGTCCTTTAATTGTGACTTTGCTTCCTGGTTCCCGTGCAAATGAAGCTTATGCTAACTGGGAAATGATAATGATGGCTGTATCGGCTTTGATGGAGAGTTTCCGGGAACGAGAGATGGTGTTTTTAGGGGCGATCGCTCCCGGTTTAGATAGGAATATTTTATCTCAAACTTTAAAAATTCAAGGTTGGCAAAACTGGGATCAATCTCCTATTCAACTTGCCGATGCTAATGCTTTGATCTTTAAACAAAGAAATGCTTATCTCATTCTCACCCAACAAGCTTATAATGACTGTTTACATTTGGGAGATTTAGCGATCGCTATGGCAGGTACAGCGACCGAACAATTTATTGGTTTAGGTAAACCTGCGATCGCTATTCCGGGTAAAGGTCCTCAATATAACCCTGCTTTTGCTGAAGCTCAAAGTCGTCTTTTAGGAGCATCTTTAATCCTAGTAGACCAACCTGCAAAAGTTCCTCAAGTCATGCAATCCCTGTTCAAAAATCCCGATGTTTTACATGAAATTGCCGAAAATGGAGTTAAGCGGATGGGGAGGCCAGGTGCTGCGAAACGTATTGCCCAATGTTTGCAAGAAAGATTGCGTTGAAATCTTCTTAACCTACTAACCCAGAACGCAAAGCCCGAACCGCTGCTTGAGTTCTGTCATCAGCGCAGAGTTTATTCAAGATGTTGCGAACGTGAGTTTTGACTGTTCCCACTGTAATATAAAGTTTTTCAGCAATTTGTCCGTTACTACAACCTGCAACAATTAATTCTAAAATTTCCAGTTCCCGCTGAGTCAAGGGATAAGTTTCCAAAACTTGCTCATATTCTGTGGCCAAAGCCTCGATTTTTACAGTCTTTGGTTTATCAGAGCCGCTACTCTCTCCTGGTAAACCCAAGCGCATTTTCTTTAATACCACATTGGCGATCGCCGGATCAATCCAAGAGTTACCAGCATAAGTGGCTTGTATGGCTTCGGTCAATTTATTAATGCTTGTCTCTTTCATATAATAAGAATCTGCACCCGCCGCAAAAGCTGCTAGGACGGCATCTTCTGTGTGATCCATTGTCAAAATCAGAATTTTTGTGGCTTGTCCATTTTCCGCTTGATGGCGTTTAAACTTCCGGGTGAGTTCTATCCCATCCATATCTGGTAAACCAATATCCACTACGGCCACATCTGGCTTGGCAGTTTCCAAAAGTTTTAGTCCTTGAGTGGCATTTGCGGCTTCACCAATTACTCTTAACCCACTGTGTGACTGCAATGCAGCCCTTAATCCCATCCGGGTTAAGTCATGATCTTCAATTAAAAGAATGCTAATCTCATTCATTGTTACACCCAACTCTATATCTAACTGCTGATTTGAACTTAAAACCATTGGTCAGTTTTTCATCTAATTTCCCCAAACTAAAGATAGATGATATTTTGACCAAGTTGCATCCATCGGTAGAAATAATAAGTTTCACTTATTTCATAGTTAGATATAAGTAAAAATCTAACTACGGATATATGCCTAATTTTTTTGAATATGAAATAGTGAGACGAATCCAAAATCATACATCCTCTTTCTCAGGACAGTGTCTTTGCTAGTCTCAGTTTTTGTTTAAAAAAATCTTATACCAAGCTTTTTTAAAAGCTGCGGAGACTTCTTTCACCCTATCTGGGAATTTATCTGGAAATTTATGCAATTCATCGAGCCGCATTTTTGCTCTTGGTTCAGTATCTTTGAATAGTTCTCCCATACTTTTGCGAGTTGCTCAAATGTTATAAATTTTTCCTTGACTTCTCATTCAATTCAGTCAACCATCCTGCTAAGAAACATTAAATTACAACTTTTTTAACAGCCGACTGAGGTTTTAGGTGGTAATTTATGAGACAGTAAATTTTGAGCGAGTTTCAATACTGCTCGGTTAAGAAATTCAACACCTCATTTGGCTTGGGGAAAAGGTTAAAGGGTCAAGGTTGTTTCTGCCCTTTTCCCTGTTGCCTTTTCCCCCTTAACCGACAAGTATTGGGTTTCACCGGCTTCAATCATCATTAATATGTCACATTTGCTTACGTTTAATTTGTCACATTCCCAGCCATTACCCTGAATTTAGCCTGTTGGATGACTGATATTAACTTTTTTATCCTAGCACAAGAGGAGATTTTTGTGACATAAATTTACAAACTGAATTACCAACTTGTAACTTCATAATTCGTCATAGTACCGGGCGCAGGCCAATTTCGCTGAGGCTCCCCCAAGGTATACACACAATTCAAAAACTCCTGTCACGAGGGTAAGGGTTTAAGACTAATAGCTCGCGCTTGTATGAAAATGTCCGGATATGAACTTGAAACTTTCTAATATTGAATGAGTCATCACTCACGAATCAAGACTAAGTAAGATTCAAGAGAGTAAAACTGCTCAAGCTTATGGTACACAATGTTTGTATGCAACTCTCACTAATGGGTGAGGACGGTGAATCATCTACTCAATTACAATTGTGTTGAGATGGATAAAGTATTTGATTTTACTTTATCTTGACTCTGCCCAATTTAATAAAGAATCATTTTCAGTGAGGATAATTGCCAATAGTTTCTAAATTATTATTTATTAAACGTGAGCAATTTTCCATTTGCTAGAGTTCCAAGAAAGCATATTCAATGTCATCAACAAATTTGGCAGAAAAAATGAAATACTTGCTTGTGCAACCAGCTAAAGACATAAAAATTCACAATTAGTAGTAGTGGAGGACGATAAATTAAATGTAACGAATATCAATCTCGATATTGTGTAAAATACCTGAATTCCTCAATAGCTATATTTGAGATACACAAAAATTGTCAGTTCTGTAGTTACATAGTTTGAAAATACAAATGCTGTACTTCAATGTTTATTGGACAGCGAAAATAAAAACTGATGAAAGAGACGCTGAAAATTTTGGTTGTAGATGATGATGAAGTAGATCGCATGGCAGTCCGTCTAGCCCTGAAAAATGCAGGTGTCTATATGGAACTGTGTGAAGTCAAGGATAGTAATAATGCGCTTGCTGCTCTCCAACATTCTAACTTTGACTGCGTTTTTCTCGATGATCGCTTACCAAACCAAGATAGCTTCACTTTAATTCACAAGCTACGCTCTTCAGAAATAAAAGTTCCTTTAGTCATCCTCACTGCTCAAGGAGAGGAACAAATTGCTATTGAATTGTTGCAAGCAGGTGCTACAGACTATCTTACTAAGTCTAAGCTAAACCCAGAAAATTTAGTAATGATATTGCAAAACGCGATTCGTTTGTATCGCGCGGAAATGAAAGCCGATTTGGCATATCAACAACTCAAACAAAGTAATGAGCAACTGATTCGTAAGAACCAAGAATTGGAGAAACAACGGCAACAAATTCAGTTGCAAAATTTGAAACTCTTGGAAGCATCACGACTTAAATCGCAATTTTTAGCAACCATATCTCATGAATTGCGAACCCCAATGAATGCTATCATTGGTTTTTCTCAAATACTGTTACGTCCAAAATTTGGTCAACTCTCCCATCAGCAAGCAGATATGGTAGAGCGCATCCTCAATAATGGTAAGCATTTGCTGATGTTGCTAAATGAAGTTCTGGACTTTTCCAAATTGGAGGCAGGTAGATTAGAGTTAAAACCGGAAATATTTGATTTATCGAAGATAGTTAATAATACTGTGGCGGAAATACGTTCTTTAGCAGAAGCCAAAAAGTTATCTTTGCTAGTGGAAATAGACTTACAAAACACTTTAGTATTTAATGATCCAGTGCGAGTACATCAGATTTTAATTAACCTGCTTTCCAACGCAGTTAAATTTACAGAATATGGAGGTATTAGGGTAGAAGTGAAAGAAACTCCCCAAAATCAATTAGCGATTACTATTCGAGACACAGGAATTGGCATTTCTTCTCAAGATCTTAAACATATTTTTGAGGCATTTCGACAAGTAGATCAAGGTATCAGTCGTAAATATCCTGGAACAGGACTGGGTTTAGCAATTATTGATTCATTGGTACAAATGATGGGAGGAAAAATATTTCTAGAAAGTCAATTAGGAGTGGGGTCGGTATTTAAAATTGAATTGCCACGTCAAATTACATTATCACCTGATAGTGGAGACAATTATAGTTTAAATTTAGGTAGTGACGATGGAATTTATTATTCTCATCAAAATTTACCTCACTTGCCATCTCAATTCAATAAAGTGTCGCTAGGATATCCACATTTTAGACAGTAAATTCCCAAGTGTAGATGCCAGAGTAAGTAAGTGGGCGTTAAAAATTGTCGTTATGACAAGGGAACAGGGAACAGGGAACGGGGAACGGGGAAGAGGGTTTTGGTGAATTTACTTTTTGTTACATACTTCGGTTTTTTCCCGCTGACTTACTTAGATTAATTTAGATTAATTTCCCAGAAGTTGATAAACTATGTCTGTTGCCAAAAGTGATAAGGTTGATCGTATCCTCGCCGTTGATGATACAAGAGATAATTTAATTTTAGTGCAAACACTATTAGAAAGTGAGGGGTATGAAATTGACTTAGTATCAGATGGAGCTACTGCTTTACAAAAAATAGCACAATCGCCACCGGATCTGATTTTATTAGATGTGATGATGCCAGGGATGGACGGTTATGAAGTAACACGGAGAATTCGTAGTAATCCCGATCTCAGCTATATTCCCATTTTGTTAATCACAGCTTTTCACGAATCTAGTGTGGTTGAAGGATTAGATGCGGGTGCTGATGATTTTATTCGCAAACCATTTGATACAGATGAATTACTGGCCAGGGTGCGATCGCTGTTGCGACTCAAGCATAGTATTGACGAACAGCAAAAAATGACGCGTCAGCGAGAAGATTTTGTTTCTCGTCTGACTCATGATTTACGCACACCTTTAGTAGCAGCTGATCGAATGTTGGCTTTGTTTCAACAGGAGGTTTTTTGCAAAATATCGCCAGAAATGAAACAAGCGATCGCTGTGATGATTCGCAGTAATCAAAATTTAATGCAAATGGTCAATACCTTACTAGAAGTCTATCGCTTCGAGGCTGGCAAAAAAACCTTAAATTTGGAAAAATGCGACTTAAAAGAAATAGCTGAAGAAGTAATCAGTGAACTCACTCCCCTGGCTATGGAAAAAAACCTGACTCTCAAGTTAGACACTCATGAGTTAAACCAACTAGGAGATCATGGGGGAATGGTCTTCGGAGATAGATTAGAACTACGCCGAGTATTCAATAACTTAATCGGTAATGCCATCAAGTTTACAGATACAGGCGGTGTGGAAATTCGCATTTTTGAAACCTTACCTAGCAAAACAGATCCAGGAGAAGTCTTAATTAAAGTTGCAGATACAGGTTATGGAATTGCACCTGAAGACCAAACAACAATTTTCGAGCGATTTCGTCAAGGGAGAAACAAAAGATCAGGTAGTGGCTTAGGATTGCATCTATCACAACGAATTGTAGAAGCACACGGTGGAAAAATCGAACTTTTCTCAGAATTAGGTAAAGGTAGTATATTCACAATCAGACTACCCACAGAAACTTAAATTTGTAAGGATTCAGAATATAGAATTCAGAATTTAGCATCAATCAGGATTTTCTATTTGAGCTTGATGATTTATTGAAAAACTTGCTCCTCTATATTCATTCCCGATACCAGCAAATATTCTGACTCCTGAATTCTTACTTAATTTCCGTTAGTTCTAACTTTCCTTACATACTTCAACCGCAGAATAAGGCTCAAATTTCTCATTAAGCAAACGACAAATAATTGCCTCTAAATCTTCCAGCATATAGGGTTTACTGAGATAGTCATCAAAACCTGCTGCCAGGATACGCTCTTCCTGTTCCCTGCCAGCCAAGGCCGTAACTGCAATTACAGGAATGTGGCAAGTGAGAGATTCGTGTTTCAAATGTCGCACAACCTCTAGACCGTTCATACCTGGTAACAAAATATCCAACAAAATCAAGTCTGGCTGGTACTCTTTTGCTACTAAGATCGTGCTGGAACTGTCATTTTGACAAATAAATCTACACCCTAGTAACTCCAGAGCATAACTAAGCAGCAGAAGACTATCATCATGATCTTCTACTATCAAAATTAAAGGCGGCTGAGAGCTTTGCTTCTTTTCATCACTCATGAATGAATGTGTCAGATACATCTGTTCTCCAGAAAATTTAATTGGGCTTTATCGTCTTGATAGTCAAACCAGACGATAATCCCACAAGCCATAAGAGAGTGCTGATTCAGGATTAGCTAGTGTTTCGCTGGCGCTCAGTTGATAATCCTTGCCCACATCAAACAGGAAAGAAAAACTCAAACTGAATTGCTTTAGCCGACACCCCTTGATTATATGCAAAATTACAGAATATTTTCCTCATAAGTTCACAATAACTTTATAGAGAAAAATTAAATAGTTATTTACTTTAGTATCACTATTGACCTATAGATTAAGTAAAAGTTCAAATGAAACTAGTGGAATTCAAGAACCTGTTAAGTATGAAAATAACCCCTTAAATCTATAGTGGATGTCTTTTAGGCTGATGATCAGAGCTTATTAAAAATTGCCATAAAACCTCATAAATTAATGGCTATATCCCCTCAGAGGGCGTAAAAATTGGTAAATAAATATTACTTGAATTGCGACGGTACTTAGTCAGTTTGTAAAGAAGTGATATGATCCTTGCTCAAACCAATCTATTTTAAGCATAATACTTGACGTAGCTATATTTATGTAATATATGTATTATAGTACATACTATGCTAATTATTTACCAAGAATTAAGCGGGTTTTACTCCTGACTCCTTCCTGACTCCTGATTTATATATGGATTTTGATTATTTCCGCACTAACGACAATAATTCCGCGAATAACAATCGGCACAACCTACTAGCTAGTGGTTGGCGGCCATTTCAGCGTGATTTTGATTGGGGCTATTTTCAGCAACTAATATTTAATGATACTCAAGAGTTAACCCAAAAAAGTATTAATCTAGTCAGTTTTTATGCGGACGCGTTAGCTAGAAAAGATTTTGCTTGGTGGGCAAATATATTAAATTTAGCATCTGACTATACTCGTGGTGAATTCCAAAAATTTTGGAACTTCATTACACCCGATGCACTTACGCCCGATTATCGGTACAAAGACGTTTTAAGTACCGAAACTCCTATTGTCCAATTTGTTAATCGTAACAGTATTCCTATTGATTACGTACTGAATTTATTACAAGAAATTACAGTGTTGAGGGTTTTACGTTTATTGGAACGTCCTGATATTATTACCCAATATTACTCAGAAAGAGACTTCTATTTTCCAGTAGAAAAGTTTGTTAGCTGGGAACGTTTAGATGTCATCAATACTGTTTATGCTTACTGGGCTAAACACGATATTTGGTTACAAATTGACCCCTATGACCGGGGACGGAGACAATATACTTTAATGTCTAAAAATTTAGCCCCCTTAATTAATAAAGCTACTTATGATTTAGCAGTCATGTTAAGTGGATATCAAAGTCGTGTAGGCAAGGTTCATAATCAGTTTCCCATTCGCACATTTTCTCAAGAAATCCAATATTTTACTGATTCAGTTCAGCAAGCAATTCTCAATCAAAATCAATTAGCAGTTGTGGTACATGGAGAACCAGGTACAGGTAAAACAGCATGGACACAATCAGTAGCCAAAGAAATTCTTGTACCTTTAGGCTATGTAATTTTTATTTTGGATCATGATGCCATAACTAATTTTGTTCCCCCAAGCTACTTAGAAAGAATTTGTATTATCATCAACGAAGCTGATAACTTAGCTCAAGATAGAGCTTCGGAAGTAGCCCAATATAACAACAAAACTGAACATATTTTGGCTTTGTTAGATGGCACTTTGTACCAAAGTGTAATTGATGAATCGGGAGTGCAGATAAAGCAGCGTTTAGTGGTATTAATGACTTGTAACACTACAGAAAGATTAGATCCCGCTATGTTACGTAAAGGTAGAGTGGATTTAATGTGTGAGTTTACACAGCGTTTTGTCTGATAAATAAGTTATTGCTAACAGAAAATTGACCATTAAAAAAGGGACTAGTACCGCAGGGCAAAAGTCAAAACGAAGACAGCATAGGATTGTCAGAGATTTAGAATGGTTGATTTATTTACGCCGTGCTGTACTAGGGGGTTTCAGAGTTTGAGGCAGAAATTGCCTAATTGCTACCAATTTAGGCTTTTTGCTATAATTGTTTACAAAGAAGGCAGGAGGCAGAGGGCTGTCTTGCTGGAGGGAAGAAGTATGAATTAAAACTTTAGTTCTGGGTCTCAAGCCCAGTTTAAAAGAGGAATTGTATCGAGACGCATAGCACGTTAGCGAAGCGGCACGAAGTGCGATACAAAGCGTCCTTGCTTCAATCCCACGTTTTCTCTCCGTGGGTTCCTCCTGCCTCCTACCTCCTATCTCCTGCCTCTTGAAATAAATTCATATTATCTTCCTGCTTTGGGCAGATATCTGAGCAAAAACCCCTATGAAGACAGTTCTCAAATCAGAACAAACGCAAATCACTAGATTATTTTCTCACCTGGAATTTGATGGCAATAAATTAAATCATCAACCAGGTAGTGTCTTAGGAAGCACTGCTTTGATTGCTGGAACTACCATTGGGGCTGGTATTCTTGCCCTACCTGCGGTGACTTTACCATCAGGTATTTTACCATCTACAATTGCCATTATTGTAGTTTGGTTATACACATTATTTTCAGGTTTGTTAATTGCAGAAGTTAGTTTAAATGTTATGGGTGCAGAAGGCATTCCCAGCATAGGGTTTCTGGCAATTGTAGAAAAGACCTTGGGTAAAGTGGGAGCGAGAATTGCAGGTGCTACATACTTATTTATGCACTATGCCCTTTTAGTGGCATATATCAGCAAAGGTGGAGATATTTTAGTATCCACATTCGCTAAAATTGCCGGGTTAGATAATATCTTACCTAATTGGGTAGGAACAACAACTTTTACCTTCTTATTTGGTGGCATTCTGTATTTAGGAAAAGAAAGATTTATTCAGAAATTAAACGGTGCCTTTGTGGCAATTGTGATTATTTCTTTTATAGGTCTATTGTTATTAGGCTCAGGTCAAGTAAAAAGCGAGCAATTCTTATTTCAAAATTGGAATGCTGTTGGTAGTGCCGTTTCAGTTATATGTGTAGCTCTTTTTTACCATAATGTTGTGCCTGTAGTGGTGACACAACTAGAAGGAGATCTACCCAAAATTCGCAAATCAATTATCATTGGTTCTGCCATTCCTCTGATCATGTTCTTGGCTTGGAATGCCGTTATTTTGGGCAGCGTGAATCCTGATATACTACAAAATCCTTCAGAAAGTGGTAGTGTTTTTGATCCGCTGCAAATTCTGCGCTCAGGTGGGGGAGGAGAATTATTAGGATTAGTATTAACTGTTTTTTCAGAGTTTGCAATTATCACATCATTCATCGGTTTTGTGTATGGCTTGGTAGATTTTTTTAAAGATATTTCCCGAATTACCAAAGGTGAACTTTCTCGTTTACCTATTTTCTCACTTGTTCTATTTCCACCAATGAGTTTAGGCACAATAAACCCCAGCATCTTTTTTACTGCTCTAGACTATACGGGCATCTTCAGTATTTCGGTTTTAGGTGGGATTATTCCCGCAATTATGAGTTGGCAACAACGAAACCAACAAAAATTAACAAATGGTATTTATCAATCACTTATACCGGGTGGTAAAATCACGTTAACTCTAATGATTACAGTCGCATTAGCTCTAATAGGAAAACAAATTTTCTCAATTTAATCTCCCTTAAATACCAATTTCCATCTTATGAATCCACAATCTCCCTTACAGTTGACTAAAGGGGCAATCCTACGTTTAAGCCTGTTATTTTTGGCAATGTTCGGGTTTGTTTTGTGGTTAAATCAGTCTGGTTTATGGGAAAATGCCCAACTTTTAGAAACCCTTTACCGTCAGGGAAATTACATTGAGGCAGGATTATGGAGTTTATTTGCTTTAGGGTTTATAATCTATAGCTACAAAAGAGATTCCCTCATTGCTAAACGCAAAAATCAAATTACATCAGTGATTTTTTTATTGTTTGGATTATCCGATCTTGTTGAAGTTCAAACTGGAGCATGGTGGAAACCTTGGTGGTTATTTCTCTGGAAAGCTAGTTGTGTTTTAGGTTTTATAGTTTGCTTTTGGGATTATTTGAAAAACCATCGTTTAAAAAACCATTAAATCACCTTAAATTATTAGCTAATAATGATGAACAATGAGTAATTCTCGCTTAGTCAAAATCAGCAAATTTCTGAGTAAATATCTACGGCACACACCAGAAGAAATAGGAATTAAATTAGCTCCTGGTGGTTGGGTTGCTGTGGATGAATTACTAACGGCCTGTGCTAATCACAAATTTCCTATCACCTTAGAAGAATTAAAAGAAGTAGTTGCTACCAGCGATAAAAAACGCTTTGCTTTTGATTCTACATTTACGCTTATTCGTGCTAATCAAGGACACAGTACAGAAGTTGATTTACAATTAGAACCTGTTGTACCCCCAGATGTGCTTTATCACGGAACAGGAAACAAATCTGTAGATGCAATTATGCAAACAGGACTTTCTAAAATGTCACGTCATCATGTGCATTTATCATCTGATATGAACACAGCTAAAATAGTGGGTGCAAGGCATGGAAAACCTGTTATTTTTACTGTGGATGCTGGTGCGATGTATGAGGCTGGTTACATTTTCTATTGTTCTGATAATGGCGTTTGGTTAGTAGATCATGTACCACCAGAATATTTAAATTTAATTTTTTAGAAGTTTAAAAGATGATTGATAATTGAAAGTTTATTATGAATAATGAATTATTAACTACCCCTTTTGATAGAAGCGACACGAAAATAAAATTTCTAATCTATTTATAGAATTTTAAATTGATTAGACTATGAATATTATTGCTTGGATAATTCTGGGTCTGATTGCCGGAGCGATCGCTAAAGCTATTTATCCTGGTCGCCAAGGTGGCGGAATTATAGCGACAATGGTATTAGGAATTGTTGGTGCTTTAATCGGTGGAACTTTAGTCACTTTATTAGAAACAGGAACATTACAATTTACAGCCGCAACTCTAAGCATTCCAGGCATAATAGTTGCTATTATTGGTGCAATGATCGCAATTTTTATTTGGGGCTTATTTACTGGACGTACCAGTTATTAATGAATTAGCGAATATCTGTGAATAGCTATAGCTGAATTTTTAGCAACTAAGATTAAAATAAAGAAACTAAAATTAATTCAGCTATAAAAGGGTAATGAGTATTAAGTAAGTGGGCGTTAAAAATTGTCGTTATGACAAGGGAACAGGGAACTCTTAACGGGGAACGGGGAAGAGGGTTTTGGTGAATTTACTTTTTGTTACATACTACTCTTCGAGAAGCCGCTACGCGTCTACGGTTTTTTCCCGCCGACTTACTTACCCCATTACCTATTACTTAAACACCAACTTTTGCTCTTGACCAAACACCATTCTCATCTTCATCAAATTGTTGATGAACTGCATCCCAAGCAGATTGTTCAGCCGTAAACTCATCATTGGTTTCATTGAGTACGGCGTTATATCGCTGAATAAATACCCGTTGCGCTTCTTCTGAGAGATGAGCGCCAACTTCAGGAGATAAATCTTCTGGGCTGTTACATGGACCAGGACAAGGACGAGCAAGTGTTTTACCAATGGTGTGAATTTCTTCAGCACCGGCACTTTCTAATAGCAGTTGAAATTCACCTGTGCGATCGCTGGGAATTTCTGCCATTAATAAAAACTCTCCCGCTTGTAAACGGGTTTGATAAATGGCAGCTTTGTCTTCTGGCATCCCCAAAGTAGTGAGAACTGAAACTAAACCAGCACCTGCACTACCAGCGATCGCACCACTAGCAGCCCCCAGCAACACAGCACCAATCGGACCTGCTGCTACAATCGGTCCCACAAAGGGAATAAACAATACTCCTACACCTGTCAGTAAGCTGAGGAAGGAACCAAACAAAGAACCAAAAATTGCACCAGTTCTCAAACCTCCTAAAATTACATCTCGCTTAGTAATGAAACCAGAAATTCGCGTTTCTGACTGGAAATTTCTGCCCATCACCGAAATATGATCTTTGGGTACACCTCTATCTAGTAAACGGCGAATTACATCATCAATTTGCTTCTGTTCTTTAAATACAGCTGAGATGGTACGCTCTGCTTGATATCCTTCTGGCACTTGTTTACTCCTTGTACTTTGTGTTTGGTGTTTAAAATTCTCTACTACACACCCACAGGGACTTTATTTCCTACCGCTTGTTGTTGACTATCTGGTTCTAATGCTTGTCCTTGAACAAATGAGCGCAGCATCCAAGCCATCTCCTCATGTTGTTCCATTAAATCAGTCAAAAAGTCAGCAGAACCCTGATCATGAAGCTCTTCACTACACTGATCTACATGACTTCTTAAATTGCGAATAACCTGCTCATGATCTTCCAATAATCGAGTTACCATCCCCGTTGCTGTGGGAATTTCGCCACTATATTCTTTGAGAGTAGCAATCTTTAAAAATCCTTCCATTGTGCCAGTTGGATAACCTCCTAACTTACGAATCCTTTCAGCTAATGCATCAATATTCTCAGTCAGTGCTTTGTATTGCTCATCCCAAAGTTCATGCAAGGTGCGGAACTGAGGACCAACAACATCCCAATGATACTTTTTAGTTTTTACTACAAGTACATAAGAATCTGCTAAATTTTGATTTAACAAATTCATTACACCGTAACGTTGTTCTTCTGTCAAACCAATATTGATTGCATTCATGGTCATTATTTTCCATCACTATTAACTAATTTCTCAAAATATCGGCATTAATTACATCAATCAAAGGTAAGATTAAACATCAAATTTATTTTGTATATTTAGGAATAATCCTTAAGACATAGCAAGTTATTTACTAATTCAAGCAAGCTAAATATAGCCATAATATTAGATTTTTTTACTTTTTAAATACCTACTAATTAGAAGTCCGACTTCTCGAAGAAGTCGGATCTCTTATTGTTATTGTTATAGGTTATAAATGATATTTACTTGTTGCTACCTGTGACTTTTTCCAAAAAGCCTTCTACTTCCTGTTCTACAGAAGTTGCACTTCGTGAATTTTCGGGACGCTTCATCTTGTCAATATCAGCATCTCCCTGAACTTCATTAAGTCCTCTCTTTGTTTTTTCTTGAGATTCTTTCAGTCCTATCGGTGGAGATTGAGCCGCTTCATCAGTTCTGCGTTGAGTTTCCAATAGTTGTGTTGGTCCTTCTGTTGGTTCACTCTGATAACTACTAATAGCTAAAGCCGGAAAAGCATTAAATAAAAATATGAACGCACAGGCAAAAGCTACAAATATAAATCTAGAGGCTAACCGCAATCTAGAAATAGCAAAATCAAGGATCTTCATCTGAATATTTTTCCGCTCTACTTTCTGCTTCCACCTTAATTGAATTAAAAATTTATTTCATCAATCTTACGAGAGAATTAAATTTCTTGTTGAATTTAAAATTCAATAAAAATCTATCTTTAGATAGAAAATACAATTTCGCCAAATAATGATGAAGCTCTGTATGTGTGTATTCCCTTATTTACATGATATTTTTCATGGCATCACGAAAAATAGAATGATAGAGGCTGTAGTAAATAGTCCCTGCGATAGATTTCTGGGTTAAAAATTCTGACCATTTTTCTAACACCTCTTCTATTTCATATTCATCTGTATCCAGAATTTCCGCTATAGCAGCAACAGAGATAGGTTGTGTTTGCTGTGCTAAAACTTTCAATACTGCTAGAGCAAAATCTTCATCTGTCAAGTCCAGCATTTTTTGTAAATGCTGTTGGTAATAAGATTCCAAACCAGGAGGTAGAGAAGTTTCTGACTGGGAAGGTTCGGCATAGAAACTCGTTGAGTATGAGGCAACACCATGTTTTGGGATTTCAAACTTTTTGATCAATACTTGACGATGGCGTTTAACTCTCATCCCTCGATGCTCGATACCCGACATATCCACTCATTGTTCCCATTATTACAAACAGCAATACCAGCCAGAGTGGATGTCTTCGAGCATCAGTCGTTCTGAAGTCTTCCACTTGCCGCAGATGTTCCATCAGAGAAGCACCCATAATTTTACTCCCTCAACACTTGCTATTTTACCTGTTTTAGGGAATGAAACAGCCCTGCTTTTTAAGGGGGGTTGGGGGAATCAAACCTAAATCAAGAGCAGATTGTTGGTTGCACTACAAAACTCTATTAAACAGTGGGTTAGGGTGGACTTGATGCAATTGAAAAAACTGCATTTTACATAGTTTATAGGTTGGATTGTTTCCAGTGAACAAAATAACCTAACTATGAAATTTGGCAATCTAACAATCTAAAATTGGTGTAAGCCTGTGTCTAATTTAGAACTGTACCAATATCTTCCTAAACTTCCTGATATCGCGCTGCAAGAATTTACGGAATGGTGTGTTTTAGAACAAGCTAAAGCCGCAGGATTAGAATTTAAACCTGATGCGAATAAGTTGAAAAATTTAGCACCAGAAGATTATTTAAAACAACTGATTGACCAATTCATGAAAGTGAAACCAGACCCAATTAGAGCAGGTTTAGTAGCTGTAATTGCTGGAAAACAATCTGATAAACATAATTTGTCAGGTTTAGCAGCTATTGTTGATTTTGTTTCACTTTATGTTAAATTTTTAATTCCTAAAGATGGTACTGACCCAGAGCAAGCAGAAGCAATATTAGCGAAAGCATCGCAACATCAGTATGAGCAACTGACTCAAATTGCTAAAAAACATGATGTGGCTTTATAGTCAGGATACTTGTAAAATCAGGAATCAATAGATATAGCATAAGTTCAAATCCCCGACTTTTTAGAGAAGTTGGGGATTTTATATAAAAAGCAATTACCTGTGATTAATTAACATTTTCACGCCATATTTAGGACGCAATGTAAACGCAGGCCAAGGTACAATTTCCTGATTTGGTACTAAGGTTAATTGGAAATTTTGGGCAATAGTAGCTAAGATTAGCACTGCTTCCATTTTTGCAAAAGATTGACCAATGCATATTCTTGGACCACCAGCAAAGGGAAAATAAGCAAAGGTTGGTAATTTCTTGGCTAAATCATTTTCCCATCGGTCAGGGTTAAAAATTTCAGGTTGGTCAAAATAGCGTGGATCACGATGCATGACCCACTGACTCATAACAATACCATCACCAGCACGTAGAGGATAACCAGCAACTTCGCAATCTTCCACTACTTGGCGACTCATCGCCCAAACAGGTGGGTATAACCGCATTACTTCCGTAATTACCCTTTCGGTGTAAATCAACTTGGGTAAGTCAGCAAAAGTGGGTGTTCTGCCAGCTAATACTGTCTGTAATTCTGTCTGTAATTTTTGCTCAATGTCGGGATGTTGAGATAATAAATACCACGTCCAAGATAATGCTAAAGCTGTGGTTTCATGACCTGCTATCAATAGGGTAATCAATTCATCTCGGATTTGTTTATCACTCATGCTTGTGCCATCTTCATCTTGAATATGCAGCAGCATGGACAGCAAATCACCTGCATCTTCAGCACTTTCTCGCTTTTGTTGAATAATGCGATAAATCAAATTATCAAATTGCTGTACTGCTTTTTGATAACGTAGATTGAGAGGAATTGGAACCCAATCAGGAAGAAAATATAACAACATATTACTGTTGCGGGTTTCAAAGTATTCTATGCTAACCTGCATAGCCTTTTCGACTTGTTTAACTTCTGCTATTAATTCAGTTCCAAATAATGTTTTGGCAACAACTTCTAAGGTGAGGTGCATCATGTCTTCGTGAATATCCCGACTTTCACCTTCATGCCAATTTTTTAACATTCTTTTAGTGTAGTCAACCATCACCTCACCGTAGGAAAAAATCCGTTCTCGATGAAAAGCTGGTTGCATTAGTCGTCGTTGACGCTGCCAAAATTCTCCTTCACTTACTAAAAGTCCATTACCCCAAATTCGCTGCAAGATTTGAAAGGTTTGATGCTTCTTAAATTGACTGTTCTTTTTGACTAGCACCTCTTCAATATAATCAGGGTGGTTGAGTTGATAAACTGAAAATGCAGGTCCTTTCCAAAGAACGATATCACCGTAATCTTTGGCACTCCGACTCATAAAGCCTATGGGATCTGCGGCATAGTCAGGAAGGATACCTAATAAGGGGTGAGATTTTGGTCCCGGTGGATAATTAGCTGTTTTGTTAGTTGGAGATACTGTCACCATGAATATTGTCTCCTTTTTGAATCAGAAATTTTGTAAATATGAGTAGCTATCTTTCCAAAGCACTGGATATTATATTTATCAGCTAGGGTAGTTCTGATTTCTTAAAAGTTACTTTAATTAAATCTTTTCTTAAGTAATTTTTCTTGAATGCCGAGATTTCCCTGTAAACCGCCAGTATGTATTAATAGTAGACGGCCTGGTTGAAAAAATCCCTGCTGTAGTAAGTTCATGACTCCATAGAACATTTTTCCCGTATATACGTAATCTAGGGGTATGTTATGTTCTTGGGTAAATTTTTGGCAAAACATGATTAATTCTTGATTAAATTTTGCATAACCTCCAAAATGGTAATCATATACCAGTTGCCAAGGTGCGGGATTATCAACGGGTGCTGGTAAACCAGATGTGAGATAATTGTTTATTAAACTTTCAATTTCCGCAGCCAGAAATTCTCCACCTTTTAATACAGGAAAGCCAATAATTCTCTGTTTTGAATGTAATGATAGGGCAATACCGGCTAGTGTTGTGGCTGTTCCACAGGTTAGGCAAATAGTATCAAATGCGTCTAAATTTTGCATTATTTCTGTACAACCACGCACACCGTTAAGGTTGCTACCTCCTTCGGGAATGATTAACACTTCACCGAAGCGTTGCTTTAAGTCTTCCTGTAGTTGGGTTGTGTGGCGTTGTCGGTAAGTTGCGCGATCGCAATACACCAGATGCATCCCTTTTTCTACCGCAAAACCCAGTGTAGGATTAAGGGGTAAAGTCTCTTCTCCACGAATTACCCCAATGGTGCGAAAACCAAAAAGATCTCCTGCGGCTACGGTGGCAAAAATATGGTTAGAATAAGCACCCCCAAAAGTGAGTATGGTTGATAAATTTTTCTCCTTGGCTGACAAAAGGTTGTATTTCAGCTTGAACCACTTATTACCGTTAACCTGTGGGTGCATGAGGTCAAGGCGTAATACGTATAACTCAACACCAACACGATCAGCGATTTGACTATTAATTTTTTGTGTAGGTGGAGATAGAAAGATTGACGGCATTTCCATCACGAGTTAAGCTTTGTTGTCATAGTGGAAAAGTAAGAATTCAGAAATCAGGAGTCAGAATGCTTGTCAAATCATGAATATAGAGAAGTGAGTTTTTCTACAAATCATCAAGGTAGACTCTAAAAGCTGTAATTATTTGAATTCTGGATTCTGAATACTTACTTAGAAAATAACAAATCCGCAAAAACTATCACCATCTATTAGACTGTTTATGGCTAAAGTTTTTGACTCTATTACTGAAGAATTGCAAAAATTTATTGCAAATCAACAGATGTTTTTTGTTGGTACTGCGCCTTTAAGTCATACAGGCCATGTTAACCTTTCTCCCAAAGGTTTAGAAAGCTTTCGTATTCTTTCCCAAAATCGCGTTGCTTACTTAGATGTAACAGGTAGTGGTAATGAAACTTCCGCTCATCTGCTAGAAAATGGCAGAATTACATTTATGTTTTGTGCTTTTCAAGAACCACCTTCTATTCTCCGTCTTTATGGTCAGGGAAAGACGATTTTACCTACTTCCCCAGAATGGGATTTTCTCTATTCTTTATTTTCTCCTATACCGGGAACTCGACAAATAATTGTTGCGGATATTGAACGTGTACAAACTTCCTGCGGTTTGGCTGTTCCACTTTATGAATATCAAGGACAAAGAGAAAGTTTAGTTAACTGGGCTAATAAGAAAGGTGAACAGGGAATTAAAGAATATCATCAGCAGAAAAATTTTGTCAGCATTGATGGTTTGTTAACTCCCTTGTCTCAAGTTCATAATCAAAAGTGAGTTGATGAGTAAATGATTATGATTAGGATTCAACTTCAACAAACCCATAGTCATTAAACTAAAAGATTGTCTATGAAAGGCGATCGCATTTCCCAAGTCAGGCGATCGCTAAATTTGCCTCAAGAATCACACAGTATCATCAATTCAAACGCATCAGTGACACCTGCTACTAAACATGATATACCTGATCAAATCAAATGTTTAAATCAAGCAAAGCCAGACGAATTTGTTCCATACGTCTGCGGTTGACACCAAGATCCGACTCTCCCACACGAGATGCTGAACGGATATGAATTACTGACTCATCACCTGGTAAATAAAACTCTACATCATCAACAAATTTAAAGATGCGGCTTTTAGAAAGTGCATGGATATAATTATCTGTTTGTTCTATAACTTCTGTCCGGGGAACAACGGTGAGAACTTTGAGTAAGGTTTCCTTGGCTTGATCACGATCTACATGATAAATAATTGGCTCAATAGCGTGTTTAGCATCAGCATTTTGGCTAACAACACAGTTGTCTGAAGCTGGACAAGAACTAAGATAACCTGACTCAACCCCTAAACCAGTAGCCCAAGTCACCCCAGGAAGTATTAAACAGATAGTCAGTGTTAAGAATATTGCCAAAATAATTCTTTGTAGTGGCCGTGAAAATGCTCTGAGACGGTACATGATTAATTTACTCCTCGATGATTTAGATTTTATTAATGTCTTCAATGATTATCACCTAGTATGTGCAAATTTGGTGCATTTACTCTCATGTAAAAATGAAGGTTATTGTGAAATACTCATATTAGAATGCCAATCACGAAAACTCAAATTTTGAGATTACTTCCATCTCCCTTTTCGCTGATGTGATCCATTCTTGCATTGCAGGAAGTTCATAAATTGCCTTTACATAATTCCTAGAAATTGCATCTAGTGCGACATCGTAAGCAATAAACCGCATGACTACTGGGGCAAACATAGCATCAGCAATGGTAAAATCACCAAATAAAAACTGGCCATTTACACCAAAACTTTGTTGACATTCTTCCCAAATATCAGTTATGCGATTAATATCTTTTTGTACACCCAATGCCAAACCTTTACCTGGATATTTATTGCGGCAATTCATGGGCATATTTTGACGCAAATTTTGAAATCCAGAGTGCATTTCGGCGCTGATAGAACGTGCTAATGCTCTGGCTAGTTTATTTTCTGGCCAGCATGGTAAATGAGAAAATGTTTCCGCTAGATACTCGCAAATGGCTAAAGAATCCCACACTGTTACTTGATCGTGTAACAATACAGGGACTTTCCCAGATGCAGAATATAGCTGAAGTTGAGATGTGGATTCAGGAGTATAGAGAGGAATCCTAATTTCCTCAAATTCTAATCCAAATTGTTTCATTACTAGCCAAGGACGTAATGACCAGGATGAATAATTTTTATTACCGATTACTAAGGTGAGTTGCGTCATTTTGCTATGTTTAATATAATTATTGAATCATTCTATATTTTAGAATAAAATGATCCAAATAATCAACTTGATCCCTAATTTTATGGCTGTGAATTAATTTAATGGAAAATTAACTATGAATTATAAAATTGTTAACCAGTTAAATGAAAAGCAAATTTACGAACTTGTGGAATTATATAAAAATGAATTTTGGAGCAAAGATAGAACATACCAGCGTGTTGTTAAGATGCTAGAGGCATCAGATTTAATTATTGCTTTTGTCAGTGATGAGGAAGAATTAATAGGTTTTTGCCGCTTGCTTACAGATTTTGTTTATCGCGGAACTCTGTATGATGTAATTATTAAACCTGAATATAGAAAAATGGATTTTGGTGCTAAATTATTAGATGCAGTAATTAATCACCCCCAGTTGCAAGAAGTGGAGAATATTTCTCTTTACTGTTTACCTGAAATGATTAGATTTTATGAGCGTTGGGGGTTTATACATGATGTAGATGGAATTAAATTAATGCGACGTTATCACCCATTATCTGCGGAATAAAATCATGATTATTAATCCAGACAATGTACCTCATCGAACAACTTCTGTTTATCCAGAAGTCTTTAAATCTCGGCTCATGGGACGAGTTAAACAAGCTTTAGGAAACGCAGTCGGATTAAACAATTTTGGTGTGAACTTAGTCACTCTAGCACCAGGAAGTTGTTCAGCATTGAGACATTGGCATCTTCAACAAGATGAGTTTATTTATATTATTCAAGGTGAAGCGACTTTGGTTACTAATACAGGTGAGCAAATTCTCACACCGGGAATGATGGCAGGTTTCCCAGCAGCAGAAGCCGATGGACATCAACTTGTCAATAAATCTCAAGCAGTTGTAATTTATTTGGAAGTTGGAGATAGAACCCCAGGAGAAGTAGTATATTATCCAGATGATGATTTAATTGCTAAATCTAGTGATGATGGAAGATGGATTTTCACACATCGAGATGGTGATTTGTATGAAATTTAAATCTAAACATAAATCATAGAAGTTTGCATTATGTCTAGAAATGGTCTTGAAGATATATACAACTTTTTGCAAATTTCCAATTTAATTGCTACTTCTGGACAACCTACGGCAGAACAATTTACAGCAATTAAAGAAACAGGATATCAATTAATTATCAATTTAGCATTGCCAACCTCACCAAATTCTTTACCTGATGAACAAGAAATTTTGGAATCTCAAGGTATGAAATATATAAACATTCCTGTAGTTTGGGAAAATCCTACTGTGGATAATGTAACAGAGTTTTTTAGCATCATGGAAGCTAATGCTAATCAAAAAATATTTATTCACTGTATTGCTAATAAAAGAGTTTCTGTTTTTATGTATCTTTATCGCCGTCTATGTATAGGAATAAGCCATGCAGAAGCAAAACTATCTTTATCTCAGGTTTGGATTCCAAATCAAATTTGGAATGAGTTCATAGAAGAAGTAATAGAGAATTATCAATCATCAATTTAAATTATCAGGAAATTAAAATTTTGCTATCAAATTTATTTAACTGGCAAGCATTGATTTTATTAGGAATCACTACATATCATCTAATTGCCAGTATCCAAGAAAAATCAAAAATACCAACCATAGGAAAATTGATTGATGTAGGTGGACATAAATTACATTTTTATTCTGCTGGAGAAGGAAAGATAACAATAATTTTAGATAATAGTCTTGGGGGAATAGATGGATATTTTTTAGTAGATGAATTAGCGAAAATTTCACGAGTTTGTATTTATGATCGAGCGGGTTATGGTTCGAGTCAATCAAGTAATAAACCACGTACCAGTGAACAGATAGTTAAAGAATTACACATTTTGTTGCAGAAGGCAGAAATTGAACCGCCTTATGTGTTAGTTGGTAACTCCTTTGGTAGTTACAATATGCGTCTTTATGCTCATCTGTTTCCTGAAGAAGTGGTAGGTATGGTTTTAACAGATGGTTTGCATGAAAAACAGATGTTAGCAATGTCATTTAGTCTGCAATTATTGAAATTATTTTTTACCGTTTCTTTTTTAATTGCTTCATTGGGTGCAGCATTAGGAGTTGTGCGGTTTTTAGGAATAATAGGCGCTTTTGAAATTCTCAAAAAAGAACTGCGTCAGTTTCCAAAAACTACCTTAAAAATCGTGAAAAGCTCTTTTTACTCTGGACGACATTGGTTGACAATGTTTCGAGAAATGTGGAGTTTAAATACCAGCAGTCATCAAGTAGAAAAGGCTAATGATTTTGGAAATATGCCAATTATTAATATCAAAGCTGCTACCTTTCTTAAACCTGGTTTGGGTAGGTTTTATTTTTCGATTCAACCAGCCGATAAACTGCGCGATGCAATACAATCTAATTTGCTTTTACTTTCGACTGACTGTGAACAATTCTTAGCTCTCAAAAGCGGTCATTTTGTTTGGATAGACCAGCAGGAAGTAATTTTGGCAGCCGTTAGAAAAATTTTCCATAAAAATTTTCCATAAAGTTGAAAAACGTGATTATTAACTATAATAGCCTGGATATTGTTGACAACAATTTCTCACTACTCCTTTTTTTGTTATTGTCCCTTGCGGTTTCATACTTCCACTATGTCTACCCAACGCATAATTCAAAGCATATATACTGATGGTGCTTGCACTGGCAACCCTGGCCCTGGTGGTTGGGCTGTAGTTGTTTACTTCAATGATGGTTCAATTCATGAAATGGGGGACGCATCGCGCCATACCACCAATAATAAAATGGAAATGCAAGCTGCGATCGCTGCCCTGGAATTCTTTGCCACATCTGGACAAACTCAACCCATCACCCTTCACACCGATAGCGAATATCTGATTAACAGTGTTACCAAATGGATGCAAGGCTGGAAAAAGAAAGGCTGGAAAAAGTCAGATGGAAACCCAGTTCAAAACCAAGACTTGTTAGAAATTCTCGATCAACTCAACAGCAAACTCGTAAAATGGCAGCACGTGCGCGGCCATTCTGGTAACATAGGTAACGAAAGGTGTGATGTGATTGCTCGCTCCTTTGCCAGCGGCAAAATTCCATCTCTTCAACAATTATCGCCTGCCAATCCTTACCCAACCTTAACCAATACAAACGAAATCAATGTAACAAAAGTATCTGATTCTCCAAAAAACTCTACAAAAATTAACGAAAACATCTCGGAAAGCAGTACTTTTTCATCAGACATAACCACTATGGAAATATCTACAGCGTCAGCTGCGACTACAAACGAAGAAAAACCTCCTGAGATGAGGATTTTGCAACTCCGCAACTTGGTTGAAACTTTGCGGGTTGCTGACGAAATTGCAGAAAAAGGCTACTTAATCACCAGTTCCGAACTAGCAGATTTAATGGATGTCCACGCTAGTGCTGTCACCAGTCGGGGAGATCAGTGGCGTTGGCGAAACTGGATAGTTTCACGGGTACGGCGTGAAGGTAATCAAATTCTTTGGGAACTTGAAAGAGGTGATCAAATAGAAAGTGATCCTGACTAAAGATACCAATTTAACCCCAGTTACCAGTTATAACCGTTATTGGGAGATGGGGAGAAAAATTAATTCTTTCTCCTGACTCCTGAATTCTGCTGTAATTACCACTGAGGTGCAGACGCAAGTAAATCTACAATTGATTTGGCTGCTAAAGGTTTGGAAAATAGATAACCCTGACCAAAATCGCAGCCTAAATCCCGTAATTGAGCTAATTTTTCTGGGGTTTCTATGCCTTCAGCGATCGCTTTCATTTCACTTGTATGAGCAAGGTTAATGATAGTAGAAATCAAACCTGTATTCCTGGGATTTGGCTCTACAGCATTGATGAATGATTGATCAATTTTGAGGATATTTACCGGAAATCTATGCAAATAGCTTAAAGAAGAGTATCCCGTCCCAAAATCATCAATAGATAATTGAATTTGGCATTTTCGCAGTTGCTGTAAAATTACTGCTGCGGCTTCGCTGTTGTCCATGATAGCACTTTCAGTAATTTCAAGTTTTAAGTTTTGCGGATTTAATTGAATTTTTCGCCAAGCTTGATCAATTATTTCTAATAAATTCGGTTGAGAAAATAATCTGACTGAAAGATTAACGCTAATTGAAACATCTTCATCAATTACTTTTTGTTCTTGCCAATTGCGTAACTGACGGCAGGCTGTTTTTAATACCCAGGTATCTATAGACGCAATTAAACCGGTTTCTTCGGCGACTGGAATAAATTCCACAGGAGAAACCATACCCAAACTGGGATGCTGCCAGCGTACAAGTGCTTCAAATCCACTAATTCTACCTGTAGATAAAGAAACTATTGGTTGATAATAAACGATAAATTCTTGCCGTTCAATGGCTCTTTTTAAATCATTTTCTAACTGTAAAAGCTTGATTGCTTGTTGATACATATCATAAGTAAAGACACAATATCTAGACTTACCTTGTGATTTAGCCCGATACATTGCTGTGTCAGCATCTCGCAGTAATTCTTGAGGATTATTATAATTTTTATTACCTAAGACAATACCGATACTTGCACTAATAAACACCTCAGTTCTAGATAGTTTAAAAGGAGCAGAAAGCCCTTGTAAAATTGTGTCAGCAAATCTTTTTGCATAGCTAATATCTGTAACTGTGTCTAAAAAAATAGCAAATTCATCGCCGCCTAATCTAGCTAAGACATCAGTAAATTTCATCAACGTTTGTAATCTCTTCCCAATAGCAATCAATAATTCATCTCCTACCAAATGTCCCAGAGAATCATTAATAACTTTAAAGCGATCACAATCTAAAAATAAAACAGCAAACTGATAATCAGATTTGAATTTAGCCAGCTTAAGTGCATCATCTAACCGTTCCATAAATAAAGTGCGATTAGATAAATTAGTAAGTGGATCATGTAAAGCTCGATATAATAATTGATTTTGCAATTCTTGACGCTCATTGAGTTCTCGCTTCAGTTCTTGATTAGCTAATTCTAGTTGCAAAGTTCGCTCTTGGACTCTTTTTTCTAATTCTATATTTAAATCTAAAATTTTCTGTTCTGCTGCTCGCAGTGATAGTTGATTTTCCACACGGATAAAAACTTCTTCTGCTTGAAATGGCTTGGTAATATAGTCAACACCACCAACTTCAAAAGCTTTTACTTTATCTAAAACATCATCTATAGCACTTAAAAATATTACGGGAATTTTTCTAGTATGTTCACTAGACTTTAATAATTGACAAACTGCATATCCATCCATTTCTGGCATCAGAATATCCAATAAAATTAAATCTGGCACCAGATTTTGACACGCTGTTATAGCCATTTGCCCATCTAAAGCTTTACGCACAGAATAACCCTGATCACTTAAAATTGTAGCTAAAAACCTTAAATTATTCGGTGTGTCATCAACTATGAGAATATCTTTTTTCTCAGCATTCAATTTGGTTGTTTTACTCATCGTTACCCTGGGTCAACTGCATAATTTTTTTGAATTGAAAATTTAGTGTTAATTCCCTAAGAGTATTAGCTAAAATCTGATTGTCTGGAGTTATCTGTGCAATCAATTCTAAAATACTTTCATCACTACATTGAGCAGCAGCAGTATTTAACTGCCTCAACCATTCACTGGACATTGTTAATAAAAGAGCAACTAATTCTGATTTGGAAACTTTTTGGTAATTGTGAGTTGGAGAATTTATTTGACTATGATGATGGTCATAGATATATTGTACTCCTAGATGTTGGCTAATCTTGTCTAATAAAATTGCTTCTCGAAAAGGTTTAGAAACAAAATCATCACAACCACACGCTAAAATAGCTTGACGATCTTTCTCAAAAGCACTGGCAGTTAAAGCTACAATTTTAGTAGCTTGACCTTGGGCTGTGGCTTTAATCTGTTGTGTAGCTATAAAACCATCCATCACAGGCATCCGCATATCCATAAAAATCAGATGAGGTTGCCAAGTCTGCCAACAACTAACTGCTTCTTCTCCATTTTTAGATTCACGGGTGCTAAAACCAATCGCTGTTAGCAATTTCGCTAATAATAGACGACTATCTTTAACATCGTCAGCTATTAAAATCCGATATTCAGGTTGATTAGGTGCTAAATTAATGGTGGTATAATTTAAATCTGGCATGGGAATTTCGTTAGCATTAGCTTCATGAATGGGAATATCAAAAGTAAATAAACTACCATTACCTAGACGACTGCTAACTCGAATATCACCTCCCATGAGTTGTACATATTTGCGGCTAATAGCTAAACCTAATCCGGTTCCTTGTTTATATTGACTACCTTTGTTTGTTTGTTTGAAAGGTTCAAATATTAAGTTAATTTCTTCAGCATCGATACCATAGCCAGTATCTTCAACTTCAAAAATCAGATGGGAATCAAGAATTGATAATAAAGTTTCTGTGTTTTCTTGTTGAGCGATTTTGACAAATTTAATTCTCAATTCTACCCTACCTGTTTCCGTGAATTTAATGGCATTCCCTAAGAGATTGAGCAATATTTGTCGTAATTTACCTTCGTCTGTACGCACATAATTAGGTAAGTCTTTATCATAATTGAATATCAATTGCAATCCTTTAGATTCAGCTTTTAATTGCAACATTTTATGTAAACAATCTAGAAAAACTCTTAAATCAAAGCTGTATTCATTAAGCGTAGTTCTACCAGCCTCAATTTTGGACATTTCTAGAATGTCATTAATGAGGCTGAGTAAATATTCACCAGCACGATTAATAATTCCTATTTCTTCCTGATGTTCTATAGATAACGATTGATCACGACTCATGATTTGTGTAAAACCAAGGATAGCATTGAGTGGCGTTCTCAATTCATGACTCATATTCGCCAAAAATTCTGATTTAGCACGGTTGGCTGCATCGGCGGCTAATAATGCCTGTTGTAGTGCTATTGATTGTTTTTGAGTTTGTTCTAGTAATTCAGCTTGTTGCAAAGCTATTCCCAACTGATTAGCAATTTGCACAACTATATTAATTTCGGACTCTTTCCATTGTCGGGGAGCAGAGTTTTGATAAATTGCCAATAATCCCCAAAGCTTATTACTAGAAACAATCGGTACAATAATATAGGCTCTGGCCTGAAATTGCTGCAATAGTTGAATATAACAATCGTCAAATCCAGCTTGATAAATATCTTCTACTACTCGGTAACTTGTGCCTTGGCTGTAAAGGCCACCTTGAGTTTGTTGTAGATACGTATCCTGTATTAATAACGAATTTTTTTGAAAATTATCATCTTCATTTGTACTGTCGAAATATTTAACTGTACATCGCTCATTTGATATTGCGTTTTCCTGTAATTTGGGATTATTATTTTGTTCTTCCCATAAAGATATCCAACCGCTACCTACAGACTCGGCGACAAATTCTCCACTCCAATCAGAATTGAAACTATAAACCACGACGCGATCGCAATTGATAACTTGCCTTAATTCAGACGTTGTAGCGGCAAAGATGGTTTTAATATCTAATGTTTGCCGCATCCTGTGAATTGCTGTAGCTAATGCTTTTTCCCGTTCGGCACTCTCTCGCAATGCTGCTTGTGCTTCTTTATCTGGAGTGATATTGCTAAAAGTGCAAACTAATCGCTCTAATTTTTGATGTTCAGATACTTGTGGTTCGATATTTATTAATAACCACAATATATCTGTTGTGGAATTCCGAGATAAACCAATTACATAGTTATGTACAGGTTGCCGTTTGGCGATCGCTTCTCTGATGGGTAAAGTTTTAGCAGTTAATAGTTTCCCATCTTCGTCTAGCATTTGCCAGTTGAGTGCAAAAACACTTTTATTTTGTAAATCATCATCTGTCAGTAACAGCAGTTCTCTAGCAACGTGATTACTCAAAATGATTTTGCCATCAGCATCCAAAAGCAACACACCTACAGGCATTTCCCGAATTAAAGACCGAAATAATTTTTCACTTTCTTGTAATGCTTCTTGTCGGACTAATTGATCTGCATATCTCCGACCTAAGATTGAGATGACTAAAGTAACAAGTAGTATAAATAAAATCGTCATACAGATTTGAATTTCCCACCAGGAATTTGGCGTACTAGCTAGTATAAAGAAGTACATCAACCAAATCCCAGCCACCATGACCACATAACCGCCTAAGATCCAAAGTAATTGTGCTGATGGCAACCCCAAAGGTGAACTTAGGGATGATTTGGCACTGACTCGCCCTACTAAATCTAATGCCATATAAGAGGCAGTAGCAGCGACCATAAATGATAGAGCTACTAACAGCGGTTCATAACTGCCAAAAATTATGTCATACATAGTAGAGTTAGGCACTAGCAAGGAAAGTGCAAATTTTATATAAATTATGGCAGGTCTAGCTGATAGTTATGAATCAATAGTTCCTTCCTCGCCATTCTCGCGGAGTGCGGAAGGCAGATAAAAAGATTCGCAGCACAGCCAAAGGATCAGCTAACGGGGAAAGCCAAAATAACCAACCACCCCTGGCATTTTTGCGGTCATAGGAAGGAGCGATCGCCAATAATAAAGCAAAGCGAATTATCAATAAAAATATATTCAGTCCCCATAAAAGACGCAGGGGGAGCAGGGGAGGTAGGGGGAGCAGGGGGAGAAAACCAAGTAATATCAATATGGGTAAACCTTGTACCGCTGACAGTAGCCATAAATCACCCCAAACTTGAGCGCGGTCAGACGCATCCTTCAAATCAAGACTGCGCCCCCATTCCTTCCAAGTTTCCATTGCTCCCTCATACATCCGCACCTTCAGCACTTTTGCCCCATCCAAAAACCCCACCTTAAAACCAGCAGCGGCAATATTTCGCGCCAAAGTCACATCATCACAAAAAGAACTACTGGCACTGCTATAACCATTTACAGCCGCTAAAACCGAGCGCCGACACAAAAAACACTGCCCATTGGCCATCACCCTTTCTGGTTGTTCGGTGTGAATACCGGCAGGGTCAAATCTATATAACAGTGTCATCAACAAAGCCGGTTGTAACCAGCATTCGCCCGGATACTTGAGAATAAACTGAGGGGAAAGGGAAACCAAATCATAACCCTCTGCTGCGGCTGTTTTGACCAAACTGGCCACCAAGCCAGGATGGGGTTGAATATCCGCATCCATACCCAAAAACCACTCACTTTCTGGGGAAGTAAACAAAAAGCCGTTATGTAGCGCCCAAGGACGACCCACCCAACCAGAGGGTAAAGGGTCATCTGTTATCACTCTAAACCTGGGATCTTTTTGCTGTGCAGCTTTTACCAAGTCGGGAGTGCCATCTTGGGATCTGCTATCAACAACAATAATTTCTCTGACTTCGTAGCTTTGCCGACTTAACCCAGCTAACAGCGGACTAATGCGTAATGCCTCATTCAGCGTCGGTACAATCACACTGACAGTACCCAACATCTCAGGCGTTGGTTGTTGTGGTTCCAGGGGTGGATACCGTCTTGGACCTTTGAGCAGCCGTGACAGCAGAAGCGCCGTTGCTGGTACTTGGATAAGTAGTAATAGGAGGGAAATAGTGCTTTGTATGATCAAGATATTGAGTAAATGCAATAGATACTATAAATTATTAAATTTTCTCATAATTTATACCTCAATGGCCTGTCTTTAGATGACAAATTTCTGACACCGTTTTTGAACCCTAATACACGGTTGTCTCATCACCAATTACGAATTACCAGTTAGTGCTGAGTATCATATCTAATTAGTTTACTCAGCACTAGTGAAGTTACTTGAAAGCAACTTTAACACTGGCAACGGAAACTTCCTTGGTTGCTGGTTCAACAGCTACAGGAGTCGATGCACCAGGTCCTCTCAACCACAGTGCTACAGCAGGTGCAACGCCCAGCAGCACACCTAGTAATACAGGGATGGAGAAGCCAGCAGCCAAGCTCATCACTGTCGCAAAACCAAAGTTACCCAAATAAACTACCAAAGGAACATTGAGTTGCGATCGCTCTAATTTAATCGGGTTGTTTCTCCACAACAGCGCCGCTACTGTCATAAACAGTGAACCAGTACCCATCCAGCCGGCAAAGTTTTGGTAAGGCATCCCGAAGAAAGCCCCTGGTTGTTGCCAATACCAGAAGGGAAGAGAAGTTTGGCTCATGGCAGGATCAAGCACAAAATCCCAAGAAGTTAGCAATAACGCACCCAGCGCGATCGCACCTGCATGACGGACTAAGCTGGGTTTTTTATCTACCTCTAAACCTACACGCGCCAACAGGTAGGAAACACATCCTACATAAAACCAGGACAAGGGAATTGTAAACGGTACTAAACCCGCAATTTTATAACCCAAACCACTCAGGTAGCTGTAGTGACCAAAAGGAAAACCTGTGCTAGTTCCTAGTAATTCACTCGTCAAAGAAATTAACACAGACGGAACCAGAAAACACAAAGCCCGGCCTAAGCCCAGTGTCCGGTAAGCATACAGAAAAACACCCACTGCACCCAAAATCATATAAGCCACGCCGCCACCAGCCATGCTCCACTGCATGACAGTCTGACCAACCTCAGATAAGCTCAAAATTACTTCTGCATTAGGAATAACTAATAATATCCCTACCAGTCCAAACACCATAGACACGATATGACCAATCAGGCATACGCGCTCAATCATAACAATTTGTCTCATGATCACTCCTTAACCTTCCTAAAATGTGACACGCGGCTACTCAACTGCTAATAGTTTACAAATGTTTAAGATCATAATTTAACTAATTTTTACAAAATAATCCGGGAAGATTGACAGTTGATTCACGTCTTAATTGAAAAAAGTATAAATACCCAGAACTTACTCACCCATATTCATTCTTCGCCGATAAGTAGATCAACATAGTTAAACATAAAACGCTGAGGATACATATACCCGACTGCTCAAAGAAGTCGGGGATCTGGTTATTACGTTGTTTGACACTTGAGATACTTATCAGTTGAGGGGTGTGGGCTGTAGAATTGCTTAACCTACACCCTTATTTAACTGTATCAATCTGCGAAAATTGTGAAATAATAACTGCACCCGTCACTGGGAACACCAATCTATGTCAATCTTGAAAAGAATTCCTTGGTTTTCCCTAGCACTAGTGCTACTAAGTTATAGTACGTTGGGCTGGGTGATATCCGAAACCAAACCCCCCTGGTTTGTGTGGTTAATAGTTGTAGTTGCTATATTGCTGTTACTAGCCAGTTTGACTACTCCTTGGTCAAAAATAGCAGAGTATTACAGCATCTTGTTTAAATCCAATATCAGGAGTTTTGGTGTCACCATTTTAGCAGCCTTCCTCTTTTTTGTGATGCTCGCCTGGTTCCGGGCATTTCTGGATATTTTACTCATCCTCTCAGCGACTATCTTAGCTAAGATCGACTTTCAGGCATCGGGCTTTAAAGAAGCTCTAGGTTTTTGGTTGACATCTATCTTTGCACTATCAGGTTTAGCCGCAGGTGCTTTATTCCATAGATTTATTTAAATAGGTTGTCAGTGGTCAGTTGTCAGTTATCAGTTGTTTTCTCTTAACCACTGACTAATGACTAATGACCACTCACTAATACTTAACTTGCTACTGCTTCAGCAGCAACAGGTGGATAAACGCTGACTTTTTTCCGAGTTTTGCCATTTCTTTCAAAGGTAACAACACCGTCAACCAAGGCAAACAAGGTGTCATCACTACCAATACCGACATTATTGCCGGGGTGGAACTTAGTGCCGCGCTGACGCACAAGAATGTTTCCTGCACGCACAACTTGTCCACCAAAACGCTTTACACCTAGTCGTTGAGCATTAGAGTCACGACCGTTACGAGTACTACCTGTTCCTTTCTTATGAGCCATGATTTCCTCTTAATTTATCGACTTCTATTTATTATTCAGCAGCAACTTCTTCAGCGGGTGCGTTATCCACCTGATTGGGAACTTCTGGAGTAATTGGTGCTTCTTGATACGCCAATACCTCACCATTGAGGTTGATGGAGTTAATCAAAAGTCTGGTAGTTTCCTGGCGATGTCCCCGTTTTTTGCGGGTTTTCTTCTTGGGCTTCATTTTGTAAACCAGGACTTTACGACCTCTAAAGTGTCGCATCACCGTCCCCTCTACAGTCGCACCTGCTACACGTGGCTGTCCAATCGAGACTCCGCCCTCGTGCTGCACCAGTAATACTGCGTCTATTGTAACCTTTTCATCTGGTTCGGTACTCAGCAGTTCAATGTCGTAAAATCGACCTGCTTCGACTTTTATTTGTTTACCACCAGTTTCAATAATTGCGTAAGTCATGAAATTGTCCTTGAAGTTGCCGTACAGGTAGCTGGCTTTAATCTCCTGTAGAGACCTAATTTATGTCTTTTGCCAGCTTTTGCAGTATGTCTACCTGATCCGAGCAGGAATTAGACAGACAATCTAACATCTTATCTTACTCAATATCATTAAGTCAAGGTTTTGCTTGATGAGAAATTTGTCGGGAAAATTTGACTTGATTACCGGAATGATGATGTGTGGGTGTGTAGCTAGATCAGACACAGACAGAAAAAAATTCAACCATCTGGGCAGCGGCTAGAGTTGCTCGGATTTTTTTTATTCTCTGGATATAATACAGTTTAATTTAATCAATCCCAATTAGGACTTACGCAAGTGTCACATCAAACATCTCTTGTAGAGTGCGTCATACTGCATAAATCCTGTCAATAAACAGATTTTTGACATCTGACTCACCCTACTAATATGCCAGTTGCGTAAGTCCTGCCCATAAATCCAAGTTCCTCGTAAAGACTTTTCCCTGGCGGATTTTTACAAGCAGACTTTGACAAATTTAAAATTATTGCTATAAGGTTTCATGAAAAGAATCGAAGTTGAACAAAGAACGATTTTTATTGGTTTGGCAGGTAGTCACGGTTATAGTTTAAATCGCCCAGATTCTGATTACGATTATAGGGGCGTATTTATCGCGCCTAAACGTTACTATTTAGGATTTGATAGCATAGAACAAAAAGATAGCGGTTGGGATGAACCGGGCATTTTCCCATTTATAGATGGTAATCCAGATACAGTTATTTATGAATTAAGGAAAGTGCTGCATTTATTAGCAGGTGCAAATCCCAATGTTTTAGAATTACTCTGGTTGCCCACATATCCTATTTTAACAGATATTGGACAGCATTTAATTAACCATAGAAAGCTATTTTTAAGTAAAAAAGTTAAGCATACTTATTCTGGTTATGCTTTCGCGCAAATCAAAAAAATGGAAACTCATCGCAAGTGGTTGTTAAATCCACCTGCTAAAAAACCAATACCTTCAGATTTTGGTATAGAAGATGAGCCGCCATTAAGTAAAGATGAAATCAACGCTTTTTTGGAATATCTTTATTTATTAATTAGGGGTAAAATTGAATTCTTAGAAGAATCTGAGCAATTGTACAAATTGCTGACAGCAGATATTGATTTTAAAGGTATATTGAAACAATATGCCTTAGCGGATGAGGCGTTGGAATATAGCCAAAATTTAACTAATAGCCGTAAAGATTTTATTCGCTTACTGCAAAAAAGTCAAAGTTACCAAATTGCGTTAAGAGAATGGAAAGCTTATATATCTTGGCAGCAAAATCGAAATCCGGCTAGGGCTGAAATGGAAAGAAAGTCAGGTTATGACTTGAAACATGGAATGCACTGTATTAGATTACTGCGTAGCGGGTTAGAAATATTGCAGAGAGGAGAAGTGATTGTAGATAGAGTAATTGCAGGTGATGTTGATGATTTAAAAGCTATTCTCCGAGGAGAATATACTTATGAGCAGTTGATGAAAATGGCTGAAGATTTAGTTGCTAAAATGGATATTTGTTCTGAACAATCAACTTTACCTCACAAACCAGATTTAGAACATATCAATGGTTTGTGTATGGAATTAGTTGAGATGCAAGGTTGGGAATAAATAGGTTAAACTAAGTGGTTAGTTATAACTGTGATAGGGAGATGGGGAAAATGATGAATCGAAATGCCAGATTAATCCGCCAAAAAATGATGGCATACTGGCGCTCATTTAATCGCTGGTTTTTAGATACTCCAGAAAGAGCAATTCTAGAAGCTTATCAAGCTGCTCAAGCCATTCAAAGTATCGAAGTTGATAAATTTGGCGGGAAGAAAATTTCTCCGGAATCAGGTGATTATAGTGAAAATGTGATGGCTTTTTGGCAAGGAAATCTCAATAGGAATTTAGCTATTATCAAAGTGAGACTAGCCGAATTTCAATTGGGTTTAACTTTTGCCAATCCTTCAGATCCAAACTTATTAGAAAAACTCAAGTTTATTGATGAAGTTATATCTAAGTATAACACAAAAGATAAACCAAAGATAGCACCCTTAAGCATTACTCGTCAACCAGTTGAAAACCAGTCAGATTCAACCATTACAGATATTACTAGAGATACATATACCACTCAAAAAAATAGTGCTTTTCCCAGAACAATTGGCAGAACATTTAAAACAATTGCCCAAGAGCTTAGACCAAAAGCAGAAGAAGAGTTTGTCAGAAATTATCGAACTTCTAGAAATAGGACAAGGAGAGCCGTTAAATTTTTATTACTGCTGATTATTGTACCAATATTAACTCAACATTTCTCTAAAAAATTATTAGTAATCCCTCTATTAAAACCCTTAATTAGTGAAAATACAACGCGAATTTTTTTAAATGTAGAAATGGAGGAAAAAGCACTGCATGAATTAAAAAACTTTGAGAAAAAAATGGAATTTCAAAACCTAGTGCGTCAAGCACCAGAACTTTCACCAGAAAAAATAGAAGCCAAAGTAAAAAACAAAGCCATTGAGATAGCAGAATCATTTCGCTATAAAAGTATCACTGCTATTAGTAATTTATTTGCTGATGTGATATCACTAATTTCCTTTGCTATGGTTATTGTTTTTAGCAAAAAAGATATTGTTTTTCTTCAGTCTCTTCTAGATAAAATAGTCTATGGTTTAAGCGACAGTGCTAAAGCTTTTTTAATTATCTTAGTTACAGATATATTTGTCGGGTTCCACTCCCCACATGGCTGGGAAATTCTTCTAGAAGGTTTAGCATCCCATTTAGGTTTACCAGCAAGTAGAAACACCATATTTCTTTTTATTGCCACATTTCCAGTAATTTTAAACACTATATTTAAATATTGGATATTCCGTTATCTTAGTCGCTTGTCTCCTTCAGCATTAGCAACATTAAAAGAAATGGATGAATAATTTATAATTCGTAATATCCGCTCCCCGACTTCTCTGATAATTCGGGTTTCGTAGGGAGAATGCGTATTAAGAGAATGCGTATTAGATGGACGAGTCATTTCCAATAATTGCTTGGGCGCGGGGTTCTTCTTGGTAATGCAGTTATTAAGCGGGTTATATGTGGTAAACCCAGGCTGACAGGGATACTGGTCATAGTTTTGTGATATGGTTTTAATATTACTGATGATTTAACGGGAAAGTGCGATTAGTTACAGTAAAATTTGTTGCTATTTTTGTAATATTTACTCATTGACAGGCACATAAAAAATTATATTAGTAATTTTGTCAAGATCTGAAGAATTTTTCATGAATCCATAGAAAGATTTAGTGCAGAATCTCAGTTTATCTGCTACTAATTGGGGTTAATCATTGCTTTTGTTGTTAGAGATAAAAGTGATTACTAATACAGATGTGTGATGCAATATTAAGCATTACTCTAGGATAAAAATCAATTTAGAAGTTTAGTTCCCGACTTAGGCTTATGAGTATCTTATTCAATCGCAGATTCCAAATTTTAGCAGGTATTATTACTTTCTTTCTGGTTATTTTAGCTCATCAACATCTATATGCAAAATCAGAAACTCCGCAACTAATCACGCAACAACAAATTACACAAACTCAACCTAATAACCAAGCTACATCTATATTCTATTCTGTCATTGATGAATGGCAAAAATATAAATACAGTGTTAATGGCAAACACGTCTTAAAATCTGTAAAATTGCCAAATGCTCAAGTTAATTTTAATCAAGCCGATTTGTTAACTGTTCTCACTAATACGAGAAAATATTTTCAAGATTACGAGCAGAAAGATCTAGATATTGCCAGAAATGGACTGCTATTAAGTCAAGGAGTTACTGTACAAGACGTTATCAAAACATTGGATTTTATGATTACTGTCTTAGATGAAGATATTAGCAATAATAGACCTACTCGTTTACAAGATCCTAATTTTATAAATGCTAATTTCCGAGTAATTAAATGGTCTGCTTATAACCCTGAACAACCAAGACAAAAACAACTAAGAATTACCAAATATGCCGTTTTTACTCACACTGGATCTCGTACCAAAACATCTAAATATAACATACCGATTTATAGCTTAAAAGACAATAAAGACAATTTATCTACCGATAAGTTCTACACTCAATACACAAAACAAGATGTTTTATCAGGAATTTATGAACCTGGTGGTAAAGAATTTGGTAAAGTCGAACCTTTGGCATATCTAACCCGTGAAGGTTTAGAAGAAGCATTAATGCAGGGAACAATCTTGATTAATTTTACAGATGGTTCAAAAGCATATTTTAATGTAGATAGAAACAATGGAATATCTTATGTAAGAGGAGTAAAACCCACAGCACAAAAACGTTATTGGTATTTTAGACAAGTTGATGAAATCAAAGGTTATGGACACAAAATAGATGCGAAAATTTCTATTAAACCAGGTGTAACTTTTGCAGGTGATGTGCTTAACATTGGCTTAGGAAGAGTTATTGTCATGGAGTATAATCAAGGTGGAAATAAGCGACTGCGAATGGGAGTAATGGCAGATACAGGCGGTGCATTTTTACCAAATTTGCATCAACTAGATTACTTAGCAGGTATTTTCCAGAATCAAAAAGAATTTAGGCAGCATATCCAACAATTACCTGAATATGCTACCACGTATATTTTGGTGAAAAAATGAAAATTATGTAGGAATTCAGGAGTCAGGAGTCAGAAAAGAATAAAATAGCCCCCCTTTTTAAGGGGAGCCACTTGCTTAGAGCAAGTGCCGTGGGTTCGGGGTATCTTCCAGATATTAATAACGTCAGGTAACTGTATTGCCTATTCACTATTCACGGGTTAACAGTTCCAAATTATGACCATCGATGTCATAAAAATAAAAGCCGCGACCTCCCTTTCTATGGTTCATCTCACCTTTATTTTCGTGCATGGGATCGCTACTGTATTCTAAACCTGCTTGTTTTACCCGTGCAAAAATTTCATCAAATTCTTGTTCACTGACATGGAAAGCATAATGATGTGATTCAAAATCTTCTCTATCAGCAAAATCTAAAGTTAGCTTATCGTTAACATGAACAGCAGCAAAGTGACCAATAGGAGACTCAACTTTTAGTCCAAAAATTTCCGCAAAGAAACTTGCTGCTGCTTCCTTGTCCCGTGCAGGTACTATGGTATGATTGAGGGTAATTGTCATTTCAAACCTCCGTTTTCAATAGCTAAATTAGGCTTTGAGCCTGGAAGTTGTAACTTGGGTAAGGGAAAAGCTTAAAGGGCTTTAACTCCTGACTCCTGCTGTAATGTTAGTTCATTCTTCCAATGATTTGACTGGGACTTCAATTGCTGTCACATCAATTGTACCTTCTGGCGCGAAGCGGCTAAATTGACTATTTTTTACTACTAGCTTTTCTCCGCAATTTTGACACTGCAATTGGCTATTATTTAAACCTGTTGATTCAAATCCACAGACGGGACACTTATCAATAACTAAGTTGCCTTGTAGCCACCAGCGAAATCCGAAGAATGCTATAACTGGTATTATTAACAACAGCCCAAAAATAATTAGTAAAGAATTCACTAACCAGCCTAAGCCTAATGATGCTAATAACCAAGCCACCGCTAACAGAGTCAGCCAAGGACGGAGTTTATCAAGATTCAGTTGGAAGTTATTAAGGCTCATTTCGCAAATTTTTTCTACTCTAGTTTTATTTTAGTTATCAGTTATCTCTGGTCATAGGGAATAGGTAATAGGTAATGTTTATCTTTCTTCTGACTCCTGACTCCTGACTCCTGATGATTGGAGCATTTGTTGTAGGCGTTGTTGAAATGCTTCTATGCCAAATATAGCGATCGCTTGTTCTCGCAACCATTTACCATCACAACGTTGATCATTACCCTGGAGAATTTCTATACAAGCTGCTGCGACTGCATCGGGGTTGCGGTGTGGTACTCTCCATCCTAGTTTACCATCTTGCAAGGGATCAGCCGAGCCATCATCATCACCAGATAACACTGGTATACCACAGGCCATTGCTTCTAGATAAACGATACCAAAACCTTCTTGAGAAGGCATAATATAGGCATCTGCTAAACGATAGTGTAACATTAATGCTTCTGTAGGCACAAAACCGGCAAAAATGACGCGATCGCTCACACCTAAATCTTTTGCTAACTGCGCTAATCTTGGTTGGTCATCTCCTCGACCAATCACCAAATATTTTACCTCTGGAAACACCTGGATAATTTGCGGTAAGGCTCTAATTGTTACATCCACACCCTTGTAAATATCCCCAGACCACAACCGCGCTACTGTCATTAATACCTTGGCATTATTCAAGCCATATTTCTCAACCAGTTCCGGTGCTTTATCTCCCGGAGTAAATTTATCCCCATCGATAGCACAAGGTAGCATCTGTACCTTTTTCGGGTCGATTCCATTAGCAGCACAAGCTTGATCTCGACTATAGCGGCTAATTGTCCAAATTCCAGAAGCTGAAGCTAAAGCTCGTCTTTCTTGATTTTTAAGCGGTTCCCAGACTTCTTTACCATAGGTGAGTACAGTATAGGGAATGCCCAAAAGCTGACAAAAGGTTTGTATGAGTCCTGCTAACTTAATGTGACCACAGAAAACCTGTTGCGGTCGTTTTTGCAGCAGATATCGAAGTAAAGCTAAAGCCATTTTAACTCTGCCTATTTGGGGAGAGTCGCTTTTAAAATAATGAAATTTTAAATTTTCTGATGCAAAAGGATTAACACAATCAGGACTATCCCGCAACAAAAACACATCCGCTTTGCCGGTTTCGTTTAATCCCTGATAGGCGCGAAAAATATCCTTAACATAGGATTGAATCCCACCTTCAAGGCTAAAAATTTCTAAGAACACAAATAGATGATTAGCTGCCACTTGATTAATTAGCGTTTTTGAATATGTAACGTAATTTGCTAGTTAGGGACTAGGGACTGGAAATAACAATTACCGATTACCTGTTCCCGACACCCCAAATGGTGTAACTTTACCACTTTGTAACTGCTCCAAATCGCTTTTTACCATGTTTCCTAAAAGTTGCTCAAAACTAACGTGAGGTTCCCATCCCAGATTCTTTTTGGCCTTACTGGGGTTAGCTACAAGTTGAAAGTGTTCGTCCGCTCGTAATAAATTAGTATTAACAATTACATATTTTTCCCAGTCCAGTCCTACAGAATCAAATGCTGTGGCGATTAATTCCCGGACGCTGTGGAGTTTACCTGTACCAATTACGTATTCTTCCGGCTCATCAGCTTGCAGCATTCGCCACATAGCATCTACGTGATCTCCCGCAAAACCCCAATCACGTTTGGCATCTAAGTTACCCATTTCTAAGGTTTGAGCTAAACCCAATTTAATCGATGCTACGGCTAGAGAAACTTTCCGTGTCACAAACTGAGGAGGACGTAAAGGCGATTCATGGTTATATAAAATACCACTACAAGCGAATAGACCATAACGCTGTCGGTGATGTACCATCGTCCAGTGAGCGTGTAATTTTGCTGCTGCATAAGGATTTTTGGGACGGAAGGTGGTTTCTTCATCCTGGGGAGCAGTAGTCACATCACCAAACATTTCCGAACTGCTGGCTTGATAGAACCTTGTAGATAAACCAACTTGCCGAACTGCGTTTAATAATCTGGTAGCCGTACCTGTGATCAAATCAAGGGTTCCCAGAGGATCATCCCAAGAATCGGGAACGAAACTAGGTGCAGCTAAATTGTAAATTTCCTGCGGTTGTAGTTGTTCGACAGCAGTTAATAAAGCCGCACTATCTCTTAAATCAACGGTGTAAATTTCTACTTTATCTGCCAAACTTCCCAATTTTGACAGGTTAGGTTGTCGGTGTGGAGATACCAAGCCGACAACTCGGTAATTTTGATTGAGAAGCAAATGGCCAAGATAGTAGCCATCTTGACCTGTAATGCCTGTAATAAGTGCTGTTTTTGTCATAACTATACTTACTTTATACTTAGATAATTTTTGCAGATCAATTGCCTATGAGTTGGTAAAGTTTTGCAAATTTATTAAAATATTAATTTCTGATTGTTCATTATTAAAGATTTGACTAAATTTTTACATATGGGAGACTGACCCCTACAGATTTTTTTTGGCAAATAACAGTTTCTTCTTTGTAAATGGGAAACATAGTAAGGTTCATTTAAAATCAGGTTATACCTATGGCTGGAAGTTTTATCCTTGCTTGTAAACTTGTAACGTATATTCATCATGGTGCTAGTCATTTAAGTAAGTCGGTGGGAAAAAACCGGAGTATGTAACAAAAAGTAAATTCACCAAAACCCTCTTCCCCGTTCCCCGTTCCCTCTTACCTTGTCATAACGACAATTTTTAACGCCCACTTACTTATGATTTTAATAATACTTCATTCTCTCAGTAATAACAGTATCTTTAATTGATGGCTATTATTTATGGTTTTAGTCCCTTTACAGGAAATGACTGCATTTGAGGAGGTAATCATAAACTCTCCCTTAACGGTTTCATCAGATACAAGCTTTACTGAGGCAATTTTGCAGATGAGTGCAGCCAGGGGAAGCTGTTCCTTGGCAGATGATACCACTTTAGATAGGGAGAGGTTTCTAGCAGAAGCTCGCGCCAGTTGTGTCCTGGTGGTTGATGGAACTAAAGTTTTAGGAATTTTTACACAAAGGGATGTTGTCCGTCTTAGCGCCAATGGCTATCAACTGACGGAGAAATCGGTTGCGGATGTTATGGCTTACCCAGTAATCGCATTGAGGCAATCGGACTTTACAGATATATTTGCCGTCCTCACCCTGTTTAAACTTCATCACATCCGTCATTTGCCCATAGTCGATGACAATGACCAATTAATCGGGTTAGTCACCCATGAAAGCCTACGTCAGATGCTGCGTCCAATTGATTTACTGCGATCGCGTCTGGTGTCAGAAGTGATGACTACCAATATGGTTTATACCTCATCGACAACATCAGTGTTAGACCTGACCCGGTTAATGTCAGAAAATCAGGTCAGTTCAGTGGTAATTGTGGCAGATGATGATGAGACTCGTGCTATCGGTATTGTTACTGAAAGGGATATTGTTCAATTCCATTCCCTAGATTTGTCATTTGAGAAAATTCCAGCCCAGGAGGTGATGAGCAGCCCTCTGTTTACCGTCAGTCCTGATGATTCTTTGTGGAAAGCGCGATCGCTGATGCAGGAAAAACATTTAAATCGGGTGGTAGTCACAGACGCTGATGGCCAATTACTGGGTATTGTGACTCAGAGTACACTGCTGCAAGGCTTGAACCCTGTCGAACTTTACAAATTAGTGGAAACCCTGGAGCAGAAAGTTTCCTCTCTAGAAAAAGAAAAGCTGGACTTACTGGAAAACCGCAATACTCAATTGGAGCAGGAGATACAGAAACGGACAACAGAATTGACAAACCAGGCAGAAAAGGAAAAATTATTGAGTTCCATTGCTGGTCGTATCAGGTCTTCACTGGACTTACAGCAGACACTAAATGCCATTGTCCAGAAAGTGCGGACATTTTTGCAGTGCGATCGCGTTTTTATCTATCAGTTCCACCAAGATTGGAGTGGTGTGATAGTTGCAGAATCAGTGATTGAAAATCACGAATCTTTCCTCAATCAAGAGATTAACGACCCTTGTTTTGCGCCAGATTGGGTAGATACTTATATTAATGGACGGATTCGGGTTGTACCTGATATTTATCAAGCTAACTTAGCTCCTTGCCACATTGAGCTACTAGAACAAATCCAAACCCGTGCCAAAATCCTTGTACCCATTGTTCAAGAAGGGCAACTTTGGGGATTATTAAGTGCTACACAAAAAGATCATCCACGAGATTGGCAGGAGTCAGAGGTAAATCTCCTGCAACAACTTTCCACACAAATAGTGAACAGCTTGCAGCATCGCTGCTCTATCGCTATCCAGCAAGCAGATATTTACAAACAACTGCGATTGGAACTAGCCGAGCGCAACCGCACTGAAGAAGCTCTGCGACAGAGTGAAAAACGGTATGCAAGTTTAGCGGAAGCGGCTCCTGTTGGTATCTTCCGCACCGATGCCCAAGGGAATTGTATTTATATCAATGAGCGTTGGTGTCAGATGACCGGACTTAGCTATGAACAAGCAATGGGAACCGGTTGGATCAATGCTTTGCATCTAGAAGACAGAGAAAAAGTTGCACAGGAATGGTATACAGCAGCCCAAGCAAACCGACCTTTCCGTTTAGAATATCGTTTCCAAAGACCCGATGGACTAGTAACTTGGGTTTTTAGTCAAGCAGTAGCAGAACGGGGAGAAAATCAACAAATTATTGGTTATGTAGGCACAATTACCGACATCAACGATCGCAAACAGGCAGAAATAGCCCTACAAGAACGGAAAGAACTGCTCTCTTCCATTGCTGAAAATATTGCCGATGGCTACGCTTATAGATTGGTGATACACCCTGATGGCACAGTGGAAGTTCCTTATACCTCCACATCAGCCACAAAGCTGTTTGGACAGGTCAAACAGTCTTTATCGTGGCAGGATACCTTTGCCACCATTGCTCCTGAAGATAAAGAGCGTTGTGAACAAGTGATGCGGGATGCTATGCAAGGTTCAGGACATCTGGACAACGAGTATCGCATCAGGGACATCACCGGGCAGATCCGCTGGATGAACTCACGGGGTCAGGTTCGCACCCGTGAAGACGGATGTGTAATTATTGAAGGTGTCACCCTAGACATTACTGAACGCAAACAAGCACAAGCTGATCTACAGGCTCTGGTTGAAGGTGCAGCCGCAGTCACAGGTAATGACTTATTCACCTTACTGCTGGAGTATATTGCCACCTTCTTGGACTGTCGCTGCGCCCTCATAGTCACAAAAAACGGGGAATATTTCCAAACATCTGCATTTTGGGCAGACGGAAACCTACAAACTAATATCTCTGGCTTGTTAGAAGAGATGCCTTGTAATTTGACCATAGCACAAGGCGCGTTTTGCTGTGTCAGCGACCTCCAGCAGCATTTCCCCAATGAAAGTTTCAAAGAATTGGCAGCCCAGAGTTACGTGGGTGTAGCTATAAAGTCTACCGAAGGGGAGACTTTGGGCAGCCTTTGCTTATTAGATGATAAACCCCTGGCAGATTCCTCTAGAGCGATCGCTATATTACAAGTCTTTGCCGCGCGAGTAGGGGCAGAATTAGAGCGCCAGCAGGCAATGACAGCACTCGAACAACTCAACCAGGAATTAGAAATCAGAGTTGAAGAACGCACAGCCGAACTGCGCGAAAGTCAAGAACGCTGGGAACTGGCACTGCGGGGTAGTAATGATGGCATCTGGGATTGGAACATCAAAGCCAATCAAGTTTTCTATTCCACTCGCTGGAAACAAATGCGGGGATTTGCGGATGATGAAATCGGTTCTAATCTGCAAGAATGGTCAAATCTGATTCATCCTGATGATTACGACCGGGTAATGATTGCAGTTGCAGATCACCTAGCTCACAAAACTCCTTTCTTCCAAGAAGAATATCGAGTACAGCGCAAAGATGGCTCCTATATGTGGGTGCTAGATCGCAGACAGGCTTTGTGGGATGAGACAGGTAATGTCCTTCGCATGGTCGGTTCAGAAAGCGATATTACCAGTCGTAAACAAGCTGAAGCTGAGTTACTTGCTGTCACAAGTCTGCAACAAGCCATTTTCGATGGCATCGATTATTCTATTATTTCCACCAACCCAGAAGGTATCATCCAAACCTTCAACGCCGCTGCGGAAAAGATGTTAGGCTACACCGCAAAAGAGGTAATTGGTAAAGTTAGTCCCCTACAGTTTCATGATCACGACGAACTGCAACAGCAAGCAGCTAACATCTCAGAAATATGGGGTAGGAATATCACACCGGGTATGGCAGTTTTTATCACCACAGCTATACAAGGAATTCCTAACGAACAAGAGTGGACTTACATTCGCAAAGATGGCTCCCGGTTTCCGGTGTTGCTTTCTGTGACAACTCTCTACGACGACAAACAACAAATTATCGGCTTTGTCGGTATTGCTAAAGATATTACTGCCAAAAAGCAAGCAGATGAAAAACTGCGCCGGACTATCAAAGAATTATCGGATTTTAAATATGCCTTAGACCAAGCGGCAATTGTGGCTATTACCGACTCTCAGGGTACTATTACTTATGCAAATGAAAAGTTTAGCCAAATTTCTCAATATTCTCAGGATGAATTAATCGGCCAAACCCACAAACTTGTTAATTCTGGCTATCACTCCAGGGAATTCTTTGCCGAACTTTGGTCTACTATTTCCAGTGGTAATGTTTGGCGAGGTGAAATTCAAAATTGCAGCAAGGATGGGAGTTTCTACTGGGTAGACACTACCATAGTTCCCTTTGTCAATGACCAGGGACAGCCTGTACAGTATTTGTCCATCCGCACTGATATCACCGACCGCAAACAAGCAGAAATTGCTCTACAAGAAAGCCAGCGTTTTGCTCAAAGTATTGCTGACAGTTCCCCTAATATCCTCTATATCCACGATTTGACAACTGGACACAACCTCTACATTAACCGGGAACTAACAAGCATCCTGGGTTACACACCAGGGGATCTGGCGCGAATGGGTTCCCAGGTGTTACAACAGCTATTACATCCAGAGGACTTGGTAGCTTACTTTGCACACCAACAACAATTACAAGCAGCGACTGATGATGAAATTCTAGAAATTGAGTACCGTGTCCGTAATATTAATGCTACATGGCGCTGGCTTTCTGCTCGTGATGCCGTTTTTAAGAGAAATAGCGAAGGAAGGGCGATTCAATATATTGGTGTAGCACAAGATATTACTGAACGCAAAGATGCCTCAGAAGCTTTAGAGAAATATGCACGGGAGGTTGAGGATCTATACAATAATGCCCCTTGTGGTTATTATTCCCTGGACTCTGAAGGTATAATCACTGGGATTAATAATACTCAGTTGCAATGGCTAGGTTACACCCGCGAGGAGATGGTGGGACAAAAATACATTAATTTTCTGACTGAACAAGGTTGCCAAATCTTTCATGAAAACTATCCAAAATTTAAAGAGATCGGCTTTGTGAAAGATTTAGAGTTTTCTCTGATACGTAAAGATGGCACAGTGTTACCAGTCCTCATCAATGCTACGGCTGTCAACAGTGCTGATGGTACTTACCTACATAGTCTCTCCACTGTTTTTGATATTACTGACCGTAGAGAAGCTGAGAAAAAACTAAAACACCAATTAGCTGTGATCGAGGCCGCTGTGGATGGGATCGCTATCCTGGAAAATAATATATTCACCTATGTGAACCAAGCACATCTGCAACTTTTTGGGTATGAAAATTCCGAAGAATTACTCGGTAAAACTTGGCAAGAATTATATTCTTTAGAAGAATCTAGCCGCTTTGAGCAGGAAGTTTTTCCTGTCTTGATGCAGCAGCATCACTGGCAGGGTGAAGCAACTGCAACCCGTAAGGATGGTAGCACTTTTACTGAAGGTCTGTCTTTAACGCTGACAGAAGGAGGAAATTTGATTTCTGTCTGCCGAGATATTACTGATGTCAAAAAGGCAGAACAGGAATTACGGACAATTAATGAACGGCTAACTCTCACCAATGCTGAGTTAGAACGTGCCACTCGCTTGAAAGATGAGTTTTTGGCAAATATGAGTCATGAATTGCGAACGCCATTAAATGCGATTTTAGGAATGTCTGAAGGCTTACAGGAAGAGGTCTTTGGTGTCATTAACCAAGGGCAGCAGAAAGCGATCGCTACTATTGAACGTAGCGGTAGACACTTACTAGAGTTGATTAACGATATCCTTGACCTGTCTAAAATTGAGTCTGGTAAGTTAGAACTCCAACTAACATCTGTGCCAGTTAAAAACCTGGCTGATTCCAGTTTGCCCTTTATCCGGCAACAAGCTATTAAAAAGAACATTCATTTAACTGTTGGTATTCCCGATACTTTGGGGGAAATTGTCGTTGATGAACTTCGTATCTGTCAGGTGCTGATCAACCTGCTAAATAATGCCGTCAAATTCACACCTGAAGGTGGTAATGTACGGTTAGAAATTGAGTTAGAAGGTTCTTACCTGGTTATTTCGGTGATTGATACTGGTATTGGTATTGCCCCAGATGATGCTAGTAAACTATTTAAACCCTTTGTGCAAGTAGATACAAAATTAAGCCGTCAGTATAGTGGAACTGGTCTGGGACTGGCTCTGGTGCGCCGCTTGGTTGAGTTACATGATGGCACAGTTGGGGTAACTAGCGAGATTGGTCAAGGCAGTCGTTTTACTGTCAAGCTACCCTATCGCCAGTCCAGCACGCCTGATTTGTTGCCCCACCCTGCTGTCTTTCCTCAATGTAGTTTAGCGCCAGAAAATAGGAAGGTATTAATCATTGAAGATACACCTACAGCGGCTGAACAGGTGACACGCTACTTAGATCAGATAGGTATGGAGGGGGTAGTTTATCCGCAAGGTGAAGGAGCGATCGCTCAAATTCTTGCACACCAACCAGCATTAATAATTCTCGATATTCAGCTTCCTCATAGGTCAGGTTGGGAAGTATTAGCACAGATTAAGGCTCATGCAGAAACCCAAACTATTCCTGTAATCATCGTTTCCGTAGTTGATGAGCGATCGCGCGGTCTGGAATTAGGTGCTGCTGAATATTTAATCAAACCGATTATCCGTCAACAACTCCATCAGGTAATTAACCAACTCCGCCAACCTCCTACTGCCGCTACACATCTGGAGAGTATCACTGTTGAGGAGGAATTACCACCAACTCAACAACAACCTCTAATCTTGATAGCGGAAGATAATGAGGCGAATATTGATACCGTATCTAACTATTTAGAGAGTCGCGGTTATCATCTGCTGGTGGCTGGAAATGGACTGGAAGCCATTGACCTAGCTAAGACTCATGCTCCTGATTTGATATTGATGGATGTGCAAATGCCACTAATGGACGGTCTCGAAGCTATTCGTTTGATTCGCGCTGATGACGATATAGCTAATATTCCCATTATTGCTTTGACTGGTTTAGCTATGCCTAACGATCATGAAAGATGCCTTCAGGCAGGAGCTAATGAATATCTGGCAAAACCTGTAAGATTAAAGCAACTTACAAAAATGATTCAAAACTTATTAAATAAATAAAATCTACTCAATAAATATGAATACTTTATCTTCTATCTTGATCGTCGATGACGAGCCTAACAATTTTGATGTAATTGAAACTTTTCTTTACAACGAAAACTATCAATTGTACTACGCTCAAAATGGACACAAAGCTATCACTTCTCTAGAAAGGGTTCAACCTGATGTGATCTTAATGGATGTAATGATGCCAGAAATGGATGGACTGGAAACCTGTCAGCTAATTAAGCAAAGCGCCCGTTGGCAGCCGGTTCCTATTATTATGGTTACTGCTCTCACTTCCAAAGAAGATTTAGCTCGATGTCTGAGCGCAGGGGCTGATGATTTTATCAGTAAACCTATACATGGTATGGAATTACGATCTAGGATTCATTCAATGTTACGCATTAAACACCAATACGATCAGGTGCAGGAATTATTAAAGTGGCGAGAAGATATGGTCAATATGATGGTACATGACCTGCGGAATTCTCTCACCAGCATGATTTTATCGGCTCATATACTAAAATATCCCAAGTTATCTCCAGAAAAACAACAAGTAAAAGTTGATCAGATTATTAGTGCTGGAGAGGAATTACAGTCAATGATTGATGGTCTACTAATAATGGCAAAGTTAGAATCTGGTAAGATGATTCTCAACTATTCTGAAGTAGATATTTATAGCTTGTGTCAGTCAGTAGTAGAAGAATTTTCTGCGATCGCAGAAAAGAAAAATATTCAATTCATCAGCGAGCTACCAGAACCTGGTGGTAGTCTTAAGGTAGATGTGGCTATTTTTCGTCGGATCATCAATAATCTTATTTCTAATGCAATTAAGTTTTCTCCTGTTAACAGTCAAATTATTTTACGTGCCAATTATATAGAAACTGGATCAGCAAAATTTGAGATTGCTGACTTTGGACCCGGAGTTAAAAAAGAACTGCGAGAGAAGATTTTCGACAAGTATGAAATAGGAACTACGATTAATAATACCAGCCAGACGGGTTTAGGATTGGCATTCTGTAAAATAGCCATTGAAGCTCATGGCGGCAAAATTACATTACAGGATAATCATCCTCAAGGCTCTATTTTCACCGTTGAAGTCTCAGAGGTTGTTACATCTTTCTGAAACACAAGATCTTCAGTCTTCAACTGAATCTTGAATTCTTTAATAATTTTCATCAAAACATTTTACATTTTTACATAAAAAAAATAACCTATTAATCATTTAAGTTTTATAATTATCCTGGAGCAGCTAAGAACACGGGTAATGAAAAATGGGCTGAAATAGGTTGTATAAAACCTGTCTCGATATGGGATTTTCTCACAATTTTAGATGTTGGCTCATTTACCCTAGTTTAAAAGTTTGTTTTTCCCATCAAATATCACTTCGTCGGCACGTAAAAATTATGGATTTGTCAAATTTTACAACACTAAACAACTTAGAAGCCGCTTTCGGTGGTGAATCGATGGCAAATCGCAAATACTTGTTTTTTGCAAATGTGGCACGGAAACTGGGGTTTACAGACTTAGCAAAACTTTTTAAGGAAACAGCAGATCAAGAAACTGAACACGCTTTTGCACATTTTGAGTTATTACATCCAGAACTAGTTGTGAAAGATGGAGCTAGTTTGACTGATGAACAAAAACGGGAAATTGTCTCTCGCTGTTTGTCTTTGGCAATTGAAGGTGAAACCTATGAATACACTACGATGTATCCTGAATTTGCTGCTGCTGCTCAAAACGATAGAGACAATCCCGCAGCAGAAGAATTTCTCAAACAAGCCCAAGAATCTAGCGAACACGCTAACACATTCCGCGCCGCAGCACACCGTTTTGGTTTGCTAAAATTCATTGAAAATTACCATGCAGATCGCTACGCTGAAGCTTTGGAAGTATTAAACGGAGGACAAGCTGTAACCAGAGTAGCAAGTGAAGATCCCCAAACTCAAAAATGGATTTGTAGACAATGCAGCATGATTTATGATCCTGTTGTTGGTGATCCTGATTCGGGAATTGCACCTGGTACACCTTTTGCCGCAATTCCTGATGATTGGAGTTGTCCTATTTGCGGTGCTACTAAAAAGACTTTTAAACCTCTGGAAGAAAAGGTTGCTGCTTAAAACAACAGGTAGATTTAGCAGTTAAATAAATTTAATCCCTCTTCCCTGATAACGTATAAAATACGGAAGAGGGATTTTTTTACTTCCCATTACAAAAAAAGGGAGCAGGGAACAGGGAACAGATAAGAAACAAAAGTTGCTGAGTTTAAAGCTCAGTCAAAAAAAAAGTGTCATTATTTCAATTTCATGTTTTTAAACATGAGTTTTTTCTGTTAAGAGTTGCCCGTTCCCCGCTCCCTCTGAATGGATTGTATTTCTGAACATAGCAATAAATATGCACTTAAAAATCAGAAAAATATACAGATTTGAAGAATATTCAACACCAGATATATTCTATCATGCTTTTATTCCTACTTTGGGAATATTATTATCTATCTTGGCTGGTGGAGAAATAATTATTTTTTATTTATTATTGATGTTAGGTTTGTGTGTTAGCACTTTAATTTTAGATATTGATAATTGCTATGAAGTAATAACCTGTGATTTTAATTCATCATTTGGTCGAATTACCTTGAAACAACGAAATATATTTGCTCAGGGAGTTATTGAAATACCACTTTCTGAAATTGAAACAGTCCTAATTAACTCGCATAGTTCTTCGTTTATTACTAAAACTAGGTTTGGTAAAAAAGTCCAAATTGATAGTCAGTCATATTGGATGGTTGTTGTTTTATATTCCGGTGAACATCGCCGCTTGACTTATTATGAAACCAGTCTTTTTAGTAGCAAGCAAAAAATGGTTGATTATATTTTGTTTTTGAAAGAAAATACATAAGCTTAATTAGCCAATCATCATGCGGATTTCAATTAATCATCTACAGGTGCATCATTATGAGTTCATCAGAAGAACAGTCAGAATTTGAAAGCCGCAAACCTATTTATCAAGAGTTAAATTTTCAGATCATTTGTGCAGTCACTCTCATTGCCGTGATTGGTGTTTCTAGCATTACTCCTGCTTTTCCTTACTTAGCTAAATCTTTAAATATTAATCCCAAAAATCTGGGATTGTTAATTACAGTATTTACATTACCAGCATTGATTTTAGGTCCTGTAATTGGAGTATTAGCTGATAGATGGGGTAGAAAGAAAATTATTGTACCTTCTCTATTTTTATTTGGGATTGCTGGTACAGCTTGTGCTTTTGCTCGTGATTTTAATTTATTGTTGTTTTTACGCTTATTGCAAGGACTTGGTGCAGCTTCATTAATGTCTTTAAGTATTACTTTAATTGGTGATTTATATACAGGAGATAGACGTGCTGCTGCCATGGGATATAATGCCAGTTTTAGCAGTGTTGGTACTGCAAGTTATCCGTTAATTGGTGGTGCATTAGCGACAATCGGTTGGTATTATCCCTTTATGTTACCTGTGATAGCGATTCCTGTAGGGTTGCTGGTATTAGTGGTTTTAAAGAATCCAGAACCAAAAGGCGATCGCAACCTCAAAGAATATTTAATTAATGCGGGAAAAATAATCAAAAATCGGCGATTATTTGGGCTATTTATTGCCAGTGCATCTAACTTTGTTCTGCTTTATGGCGCTCATGTAACTTATTTACCACAATTAATTAATGATACTTTTAAAGCACCACCTTCTACCATTGGCTTAATACTTTCAAGTGTATCTGTAGCCATTACAATTACATCATCTCAGTTGGGAAAATTGGCAAGAAGATATCAACCGACAACTTTAATTAAGGCATCTTATGTTTTTTATGCTTTAGCAATGTTAATTGTTCCCTTTGTTTCCAGTATTTGGTTGCTATTAATCCCGGCTACAATATTTGGTATTGGGTTAGGAATTGGTTTTCCCAGCATTCAAACTTTGTTAGCGGAGTTAGCACCCAGAGAATATTTAGCAACGGTTGTATCAGTGAATGGGACATTTTTTGGTTTAGGGCAAACTTTGGGACCTTTGTTGATGGGTGTTGCGTTTGGGTTTGGGGGAATTAATAGCGTATTTTTTGCAGCGGTGGGTTTTGCAATTTTGATATTTTTCGTGTTTAGTTATTTTACTTGTGGGTGATGTATATAGCAATCTTATTTGATTTGTGATAGCTTGCGTGGCGTAGCTATACAGAAACAGTATACCTTTATTCCTTCTTTCCTGTTCCTTCTTTCCTGTTCCCTGCTTCTACATTTTCAGGACTTTGTTGGGTTTCGCTGTCGCTCTACCCAACCTACAATTATCCTTAACTTATTTTAATTTTTAATAGGTATTACCCCCAAAAAAGAGAGTGGGAGGAGGCATTATCAAGCGCCATTCTCTCCCACTCTACTTTTTGCTGCTGAAGCGATTCAGGAATATACACATAACGCCAATCGTTAATTAGGGGGGTAATTAAAAATTTAACGATCACGTTTCTACTCAGTGAGTATTCCTATTGCAGCAAACGATCATTTTATTTAATTGTCCGACAAACTTAACAAGAAGCTCAAGCTAATTTGTTTAACTTCTTAGCAACTGCCTTGCTTTCGTTTGTCTCATTTAATTTAACTTGCTTCTTGAGGCTGTGGTTGCCAAGTTGGCATTTTTCTGAAAATTTTTAATTGTCCATTGCTAACATAGGATTATAGAGATTTCTGTTAATGCGACTGGTAAAAGTGCCAGGCAAAAACAAAGATACTGTTAGTAAAGCAGTAGGGGGTAACACCCATCAAGCGCATTGGCATTTGATTTCAGTGGCTTTTAACAAACTTTATTTGTGAGTTAAGAACTTATTTTCAAGTCAGTTTACCATGCAACAGGAAGGTTTTTGGATGAGGGGTTTAACCCTTCCTTAATCAACTAACAGTTTTCCAAAAGTCGTAATTAGATAAATTTAGATTTTTAACCCAATTCCGCCAGCAGCGAAGTCAATAACAGTTTGATTAGAAAATTCATGAGTGGCCATAGCTTGCAACATAGCTAAAGGTAAAGTGAGATGATCTGCACCAGCTTGGAGAGATGCGGCTGCTTCTTCTGGTGACTTGATACTAGCTGCGAGAATTTCCACACCGCTACCTTTGAGAATGCTGGCCATATCTCGCACCAAAGCGATACCATCGCCTAAAAAGCGTGTAGCGCGATTGACGTAGGCTATGGCAATTTTTGCGCCGGCTTCCTTGGCCACTGCGGCTTGTGTGGGGCTGTAAATCCCGGTAACGGAACAGGTAATTTCTGGTGAAACTGTGGCTACGACTTCAAACCCTAGCGGTGTGGCAGGAATTTTCAAGATTGTTTGAGAACCGATAATGCTAAAAGCTTTGATTCCTTCGGCGATCATGCTGTTTTTATCAGCGGACAAAAGTTGGTAATACACTGGACCCGAAGTTAAGGAAACCAGGGTTTTCAGGGTGGTTTCTGGTGGGGTATTGGCTTTTGCTAACAAAGTGGGATTGGTGGTGATACCTTTTACCCAACCCCAATGTTTAACTATTTCGGCTTCGGATGCGATCGCTGAATCTAGATAAAGTGCCATAAGAATTTTACCAAAGAAATGGGTTTGAGGTTCCTCGCCCTTCTAGGGCGACTTTGATATAATATTGTCATGAAAACACTGAAGTTTAAGCTATACGAACACAAAAGGAATAGACACCTTTGGGGCAGAAAAATATCAGACTTAGCGTTTGGCGAATTTCTCCAAATATTACAATGGGTAGCCAAAAAGAAAAATAAACAAGTTATTTTTGTAGATAAGTGGTATTATCCATCTAGTAAAACTTGTTCTGGTTGTGGGTATATTTTAGAAAATCTAGATCTATCTGTTAGACAGTGGCGTTGTCCATCTTGTCACTCAATTAATGGACGCGATGAAAACGCTGCTAAAAATATTCAAATGGTTGGGGCATCAAGCATTAGACATCTCCGGTAATTAAATGTGCGTGGTTTGAAACCCTTGTAGAGACGTTGCGGCGGAACGTCTCTACCATATTTCCGGAGAGGTCTATTGGGTTAGGTGATGTTAGACTGGCTACGCCAGCAATTGCTGTTTGACCCCACAATCCCCACGCCTTTAGGCTGGCGAGTATGTCAATTAATCAGCGATCGCCCACCGCACATAAGGACGAGAACCAGCTATAGTTTTGTAGGTAATTTCCTGGGCGGGGGCGTTGATTTTTCGCAAATCTACCCGAAAATAGGCTTTTTTATCCTTAAATTGCACTGTGTAAAATTTATATTCCTGATTGCGAGTTTGCCCAACACAGGAAGCGTAGTTACTGCGTAAGGGGGCAACAAATTCTACAAATTGCTTGTTAGCTGATACTAACTTAACCGAATCTGCAAATGCACGAGTATCCGCAACTACTGTATGTTCTGCCCCACCTTCATAAGGTAGAGTAATCCACCATAAACCCACTGTTTGCGGACAAGTACCGCTACTGCGTTGTACGGTTAGCTTAACATTGGGTGCAGCAATCGGACCTGGTGTTGTTTGCGCTGAAGCTGGATGAGAAATTGTTGGTGCTACTAATAAAAAAGTAACAATCACACCAAGTTTTGTAAGTTGTAATAAATTGTTCATGACTGACTGAATAATTACTAGTTTACAATTGTATGGACAGGGTAACTCATTTGATTGTTGCTTGAATTTTTAATATTGAAATTTACAAAGGTGTATATCGTGTGTTCAGTTACAGTTCTATTTGCAGAAATCAGGCAACAATAGAGATTAATAACTGATATGCAGATTTGTCTGTAAATTATGCTGCTGTTTCATGAAACCTCGAATTATTGTTTGCGGCTTAGGACGTACCGGATATAAAATCTTTCGTCTGTTGAGACAACAGGGTGCTTTGGTTGTTGGTATTCATCGGAAACCCATACCTGGTGAAGCTACGGGAGATGTAATTGTTGGTGAATTATGTGCAGCTTCTACCCTGCAATCAGCAGGAATTGAACAGGCACATACTTTAGTAATTGCTGGTTCTGATGATGCCCTAAATTTGTCAATTATGATGCAAGCGCGAATTCTGAATCCTCATATTCGCATTATCAATCGCTTTTATAATACAAATTTGGGTGAACGTCTAGATCATACTCTCATAGACCATTTAAGTATGAGTGTTGTGGGTTTGGCAGCACCAGTATTTACTTTCGCAGCTTTGGGAAATCAAGCAATCGGACAAATCAAATTATTTGAGCAGACTTGGCCAATTCAAGAAGAATATATTCATGAAGATCATAATTGGAGAGGTAGAAAAATAAGTGATTTGTGGGAAGATAAGTCACGGATGCTGATTTATTATCTACCTGTAATTGGGAAGATAAATTTAGTAACAGCCGTGTTAGCAGAACAACGTTTAAAAGTAGGCGATCGCTTAATTATTGGTACTCAACCCCGCATCAACCAAACACGCAAATCATGGGGAAGAAAACTGCTCAAAATCTTCACAAGTATCCGGCAATTTCAGAAACACGCCAGATCAGTCCTAGCCATGGCTATGGCAGTAATAGTAATTATTTTAATCGCTACATTTACTTATGTTTCTACAAAATTAAATATCTCATTTGTTGATGCTTTATATTTTGCTGTGGGCATGATCACAGGTGCTGGTGGTAATGACAAAGTAGTAGAAAACGCACCCAATAGTATTAAATTATTTACCGTTTTCATGATGCTGGCAGGAGCAGTAGTCTTTGGTATTTGGTATGCTATGCTTACGGATTTTGTGTTAGGAACTCGTCTCAAACAATTTTGGGATGCAGCCAGAATTCCCCAACGTAATCATTATATTGTCTGTGGTTTAAGTGGAATTGGCATTAGAATTATTCAGCAACTGCACGCGGGTGGACATGAAGTAGTCGTGATTGAAACAGATCCTAATAATAGATTTGTCAACACTGCTAGGGGAATGAGTATTCCTGTAATTCTGGCAGATGCAAGTTTCCTAACCACTCTAAAAACAAGTAATATAAATACCGCAGCCGCAGTTTTAGCTGTTACTAATAACGATGCTACTAATTTAGAAATTGCCCTCAAAGCCAAAGGTTTAACACCAAAAATTCCTGTTATTGTTAATTATGCTGATCCTGATTTTGCCGGGATGGCACAACAGGTATTTGATTTTGAAGCTGTACTCAGTCCAGCAGAATTAGCCGCACCAGCTTTTGCAGCTGCTGCCCTGGGAGGTAGAATTATTGGTAATGGCATTATTGCTGATAATTTATGGGTTGCTTTTGCAACTTTGATTACTCCTAAGCATCCTTTTTGTGGTCAGTGGGTGAAAGATGTAGCTAGATATGCCGATTTTGTCCCTTTGTATGTAGAGACGAATCACCAAACTTTACACGGTTGGGATTTGTTGGATACTAATCTGAGTGCGGGAGATATTTTGTATATGACAATTCCTGCAAATCGGTTATATCAATTATGGCGTGAAGAGCAAGAGATGGTAAGTTAAGAATATCCAGGAGTCAGGAGTTTTGGATTTTGGATTGTCTTTCATGAACTCCAATCTAAAATCTAAAATCTAAAATTTTTTTTCCCAGTCCCCAGTCCCCAATTCCTCATTAATGACAGTTCAGAGGGAACAGGGAACGGGCCACAGGGAATAGAAAAACTCATGTTTAAAAACATGAGATTGAAATAATGACACTGTTTTTTTTCGTTGCTCGTCATCTCAAAAAACATCTTTTTTTTTGACTGAGCTTTAAACTCAGAACAAAAGTTTCTTATCTGTTCCCTGTTCCCTGTTCCCTGTTCCTTTTTTTGTAATATTACAAGTGAATCACACCATAATAGGTGAGAACGATATAAACTATGAATGCAAAAAAGACGAGATGTGCTATGAACAAAAGAGGTGATGAAATCAATAGGGAAACTGGATTGTAAGGAGGTTTGTGCTGATTCCACCAATATCCTAGAGGTGCTTTAGCTTGGAAATATCCTAAGTTCTCTAGTTGTTGACGATGGTATTGATCATAACGAGGAAATTGGCTAAAAGGTAACTCTCCTATACTATGTTGAGCAATAATTCTCCGCCGTTGATAGGGAACAGTGTTATCACCAAAATTACTTTGATATTCTTCACTATTGAGTAGTGCATCAATGAAACCTTGTCTTCCTTTTGTACCCAGAATTATAGACCAGGCCATTGTTTCTTCTTTACTGTAAACATTCCTGCCTAAAACTCTTTGGATACACATTTCTACGAAGCGGTAATTGTTGTTTGTGTCGTAGTTGCGTAAGCGGAATGTTTCTGATAATAGCAATCCTCTGATAAAATCCCTAACGGTGATACTTTTGTGTTTTAATTGGGATTCTAGGGCTAATTGACGGTTGCTAACCAGAATTTGTTGTTCGTTAAAAATTTGACGATATGCAGCCCAAATTAACTGATCAATTTCCGCTGTGTCAGGAGTTCCTTCTGTGGTGTAAATTCTGGGTTGTTCGTCTCCAGGAATTTCAAAACTTTTAACTCTTTGGTTTTGACTGGAGGGAGAGTATTTTAGTAGAGGAATAGTCATGGTTATCCTGTTGAAGTTGTAAAAATGATGTTTTCAGGATTTACGCAATAACTTTGGTTTGTCAGGTTAGTTGGTAGAACTGTACTTACCAACTTTTGTTAAATCTAAAAGTTAAAATTCTTATTCAATATTGTGAAAATCAGGGTCTAATTTTACAAGTAAATAATTGTTAAAAAATCAAAGATTGTGAAAAAATTAAATAATGATGCTCATAATTGTCTTCCTAACCACAAAGTAGCATAATATCTAATTCGATTATCTTCTGTATCTAAAGTAGCTGTAGGATTGAAAAAAGGTGTTAATGATTGATTAAAAAATAAAAAATCCCCTACTTTTGGCAGCAGTTGGGGATTTAATATTCTTGAATTTATGTGAAATTTATGTGAAATTTATGTGAACAAATTTAATCAGCAATGCCAGCATCTCGGAGGCGTTTTTCTAACTCCTCTAGGCGTTTTAAGGCCGCTTCTTTAGCAAGTCGTTATTGCTGCACTAACTCAGAACCCCAAAGTAGCAAATTCCCGTCTTGATCCCACCATCGTAACCAGTAACTTTGACGGTTTTCGCACTACATCACAATTATTTATTTACACCCTCAAGAAGTCTAGGAGAAATTTCTAACTCAAACTCAGATTGTATAAGATGCGAAATATTGTTAATTTGTTCAGGTAGTGCAAAAGTCATAAGAGTATTGAGTTTAGTTTTTCCAATTCCCCCTGTTTGAGGTTCTGGATGACCTATCTTTCGTAGAATATCAGCAAGTTTTATTGAGGGGCGAGAGTGAACGCTGAAAGTCAGTTGATCTTCATTAGCAAAACGTGTATACCAATCATAATCTGCCAGAGTATTTAGTTTAATATCTTGGTTTCCGCTCAGGAATTCGACGTGTTCAATATTGGGCTTAAATAATTCTCTTAACTCTTGCATTCCATCATCCCAAATCACTTCTTCTGCTGAGAAAATCACTTCAGAATCTACTTGGCTCTTTAAATGATTTCCTCTACAAATACTCCGATTCAATAAAGCGTACTGGTAGAGAATTTCTGGCATTTCTACACCAAGAGTATATAAACTACGTCCCTCACAGAATGCGTAAGCCTCATCATGAAGTTGATTTATTAGTAGAGAAATATCTTTGTTAGCAAAAGTTGTATAATCTCCTCCCTTAGCTTCAAAAGCATCAGCTTTTGCTCTTACACTAAAAGAAAGAGCTACCAGTAATGGTAATCTTTCAGGCTTTCCTATATCAATACGATTCAATTGAGTTCGTATCCAAGCTTCTAAATCTTCGGCTCTTTCAATTAATTGATCTGCTTCTAGTAATTCAGGCAATATATAGCTAAAACGCTCATAGGTTTTAAGTAATTTAAAGGTTCGAGTTTCAAACTCTTCTCTACGTCTGCGAGCTTCTACATCTTTTATCTCTTCTACAATATTTTGAAATCCTGTAAGCATTTCCTCACGGAGTATATTCATTTGCTGAGTTACATTATACTGATTACACACCAGTACCTCAAGGGTTCTATGTTGAGCAGATAAAGCACTCTGAATACTTTTAAAGCATAACTGAATCTGTTCTTTATCCCGTTCTAATTTATCAAATTGTGATTGAATCTGCTCCTGATTTTGGTCTAATTTGTCAGAAATTAATTGAAGTTGATTCTGATTTTGATCTAATTTATTTTTAACTTTATGAATTTGGACAATATTATAAATACCTATACCAAGATTAAGTATATTTAGTCCAAGATTAGCAATTTGAATCATATTACCACTTGAGGGTTGAACAGATTGAATTGTCTCTCTACTTTCACGATGGCGTGTACACCAAGTACCAACTTTACCGATAACTACTTCGTAATCGGAAGGTTCTCCTCCCTTAAATGGATATGGATCTGGCTTTTGGCTGAAAGGACTAACCATATTTATTAGATAACCTTTATCTGGACAAAATTATCATATCGCGATTATTACCACCAGCCACAAATCAAAAAAATACTTTTATTTCTTGAAAGCGGGTTAGTAATAGTATTACACAAAATGCCATTTCGTTGAATGACTGCTTCCCCATACAAACAAAATTATAGTGGGCTTAGAGCTTACGCTCATGTATGACAATAAAATTGCCGTACTACTATGCCAATATACTTATACTTTGGTGAAAACGAATTTCTTCTGAGTCGCACCATCAAACAACTAAAAACCCACACTCTAGATCAACAATGGTCAAACTTCAACTATACAGAATACCCCCCAGAATCTAAAGAAACCATTTCTCAAGCATTATCCGATATCATGACACCACCAGTTGGCAGTGGAGGAAGATTAGTACACCAACAGCACATTACTGGGAGTTTGTTCAAAAGAAATTTTGTTGTAATTGGAGTCCATTCTCCCCAAAATTCTCTCAACAAATATGATACTTATCACCAACATTCACAAACCTGACGCGAGAAATAAATCAGTCAAACTACTAAGGGACATTAAATTTCTGGAGATCTCTAATCAACAATTTGTCCGCAATTGAGAATTTAATAAATCGTTGCTGTCAAAATTGCGATTTTTTGTTAAAAAGTTTACTTCTACAAATCAATAGCCAAACTCTGTTAAAATACAGTGCTGCGGCTTATGCTCTCAGTCTTGGGGTACTTTGCCTATGCAGCCCTTCAAACCCACATTCCGCCTAAGACTGACGCTGTAATGAGCGACAGGCCGATGTTATTTACGGAGTTCTATGTCTTTTTCTAATCTCGGCTTGTCCAATGAAATTATTCGCGCAGTTACAGAACTAGGATACACCAAACCCACGCCAATTCAAACACAGGCGATTCCAGCAGTATTAGCGGGTGGTGATTTACTAGCGGGCGCTCAAACAGGTACGGGAAAAACCGCGAGTTTCACTTTGCCACTTCTACATCAGTTGTCGTCAAACAACAACGTTAAAAGTAATCCTACTGGATGGATGCCTATTCGGGCGTTGATTCTCACCCCTACACGGGAACTCGCCGCCCAGATACAGGAAAATGTGCATGATTATGGTAAGTATCTGAAACTAAAATCAACGGTGATATTCGGTGGGGTAAGTATTAATCCGCAAAAACGGCAGTTGAAAAGCGGTGTCGATATTCTGGTTGCTACTCCTGGAAGACTGCTAGACCATCTGCAACAGGGAACGGTGAACCTATCACGGGTTGAGGTTTTGGTGTTGGATGAAGCTGATCGAATGCTGGATATGGGCTTTATTCGTGATATCCGGCGGATTCTGGCGATTTTGCCTAAGCAGCGTCAAAATTTGTTATTCTTTGCTACCTTCTCCGATAAAATCAAGGAACTAGCCGCAGGGTTGCTGAATCGCCCGACGATGATTGAGGTAGCACGCCGCAACGTTACCGCAGATACGATCGCACAAAGAGCTTATCAGGTAGACCGTGATAAAAAGCGTCACTTACTAGCACACTTAATTAAACAAGATGATTGGTATCAAGTTCTGGTGTTTACTCGGACTAAATACGGTGCTGACCGTCTGGTGAAGCAGTTGAATGAAGACCGCATTCAAGCATTGGCAATTCACGGGAATAAAAGCCAAGGGGCGCGTACCCACGCTTTAGCAAAGTTCAAGGATGGTAAGTTACAGGTACTTGTAGCCACCGATATTGCAGCTAGGGGTCTTGATATTAGTGAATTACCCCATGTTGTCAATTTCGATTTGCCCAATGTACCAGAAGATTATGTTCATCGTATCGGTCGCACAGGCCGCGCTGGTGCAAAAGGTGAGGCTGTGTCTCTGGTCTGTGTCGATGAGTTACATTTGTTGGCAGATATCGAAAAACTGATCAAGCAGCCGTTGTCATTAGAAGTGCTTGCTGGCTTTGGAATTAACCCGGATATTAAGCCTGAACCAATTCAAAATGGACGCAGACAAAAACCCCAACCTGGAGGTGATCAGGAGACGGCTGGCGCTACTGCTAAACGGAAAACGACACCACGGAGATCGGGTTATAAGGCAGCAAAAAAGTCTGGTGATAGTTCCTCTGCATCACACTATGGGAAAAAACGCGATCGCTAGGATAACAGGTGACAGGTGACAGTATATATTTTTCTGTTCCCTGTTCCTTAAATTACCGTACAACATCCAAACCCAAAGCCACAGCCCCCCACAATGGGGCTTCATCCCCCAACAACGCCCGCACAACTTCAAAATTCACTTCTGGTAATGCGGTTTCGTGTGCCACTTTGCGTACTGTAGCCCAAAAACTATCCCCGGCTTTGGTGACTCCACCACCTAAAACAAAGCGTTGGGGGTTCATTAAGTTGGCCACGTTACCAATTCCTACACCCAGCGCCCAAGCGGCTTTGTATAATACTTCTCTGGCTAGTTCATCACCATGCGCTGCGGCTACACTCACTATTTGCCCGGTAATTACGTTCAAATCGTTGCCTACCAAATATTTAAGTATTTCTCCTCTGGTGCTGGTTGGGGAATTATGGGTTTCTTTCTCCAGTAGTTCCCGTGCATTTTGTGCCATGTAAGGCCCAGAAGCTAAACGTTCTACACATCCGCGCTTTCCACATAGGCATACTGGACCGGCTGGATCTACAACTATATGGCCAATTTCTCCGGCCATGCCACCAGCACCCTGCCAAGGTTTACCGTTGAGTATCCAACCGCCACCTACACCTGTACTGATGGTGATGTAAAACAAACTATCATATCCACGACCAGCACCAAAGCGATGTTCGCCAACAGCAGCAACATTAGCATCATTATCTATGCTAACAGGAGCATTATATTCTTCTTCTAGCAGTTGTTTAAGGGGTATATTTTCCCAACCAGGAACATGATGAGAAAGTCGGACGAGTCCGGTGGCTGCGTCTACTGGTCCGCCAAAACTGACACCAATAGCATCTGGTTTGCGTCTATCTAATACAGATTCAATGAGCGATCGCATAATTTCTACATCACTCAAGGCATCTGCATTTGCAGGTGAAAGACGATTTTCATAACACAACCACTCCCTAGAACCAGCTTCCACTGTCGCTGCTGCTAGTTTAGTTCCACCAAAATCAAGAGCTAATATTAATGTCATAACATTTTCCAAATAGGGCATTAATTATATATTGGGTATTGGGCATCGGCAAATATATACCCCATTCCCTATTCCCTATTCCCTCCCCATTATCTCGGCAATAAAATTTTGCAGTCGTGTATAGTGTGACCCTTTCCAATAAATTTGCGTGCAGTCTTGACAGCGATGAAATTCATTTATCTGTAATTCTATATTTGCTGGTAATTGATCAATCACAGATTCTTTATCAACAGATACCAATAACCCATTACAACGCAAACATCTTTTAAAAGGTGATACTACTGTAAATAAATCGAAACGTTGCATAACTTCCAAAATTTGCTGTTGCGGTTGGGTATTCCTGACATAATAGCCATGAGTCACCAAACTTCGCATCAAAAGACCTTTATCACGAGTTAACAGAATTCTCTCTTGGTTAGAAGATATTTGTGCTAATTCTTCATCCCCATAGTCATTACTATATAAAGTATCAAAACCTAACAACCTTAAAGATGTAGCCAACTTACCCAAATGAACATCTAGCACAAAACGGATCACACTGGGTGCTTTTGGTCGTAGGGAAATGCTTGATGTATTCAGACTGGCAGAAATGGGATAGACATTAATATTGTCCTCATCCTGAATTATATAAGAAAAATTGACATATTCCCCATTAACTTCTATAGAATTAACTTCTGTATGAGGAATTCCAAAAGACTCAATCGTATCTTTAATAGAATTTCTTTCCTCAAAATAATGGGATATTTTTACCTGCTTCTGATGTTTGGGTAAAAAATAATTTAATTCAGCATTAAAACAGAAATATGCAACAGCCATAATTAGTAATTAAAATTTATCAATCAGAGGATGTTTTAAAAGTTTTTTATGTATAAATTAACCCCTCTCCAAACCTCTCCCCTGCAAGGGAAGAGGCTTTAAAATCCCCATTCCCTTGTAGGGAAGGGGGTAGGGGGTTAGGTTTCTGGCAATTGCTGGTTTCATACAATACTTTTCAAACAACCTCTCAAATGCAATGTTTCGTAATAAGTAGAGCAACATAACCAGATAGATCCCCGACTGCTCAAAGAAGTCGGGGATCTGGGTATTACGTTTTTTGAAGTCCAAGCTCTTTATAGCCTTTTGCCTATTTATTGGATTGGAAACTCTAATGATTATTGTATTAAATAATGATTAGACTTAGGTAATCCCGATCTAATGACAAAGATTAGTAAAAGTGAGAAATTTTCTCAAATACTTGCTTTTCTGATTAAATTCTGTTACAGTTGATACAGATGCTCAAAAATCAATCATAATAAGACTTTTAGCATCTTCGTGGTTGATGAACTTTGAGTACAGCACCACAGATAAAAACTCTTATCCCTCTTGCCATCTGCCTTTGGGCTGATCAGTTCAATTTCCTGATAATTCCTCCTGGGAATAGCTTTATAGTTTATATTTTTTTCGTAAAAAGTTGAGAATTATTATCAATATGAATACATCAATTGATACAATCCAACCTTGTCCAACTATGTCCTTAGATATAGAGACAACAGCTATTGAGGAGGATATAGATAATTTAGATTTAAGCAAAACTTCACAAATTAACCTTGCGGTGGGCAATATCGAAGCTTGTAATATTAATTACATTAATGTAAAGTATAAATCCAGGGCTAGTTGGTGTGACTCGACTGCAAAAAGGTTTAATTTATTTACCAAGAGCGTAAAATCTAATTTTATAAAAATCAATTTCCAGCAGGTAAAATTTTCTGAATGGCTTAATAAAATCATATACATAATAACCGTGTTTACTACGGAAGTAATAATCCTATTGATGCTGAGATTTGTAAATAGAGGATTTATTAACCGGAAATACTTTCAAAAACCAGAAGCTTATAAAGTGGAAAGTTGTTTTTACTTGTTTAATTTATGAACATCGACAGTAGTAGCTAGAAACACAATTTTACTTTTTCATTATCTTTGTCTATAAAATCGATTCTTGAGCAAATTAATATGAATACATTTTTCTGTTCTGACTATTCCCGACAAGTAGGAGAAGAAATTATTGGTAGTGCTACAAACTACCAAACTTATATTTTAGTAGAATGTCCTACACCTTGGATGTCAGAAGCCTTTAATTCCAAATGGGTTCCTGATAATTTACGGGTTTTAGTCTCTGAGGTGCAGCGTAGTAAATTACCGATTCGGTTTTTGTTAATTGCTAATGATGAATCACATAAAGTAGAACAAACAACTTTGTTGATTTATCAAAAACAAGAAGGTTTAAGTAATGGCTACCGCAAGCAAGAATTTAAGTTACCAAATATTGAACAAGTCGCGGGAGTTGTGCGGAAATGGTTATCAGGTGGAAATGCTGATTATCAAGTAGAAAATAGTATAACTAGAGATATTTTAGTTTGTACACATGGTAGCCATGATCAATGTTGTGCGAGATATGGCAATCCTTTTTATTTTCATGCTAAAAATACTATTTCTGAATTGCAATTTGATCATGTGAGAATTTGGAGATCCAGCCATTTTGGCGGACATCGGTTTGCACCAACAGCGATAGATTTACCAGAAGCAAGATATTATGGTGTACTGGATCAAGATTCATTCAAATCAATTTTAACTCGAACTGGTGATATACAATTTTTAAATAAAGTCTATCGTGGTTGGGGAATTTTGCCCCCGGTATTACAGGTTTTGGAAAGAGAAATAATTTTTAGTCAAGGTTGGAATTGGTTTAATAATAAAGTAGCAGGTAAAATTTTAGAGCAAAGCATGGATAATAATACAATGTTAGCAGAGCTAACTTTTGAAAATCCTGCTGGTTCTCTCTATACATACCAGGCTAAACTTGTGAAAGATGCTGTGAAAACGCAAGTTTTAAAGAGTTCTTGTCATGCTACACAAGAATGTTTGGTTGTTAAATATGCTGTAGCTAATCTTGTATTAGTTGATAGGAAGGTGGCTAGTTATGCGAATAATTATTAGTGTAATCAGGTAGAAAGTAGGAAGAAAAAAGTTTATTTTGTAGGGGTTTAGCATTGCTAAACCCTTATTTATTGAATCAAACGATTCAGTATTTTTCCAAAGATTAATTTTTTAGCCGCTTTGAGTACAGCAGACAGATGAGTTTAAGTGAATTTCGCCAAAAAATAGCATAAAGTCTAGCAAGTATGTATAAAATCTAATAAATAAACTCTTGCTGACGCGATTATGCCGCCAGACTATTCCGGTGAAAATCTCCAAGGACGCTCTTTTAAAGGTGAAAACCTGACAGGAGCTAACTTTAGCAAAGCCGATATTAGAGGTGCAAATTTTACCAACGCTATTCTTAAAGGTGCTGATTTTACTGGTGCCAAGGCTGGACTACAGCGACGTTGGGTAATTGTTTTACTAATAGTTGCGTTCCTAGTTTCAGCACTATCAGGGTTTTTCTCAATCATCATTGGTACAGTGATAACATTTATTTTTGATACCAAAAACTCTGAAATTTTTATTGCTCAAACAGTTGTCCTAGTTATGGTGACAGTCTTTTGTATTGTCACTATTCGTAAGGGTTTAATAGCCGGAACCGGAGTATTCGCCGTAACCGTAGCCTCTGTCATAGCTGTAGCCTTCGCTTTTGCTATAGCTGGAGTCTTCACCAGAGCCGTAGCTGTAGCCGGAGTCGGCGCTGTAGCTGTAGCCTTCACATTAACTGGAGCTTTTGCCGGAGCTTTTGCCGTAACCGTAGCCTTTACCGTAGCTGAAGCTAGAGCCGTAGCTGGAGTCGTAGTATTTGCTGTAGCCGTAGCCGGAGTTGGAGCCGTAGCCTTAGCTAGAACCTACGCCGTAACCGTAGCCTTCGCCGCAGTCGTAACCCAAGCCGTAGCCGAAGCAGTAGGTGTAGCTGAAGTCGTAATGTTCGTGCTTTTTAGCGATTACATTGGCTGGCGTAGTTTTTTTGGAGATGGAAAAGATGCTTGGATTCGTTCATTCGCTATTGCTTATGCTACTACAAATGGGACAAGTTTTCGTGGTGCTGATTTAACTGATGCTGATTTTACAGGCGCAACCCTGAAAAACACAGATTTCAGAAAAGCAAATCTAACGCGCACTCGTTTTTATGAAGCGAAAAAACTGGATTTTGCCAGACCAGGTAATACTATATTGAGTAACCTTGGTGTTCTCAATTTGCTCATTACTCTAAATGGTAGGGGTAAATCTTACACTGGTGCAAACCTCAGAGGTGCAAACCTGATAGGTGCAGACTTGAAAGAGGCGAATTTAAAAGATGCTGATATTGTTGAAGCTACTTTTGAGGGTGCTTGTTTAGAATGGGCAAATTTGACTCTTGCTCAAGCCGTCGGTACTAATTTCACGAATGCTCAAATGACAGGTGCTTGTCTGGAAGCTTGGAATATTGAAAGTACAACTATATTAGATAATGTAGATTGTCGCTTTGTTTATCTTTTAGAATATCCTAAACTGGGAACAGATGACCGTGAACGCCGTCCTAGTAGTGGGGAATTTAAACCAGGAGAATTTAGCAAATTATTTGAAGAGGTTTTAAATACTGTTGATTTAATTTTCCGCGACGGTATTGACTGGAAAGCTTTTGTTAATGCTTTTGGCAAGGTGCAGAACCAAAATGAAGACACTGAATTATCTATCCAGAGTATTGAAAATAAAGGTGATGGGGTAGTTGTCGTTAAGGTGAATGCACCTGAAGGCGTTGATAAAGAAAAGATTCACAGCGATTTTACTCAAAATTATCAATTAGCATTAGCAGCAGTAGAGGAAAAATATAAAGCAGAATTACAAGCTAAAAATAATGAGATAGTTATTTATCGCCAACAAAGTGCGGAAATGACAGAGATTGTGAGATTATTAGCGAATAAACCTATAAATGTTCAAGTTGATAACAAAGTGGAAAATAAAAATATGACTAACAGTAATGATTCCAGTCGTAAAGTTGAAATTGGTAGTGTCGGTAGAGATTTTAATGCTAGTGGACAAGCTTTGAATTTAGGTGAAATGGATATTAGTGGTACGGTAACAAATACTATTAATGAATTACCACCTTCACCCGAACCAGAGAAAATGGGAATTAAGGAAATTTTGACACAACTGCAAACAGCAATTGAAGCTGATTCTGATTTAACACCAAAAGATAAAGAAAAAGCACTCAAGCAAGTCAAAGCTTTAGCAGAAGCAGCACAAAATCCTCAAGAAAAACAAGATTTAGCAGATACAGCAATTACAATGTTAAAGGGTATTCTCATGAGTGTACCCACATTGCTTGAAGAATGTAGTAAGCTTTTGCCGCTAATTTCTGGTTTTCTGGGTTTAGGTTAAAAATGTCGATATGATGGGAGGTTCTACCTCCCGGAAAGCATTCCTAGTCAGAGACTGGGAACGAGGATTTTAATTCCGGTTCCCCCCTTTTTAAGGGGGGTTAGGGGGGATCAAAATATAATGTTATGGTCACGAGGTATGAATCATGACTTCTGTAACTTTACAAATACCAAAATCATTAAAATTCACAGATGATGAATTTGTGGAAATTGTGGATGCTAATAAAGATTTACGTTTGGAATTATCATCGGAAGGTGAATTAATTGTTATGTCACCAACTGGGGGAGAAACGGGAGAGAGAAACTTAGAATTAAGTGGACAAGTTTGGTTTTGGAATCGCAAAAATAATTTAGGAAAAGCTTTTGATTCTTCCACAGGTTTTAAATTACCTAATGGTGGTACTCGTTCTCCTGATGTGTCTTGGATAAAGATAGAAAGATGGAATGCACTCACACCAGAACAAAGAAAAAAGTTTCTGCCGTTATGCCCTGATTTTGTGATTGAGTTAGTTTCTGAAAGCGATGATTTAGAAGATACGCAAGCGAAGATGCGGGAGTATATTAATAATGGTTTGCTGTTAGGTTGGTTAATTAATCCTAAAGATAAACAAGTAGAAATTTATCGCCAAAATCAAGAGGTAGAGGTTTTACAATCTCCTACAAATTTATCTGGAGAGGATGTATTGCCAGGTTTTATTTTAGATTTACAACTGATTTTTAGTTAAATATGTAAATGTTTAAATCCCCGACTTTTTTAAAACGATGTTTTAGGGGTGTTGTATGAAACAGAAAAAGCCTCAGAGCCTAACCCCCCTTGCCCCCTTCCCTACAAGGGAATGGGGGTTTCAAAGCCTCTCTCCTCGTAGGAGAGAGGTTTGGAGAGAGGTTTTATATATTTGAACTTTTCAAACATCCTCTCAAAAAAGTTGGGGATATTGTACAAATTAATAACTACCTGCCAATTCTCTTTCTATTTTCAGCAATGCTTCCACACGCATTTCAGTTGCAGGATGACTAGAAAACAAATTACCTAGAAATTGCCCAGAAATCGGATTAATAATCAATAATGGTTCAAAGGCTGGATTAGCATTTAAAGGTATCTGTTTTGCTGTGGCTTCTAATCTTTGCAAAGCCCTAGCTAAAGCGCGGGGATTACCTGTTAATTTGGCAGCACCAGCATCAGCAGAAAATTCTCTGGTGCGGGAAATTGCTAATTGAATAATTGTGGCGGCTATAGGTGCAAGCATCACGGTTACTAGCACTCCCAAAGGATTACCACCTCTTTCATTATCTCTTGAACCACCACCAAACCACAGGCTATAACTTAACATTTGTGCCAGGAAAGAAATCGCACCAGCCACAGTAGCAGCAACGGCTTGAGTTAGGGTATCACGATTAATAATGTGGGTGAGTTCGTGAGCAATTACACCTTCTAATTCTTCCTCTGGTAATATGTTTAAAATGCCTTCAGTAACAGCAACAGCAGCGTGTTCTGGGTCTCTTCCTGTAGCAAAAGCATTGGCAGTTTGTCCTGGAACAATGTAAACTCCTGGCATGGGAATATTAGCACGGGTTGACAGTCTTTCCACCATGCGATAAAGTGCAGGTGCTTGGGCTTCGCTAACAGGTTGAGCTTTGTAAACTGCCAGGGCAATTTTATCAGATTGATACCAAGAAAATAGGTTTGTAACTGCTGCTAAACCTATGCCTATAATTAAGCCACTAGTACCACCAATTACCCAATAACTAATGGCAATTAATAAGCCACTCAGTGCGGCTAACAAAACAGCAGTTTTGAATTGATTTCCCATTTTGCACTCTCCTGTTAATGCTGCATAATTTTGTTGAATGAGTAGATAACAGCATTAGTTTAGCTATGTTTTGATTGTATCAAGTTCAATTTTGAGGTACAGTGATGAAAACCTATTGTATGGGTACGGTTTTCCGATTATATTGTCAAAATACAATCAGGTTATGCCGTTTATATCTCTACTATGCTACAAGATCCCAATTTGCGCCAATCGTTAGGTATTAGTTTAGGTGCGATCGCTGGTGCTTTAAGTCGCTATTATTTAACATTATGGTTTGCCCAAAGATTGGGTATTAATTTTCCCTATGGCACGTTTTTTATTAATCTCAGTGGTTGTTTAGCGATGGGATTTTTCACTACTTTGGCTGCTGAGAAAGTAGCAATTATTTCCCCAGAATTACGGTTGATGCTTGCAACTGGTTTTTTAGGTGCATATACAACTTTTTCTACCTATGGTTTAGAGTCTCTGGCTTTAATACGTAATGGTAATTTATTAACTGCAACTAGCTATTGGCTTGGTAGCGCCATTTTAGGAATTATCTGTATACAGTTAGGTGTATTTCTTGCTAGGTTTGGTAGCTAATAATAATCAAACGCAGATAAACGCAGATAAACGCAGATGGAAACATATGAATTCAGGAATTTGATGATTCAGAATTCTAATTTCTGAATTATGAATTATGACAATTTATCAATAATTATATCCATCCCCAGCAACAGGAAAAGCATAATCTGAAAATAGGGCATAATGATTGGGTTCATCACTAGTTTCTTGATCAAGAACTTTGACAACTTTGTTATAAATGTCTTCTGCTTGTTGGGGAGAATCACCAATACTTGTTAATCCCAACTTACCAAACTGAGAAAGACAACCCATGAGATGAAATACTGTCCCTGTTTCAGTTCCGCTATCAAAATGTAATCGGTGATGAGCAATAATATCCATTAAATCATTGGGTAATAATCCCCGATAGCGGTTTTTTTGTAAGTTGTCTGTAGCAACGTAATATTTAGCTTTTCCTTGCTGACTGTAAAATAAGCCAGTGGACAAGTCATAGCGTCCATTAGTTAATAATTTCAAGGTCATGAAAGGGTGAGTTGTTCCACCTTTGCGGAGGTTAATTTCAATAGCTTGAATATCCCATTTACCATTACCTTGATCTACGGTGACAAAATCAACGCCAAATCTTTCTAAAGTGCCTTTTTCTGCAAGCTTTTTACCTACTTGTAAACCTAATGTCTGTAATCTTAATCTATACTTTTCATCCGCAGGAAAGCGACAACCGAGATAAATTTGTCCGTCTGGACCTCCGAGAATTTGATCATGGGTGGAAAGAATTTCCACTTTTCCATCGGGTGTAATGCGTCCTTGGACACTGGGAGAAAATTTGATTTCACCTTCAATAAATGATTCTACTATTGCGCCTAATTCTGGAATACGTTGAGAAAAATTCGCCCAGGTTTCTTTTGTGGCTTGAAAGCGTAGATTGGAAAAGTTATTAATGATTGCTGATATTCTTTCACCATGAGAACTTTTCCCTGGTGCAACATCTATCAAGGGACGGAGATCCAAAAGAGCATTTCCTTCCCCAGAAATACCTTCATTCAGTTTTACAACCATCCGTTTTAATGTTGGTTGACGTTCCCATAAATCAGCTGCTGCTGTTGCTAAATCGGCAGCAGTTTTAACTAATTCGCTACCATCTGGATGGGGTACACCGCTTTGAGCAAAAATTTGCCGGCTACCACTTTTTGTACCCCAAATCTGTAAATCTGGTGCAGCAGCATACAGAGGTACATTCAATTTTAGTGATAATTCTGCTTCCCAAAAGGTGGAATTGTAACAAGCCATAAAAGCTTTATCTAACCGCAAAGCTTGACGAATTCTTTCTAGTAAGCGGGGACGTTCTAAAATTTTTTGACTGAGGGGTTTCAGGGAAGAATCATAAGTCGAAAGTAGTAATAAACGATGACGAGCGTGGGAGAATGGGATTCCGGGTAGTAGTTGTAAATAGTAATCAATAATGCTAGGATGTAGTGGCATTGAGGTTACATAAATTAACCTAGTGCGAGGATTTCGCAACCGCATCAAAGAAAATAGTAATCTTTCTTCATAATGTTCGCACCCTTCTATTTTTTGCAGTTCCCGTTGGTCGATGCTCAAAGAGGGGATAATTAAAATATCCGCTTCGCTGTTGTCAAATAACTCGCTTGTTTTCCAGCGTTCGCGCAAAGTTAATTGTAAATTGCGAAACTTATCAACCTGCTCTAACTCGGAAATATTCATTGTCACCATAACCCAGATCCCAAATATAGCCCAATTTGGCCTCACTATCTTAGGTATATCCCAAGGAAGACATGAGCAGATGATTTCGTGTGTATCTTTTTGTTAATTTAGTAAACAAGTGTAGATGGCGATTTTAGCTGTGATCAGTTTAAACATCGCCCAAAGTTAATTTTTAACTCTACTAGTTAAATTGTCAAGGCTGCGAAATTACCGATATTAAGCATCATGCAAAATCCATGATTGACAATGAATGAGGACTACATCTAAAGGTTGATAAAATTGACACTTTGTTTATTTCCATAGAACGATAAATAACCAGAAAATAACAGTTAAATTGAGAGCAGATGTGAAGGATAAATCCTGCATCAACAGAGAGTTGTGTACTTGTTTTCAGTGGTTGGATGAAGAGCGTGTGGGATGTGAGGAGGAAGCTTAAAAAGCCGCGCCAATTGCCAGAATTTCAGTGCGGCTAATATCCGGGGTAGGAAAAGTCTGAACTTGCAGAAGACTAGTGGGAGCGAAAGCAAAAAGTAAACCTTGGATGGAAATTTTCGATCCAAGGTTTACTTTTAGTAATTGGTAATTGAGCCGATACAGATTTTCAATACACAAATTAGGAGTGCATTATTATGGCAGCAAAAAAGACGTTACAACCACCACAAACACAGGAACCACCTGGTTTAGAATCAGAAATGAACCCAAAACCCAAAGCCGATGATGAACAATATCGGGGTAGTGGTAAATTAAAAGATAAAATCGCTTTAATTACTGGTGGAGATAGTGGTATTGGTCGTGCTGTGGCGATCGCATTTGCTAAAGAAGGTGCAGATGTAGCGATAGTTTACCTGCAAGAACATCAAGATGCAAAGGAAACACAAAACTTAGTCGAACAACATGGACGCAAAGCAGTATCTATTGTTGGTGATATTACTGACCAGAAGTTTTGTCAACAAGCTGTAGAACAAACAGTAGATGAGTTTGGTAAACTTGATATTCTTGTCAATAATGCTGCTGAACAACACCCTAAAAGTAACATTGAAGATATTACTCAAGAGCAATTAGAACGCACTTTTAGGACTAATATTTTCTCAATGTTTTACCTCACTAAAGCCGCGATGAAGTATTTGCATAAAGGAAGTGCTATCATCAATACAACATCAGTTACAGCTTATAAAGGTAATTCCCAACTATTAGATTATTCGTCTACTAAAGGTGCTATTGTTGCCTTTACTCGTTCCCTATCTCAAAATTTAGTCTCCAAGGGAATTCGTGTCAATGCTGTAGCACCAGGTCCAATTTGGACACCTTTAATTCCTTCAACTTTCCCAGAAGAAAAAGTAGAAACTTTTGGCGCACAAGTACCAATGGGAAGAGCCGGACAACCGGAAGAAGTAGCACCAAGTTTTGTATTTTTAGCTTCTGATGACTCTTCCTATATGTCTGGTCAAGTGCTACATCCTAATGGTGGAGAAATAGTCAACGGCTGATTTTTGTGTCTCACACCACTGAAACCCGTCCAAATTGGTGGCTCCCCAACTGGAAAAATTCCCGTTCAGAAGGCAGAATACTTGTCAGGTAACACCAGAAAATAAATTAGCTAATTTTGTGGGATGGGCATCCAGCCCGTCCTTTATTATTAGTGGTGAAGATGCCCGCAGCACAAGAAATTTGGGGATATTTTTTTATTTGTTATTCAATTTCCGCCATTAGAGGGATGATTGAACCTGCCATGATTGATAATCTATTTAGGGAATGAAGTATAATTAAGAATGAATAAGTCTATGGTATCGCCAACACAATTATATGGTACAGAACTAGTAGATTGTGCTAGAGCAAATGCCAAACAAGGAATTACAATTGCTGCTTATCAATGTGGCTATGGTGATGATGTCAAAACATTTGCTCAAGAACTACGCATAGCTTGTGAAACAATGAATTTAAAAGTTAAAGAACTCAGCGAACTGATTACCGACCAGGATATGATTTTGAAAATGGGTACTGGGGAAATTATTGCTCCTGAGACGGAATCAGAACTTTAAAGAGAATTCAGGAGTCGTAGGGGCGTTCGCGGAGCGTGCTGGAAGCATCAGCATTCGGAAAATAGCTTTGGAAAAAAAATTGATAATTGAACACTCGAATGCTTCGCCCGTACAGGAGTCAGGAGGGGCGAACAGCCGTTCGCCCGTACAGGAGTCAGAATAATTTTCAGATCAGGAATTAAAATAGATGCTCCTGATTAAATTTCTACTCATTAATTATTACCAATCTTGAGAATTTAGAACAAGATTAAGTAATTAGGAGAATTTTGTTAAAAATCCCAAAAGTTTTTTAGTTCTGGGTGTTAGTAGTGTACGTCGATAAGCGTCGGCTGCTTTTTTAATTGCTTCTGCTTGAGTTGGGTAAGGATGAATCACACTGCTTAATTTACTTAAACCAATTTTATTAACAATTGCAGTAGTAATTTCTGAAATCATCTCACCTGCATGACTAGCAACAATGGTTGCACCGAGAATTTCATCAGATCCTTTTTTGTGGTGAATCTTCAAAAATCCTGACTCTTCACTATCAGCGATCGCTCGATCTACATTATTAAAAGCAATTTTAATTGTTGTCACTTCCAAACCCATTTTTTCCGCCTCATCAGCGTACATTCCTACATGAGCAATTTCTGGATCAGTATATGTCACCCAAGGCATTACTAACTTACTCAGTTGAGAACGTCCCAAACCAAAAGGCGAAAACAATGTATTTTTAATCACAATTCGCGCTGCTGCATCAGCCGCATGGGTAAATTTCCAATTCATGCAGATATCACCAGCTGCATAAATATTAGAGTTAGTAGTTTGGAGATAATCATTTACCTTCACACCATGCTTTTTATCGTACTCCACACCCACCGCTTCTAAATTTAAACCTTCCACATTTGGCGCACGTCCCGCACCTACTAAAATTTCATTTACAGTTACTGAATCTCGATGACCATTTGATGAAAAATAAAGCCGCTTTCCTTCAGTTACTGTCACCACTTCTTCTAACTGACAATCTAGCACCAGGCGAATACCTTCATCACTCAAAACTCGTTGCAAAATTTCTGCTGCTTCCCGATCTTCTTTATTCAAAATGTGAGAACTATTATGAAATAATGTCACCTCACAACCCAAACGCCGGAAAGCTTGTGCCAATTCACAACCAATCGGACCGCCACCAATTACCGCCAATTTTTCTGGTTTTTGAATCAGCGAAAAAACTGTTTCATTAGTTAAATAACCCGCTGCTTCAATGCCGCGAATTTCTGGTTTAACTGCTCTTGCACCTGTGGCAATTACAGCTTTTTTAAACTTGAGAATTTGACCATCAACTGCTATAGTATTATTACTTGCAAACTTCCCACCACCCAAAAAAACATCAACACCTAAATTTTTAAATCTCGCAGCTGAATCATGATGACTAATACCTGCTCTAATCCGCCGCAACCTAGCCATAACTGTGGCAAGATCAACATCAATATGTTGAGAAATATTCACACCTAAATCTTTAGCTTTCCATATTTCACCAACTACACGAGCAGACCGAATTAGAGATTTAGATGGTACACAACCGACATTTAAACAATCTCCACCCATGAGATGTTTTTCAATTAATGCCACTTTTAAACCCAAATCTAAACCCGCAGCACCCGCAGCTACAACTAATCCTGCTGTACCCGCACCAATTACTACTAAATCATAACAATCAGCAGGTTGAGGATTCACCCAATTTTCAGGATGAACGTTAGCTACCAACCTTTGATTATACTCATCCATTGGTAGAACTGTGATTCTCTCAAATTCTAAGTTAGACATTAGTATTACCTCTAAATTGTCAAGTATAAATTATTTTGTAATTGTCTGTTTGAGTTAATCATTTCATGTGTTTTCTTTACAATACATATACCTTCAATAAGATTTTTTCAGTTTGATATTTAACATTTTCTGGAAAATAATGAGAAAGGATTACAAATTACATATCCCTGACGTGACTGGAAGCACTATTACAAATTATTTTAAGATACTTCTTGATCTAAAGCTGTCTTGGCTAATCGAGTCACATAAATTGTAACTGCAACTGTGGCAATAAAACCAACAATTCTAATTATCCATGTTAGAGTAGGATTGGTAGGTTGATTCTCAGTCCCAATCAAGGCTAAATTACCTGCTAAGGAACCGATATAAACATACATAATTGTACCGGGAATCATCCCCAAGCAACCGAGAAAATAATCTTTGAGAGAAACAGCAGTAACTCCAAAAGCATAGTTTAATAAATTGAAGGGGAATATGGGAGAAAGTCTCGTTAACAAAACAATTTTTAGTCCTTCTCTCCCCACAGCGTTATCAATAGCAGCAAATTTTTTGTTATCAGCAATTTTCTTAGTAACCCAATTTCTCGCTAAATAACGTCCTATTAAAAATGCTGCTGTTGCACCTAAAGTTGCACCGATAAATACATACAAAGAACCCCAGGCAATCCCAAACACAACTCCAGCACCTAAAGTTAAAATCGATCCTGGTAAAAAGGCAATGGTCGCAATTATATAGATAGCAATAAAGGCTATTGCTCCCACTGTACCAAGGCTATCAATCCACTGTAAAGCATTTCTTAAAATAGCTTGGGGATTGAAAGCAGATGGATTAACCGCTTGTTGTGCTAAAACTACATCCGGTTGCAATATCAAAACTATAAATAGTAATAACAAAGTTAATATCATTGTTCTTGAAAATTGATACATAAGAGTTTTCTTGACACACCTTTTTAATAGGTTTTGGATGGATCTGATTTTTGACAATATCATAATTTTGCGTTACTTATTACTTGGTTTTTTGCATCATTATTTGTCTACTGCTTCCACACTTTTTTTGAGGAATTTTTGAGCAATTTGGGTAATGTAAATACTAACAATAATTGTCGCCATTAACCCTACTATTTGTAGAACAAGTTGCCAAATTTTGCTTTCTGGATTAGTTGGTTGATTAGGTGCTGAAATCATGGCTAAATTAGTCGTTAGGGAACCAATATAAACATACATAACAGTTCCAGGAATTATGCCAAATGAGCCTAAAATGTAGTCTTTGATAGAAACATTTGTTACACCAAAAGCATAATTTAATAAATTGAAAGGAAAAAGAGGAGAAAGACGAGTTAATAAAACAATTTTCCACCCTTCTTGAGCAACAGCTTGATCAATAGCTTTAAATGTAGGATGTTTTTCTAATTGTTGACAAATCCAATCTCGTGAAAAATAACGTCCAATGATAAAAGCTAAAACTGCTCCCAACATAGCAGCAATTAACACATATATAGAACCCCAAAATATACCAAATAAGCAACCACCTTTTAGGGTTAATAATGAACCAGGAATAAATAATAATGTTGCCAAATTGTAGATAAAAATAAACGCAATTGGTCCCCAAATGCCTAGATTTTGTACCCAAATAATAGATGTTTGTAAAATTTGTTGAATGTTAACAAATTTGGTAATGATTATCAGGGTAGCAACTAGACAAGTTAATAATAATAGCTGGAGTTTGCTATTGAATCGGGATTTGTGCTTTGGTATCATGGAATTAACCTGATTTTTAGCAATTACCGATTATTATCTGCCAATATAAGGGAGTTAAATGAGAAACAGCTTAAATTCTCCTGAATTTTTCTCGACGATACCATTTACGGATGCGTTCTGGTGAAACACCGAATAAATAGGCAATGATTATGATTTGGTTAAGTAGGGTAGTCATAAAAATTCCCTTTTTTAACCATCTGCGGGGTGATGTAATTACAGGAACATCAATAATTGTAATTTTATTGAGACCTTTTAATCTAGTAATCAGTTCAAAATCTTCCATAATTGGCATTTGGGGAAAATTACCAACTTCTTCAAATGCTTTTTTGGTTAAAAAAATAGCTTGATCACCATAGGGCATTTGCCAAAGGTGCGATCGCCATTTTACTCCCCACTCTACCAGTCGCAAACCCCAATGAGGTGAATCTATTCGCAACGCAAAGGCACCAACTATAGTTGCTGGTTGTTGTAATGCTGTGCGAATCATCGCATCAAACCCAGTGGGTAAACGAGTATCAGCATGAAGAAACAGCAAAATTTCACCACTAGCGATCGCAGCACCTGTATTCATTTGTATAGCACGACCGGGAGCAGAAGAGATAACAGTTGCACCTAAAAATTGAGCTACAGATGGTGTACCGTCATTTGAACCACCATCAACAACAATTACTTCTACATTATTACTAGGTTGAGTGCTGCTAATTGCTGCTTTGAGATTATTCGCTTCATTGAGAGTGGGAATAATAATCGAAATTCGCGGAGTGTTAATATCTTGATGCACTATATCTAAACCAGATGAAATGAACTACATTCAAAATTCAAAATTTTTGTAAAACATAAATTTTAAGTAGCTTGGCACAATTAAATATAAAACCTCTCTCCAAACCTCTCCCCTACGAGGGGAGAGACTTTGACTCCCCTTCCCTACCAAAGAAGGGGGTTGGGGGGTTAGCAGTATCCAACGTTTTTGGCTCAAATATCACTAATTTAGCAATTTTGGGCTTTTATGATTTGGTCTACCTTCCGGGTAGTCTGTGGTCAAATATTAGCCAGATACATATTTTCACCTCTATTGTAGGCATGATCATGACTTCCGTAGCTATTACAGGGTTGATTTATCATACTGTCAGTCGTTCACGGATGTACATCACTTGGGATGGACTAGCTTTGATCATCCTATATATCAGTGGGATGTACGTGATATACCGCAATCTATTTTGATGGAGTTTTCAAGACACCCCCATACTGTACAGAATTCTACTCATATCTGGAAATTGGTGTAGGGAAAAGCTGACTGGGTAAGGATTCAATGTTTTTCTAACCCTTCCCATTCACCGATAAGTATTGCCACCCACCCGAAAACAGCTTTATGTTGACTTCAAACAAGCTCTTTTTATTTAAAGAGATGACAAAAAAGCTACTTTGCATATTCCATATTTTTTTAATGGGTCGTAGAGTGAAACACATCGGGACAAACAAAAGAAAAGTTACAAAAACAACTAAGGAGACCACCCTAAATGAAATCTAAATTCTCTGCTTTACTAGCTTCTGCTGCGATCGCCTCTTCTTTACTCGCACCCAGCGCAGCCCAAGCTTTCACATTATCTATCAACCCACAATTTGGTAGTACAGAAAATACTGGTGCAACAGCTGATTTAAACTATGATTTTGTGCAGCAGGGTAATGACGTTTTATTGAATATTGGTATAACAAACACTACTAACGGTACAGTTGCATTGGGAGCGACTGCTGCAACTCTGGTGGGTGTGGCTTTCGATTTTCTTCCTGGATTAAACTATACTTACGATCCCAAAACTAGTGCATTCACAAACACATACAGTAATGTAGATATACCTGGATTAGCTAATGATTTTGATTTCGGTATTCGTTCTGCAGGTCCAGGAAACTTTGTAGGTGGAAATCCCCAACAGGGTTTAACAGCAGGTCAATCTACTTCTGTTAGCTTTTTACTCAGTGGTGCTAACTTGTTAGCCAACTCTCTTGAACAGCAGTTTTTAAATGGTTTCCAAAATGGCTCACTTCAAGTCGGAGGCCGCTTTCAACAAGTAAATGCTGGTGGTGGTAGTGATAAAGTATTGGCTGGTATTCCTAACGTCACACCTCCTACACAATCCGTTCCCGAACCAGCTTCCTTGCTAGGTCTAGGTTTAGTAGCTAGTGGAATGGTAGTTGCCCGTCGTCGTCGCACCATTCCTAACTAATATTCCACATTACTTTAATAGCTGCACACAAGATTATGAAAACTTGTAAGTAGCTAAAAATTCTGATAGTCGCCATAGGATCATACCTATAGCGGCTTATTTTTTTCTCTATATAGAGATCCACAGCTACCAAAGATCCCAGCCATCAATTACAGTAAGCTATTTTAGTGCGTTTCTTCAAAATCTACGATGGCTACTGTTAACGACAACTACCTAAAACTCAAAGCTGGTTATCTATTCCCCGAAATTGCTCGCCGTGTCAATGCTTTCGCGCAAGCTAACCCCGATGCGAAAATCATCCGTTTGGGTATTGGTGATGTTACTGAACCCTTGCCAGAAGCTTGCCGGACTGCAATGATAAAAGCAGTGGAAGAAATGGGCGATCGCTCTACCTTCAAAGGATATGGCCCAGAACAAGGTTATGCTTGGTTACGGGAAAAAATCGCCGTGCAAGATTTCCAAGCACGGGGCGCAGCTATAGAAGCCGATGAAATCTTCATTTCCGACGGTTCTAAATGCGACTCAGGCAACATTTTAGAGATTTTTGGCAAAAATAACGTTATTGCCGTTACTGACCCTGTATATCCCGTTTACGTCGATACTAACGTCATGGCGGGTAACACTGGAGATGCTAACGAAAAAGGCGAATATGCAGGTTTAGTTTATCTCCCAGTCACTGCCGAAAACAACTTTACCGCAGAAATACCTACCCAAAAAGTTGATTTAATTTATCTCTGCTTTCCCAACAACCCCACCGGTGCAACTGCAACCAAAGAACATTTACAAGCCTGGGTAAACTACGCAAAAGCCAACGGTTCGATTATTTTCTTTGATGCGGCTTACGAAGCTTATATCACAGATCCTACCCTTCCCCATTCTATCTATGAAATTGAAGGCGCTAGAGATTGTGCCATTGAATTTCGTTCTTTCTCCAAAAACGCAGGTTTCACCGGAACTCGTTGCGCGTTAACCGTCGTTCCCAAAAACCTCACCGCAAAAGCCGCAGATGGTTCTAATGTAGAATTGTGGAAACTCTGGAACCGTCGTCAGTCTACGAAATTTAACGGTGTTTCCTACATTGTCCAACGGGGTGCGGAAGCGGTTTACTCTGAAGAAGGACAAGCGCAAATTAAAGCTTTGGTAAGTTTCTACTTAGAAAATGCCAAAATTATCCGTGAACAACTCACCAACGCAGGTTTAAAGGTTTACGGTGGTGTGAATGCACCTTACGTATGGGTGAAAACACCTAATGGTTTAAGCAGTTGGGAATTTTTCGATAAGTTGCTGCAAACCGTGAACGTTGTAGGAACACCAGGATCAGGTTTTGGTGCTGCGGGTGAAGGTTATTTCCGCATTTCTGCGTTTAATAGTCGGGAAAATGTAGAAGAAGCAATGAAACGCATCACTGAGAAGTTTAAGGTTTAGTAGGTTGTGGTGGGCATTGCCCACCCTACTTTTTGTTAGACTTGATCTATTAAAAATAATAAATGCTATGAGTGTAGCTATTCCCATTTTCAAACCCGTTAGCCAGATGCAACTAACACCTGGTAGCACAGTTACCATTCCCGATGTTACTTGGGAAGAATTTGAATCTATTTTACAAGAATTGGGAGAAAAAAGAGCTTCACGAATTGCCTACAACCAGGGTAATTTAGAAATTATGGTTCCGTTACCTGAACATGAGATTTCCAAAGATTTAATTTCCGATATTGTTAAAATATTGCTGAAAGCTAAAGGGATTAAATATCAACCTTTTGGTTCTACGACTTTTAAAAAACAAGGTACAGCCGGAGTTGAAGCAGATGCTTGCTTTTATATTCAAAATTATCAACAAATGATAGGTAAGCGGCGTTTACAACCGGATGACCCACCACCAGATTTAGCAATAGAAACTGATGTGACATCAAAAACAACTCTTGGTGCTTATGAAGCGATTGGAGTTCCTGAATTATGGATTTTTGACAGTGGGAAACTGGCTATTTATTTGTTGAAAGATGGTAAATATATCAAATCTGAACAAAGTCCTTATTTTGAAGATATAGCCATTACTCAGATTATACCTGATACTGTTGAGCGTAGTTGGCAAGTGGGAAGTTTTCAAGCTTTAGAAGAATTTGCTAATCTCTATCTAAGCATTATCGAATAAATCTGTTTAACTCCGCAACTAACTGATGTACAGTTGTTGAAGGATTATCACTTTCTGGATTTTGAGGATCATATTGATTAAGAAGATTTTGAGCGTGTTTGATTGCTGTAGATTGAAAAATCTCTAACTCCTCATAAATTATATCACTATTCTTTTTATATTTATGTTTTAGCCATTTTTCTAACTTAGTTATGTAATCTTTTCTAGGAAGTCCAGTATTTAGAAATTCAAAATGTAAAACATACCATAATTCAAAGGCTTCATTAGAGTAAGCAATTTTAAATCCTTCTCTTTTAGCATTAGCAATAGCATTATTAAAATCCTGTTTAGGCCAATCATCTCTATCAAATACACACCAAACCTGATCATAATCTCCTTGAGTTTTTAATTCTTTTGCTTTTTCTACTAACTTACTGGGATTATATCCAAAACCTCTGACATCAATTACATCTTTAGGAACACGAAAACACCGAAAGTAATTTGGTTCAGTTTTGTCACCTTCACAAACTATTAAAAATCTGTCTATTGGCTCCCTCGTTTCGACTTTTCTATCAGAATAACCACGAGATGGCTTTACCTCTGGACTTTTTCTAGGCATTAGGTTCACCGATGATTTGACTTAAGTTACCAATAAAGGGAATAGCGCCATATCTGCCTTTGATGTAGTCACTTTCAAATGAGGCATCATTTCTAACTTTATATTCAACTAGGGAATATAAATCTGTAGCACCATATTTATTTTTCTCTGTAAACCAAATCTGATCTCTACGAAATAGTTTATTACTCAACAGGTTTGTATCATGAGTCATAAATATTAGTTGTGCATTTTTAGAATTTGTCTCCTTGGAGTTAAATAATTCAACAATTGCCTTACTGATTAAAGGATGAAGTCTCGCATCAAATTCATCAAATATCACAATTTTACCATCTTTAAGAGTATCTACTAAAGGACCAGCAATAGCAACTATTTTTTTAGTTCCTTCAGATTCTTGATCTTCTAAATCAAATAATTCCATAGAAACATAATTACCATTATCATCAAACTTTTGATGCAAAGTATTAATTGTAGTTGATTTATGAGAACCACTTTTAAAAATAAATTTTTTGACTTCATCTGGTATGTCTTTAGGCAAAGAATCAGGAGTAATTACTGTTTCTTTTACGCTTAATTCTCTAATACCCAAATCTAATTTTTTGATTAATTGAAGAATTTCCTCTTTATTAATATTATTTTCTGCTAAACAGCTTACTGTATAATCTAAATAACCTTTATCATGCAAGCCCGACACAATTTGCAGTTTTCTAGTGAGCCAAGCTAGTATATTTTCTGCCCTTTCAACATTAAATTGTGCTGCTACTGATAGAAAAAGTGCATTATGCCTAGTTTTTGGATAAATACCCTCAGCTTTGAACCTTTTAGATAAATTAATTGTACTAGAATTTCCATCATTAATTCGTTCAAACAGCCGAGTTTCTCTGGATCTTGGCACATCAAATAACCATTCTGAAACTACATTTTCTTGAGTGGCTTCAAACCCATATCTGTATTTTTTACCATTTAATAAAAACACAATCTCAAAGAAAGATGGTTGTGCTTCAGTTTCTGTACTTAACCCAAATGGTTCAACTCCAATTTTTTCTGTACTTTGTGTTTCTTTAGATGAATTAATCATAAACCATTTCATAAATTTTAGTGCTTTTGCTAGATTGCTTTTACCACTAGCATTAGCCCCATAAATAGCAGCACTTTTGAGTAATTTCAGATCATCATCTACTGCAAAAACATTGTTTTCATCGAGTTCTTTTTCTTTAGCAACGATATTTGCAGCCACCATACTAAAAGTGACTTTATCCTTAAATGATCTGTAATTACCAATACTAAACTCTATGAGCATTGTAACCTCCTACTTAAATAACATATTTGTGAAAATTTCACAGATATATAATTTAAGCATAGCAGTTATTGGATTATTGGAGTCAGTGTGCAGTTTCACACAGAACCTAAATAAATCACTTAAAAATTAAATCCAAGCGTTGCTGGGCTGTTTTCAAGGCTTGTTCTGGGGAAGCTTTACCCAATAAAACCGCTTCAATAGCCCTTCCCAAACTGTCAGAAATGCGAGTATAACCAGGAAAAATGGGACGAGAACGCCCATGTTTAGCTTGTTCTAAAAATACCTGAAGTTGTGGTTGTGCTTGTACAAATTCTTGATATTTCTGACTTTGACGTGATTTAATATTTACAGGTAAATAACCTGTTCCTAAAGCTAATTCTGTTTGAAAATCTGCACTTAAGGTATATTCAGCAAATTTGAAAGCGGCTTGTTCTCGTTTTGATGTGGTTTTAAACAAAAACAGATTTTCACCACCAATAACTGTAGCAGGTTCTTGATTAACAGGAATGGGAAATACATCAAAATCTACACCACTTTGTTTAAATTCTCCCAAACTCCACGGGCCTGTTACCTGCATCGCTACTTTACCAGTTATCAAGCTTTCTACCTCATAACCCCGTTCCAGTCCAGATAGAACTGCATGATTATTTTTAAGTAAATTTTGCCATAGTTGCAAAGCGGCGATCGCTCCTTTATTATCAGCTAAAATCACATCTGCTGGACTTTGTGCATCACCTTTAACCAATTTACCGCCACCACTCCACATAAAAGGCAACCAACTAAATACCGTAAATTCCCCTTTACCAGCAGGTAACAAAATTCCATGTTGATTGATTTTGCCATCGCCATTTGTATCACGAGTCAATTGTTTAGCAGCTTGCTGTAACTCTTCCCAAGTCTGCGGTACATTAGTAATTCCAACGGCTTTGAATAAACTTGGTCTGTAATAAACACCGACATTATTTGTAGCGAACGGCACTGACCAAATTTTACCTTTGTATGCCATTGATGTATACAAAGCTGGGTCAATTTCTGCTTTAACTGGAGAATTAGCTAATTTATCATCTAAAGGTATGAGCGCACCCAGTTCCACTAATTGACCGGCGATTGTGGGATTATACCACAATAAATCAGGTGGCGAATTTCCTACCACCGCTGCTAAAATTTTAGGCATTTGCTGATCTTGCTGACCAACATAAAGAGATTCAACTTGGATATCTGGGTGATTTTGATTAAATGTATCTACTAGCTTTTGTAATATATCCCGATTTGCGGGTGGATTGACACCATGCCATAGGGTAATGTGGGTGACTTTGTGAGATTGTATAGCCTGACAGCCACCTAAACCCAAGATACCCATGAGCATAACTAGCAGTAAACTATTAAGGTAGAATTGTCCTTGCTTGAGTGTAGTTGGGAAATTACGGCTGATAAAAAATTGATACAAATAATTAAAAAAATTACGCAATTTCATCATTAAAACTTGATAACTTGCACCAGGATCTTAGTCCAAGATATCACCAGCAAATATTCAAACTGGGTTAACCTAAGATTTGCATCTGAGTCAAAGCTAGATATATTCTATGTTGGAATAGAGTGTTAATATTTTTCAAGTTATGGCAGGACATAGTAAATGGGCAAATATTAAGCGTCAAAAAGCGGTAGTAGATGCAAAAAGGGGGAATATCTTCACCCAGCTATCGCGGGCGATTATTGTTGCAGCTAGAAATGGTGTACCAGATCCGGCGGGAAATTTTCAACTGCGTACAGCAATTGATAAAGCCAAAGCAGCGGGAATTCCCAATGATAATATTGAGAGAGCGATCGCTAAAGGTGCAGGTACTTTCAACGATAACAGCATCCTCGAAGAAATTCGCTATGAAGGTTATGGACCTGGTGGTGTAGCGATTTTAATTGAAGCCCTCACAGATAATCGTAATCGCACAGCCGCAGATTTGCGGGTAGCTTTTAGTAAAAATGGCGGAAATTTGGGGGAAACAGGTTGTGTTAGTTGGATGTTTTCTCAAAAAGGTGTTTGTACTGTAGAGGATGTGATTGATGAAGAACAGCTTTTAGAAGCTTCCCTAGAAGGTGATGCTGAGTCTTATGAAATGATTGAAGAGGAAACAGCTGAGGTGTTTACTGAGGTGGTAAATTTAGAGAAACTTAGTCAAACACTCAAAGAAACAGGCTTTAATGTCATAGATGTGGAGTTGCGTTGGATTCCTGGTAATCATGTGGAAGTAACATATCCTGATCAGGCTAAATCCCTTCTTAAGTTAATTGATACCTTAGAAGGCTTAGATGATGTGCAGAATGTAACAGCTAATTTTGATATGGCAGAAAATCTTATGACTTTGAGTGTAATCAATCATTAGTCATAACAATACCAATATTATTCGCTTTGTGAGCATGGAAGTTGTGGCGTTGCTGAATTAGGGGATGAAATTGAAAAATCAATGATTTCAAACTCTTACTCTCTGTGACTGGAGCGCCTCTGCGTGAAACAAAATCATACTCTTGATCAGCAACGCCGAAGTTGTCAACTGGGGTACTTAAAAAAAACGTAATACCCAGATCACCGACTTCTTTAAGAAGTCGGGATCTATCTCCATATCTCTAACGAGACGCTTGCGCGAACAAACCGACAAGATATAATTCCATTTAGTGAAGTTTTTGTTACATTCAATACTAAAACCAGCAGATTAGGGAATAATTAAGAAAGAATAAAGACATGAAACTGAGTGGAGTGGGTGGAATAACTGATATGAAAAATCAATGGCCTTCTCAACAAGCAGTATATCAAGGCAACCTGCTCAGTCATATCACCAATCGTATTTCTCACACTTTAGAGTTGCCAGAGATTTTAGCCACGACTGCGACGGAAATACGTACATTTTTAAATATAGATAGAGTTAAAATTTATCGTTTTGATGCCGATGGTAGTGGTGAAGTAGTAGCCGAGTCGATAAATGGCGATCGCTTACCATCATTACTAGGATTGCACTTTCCCGCCAGCGACATACCCCCCCCAGCAAGAGAACTATTTATTACAGCCCGTCAGCGGATAATTGTAGACGTGGCATCAGGCCGAAAAACCCTCAGCCGCATCAAGTCACCAGGAAACATCGAAAGTCATAACCAAGAAGATATACGCTACAAACCTGTAGATTCCTGTCACCTGCAATATCTGAAAACAATGGGCGTTACCGCTTCCCTAGCTATGCCAATTGTGTACCAAAATCACCTGTGGGGGTTAATGGTAGCGCACCACACTCAGCCTAGACCCTTTACAGAACAAGAATTACAGATTGTGCAACTCTTGGTAGACCAGTTATTGATTGCGATCGCCCAATCAAATCTGTTTGCACAAGCCCGACAACAGGCACTGCAAGAAACAGCTATTAGCCAAATTAAAAATTGGCTTGGCGCTTCTTTAGACAAAGAAGAGATGCGGCACTCTGTCCTCAAACACATAGTGACAACCTTGGGGGCTAACGGAGGTAGACTCTATATCACGGCGGATATGGCTGAACGTCCAGCGCAGATATACACCTGGGGAGAACAACCACATCACAACTTAATTGAAGAAAGTAAAGTTTGGCAAAACTTAATGGGGTGGCAAGGTGTACTAGCAGTCAGCCACCGTCAACCCTCAGAAGTAATGAGAACCTGGGAAAAAACCGAGTGTTCTATCAATCAACCTGGGGCAGTCTATTCCTACAGCATCGCCGACTTCTGCCAAGATATCCGACTCAAAGCCTTAGTTACTGCCTTTGAAAACACTGAAATCAAGTCTCTACTGATTATACCCTTGCAATATCAGCAACAGTATTTAGGTTGCCTGACAGTTTTCCGCCCAGAGATTGAAACAGAAACCCTGTGGGCTGGGCGTTGTCACCCAGATGACCGCAACTTGCGTCCCCGTGAATCCTTTGCAGCTTGGCGAGAAATCAAAACCGGACAGGCACAGCCTTGGAGTCAAAGTGAAATCAAATTAGCCCAATCCTTTGGACTACATTTGTATATCGCCGTCATGCAGCAACGGGTAGAAAACTTGCTGCGCCATCATACCTCCTGCGATCTGCTCACAGGCTTACCAAATCGGCTATTATTTGACGAACTACTGGCCTTGTCCTTGGTGAATATTCACCAACGGGGGGGAATGTTGGCCGTACTGTGTTTAGATTTGGATCGGTTCAAAAGAATAAATGATAGTTTGGGTCATGCAGTAGGCGATCGCCTACTGCAAACTGTAGCCGAACGCATCAAAAGCTATCTAGGGGAAGGAGACACCGTAGCCCGTTGGGGAGATGACGAATTTACCTTACTGCTACCACAAATTAATTGTGCCAATGATGCTACCCAAATCGCCCAAAAGTTGTTAGATGTCATCGCCCAACCCTTGCAAATAGACAATCAAGAACTGCATATCACAGCTAGTATTGGTATTGCCTTAGCACCCTACGACGGAGAAGAAGCCGAAACCCTCCTCAAACACGCAGATACTACCCTCAACCGCGCCAAACAACAGGGAAAAAATAATTATCTGCTGTATACAGCTACCATGAACTCCACCTCCTTCGAGCGATTGGTGTTAGGGAATAACCTTTACAAAGCCCTGGGTAGACACGAATTACTTCTCCACTACCAACCGCAAATAGACCTGAAAACCGGTCAAATTACAGGCATGGAAGCCTTGCTGCGTTGGCATCATCCAGACATGGGGCTGGTTTCCCCCAGTCAATTTATCCCCATCGCCGAAGAAACAGGATTGATCTGTGATATTGGTGAGTGGGTATTACGCACTGCTTGTATTCAAAATCGTCTATGGCAGTTAGCTGGACTACCACCGCTGCGAGTTGCTGTGAATCTTTCTGCGCGTCAGTTCCAGCAAGCTAACCTAGTGCAAACCATTACCCAGATTTTACGGGAAACCCAACTAGAACCAGAATATCTGGAACTGGAAATTACTGAAAGTCTGTTAATGCAAGATGTAGACTTTACCGTTGCTGCCTTGCGGGAACTTCAGGCTTTGGGAATTCACATTTCTATGGATGACTTCGGCACTGGTTATTCTTCCCTCAGCTTGCTCATGTATTTTCCTCTGAGTAGTTTGAAAATAGATCAGTCTTTTATCCGCAATTTAACCAAAAGTTCCAGCAATGCAGCAATTATTACATCTGTAATTTCTTTGGGACACGGACTGAATTTAACTTTAGTGGCTGAGGGAGTAGAAACCTTAGAAGAATTAGAATTTCTGCGTCTGGCTAACTGCGATACCGTCCAAGGCTATCTATTAAGTAAACCCCTGAATGGGGAAGCTGCTACCAAATTCCTCCTAGAAAGATTCCCTCAAACAGATGCCAAACCTACCCTTCATTCCCGTCTTGAATCTGCTCAAGTTAACCCTGTCCCCACAAAAGAACCACAACGGTTAGCCACACTGAAAAAATATCAAATTCTGGATACACCCCACGATGCCACCTTTGATGATATCACCCGGTTGGCGGCGCGGTTGTGTCAAACTCCCATTGCTTTTATCAGTTTGATAGATGAAGAACGACAATGGTTTAAGTCCAAACTGGGGTTAACTATTACTGAAACTCCTAGAGCGATCGCTTTTTGCGCCCACACCATCTGCCAAGATGATTTGTTGATCGTTCCCGATGCTTTAGCTGATCCTCGATTTGCAACTAACCCCCTGGTAACATCTCATCCTAAGTTGCGTTTTTATGCTGGTGCGCCCTTGGTGACAAATGAGGGTTTGGTCTTGGGTACTCTCTGTGTTGCAGACTATATACCCAGAGAATTAAACCAGGAACAGCAGGAGACACTGAAAATTTTCGCGGTTCAGGTGATGACCAAGTTGGAATTGCGCCGCCACCAAATTGAAAAACGCCATTTAAAAAAGCAGTTGCATCGCGCTCATGGACTTGAGGATCTGCAACAAGAACTAGCAAAAACAGTGACTGTATACAAGCACAAAGAAAAAGAATTAGTTGAGCGCGTCAACTTAGCGCAGTTAGCTTCTAATATCTCTAGTCTTCTTGGTCAACATCACAAGTTATCTTTGCTGCTGCAACAGTGTACAAAAATGCTGACTCAACATTTGGATATCGCTTATGTCGGCATCTGGATGCGAAATCAAGCCAGGGATACTATAGATTTAGAGGCTAGTGCTGGCTCATCTATCTATCTGGATAATTCCTTTGATCATATCTCTATCAGTGAATTTAAGGTAAGTTGGATTACTCAAAACTCGCAGTTATTCCAGACCAACAAGATCCTGAACGAACCAGATTTGCTCGATAGAGAATGGGTGCAGCGAGAACAGTTACAAGCTTTTGCTGGCTACCCATTAGTAATAGATAATTCTGTAGTCGGGGTGATGACACTATTTAGCCGTCAACCGCTATCTCAGGGGGCTATAGCTCAATTAGCCACTATTGCTGATGATATTGCCCGTTGTGTAGAACACAAACAAACAGAAGAGTTACTCAGGCTGCAAACTCAACGGGAAAGATTAGTAGCCAGTATTACCCAACGCATCCTTCAGTCTTTGGATCTTGACGAGATCATGAATACGACGGTGAAGGAAGTACGGCAATTTTTGCAAACTGACCGAGTAATTATTTACCGCTTTAAATCAGACTGGACTGGTGTGGTAGCAATGGAATCTGTGGCTAATGGCTTTAAGCCGATTCTTCGTAGTGTGATTGATGAGCCATGCTTTAGAAATATTTATGTTCCTCAGTATCGCCAAGGTCGGGTGCGAGCGATTGAAGATATCTATACTGCGGGAATAAGTAAGTGTCACTTGGATTTACTTGCTGAATTTCAGGTCAGGGCTAATTTGGTAGTGCCGATTATTCAAGGTGAAGAGTTATGGGGTTTATTGATTGCCCATCATTGTAGTGGTCCGCGCCATTGGCGACAACTGGAAATTAGTATGTTGAGTCAGTTGGCAACTCAAGTAGCGATCGCTATTAAACAATCTGAATTATATCAACAGGTGCAGCGTCAGGCTACAGTCGATGGCTTAACCCAAATCCCCAACCGTCGCCGATTTGACGAATACTTTCACCAAGTTTGGCAACAGATGGAGGATATACAATCACCTTTGTCAATCATTTTGTGCGATATCGACTTTTTCAAACTTTACAATGATACCTATGGCCATCCGGCTGGGGATGATTGTTTGCGCCAAGTCGCTGCCGCTATCAACAACGCGGGGAATCGTCTTGATGATTTAATCGCTCGTTATGGCGGTGAAGAATTTGTGATTGTGCTACCAAATACATCTGCATTCGGGGCTGTGCAAGTAGCAGAACGCATTCGCGCTGAGGTGAAAGCTTTACAAATTACTCACGAAAAGTCTCTTGTTAGTCAGTATGTGACTCTCAGCTTAGGAGTTGCTAGTATCATTCCTGATGCTAATTCATGTCCTGCTGCTTTGATTGCGACTGCGGATGAGGCTCTTTATCAGGCTAAAGCTGAAGGACGTGATTGTTTACGGTTGGGTTGAGTTGGGGAAATGGGGAGATCTCACAAGGGTAGGTTTTTTACATAGAGATTTATAATAGGGAAAAACAAGGTAGACAAGCAAGGATAACACTCACAGTTGGTAGTGATATCAATCAACACCCACTCTCAAGTTTCACAGACCAACTTCCTCCTCGTCATCTACCAAACAAACCCACTCTTGTCCGGGAAACTGGCCGTCAAATTTCTTGTTTTCTGCAAGGATTACTCACCATTATCGCTGATTTACTTAATGGCAAAGGCATTTGTTTAAATGGCTTATTTCCATTCCCACCTCCTTTTTCTCCATCCATTGTTTTTAATAGCTCTTAAAGGGGTGTTTTTTCACACATTGGCATAACTTCCTTGTCTACAATACCTCCTTGTCTTCCTAGTCCTGCCTTCACCCAATTGTAAAAAAACCTACCCTTGTGAGCCCCCGCCCCCCTGCTTCTTCTGACTCCTGACTCCTAATAACATTCCTTGTGGTACGCTATCAGCTTTAGATAGTGTCGAGGTACAGAAGATGTCTAAACTGCGAGTGGGGTTGCTGTTTGGTGGACGTTCTGGAGAACATGAAGTTTCAATAATTTCTGCACGAGCGATCGCAAATGCCTTGAGTGCAGAAGAAAATAGTCATAAATACGAAATTCTGCCTTTCTACATCCAAAAAGATGGCGTTTGGCAAGCTGGGAAAGTAGCACAAGAAGTTTTAATATCAGGTGTAGCTAGAGAAAATCCAGCCGTAACTCCTAATTTATGGCAATTTCCACCACAAGCAGCAGAAATTGAGCTTTGGTTTCCCATTCTCCATGGTCCCAACGGAGAAGATGGGACAATTCAAGGGCTACTAACTTTAATGCAAGTCCCCTTTGTGGGTTCTGGGGTTTTAGGTTCCGCAAGCGGGATGGATAAAATCGGCATGAAAACCGCTTTCGCCCAAGCCGGACTACCCCAGGTAAAATATAAAGCATTAACTAGGGCGCAAGTTTGGTCAAATCCTTGTGTATTTCCTAAATTGTGTGATGAAATAGAAGCAAAATTAGGTTATCCTTGTTTTGTCAAACCTGCTAATCTGGGTTCATCGGTAGGAATTGCCAAAGTGCGATCGCGCCAAGAATTAGAAGCAGCTTTAGATAATGCTGCAACTTATGATAGACGCATCATTGTCGAAGCGGGAGTAATCGCTAGAGAAGTAGAATGTGCAGTTTTAGGTAACGATAATCCCAAAGTCTCGGTTATTGGAGAGATTACTTTTGAGAGCGATTTTTACGATTACGAAACTAAATATACTCAGGGTAAAGCTGATTTATTAATTCCTGCCCCACTACCAGAAGCAGTTGTTCAGCAAATTCAAGAAATGGCATTAAAAGCCTTTGCAGCCATTGATGCTGCTGGTTTAGCCAGAGTTGACTTTTTCTATGTGGAAGCTACCGGGGAAATCTTGATTAACGAAATTAACACCTTACCAGGGTTTACATCCACAAGTATGTATCCTCAACTTTGGGCTAATAGTGGTATTTCTTTTCCCGAATTAGTAGATCAATTAATTCAACTAGCAATTGAGCGTAAATGACGGAACTGGAGGCAGGAGGCAGAAGGCAGAAGGCAGGAGGAATCTATTTTTCCTCTTTCTTACTCCCTGCTCCCCTGCTCCCCTGCTCCCCTGCTCATTCCCCAGTCCCCAATAAGAGTGCGATCGCTGACGTTATTAGGGACGGAGGCACGATAAAATTTGAGAACAATAAATTGTGATAAAGGTCTAAATGGCAGAAACACTATTTTTCAACGCCCTGCGGGAAGCCATCGATGAAGAAATGTCCCGCGACTCTAGCGTATTTGTTCTTGGTGAAGACGTAGGACACTATGGCGGTTCCTATAAAGTTACTAAAGACCTATGCAAAAAGTATGGTGATCTGCGAGTCTTAGATACCCCCATTGCTGAAAATAGCTTTACCGGCTTGGCTGTGGGAGCAGCAATGACGGGATTAAGACCTATCATTGAAGGCATGAACATGGGCTTTTTGCTCCTAGCTTTCAACCAAATTTCTAACAACGCGGGTATGTTACGCTATACTTCCGGCGGTAACTTTAAAATCCCGATGGTCATCCGTGGTCCTGGGGGTGTGGGAAAACAACTGGGTGCAGAACACTCCCAACGACTAGAAGCTTATTTCCAAGCGGTTCCCGGTTTAAAAATTGTCGCTTGTTCCACACCTTACAACGCTAAGGGGTTATTAAAGGCAGCTATCCGCGATGATAACCCAGTGTTATTTTTTGAACACGTTTTACTCTATAACTTAAAAGAAAATCTGCCAGAAGAAGAATATGTACTACCACTAGATAAAGCAGAAGTAGTACGTCGTGGAAAAGACGTGACAATTCTTACCTATTCTCGGATGCGGTATCATGTACTGCAAGCCGTAAAAACTTTGGAAAAACAAGGATACGATCCAGAAGTTATTGACTTGATATCTCTCAAACCTCTAGATTTTGATACTATTGGTGATTCAATACGGAAAACCCACCGTGTCGTTATTGTCGAAGAGTGCATGAGAACTGGGGGTATTGGCGCAGAATTAACCGCCTCCATCAATGACAGGTTATTTGATGAATTAGACGCGCCTGTACTGCGTCTTTCTTCCCAAGATATTCCCACACCTTACAACGGTAATCTGGAACGCTTAACCATTGTCCAACCAGAGCAAATTGTCGAAGCTGTCCAGAAAATGGTAGCTTTGCGAGTATAGGGGACTAGGGACTGGGAACTGGGGACTGGGGACTGGAGACTGGGGACTGGGGACTGGTGATATGTATATAATTCTTCCCCTACTTCCCCTACTTCCCCTACTTCACCTGACTCCTGATTCCTGCCTCCTGCCTCCTATTAAATCTTCTACTCACACCTGACAAAAAGAACGTTATTATAGCCTTTGTCAGTTGTGAGTGATGGTATGCAAAGACAGCGATCGCTATTAGCGTTAATTATAGTTTTGGTAATCGCCGCTATTACGGTGATTGCAACAATTCCCGTACCGTTGGGACTGGACTTGCGGGGAGGCTCACAGCTTACAATTCAGGTGAAACCAACAGAAGAAATTAAGGAAATCACCGAACGCGAATTGGAAGCTGTGAAGAAAGTCGTCGAAGGTCGAATTAACGGTCTCGGCGTTTCCGAACCAGTAATTCAAACTGTGGGGACTGATAAAATTTTAGTCCAGTTACCTGGTGTCAATGATCCCGAACAGGCAGAACGGGTACTAGGGGGTACAGCACAATTAGAATTCCGCACTCAAAAGCCGGATACAGACACTCAACTACTGGCTTTTCGAGTATCAGAATCGGAACTAAAAAATAAGCAGGAAGAGTTGCGAAAATCACAGGATCAAGCGGCTATTGAGAAAAATCGGGCAGATTTAAAAAAAAATAATCAAGCGATCGCCGAATTATTTGAAAGCACCAACCCACCACTGACAGGTAAATACCTCAAAGATGCCTACGGTGAACCCACCCAAGGTACTAACTGGAATGTAGCCATCCGCTTCGATACCAAAGGTGGTGAACTATTTGCTGACTTAACTAAAAAGTTAGCGGGAACAGGTCGCGCTATCGGTATTTTTCTGGATAATGAATTAATTAGTTCTCCCTCAGTCGGGGTAGAATTTGCCGCGACCGGAATAACTGGTGGTTCAGCCGTGATTACAGGACGTTTTGAGGCAGAAGAAGCCAACAACTTAGGTGTACAATTACGAGGTGGCGCGTTACCCGTACCTGTAGAAATCGCCGAAAGAAGAACAGTGGGCGCAACCTTGGGTAAAGACAGTATTCAGAGCAGTATTTACGCTGGTATCGGTGGTCTGATTTTAGTATTAGTCTTTATGGTGGTGTATTATAGATTACCAGGACTTATTGCTGATGTATCACTAGTGATCTACTCCCTGTTAACCTGGGCTACATTTTGCTTATTGGGTGTCACCCTCACCTTGCCAGGAATTGCTGGTTTTATTCTCAGTATTGGTATGGCAGTTGATGCCAACGTACTAATTTTTGAACGCACACGGGAAGAATTACGGGCAGGTAAATCATTATATCGTTCTGTAGAATCTGGTTTTTACCGGGCATTTTCCAGTATTTTAGATAGTAATGTTACAACCTGGATAGCTTGTGCCGCCCTATTTTGGTTAGGTTCTGGGTTAGTGAAAGGCTTTGCCCTCACCTTAGCTTTAGGAGTTGGTGTGAGTATGTTTACAGCCATCACCTGTAGTCGTACCTTGATGTTTTTAGCTGTTTCCATTCCCTCTTGGCGGAAAACAGAACTCTACTGTCCTAACCTAACAGCAGCAAATAAGACGGAGGTGGCTAGATGACACTAAATATTAACAAATCGCGATCGCTCTGGTGGACTATTTCAGCAGCTGTCATTCTCAGCGGGATCATCTCAATGGTGATTTCTTGGCAAAACCCCAACATTAAAGCACCACTACGCCCTGGTTTAGACTTTATTGGTGGGACACGCTTACAGTTAGTTCGGGACTGTAGCCTACCTGGTAACTGTAATCAACCAATAGATATTAATGCTATAAGGGAAGTTGCCAAAGCTGAAGGACTTGGAGATAGTAGCATCCAATTAATTTCCGAAAACGGTCAAGAAAATGGTATCACTATCCGCACAAAAAACTTGGGAACTGACCAGCGCACTAAGTTACAAAACGCATTAAGCGAAAAAATTGGTGCTTTTGACCCGCAAAAAAACCAAATTGACTCTGTGGGTCCGACACTGGGACAAGAACTTTTTAGGTCAGGTGTCTTAGCTTTGATAGTTTCCTTTATAGGTATTATTATCTACTTAGCTGTTCGCTTTCAGTGGGATTATGCTGCATTTGCAATTGTTGCCTTATTTCACGATATTTTGGTGACAGTGGGGGTATTCTCAATTTTAGGATTGGTTGCAGGTATAGAAGTAGATAGTCTATTTATTGTTGCCTTGTTAACCATCACTGGTTTTTCAGTTAACGACACAGTGGTAATTTATGACCGCATCCGGGAAACCCTGAAAATGAATCCTGACAGGCCAATTGCTGAGATTGTTGATGATGCTGTTAATCAAACTTTGTCCAGGTCAATCAACACTAGCTTAACAACCATGTTGTCGTTATTTGCTATTTTTCTATTTGGTGGGGAAACCTTGAAATATTTTTCTCTAGCTTTAATTGTTGGCTTTTTAGCGGGGGTTTATTCCAGTATTTTCATTGCCAGTACGCTTCTCACTTGGTGGCGAGAACGTAACGAGAAATATACAATAGATACAATTGATACATCTATCAGTTCTCAGGATGGTTAACTTAAGGTTGCTGGCTTGAGGATATTCTTCCTACCCCCTGCACTCTATCCCCTACCCCCTACACCAGTCTTCAATGACCTATGGACCTACAGGAAGAACCACCAATTAATAACTCAAGCGTTGAAAACTCTGATGCTTCTTTTCTTGAGCAAGTCCAGAGGTTACACCAGCTGACAGTATATGGCAGGTGGTTATTTGTCAGCTGTTTGTGGCTGATAATTGCTCCTATTTGCCTGTGGGATTTACGTACAGAGTTTCCGTTATGGAAACAATATTTTACCTGGGTAGCAGTGCGATATGGACTTTTTTTCCATCCCCTGTCTACCCTGGGTTTATCTTTTTGTATTGGGATGACGGTTTCTGTTTTGGTGTGGCAAAGTCGCAATATTTTGATAGGTTTACCACAAGCGGAAAAGCAACGTTTAGAAAAACATGTTTGTCGAATACGTCAACAGGGTCCTACTCATCCTCTGTGGAAGTTTGTAATTAATTCGTGATTGGTATAGCAGGAGTCAGGAGTAAAACTGGCTTTGTGTATAGGTTTCAATTTAGATTCTGTACATCATTGATCGATCTGCAATCAATACTTGTTGGTTAAGCTCAAAACAATGAAATTATGTAGGTTGGGTTGAGGAATGAAACCCAACATTTACAAGGGTTTTACTCTTGCCTATTGCCTATTGCCTTCTGCTATAGATGGTCTAATAATTTTCTGGATTAGAAGGATTAGAGGATGTTTGAAAAGTATCAGAATTAATCGAGATCCCCCCAACCCCCCTTACAAAGCAGCATGGCTAAATTCCTCAAAGTCCCCCTTTTTAAGGGGGATTTATGGGGATCTGCGGGTGTCAGATCCCACACGAAAAAGTTTTCAAACAACCTCTTAGAAAAGATTAAAATATTCTTATGAAAATATCACAAATATTCATCGAAAAGTAGCATCTTCTAAATTCTTAAATCCCCAAAAACTCCTATTCAAACAAACATCCTGTAAATCCTGATTTAGACAAAAATAACATTCTGAAAATCCTTAAATCCCCAAAAACTCCTATTCAAACAAACATCCTGTAAATCCTCTAATCCTCTAAATCCTGATTCTGACAAATATTCTTCTTAATAAGAAATTAATAATTCTTTAGTTGCATATATATGTACAGGTGCTGTATTTTCCAGGAAAATATGCCATAACAGAAGCGAAGATACTACCAAAATTGAGTGTCTATAAATGAACTATCGTCAAATTCAGTTTAGTGAAGACCGTGCGGAGATTGATCTTTACCAACTTCAAAATCTGTTTAATATTGCTGCTTTTTGGGCAAAAGGGCGTAGTATCGAGGATTTGGGCATAGTTATTGCTAATAGTGACCCGGTGATTTCTGTTTGGAATGGAGAGCAACTGATTGGGTTTGCTAGAGCTAATTCTGATGGCATCTATCGCGCTACAATTTGGGATGTTGTCATTCATCCAGAGTATCAAGGTAAGGGACTGGGAATCAAGTTAGTAGAAACTGTTTTAGCTCATCCCCAAATGCAAGTAGAGCGTGTTTATTTGATGACTACTCACCAACAGGCATTTTACGAAAAAATTGGTTTTAAAACTAATAGCACAACAACAATGGTACTATACAATCAGCCTAATTTTTCTGTGCTTGGGACTGGAGAAGTTCAGCTTCAGGAATCACTAGGGGGATAGAAACTTCCAGCCTCGTCATATCCTGTGTGATTTCTTGGGTGATGGGAGAAGGATAAATTTCTAGTTTTCCTCCCATCAATGGTAACAACTTTTGATTGAGTAATAACTTCATTCCTGATGACAGATCGGTATTTTCCTTATTTGTCGTCTTTTCCAATGTCATCAAATCTATTGGCTCACTGGATATTACAGCATAAGTCGGCACATCTAGACAAATATGAACGAAATCATTTGTAGATGCAATACTGCTAGAAAGATAAATACTGCCTTCTTCCATCTGAGAAATGGTAGTATCTACTAAATTTACCAATATTTGGCGTAGCCAGCGCATATCTGCTAAAACGTAAATTTCCGGTTCTGGAAATGATACAGTAAAGGGATAATTACGATTTGCGGCCAGCATATAAGTTAATTTATGAACTTCCTGTAAAATTTGGTTTAACGGTATAGGCCGAATTTCTAATTTGTTTGTCCCGTGTTCTATTCTGGACACAGTGAGAATTTCATCAATCATTTTCAGCAATTTTAGCGATCGCTCATAAGCTTGTCCAACAAATTCTCTTTCTTCTGCTGGATTTTCGCACAAATCATTCAAAATTAACTGATGTAATCCTATTAAACCATTCAGGGGCGATCGCAATTCATGGCTAGTTCTGCCTAAAAACCCCCCTTTAAAGTGGCTCATTTCCCTAGCCATTTCGTAAGCTAATTGGGTTTGGTTTAATTTGTCTAAGATTTCTGAAATTTCGGTTTCTTGCTGTTGTGGTACAATTTGTGCAGGGCTAGATGGAGATTTTGATGACTGTAGGAATAACTTACAAAAACCAATTCCTAATCCTATTCCCGTTCCTAGATATAGCCAGTTAGTAAAATTCATGTTTTTCTAATTATAATTCTAATTTTGATCCAATTTAATACTACCTTGGCGCAAAATTTGCCAATTATTCCCTGTCCATTTAGCAACGGTAGAAGGTATTCCCAAACCTTTATATTCTGTCGCTTCTAAAGTCAGAACTTCTGGAAAATAAACTTCTATTTCGGCTCGATTTTCTAAAGCTGGTTGTCCTGATAAATTGACGCTAGTTGTAGCCATTGGTCCGGTTTGTGCCAAAATAGTTTGAGCAACTTTATTATTTGGTACTCTAATTCCAATCGTAGTTGGATCACTAGGATTCATCACTTTAGGAATTTTCTCACTAGCTGGTAAAACCAAAGTCAATGCACCAGGCCAATATTGATTAACAACTTTTTGCCAAATTTGATATTCAATATGATCGCCTTTCACATAATCCCATAAATCTTCAGCTTTAGCAGCCATTAAAATTAAAGGTTTATCAAAACTTCTTTGTTTAGCAGCATAAATCAATTCTGCTTGTGCGGGTATGGTGGCCAATGCGGGAACCGTATCTGTGGGGAAGCTGATTAATTTTCCAGCTTTTGCAGCGTTGATCAGGACTTCTAGAGAAACATTCATAAAATATCAAAAAACTACTTATCTATTTTGGAGATAAACCCGTAAAGACGGGTTTTGTCTGTGTAGCTGTGATTTCCAATCACCAGGATGGTAAAATCATCACTAAGGCAATTTTACTGGTTTGTTAATTTCCTGACTAGGATGTAAAGGAAGTGTACCATGGGGTAGGAATTTTATGGCTGTACTGTAGGATACCAGCACAGGTAAGCTGACGGTTACACACCATATTAACCATTTGCGATACTTTTCCAGGTCTTGAGTCGGGATTTCACAATACATTTTTACCAAGGATTCATTTACTTCTAAACGTATACGCATTAGAGATTCCTCTTAAACGAGAATTTGATTTACAGTTTTTAGTTTGACAGTTCTCTTATGATTTGAAATCCCCTATATTCTCCTTATTTGCTCCTATTTTTATCCCCTAAAAATTAAATCAATTATATGTTTTATCCCTATTAATTCCAATTTTTTCCTGACTTTCTCCCATGATGCTCCCAACTTACTCCTGAAAATGTAAAATTATTAATTTTTATCATGATTAAATTTTAGTTTTCACGATTATTGAGTGATATTAACATTGTCCAATATGATGATCTCAATAATAATCTTCAACCTCAAAATATTGAAACTGTCAAACGGTCACTACTATGGTTAAATTATGTCAATCAACTTAGATTATTTGAAGATTCAATCAAAAACACAACAACAGCAACTTTTTTGATTCATGGTCAACCCTATGAAGGACAAGCTTGGTTATCCCATAAACTGATCAAAAAAAATCCTTACCAGCTTAATTCTTTTAAGAAAAATATTTACAAAACCAGAGCAAATCGTAACGGAGAATTTTTGATTTCCTGTGAAGATATAGCTACAGAAATAGGTGCTTATCCAGCATGGACAGATATTAAAGAAGAATTTTATCAAATATGGAAGAATCAACAAAGTATTATTTTAAAGCTAGAGTTGAATTATATTCAATCAGATAAAATATACTCAATAAATACAAGAAGTTTATCTGAGTTTATGAAATATTTGTGTAAACCTTTAGTTATGGAAATAACACAAGGCGCTTGTAATAAACATCGAGTAATATTGTTTCTAATTGATTATGCAAACAGTCATGAATCAAATACAAATTTTTAGATATTAGACCTCTTGGAAAATTTTGGTAAACCTTTAAATGATAAAGATGGAATAGTTAAAAAAGCAGTTGAAAAATTTATTGAAGTTCGTAACCAAGGAACTCGCAGAAAAGATGGTAAAAAACCAAGTATCAGTGAATTATTAGATTTCATACTTTGGTTAAAACGTTCTTCTCAAGAGGAAGCTTTAGATTTCATCAAAAATCTTTACCAACATCCTCATTTATTAGGAGTTTTACTAAAAAGCAAAGAGGACCAAGAATATTATAAGGATAAATCAAGAGTAAATAACGATGAATAATCAAAAACTACCTTTATTTGATTTATTCTTACACCTGCGAGACACAGGGGATTTTCCCCTGACTATTGACCAATATAATTTATTATTAGCAGCATTAAATAAAGGTTTTGGTTTAAGCAGTCGAGAACAATTAAAAACACTCTGTCAAATGCTATGGGTAAAGTCTAAACCCAATTCTGAAACAGTTAAGAATTTTATTAAATATTTTGATGATTATTTTTATCAATTAGATACAAAAAATCAAGAAATAGTAGAAACTCAAAAATCTGAACCTCAAAAATCCGAATTTCCAAAACCTGAACCTCCAAAACCTGATTTACCCTCTTTCTTACAAACACCAATTGCTTTAAAAGGTGGACTTTTACCGAAAAAACCATTTAATCAAAATGCTAAATTTCAATTATCAATTACAGATTTTCCTATCACAAAACGCAAAATCCAACGCAGTTGGCGTTATTTACGTCTTCCAATACGACAAGGAAGATTAACAGAAATAGATATCGAAGCGACGGTACACAAAATAGGTGAAGATGGGTTTTTACTAGAACCTGTAATCATACCCCAACGCATTAATAGAGCCGAAGTGTTATTATTAATAGATGCTTCTAATTCAATGATTCCTTTTTTCTTGCTTTCTCAGCAGTTGGTCGATAACTTACAAGGAAGCAAGTTAGGTAAATCTGAAGTTTATTATTTTAGAAATTGTCCAGGAGAATATTTATTTTTCCATCCCCAACGTCCAGGAGGTAAACTAACATCAGACGTTTTATATCAATTTTCATTGAGCTTGCACATAATCGCAAATCTTAAAATCAAGATATATCAAGATTTGGGAGTTTTCGTATTATGTGCATCTTCAAAGCCATAACCCAACAAATGTAGGTAATGTTAATCAAAAAGAAATATTGCTTTTATTTAGAATGTCGGGATGTTGGGTTGCGCTTCGCTTAACCCAACCTACGATAAAATATTATTTATATGACTAAAAATATGAAAAAATCCCCAACCACAACATTTAAATATCCCCATTTACAATCTTTCTTGAACCGCTACCCCACATACAAAAAATTACTCGCTCATGCTGCTTTTCCCTTAGCACTAACACCAGAATATTTATACTGTCTGCGGGAAAACTTTGTTCCTGATGCACCTTGGATAGCCGTATCTGATATTTTATTGTTTTTATGTGAACCTGTGGGGTTTCAATTATATGAAATGTCCCCAAAAAGATTCCATTCTCGATTAACTAATTACTTCTGAGCAAATTTTTCAACAAGCTGGTGTTCCCTAAATATCTTTTTTGTCTGAATCAGGATTTCCAGGATTTAAGGATTTACAGGATGCAATGAGTTTAAATATCTTTATTTGTCTGAATCAGACATTTTTTATATAAGCCACAGCAAAACGTTCTATTCCCGCTAAATCAGCATGAATAGAAATATTACAATAACTACCATTATTTTCCAACAATTCCCGCACTGTATCCGCTTGTCCAGCCATCATTTCAATTAGCCACACTCCACCCGGACGCAAATATGCAGGAGAAACTGCAATTAAATCACGAATACAATCTAAACCATCAACACCACCATCTAAAGCCAGATGTGGTTCATGTTTAACTACTTCCGGTTGTAAAGTTAGTACGGTATCACTAGGAATATAAGGTGGATTTGATACCATCCCGCTAAACTGACCTTTTAAAGATTTTAGAGGTTCCCACCACGAACCTTGGTAAAATTTAACCCGTTCCCCAAAACCCAAATTTTCCGCATTGCTTCTAGCAACCGCTAAAGCTTCTGCACTAACATCAACTGCATGAACTGTTGCATTTGTCAATACTTCAGCTAAACCAAGAGCGATCGCACCACTACCAGTACCCAAATCTGCCCAATGTTGCTGTGTAGAGACGTTCCCTGGGTAGGGATTGTCGTCTCTACATTGGTTAACAGCGGCCACAGCCAAATCAATTAACATCTCTGTTTCCGGTCTAGGAATTAAAACCGCATTTGACACAGCGAGTTTAAACTTTCGCCAAGGCGTAGAACCAGCAATATACTGTACTGGCAAGCGGTCTTGTAACCGCCTTTTCCACAGATAGTCTAGCTCTGCCAAAGACAACTGCATCTTGATTTGCTGGCATTCTTTGAAAGTCTCTAAACGCAGTGACAAGCGGTCTAATCCAGCTATTTCTTGTAACAGCCAATCAATTTCTACAGGTGAAATGTCAGCAGCTATAGCAGCATGAATAGCTGCATTTCGCCACTGCCAAACTTCAATACCAGTAACCAGCTTTGGCTGCTGCTTCGTCATGATTAACGCTGCTTAGAAGGTAAAGCTTTTGGTTTGGGAGCGTTATCTCTAGGTAGAGTCTTGATATATTCTCTAGACTCTGGGGATGGAACTAAAACCACCTGGTTTAACCAGGAATCATTTTTATCTGTTAAAGTCTTAATCACCCCATCTACATCTATGACTTGAATATCAGCCTTAGGAAACTTCTGCTTTACTTGGGTTAATAAACCTTGTGCATCTTGTTTGCTCAGAAATAAAGGAATCATTTGCTGTTTATTAGCACCCAATTCAATTGGTACATATCCTTTGTCAGGTGCAAACCTCACTGCAAAAACAGGTACGCTTTTAAATTGATCTATTTTCTGACCGCTTGCTTTTAGCAAAGCTAAAGCACCTTTTATTTCTTGGTCTACAGGTTTAAAAGCAAATAAAAGTCGATTTGGCTGGTTTTTGCTTTGTTGCAATTGCTGATAAATTACACCTAGAGGCACGGCAGTAACTTGCAGCTTTTTAGCCATTTCTTCAACTTTTGGGTCTTTATTTTTGGCGTTACGCAATTCTTTGATAAAGGTCAAAGCTTCCTGGCGACTCATATATACACCTGTCACCGATGCCCCTTGTTGACCATTTTGTGCTGGAAGGGTACGACTCAGAGGTAAACCTTTGTCATTAGTAATCAAGTAAACTGGTACTGAGTCTAATTTATCTTTTATTTGTTGTTCTGATAATGCCAGTGCGGGAAAATTGACGGCTACCACACTTCCCAGCAATGTACTACCTACTAAACCTAGCGTTACGCCCCAGCGAACCAATGATTTCATCACAACTCCTCATCTCAATATCAATAATTGAATTAACTTAGACAATGAAAAAAACGGTTTAATTTTATACCGACAAAACCATCTGTAATTATCTAACAAGCTATTTTCTCTGCAAATAACTTTATAGATTTGGCTAATTGTTGTGAATTTTGCCTTGCTGTTCACTACTAAATGCTGTATTAGTCTATAATACTTTTTCTCTAGCAGCGAGTGATTTCCGGGATTCTTAATCAAAAAAACACGATTTTATTTTATTATTTTATAGCGTTTCTCAGTTATGGGTGACGCGATGACTGAGTCAATCGTTCCAACGTTCAAACTGCTGATTAACTCAATAGGTGTTAAATTTCGGTATTAGAAATTTTGATTCTACCGTACTTGTTATGCTAAATCACCAGCCTGAAAGAGGGAACAGGGTAAAGAAGCAATATTTTGTAATAATGTTCAAAATTATGGCTTGTTTCTTATGTATAGCAAGCTTTCCGAGATTTTTTGGACTTGATGAGAGCATATTAGGTACTGAAGAACCGAAATTTTTTTAATAAGTAAATAAATAGAACATCCTACCTGCTGAGTGAGTAGTAATTGAACAATTTTGAAAATCATCAAAAATCGGGATGACAGGATTTGAACCTGCGGCATCCTGCTCCCAAAGCAGGCGCGCTACCAAGCTGCGCTACATCCCGGAAATACTATTTGGCTTTTGATAGTTTAGCAGCACATAACAAAAATTATGTTTTGCTGAAGCATCTTTCTAACTATATCATTCTTACCGCAGATTGCCAACCCCCTTACCTGGAAAAAATAAAATTACTTCCTCAATAAGAGTTTTTCTGTTGACTTAGCCTGACAAAGTTGATTTTGCTAGATCACTGCTCATCGCTAAACCAACCAACAATAGCACAGCTTCAGTATGATAGCGAACTGGCAGCAACCTGTTTTGTTTGCAAATTGAGGCTCATTGAGGATACCAAAACATCCCTTTAATACCTTCTGGATCAGGAATAAACCCCATAGTCCGGTAAAAATCTACAACATGGGGATCAGCGAAGAGAGTAACATTGCTAATTTCTTCACTTCTGAGTTTTTTGAGGACATATTTCATCAATGCCTTACCCAGACCTTGACTTTGGAAGTCTGGATGAACTACCACATCCCAAATAGTGGCATTAAAAGCATGATCTGAGGTAGCACGAGCAAAACCAATTAACCGCCTTTTATTTCCTCGTACTTGCCACATAGACGCGACGAGAAAACTATGCTCAATGGCTTTTTTTACTTTTCTCAGCGGGCGACGCGACCAACCAACCGCATCACAGAGTTCTTCTAGTTCATACAGGTCGATATCTCGCTCAGTGCTGAAAACGATGCTATCGCTGACGGCGTTAGAGTTGCCTTTATCTCCCCGTGTATGATCCTCAAATGCGGTTGTTTTATTTGTCGCTACAGATTCAGAACTACTAAACCAAGTTTTCCAAAAACCCATGCCAACGCGGTTCGGGTAACATGACTGAATTGCTTACACTGTTTGAGAGTGTTGATTCATCAGTAAATTTACTGCCTCTGCTTTATCTCCAGACACATAACATAAAAATTTACGTTTAGTGTTTTGGGGACTGGCAATGGTGACAGCTTGTTACTGAATCTTTCACACCAATCATTTTTAACTTTAGCATTTTGTTTTCACACTCCCCTATCTAAAGCACAGAGGATTTGTTTGCAGATGCCTTGCCTTGAGGCTCCTGGGTTTTTTCAAGTGGTTGATCGGTTGATCCACTAAAATCAAGATACTACATTATCAGGTATTCTGAGGTGTCCAAGTCCAGAATTTTGATTACTTTTCGGCTCATGCAGACCGAAAAAGAATTACTCCCAGAATTTTGACAGCAAAAAAGAAAATGGAGGCACTCTCATTAGCTGGTGTGTCAACTTTGATTCCGCCCATCAAGTAGGCGAGAACAATAGACATCTCAGAAAAACAATTTAGAGCCGATAATCCCTACCTATGAAACGTGTCTACAAGGATTAGAGGATACTAGGATACGCGTATTTCATTTTTGGAGATGTCTAATAGATTATGTAGAACTTCCCTTAGTAGCTAGTATGATATCAAACTTCCACTATGATTTTCACATTAGGTAAAGCTTATGCTTAAGCGCCAAAACGGAATCATAGGAGAGCAAAGTAGTAAATAACACAGTTTTTAGCTTTAGTTTTAACAAAGCAAGCAAGTCTTACCTCCAACAATGACTTCTGGTTTAAAATCTTCGACCCTAGAACTTCTAAAACGCTTTAATCGAGCGTTTCCCCAATTTTATGAGCAATTTGTTAGCAGTGAGATTCAACTGCAAAATTTACGATTGGCATACCGTCTATATAAAACCAAACGGGCTGTAATCGAGATGAAACCGGAAGGCAGCAAAAGCGCCCTGCATTTTGCATACCGTAATCAGTCTTTTCTCCTCAGTGATATTTTTGGTGTCCTGGCAGCTTATGGTTTAACTATTCACGGTTTGAGTCTCTATGGTCAGATCCAACCACCAATGTTAGTTTTTATCAAACTGCTGGTGTCTCGTGGCAGCAAAGCCCTGACCGAAAAAACCGCAGAAAATGTTTGCCGTGCCATTCGTGAGGCTCTAGGAAATCGGTTTGAGGTAGAAGAGATGTTAGCAGTGGAATTTAACCTCAATGCTGGTTTAGAACAGGTACAAACCGAGTTCTACGTCGATCCGGTTTTTCATCTCCCAGCCTTGGTGATTGAAGCTGATAATCAACCAGGATTATTTTATAAAGTCATGTATGGCATCTGGCAGGAAGACCTACTAGTAGTCAATGCCAATTTGTTGGTTTGGCGCGGACGCACACGGCTGATCCTTTACTTGTTGGGACCTAACGAAAGCCTGATTCCTGAATATCTCGGTCATAAAATTGCTGAAGGAGTACGGCACAGGTTACTTGGTCATTAACAGGTGATTGGTGACAGGGTTATTAACTTCCCTTTCCACCCCCTCTCCCCATCTCCTCTGCCTCCTCAACTATTTTCCTGTCCGTATTTAGTCGCACCCGCCCTTCGGGTTACGATATAGGTATCGTAAAACTTCGCCTAATCTATACACAAATATTGTCATCACTTGTCATTTATCACGGTGAAACCAGCAAATAGATGTGGTGTGGATCAGAGCCAACTTAAACCCAGACAATGAGCAGCATTTTTGGACACCAGAACCGATAAATGTTATCATTTGCTGGATTAAGTAGTCCCGACAGCGTTTAGTCTAGGGATAGAGGGCTTTGTAGTTAGCCCAGTCGGGGTTATTTCCGACAAACAAAGGGCAGGAGATCAATGTCTATGCTTTTTGAAACTATGGCAACAATAGAAATCTTCGGCGTTCCCCACGCTTATGAGTTAACGGCTCCCACGTCTTGCCCCCATGCTTTAGTGTTTATCCACGGTTGGCTCAACAGCCGTGGATACTGGCAACCTGTGATTTCTCGCCTATCAGTTGATTTGCAGTGCTTGTCTTATGATTTGCGAGGTTTTGGTAAATCTCAGTCTCAGCCTAAATTGGATTGTAATCGAGCAGAAACTGTTTTGGCGCTCAATTCCACCACAGATCCTAAATTTGTTAGCTATCCTGGTGATTCTCTGTATTCTCCCTCTGCATACTCTCGCGATTTAGTAGCTCTTCTGGAACTTCTAAATATTCCTAGTGTTTGGCTAATTGGTCATTCTTTGGGAGGTACTATTGCTCTATGGACAGCGGCTCAATTGGCTGACCGTGTTAAAGGTGTTATTTGTATTAATGCAGGTGGTGGGATTTATCTCAAAGAAGCATTTGAGCAGTTTCGCTCAACGGGTCAAAAATTTCTACAAGTTCGGCCACGTTGGCTGTACCAATTACCTTTGATTGATTTACTGTTTACTAGGGCGAGTGTGGCACGTCCTTTAGATCGGTATTGGGCGCGTCAACGAGTCATTGATTTCGTTGTTGCTGATCCAGAAGCAGCACTGGGTACGCTTTTAGATTCCACGACGGAAGAAGAAGTGAACCGCTTACCCCAGTTGGTTTCACAGCTAAAGCAGCCAGTTTATTTTTTATCTGGTGCTGATGATAAGGTGATGGAACCCAAGTATGTGCGCCATTTAGCCAGCTTTCATCGGCTTTTCCAATACGTTGGTGATAATTTTATTGAAATTCCTAATTGTGGACACCTGGCAATGTTAGAACAGCCAGATGCAGTTGCTCATCACATCCGGTCATTAGTCATTGGTCATTAGCAAAAGGCAAAAGGCAAAAGGCAAAAGAAAGATAATATTTCCCCTCTGCTCCTTTGCTCCCCTGCGCCCCTGCCCCCTACATTCCATACAATTGCATGACTTGGGTTAAAGGTAGTCGAGAATGAACGCCCAAGGTCAAAGGCGATGTGTGTCCACGGGATAGATGATCAGCCGCAGCACAGCCTATCATGGCAGCGTTATCAGTACAGAATTTTAAGGGCGGGAAGAGGACTTGTAGATTATGTTCCGCAGCCGCTGCTTGTAAGTGCTTTCTTAGTCCACTGTTAGCAGCTACGCCTCCACCTACGGCAATTGTATCTAAACCATAATCACGGGCGCAGGCGATCGCTCTTTTAGTTAAAGCTTTGGCTATGGTTTCTTGGAAGCTGGCCGCAATATCAGCTACTGGCAATTCTCCACCATCTTTCTCTAACTGCTGCACTAACCGTAAAACAGCCGTTTTTAATCCGCTAAAACTGCAATCATAGGGATGATAACCCCCACCCGGTAGCGAAATTCTCCCTTCTGGTAGTGCAAACGCTTGAGGATTACCAGTTTGTGCCAACTTGTCTATTACGGGTCCTCCGGGATATCCCAGTTTTAACAACCGCGCCACTTTATCAAAGGCTTCACCCGCAGCATCATCACGGGTTTCTCCCAAAGTTTCGTAAATACCACAATCCTTTACATAAATCAAGCTTGTATGTCCGCCTGAAACGAGTAAGCTAAGAAATGGGGGATCTAAATTGGGCTGTGCCAAGTAAGTGGCGTAGATATGACCTTCGAGGTGATGAACTCCCAAAAATGGTTTTTCATGCACCATCGCCAGGGTTTTGGCAGCTGTGAGACCTACCAACAATGCCCCCACTAGTCCTGGCGCACAAGTGGCAGCTATACCATCAATTTGTCCCCAGTCCATAAAACTTTCATCCATAGCTTGCGCTATTTCTTGATTAATCGTTTCCAAGTGTTGCCGCGATGCTACCTCTGGCACTACCCCACCATACTGCTGATGAACGGGAATTTGCGAGGCTATGATACTGCTGCACACTTGACGATTCTTCACAATTGCCACAGCAGTTTCATCACAACTGGTTTCGATAGCTAAAACAGTGGTCATAGAGAATAGGGAATAGGGAATAGGGAATAGGGAACAGGAGGCAGGAGGCAGGAGGCAGGAGGCAGGAGGCAGGGGTAGATTAATAACCCAGTACCCAGTCCCCAGTACCCAGTCCCCAATCCCCAGTCGCCAATCCTTACTTTTGGTTGCGAAGCTTTAACTTTTATTTACTTAAACTTTACTCGATTCCCAGCCAAGAGTATGATGACTTGCTAGTTATCCAAATTAAACACTGTACAAGCCGCTTCGTTTTGTACAAAGAACTTCTTGTTTTGTAATAAAAGGAAACAACTCAATGAGACGATTGTTTGCTTTGATTTTAGCGATTGGTCTTTGGTTCAATTTTGCCCCTTCAGCTAACGCTCTGGGCGCTAACCTTGTACCTTGCAAAGACTCCCCCGCTTTTCAAGAGCTTGCCCAAAATGCCCGTAACACTACCGCTGACCCTGAATCAGGTAAAAAGCGGTTTGAGCGTTATTCTCAGGCTCTGTGTGGACCAGAAGGTTATCCTCACTTGATTGTAGATGGTCGCCTTGACCGCGCTGGTGACTTTTTGATCCCCAGCATTCTCTTCCTCTATATTGCTGGTTGGATCGGCTGGGTTGGCCGCGCTTATCTACAAGCGATTAAAAAGGAATCTGATACTGAGCAAAAAGAAATCCAAATCGATTTGGGTTTAGCACTACCCATCATCACCACTGGATTTGCTTGGCCAGCAGCAGCAATCAAAGAATTTCTCTCTGGTGAATTAACAGCTAAGGATTCAGAAATTCCTATTTCTCCACGCTAATTCATCTGCTCTCATTCACTTGTTTTTGGAGACTAAATTCATGGCTGACAAAAGCGATCAATCATCCTATTTGATCAAGTTCATTTCCACAGCACCTGTTGCAGCTACCATCTGGTTGACAATCACAGCAGGCATTTTGATCGAATTTAACCGCTTTTTCCCTGACCTACTTTTCCACCCTCTACCATAGGGTAAAAAAGGGATTCACATCAGTAAACAGTAAATAGTCCCATAAGTGATCACTGTTTACTGATAAATGCCAACATTTTGAATTTAGGAGGCAAGATAAAATATGGCTCAAGCAGTAGATGCATCAAAAAATCTCCCCAGTGATCCTAGAAATCGGGAGACAGTAAGACCCGCTGGAGGTAATCCAGTGGATGGAAACCTAGAAACCCCAGTTAATTCTTCTCCCTTAGTTAAGTGGTTTATTGGCAACTTACCTGCTTATCGTCCTGGTCTAACTCCTTTCAGACGTGGGTTAGAAGTAGGTATGGCTCACGGTTACTTGCTATTTGGACCTTTTGCTAAATTAGGTCCCCTGCGGGATGCTCCCAATGCTAACTTAGCTGGTTTGTTGGGTAGCATTGGTTTGGTTGTAATTCTTACAGCCTGTCTATCCCTGTATTCCAATAGCAATCCTGCTTCAGCACTTCCCAGTGTGACTGTACCTAAGCCTCCAGTAGATGCTTTTAATTCCAAAGAAAGCTGGAATAACTTCGCTAGTGCTTTTTTAATCGGTGGTATTGGTGGTGCTGTAGTTGCTTACTTTTTGACTGGCAACTTGGCCATTTTCCAAGGTTTAATCGGTTAATTTAATTTCTGGTCATGGTTAATAGGTAATTGTTGGTTATTTCCAGCAATTACCTATTACCATATTCAACTGCTAATTATCCAAATAAGACCGTTTCAATTTGATTTAAAGCAGTCTCAAAATCGTCATTGACGATTTGAATATCAAATTCATCTGCGGCTTTAATTTCCTCTTGGGCGCGAGACAGACGACGAGCGATCGCTTCTTCAGAATCTTGTCCTCGTCCGCGTATCCGTTTCTCCAATTCTGAAAATGACGGTGGCAAAATAAAAATGCTCAGGGCGTTAGGGTAGGAAGCGCGAATTTGTCTTGCCCCTTCTAGTTCAATTTCTAGCACCACCAATTTGCCAGACTCAATTTGGTCAAGCACATCTGCACGGGGAGTACCGTAATAGTTACCAGCAAATTCTGCCCATTCTAAGAATTCCCCCTGAGCAACTAATTGTTCAAACTTGTTAAGGGAGATAAAATAATAATTTTTGCCATTAATTTCTCCTGTCCGTGGGGAACGAGTCGTGACAGATACTGAATAATAAAGTTCTGGATGACGCTGGAGGAGCTTTTGCATCAAAGTACCTTTGCCGACTCCACTAGGACCAGTCAAAACAATCAGCTTGCCCAGAGACGGGCTTTCTTGAGTAGTAGCACCACTATGAATGGGTAAAACTTGCATTATCCGTTCAACTTCTGAGTTAATCAATAAACATCATTCATTAGTGCAACACAAAACTGACACCTAACGCTCATATTTTAATCATATATAGAGCATTTTGTTGTTTGCTTCCTGCTTCCACCAGAGCCACGGAGGCGGGTTTTAATCCACAGGGTAAATTACCCGTTTGTTATGCGTAAGCGATTAAAATACGCTGAGCTTAAATTAATAGCAGCATTGAAATTACGTTTTTGAATTTGTCCACAACTACTAAAGTCTGGTGTTAGTTGCTGGAACAAGGTGGAACTAGGGATCTTGTAGCACTAGTGACAGAAAACTTGTCTAAGTTATATCCTACGGCCGATATGCTGCAAATAGGGGGGGTTGATAGCCCCACCTCTAATTAATTATCCGCAGTCTGATGGTCACGGGAAATGACAAAGCGATTTGCTACCGTTTCCGGCTGAATCGCTGATAATATAACATGACTGGAATCAGTGATAATTACAGCCCTAGTCCGACGGCCATAGGTAGCGTCAACCAGTTGTCCTCTATCCCTAGCATCGGTAATGATGCGCTTAATGGGGGCAGATTCTGGACTGACAATGGCAACTACTCGATTGGCGGAAACGATGTTGCCAAAACCGATGTTGATTAACTGAATATCCATAAAAAAAATAGGCGCTCAAGGCGCTAGGAAAAGCTTGTGATAAACATATTCTCATGTTATACCTAAAGAATGGGAGTTACAACGCTTAAAGTCTTGATATCTTGAGTTTTTAAATAACAAATGCTTTCTTTTAGCTTTTTATCAGCTAAAATTCCTAAAAAATCTTTCTAAAGATATATGAGAAGTTATACCCATACACGCTAATAGCAGGATGAAAAGGGGAGAGTTAAATTTCCTTCTCTCCCCGTCAGCCTACGCCTGTTATTCTTTGCGTTGTTGAGTAAGAGGGACTTTTTTAATGGTTTGCCATCTTTGCTGTAATTCTTGCCAGTTGGGAGTATGACCACCATAACGCCAACTCACATAAGCTTGACAAATTTCATCGATGACTTGAGCCGTTTCTCTGGGATGTTGGTTGTATGACACTTGGGCGTATTCCAGGGGTGTCTGTGCTTGATGTTTAGCCAAACCCTTCTCGGCTGTCCATTGCAGCATTTGTTGATAAAGGCTTTCCATTGGTGGTAATTTCTTCAACCACCTACGGTTGAGCCATTTTCGCCACTGTACCCAACCCAACCAACCAAAGAAAGCTGTTGTTGTACCAACAATTAAACCAGTGAAAATTCCTAACCAGCCTTGGGAAAATAAAGCAAAGAACCAAGCGATCGCTCTAAAAAACCAGGTAAATAATGTTCCGAATATACCGTTAAGCAAACCAGTTACTGGAGACGGTAGCCAACCAGCCACCCAGTTCCAAAACTGACGTAATACACTAAAAGTCCGATCTTCTTCAATCGAAGGCGGAATTAAAGGATGATTAGGAATAGGATCAAAGGCAAACCAGCCATATTTAGGGAAATACACTTCCGTCATAGCATAAGCATCCGTGTTCCGAACAATATACATCCCCGTAAACGGATTAAATTCTCCCGGTGCAAACCCAGCTACCAACCGCGCAGGAATACCAATAGAACGCAACATCACTGTGAGAACAGTAGAAAAATGGTCTGGATAGCCGCCTTGATGTTTAAATAAGAAGGCTTCTACCAAATCATCTTTTGGATCTAAAAAAGGTAATCCTAGAGGATTTTCTGGAATAGAGTAATTTTGCTTGAGATACTGAGCTAGGTAAAGTGCTTTTTCATAAGCTGAATTGAGAGTTCTGCTATCTTCAGTTCGAGAAACCCGTTCACGATTATAGTTAGCCAGAATTTCTTCCGTTTTTTGCCGGACTTTATCGGCAATTTCTGGCGGGATTTGCAGGTAATAATTTTTAATTTCCGGTGGGTATTTAGTCCCAGCTTTACCCAACAAAGTGCGATCGCGGTAGGGAACTTCTGAAACTACCGTGTAAGTCATCCCTTCTGATAACTGCACAGGCGATCGCAAACCCCCTTCCCGATCAACCGCAATCACAGGACCGGGAAAGTATATTTCCTTCGGATAAGACAAAGTGGGTATCAAATTAGGCAAATCTGATACCACATTATAAGTTTGTACTACTTCTTTCGTAGGATTTTTAATCAGTGGCAGATCAAGGGAAATTCTGTAAGACCAAGATGAGCGCCTCAAGGTAGTAACTTCATCATTACGAGAAATTTTCCATCCCTTACCTGTGTAGTTGTCAAAAGCCAAAACTCGCCAAAAACCTTCTGCTTGGGATCTTACCCGCATGACCACCTTGGGTTTCATTTCCCCCCGCAGATTTTGGTTCATTTCGCTATTAAAACCGTAATAGAAATTATTATCTACCTTTCCAGGTTCACCACTTCTTCCCTGTCCCGTACCATTACCATCACCATTACCATCACCATTACCTTCGCGGACATAACCCGGATTAATGATACTGCGTCCTGTAAAATTGCCCTTTAACTCAATCGGCGTACTGACAGGAAAAGAACGTAGTTGATAACCAGGAAAGCGGGGCAAAATAGCAAAAATTCCCAGTCCCAGCCCTAAAATTACCAAAAAATTGACAATTAAAACTTTAAAATTAGCACTAACAAAATTCTTTTTGGTAAATTTTTCTTTTTTTAATGGTTTCAAACCCAAACGTGAGCGATAGTCTAAGACTAAAGTTGGCAAAGCCACACCCAAAAATAACAGCAACACAGGTGCAAACCCCATAGTTTGACTTAATGTTGCCGCCACTCCTAAAAGTATCAAGCCGATGACAATCGAATAACCCAAATCCTTACGCCTGGGCGTATCATAACTGTGCAGTACCTGAAGCTCAATCAATAATTGTGCCAAATTCAGTCGTGTATCATTCCACTCGCCCACAAACCGCCCAAAGAAAGCACCCAGGGCTACTAACATTCCTATGGCAATACAGAACTTAACTGGAATATTAGCATTGCGGCGACGGTAATAACTCCAAATGGTACCCACTGTACTCAGAGGTACTGCCCAAAGACTAAAGGTAGTCTCCGATGCAATATCCGTCGCCACAGTTCCTAAAATTACCAGCCCTAGCACCAGCACCCGCAAGGAGATTGAATCTTCCACTTCTGCTGAAGACGACCTCTGTCTATTTTGTCGCCAGTAATCACCTGCGGGTAAGCGCAAAAACCGTTTCATCCTGGATAAATTTAGCATTTTGAGGTAAGTAGAACTATGATGTAGACGCTACGGACACAATGTTAGGGAAGAAAACTGATTACCTTGTCTTCAATCTTAGCCTCACCATATCGTAGCTTTAGAAGCCCTTTGGACATCTCAGGGAAGCCACGTATTACAAGTGTCCTGCTCATAGTTACTTACTATAAACGCCCTAATTACTGTTTTTGTAAGGAGGAGTAAATTTTAAAACCAGGATCATCATTTTTTAACGGCGTTTATCAACTGAGAGTAACAGCAGTGTTCATGAAAATCACATTGTGAGATTAATTGCCAACAATAAGGGCTGTTGTTCTAGTTCTGGACATTCAACTTCCAGAGTATAAGTCTGGTTGGTAGGTTGACAGTCTAATTCTACACTTGCTTTATTGGCAACGGTAGATGAAGAAACTGCTTGAGTACCATTGCCCTCAAGCTTCAAAACCCCTGGAGTGGGTAACTCACTATGAACACGTAACTTCATTAGCTTACCCAGTGACTGTAATTCTACCCTGATAATCAGAGTCCCAGCATTAGTTTGCCATTGTTGTTCTATCACCGGATTGGCAAAAGAAATTGGCAGAGTCAGATTTTCCAACAGTTGTTTAGCTGCCATTAAAGACAACGCCATTTGTTGACGCGGTTGTAAATCTGAGTAATCCCTCTGAATGTTGGGTATTGTCTCCAGGGCATCTACAGAACGATAAGAGGTTCTGAGTACCATCCCAGCTAAATCATTTATTAACTGGTAATCTTCGGGGAAAAAGCTCTCTACCGCCTGAACTAGTTTCGGTCCTAATGGTAGGGAAGATGTCAATAATAACTGACACTTATCCATCAATTGCTGAAAAATTTTATCTGGCAAAGGAATTGGCAGATTGAGCTTAGATTGCTGTGCCAACCACCCCCAGGCAGGAACTAAAGCAATCGACGACTCTTCCACAAATTCCGGATAATCTACTAATTGACTTTCCCAAGGGAATAAAGGTGGGTGGTTTTGGATTTCGACTTGTAGCCGACGCTTGAGGACGGCTTGGAAACGTTCTTGCACAGTAGGAATTTCTCCTAGTTCAAAGGTTTGGGATTTTCCTCTCTAATTTGGCTCACTACTTTATTAGTATGTAGCAGCTTCCTTGAGAGGGTCTTCTACCCCATCAATTTTCTCACACTCTACCCAGGGATGCTCGCCGGTTTGACATTATCTGCCAAGAACCAATCGAGTAACTGGTATTGTAAGGGTTGTGAGTCACTATTCATGGGTAGATGCACTAGATCCGGACACAAATGAGTTACGAATTTCCCAAGCTTGTTCCAAAATCTTAAACCACCGTTTTTGCAGTTGTGCCATTGACAATCCTAAAGTTTTGGCAATTGTTTCGTCAGGTTCTCCTTGTTGCTTCAACTCTAGTAAAGAGATATCTTTGTCCTCTAACTTTGCTGTGTACAGTTGCCATTGGTGGGGAGTCAGGCCTAAATTAGTAGGTAAAGACGCTTCCAACCATTCATGAACCAACTCCCAACGATGCAAGAGAGAAAACCGAATCAAATGATACTTAAAGCGTTGCTGCAAGTAGTCGCGCTGACGCGGGGTTAAACCCAAAATTGACTCAATCTCTTGCGCTGATAAATCCTGAAGACGCAGAGAAAAATAATCAGCACAGTCTGACTGTTGTCGTTGTTGAAGATAGTTCATCAATTCCGTAATCACCACAGAGCGCAAAGTATCTTCTTCCGGTTCTGGTTCAACTTGCATGGCCATAGCAGCACGCAATTGTTGTATGGCGGGTTCTTCCCAAGAACCGTCAGCTTCACCACTACTACCTTCAGATGCTTGTTCAATGTCAACGCTGGTTTCTGGAGGCTGTTGTTGTGAGAAGGTTTGCGCTCGCAGAATAATTAACTGTTGTTGTCTTCCTGGTAACGGAATCCGGCGTTTACCGTAGCGTTCGGTAAATGCCATATATTCGGATAATTCTAGAAGGGTTTGGGGACGATAGGTGGATGCTTGTTGATTCTCCCTGCGGAATGCATTCAAAGCCTCCAAATAAAAACTCTGGAGAAAATCTTCTATGATAGTCAGCCGCCCCTGATAGCTCAATTGCTTCTGAGGAGGATTAATATAGCGATAAATGATAGCACTTAGAGTACTGTGTAATTCTACCCTACCTCGATTAGAACCTAGCTGATAGTACCTGAGACATTGTTGCAGCCGATATCGGGCTAGGGTCATTGCGGAACTTTCTATGTCACCAGAAGCCTGAATGCGTTTGCTTTCATTACAAATTCGCAGAACTTCGCCAGCAATTCGCAATGCCACATCACGGCAATTTTTTTCTGCTGCCTTGGTGGACTGCTGTAGCTCCTTGAGTAGGAATTGAAATATAACCTCCACGCCGATAGACTTATCTCCCTGAGTAGTTGCAGTTGCGGCTGAATTCATAGTCTGAATTTTAAAAATAACCTAACATACTTAAACACAACCTGTAGGGCTGTGGGTGTTAGCTTGATAGATTTTGTGTATAAGCTACCATTTATCAGTGGTTAGTTGTCATCTGTAACTTTTTCCTGTTCCCTGCTTTAATATTTTGGAAATTGATCAGGAGCTATTTACACGCCATGACAAATTTAGAAGCACAAATTCAATCGTTGATTGACAATGCACCTGATGATGGTATAACACCAAAACTGGTGAACACAATTGCTCCTGTTTTGAAGGCGATCGCCCAAAAGTTGCAACACCTTCAGTATTATATTCTCCAAAATTTACAGGAACGCTGGGTTTTAACTACATTGAGCAACAGGGCTAATCCAGATTTAGAAAAGCGAGTAGTTTACGCCTTTCCTAGATTACAGGATGTTTCCCTGTCCTCATCTGTTGGGCTTGACCCTCAAGCAGTGGCTAAACCCATACCTGTCATTCATATTTTGTTTCAACTGGTAGCATTAGAACCAGTAGATAGTATAGTTTTTTTTGAGACTCCTGGTAGTACCAGCAACGCCATTGAAGTGCTGCGAACTGACCTGCAAACAATGATAGAACAGAAGTTGCAACAACACATTCCCACTAAGCAAGTTCCTCCAGATATCGCCTGAATCAATTTTGGATGTTAGATTTTGGATTTTGGATTTTGGATTTTAGATTCTATCCAAAATCCAAAATTCCCTAATATAGCCGACTCAGTACATAATCAGTCATGTTAATTAATGCTTGTCGTGATTCTGAAGCTTCTAAGGTGACAATATGTTCAGCGGATACCTTAGCATGGTGAGCAGCTAATTCTCTAGCCCGCTCAATGCCTTGACTATCTGAGATCAGCTTCAACGCTTGCTCTAAATCTCCTTCTTGGGCAAACTCTCTTTCAATCAGCACTTCCAGGTAAGGTTGTTCCTCTAGAGCAAATAACACTGGTGCGGTCAGATTACCGCTTTTAAGATCAGATGCGGCTGGTTTACCTAAAGTATCTGTCGAACCAGTGAAATCTAGAATATCATCTACTATTTGGAATGCCAGACCAAGATGCTTACCGTAGTTATACAAGTTTTCAGCACTCTCAGGGGAGACTTCGCTGAGTAATCCAGCGGCTTTGGAACTGTTAGCAATCAAGGAAGCTGTTTTGTAATAGCTCTTTTGGAGGTAAGTTTCCGTAGAAAGGTTAGTATCAAAACGATTCAGCCCTTGTTGAATTTCCCCAGCAGCCAAATCCATGATTACTTCTGAAAGCAGTTTAACTACATCCAAATTGTCCAGATTTGCTAAATACCAGGAGGACTGAGCAAAGAGGAAATCTCCAGCGAGTACCGCAATGCGGTTGCCAAATAAACTATGAACCGTAGGCACTCCACGGCGTACATTTGACTCATCCACTACATCATCATGTACTAAGCTGGCTGTGTGGATCATTTCCGTAATCTCTGCTAATCGTCGATGACGGGGCGTGATGTCTTGTTCTAGCATGGTCGCCCGCGATATCAGCAGCACAATGGCCGGTCTGATGCGCTTGCCCCCAGCACCGAATAGATGTTCGGCTGCTGCATAGAGGATGGGGTGGCGATTTCCAACTAGCTGTGTGAGGTTATCTGCTAGTATTCGCAGGTCTGCTTCCACAGGGGTAAACAGGGAGGTGGCTGGGGTCATGGATGGGCGGACTCTGACTTTGGTTACGAAAGTTTACATATCCTTTAATCATTTTAAGATAAACCATTGCAAGCGCAAAGTTTTCATCAAGGAATCCCATGCCCTACTTTTCGGATCAGCCCAAATAACTTCCGTTACTAGCCCTTGCGGTTTGGCAAAAAGCGAAGCGGTAAAGGAGGAGGAGAAAACAGGAGATGAAGCAATATTTTACAATACTCAATAAGGCACAAATTTTTACATAAAATATGTATAAAAACTACTCAGCAATAATATATAAGAAAAAATCAGCAAAACTTGTGTGTCAACATTGAGAAAATTTGAAATTTAGTCCATAAGTTAGCTGAAAATCCAGGTCTGTTGTGTTACGCTAAAATATAGGAATTTTAAATTTTTGAGATATTCACTCCCAAAAAAAGTCAATCATCGATAGGTGATTTTACTTATGGGATTTGTGAGTCTAAAATAACAAGTCGCCGACAGAATGAAGGGAATGATTCCTAACAATTTGCTGTGCGGCAAGAATACCTTTTGGGTTGGATAATGTGCTTTCTATTCAGGAAGCCACTACACATTTTCAGCTAACGTTGATCATCAGTGTAGTTCTTACTTGATTGGTGTGAAGGTACATAACGCAGACTAGGTAGACTGCTGAGGAGCGCAGTTTTAACTTGCTATTTAGCAACTTAACTGCTGTCGGAGGTGTGGTCTGTGAACAACTTAATTAAATAATAAATTGCCTGACTAGAGAAAATTAAGACTCTACTGGGTGGCTTTGCATAGGCGACTACAGCGATCAAAAATGTACTTGATTAGCTGAATCTCTACTATGTGTGTATGCAATTTTATAGTCCTTTGAAAACTGAGTTGGTGGAACAATGATTTATGGAAATATGCCTATGATGATATTTATTTTAGCTGCTGGATATTTATTTACAGTCTACTTATTATTAGCACTAGCAAAGCGAACGGGCAGGAATAGTGTTCTTAAAAGTGGTACTTCCATGATTCAGGAGCAGCACAAGCAGGAAAGAGGATTAAGAGCAAAGGTGACTGAGGTAGTCAATAGCCAATAAAGCTTGAGATTTTGGATTTTGGATTGACGTGGTTCTGTACTCTTGCTTTACAAGCAAGCTGCTTGTCGGCATCACAAATCTAAAATCCAAAATTATTTGACTAATGACTAATGACTTAGGAGACTGTGGCATCAGTTAAGTAGACTTGTTCTACCAGAGGGGTATAGCCTAACCAGTGTAATCCAGACTGAGCAAATTGTTGGGGACAACCGCTGACAGCAAAGCGAGTAGGCATGGGTAGGTGATTATTTCTGACGCTTAATAGGTCTAACTCTTGAGCGCAAGCTGTGACAACATGAACAGCTGGATCAACTAACTTGACGTGGGAAGGGAGGAGTGATCGCAATACAGGTGCTAGGAGTGGATAATGGGTACAGCCGTAGATTAAAGTGTCAATTTCCTGTTTTAGCAAAGGTTCAAGATAAGCTCTAGCAACTTCGGTTGTGTAAGGATCGTGAATACGATTTTGTTCAATCAGGGGGACAAATTCTGGACAACTAACTTGCCAGACTTGGACATCAGGTTGTATTTCCATCATAGCCTGACGATAGGCATTGCTTTTGGCAGTAGCTGGGGTAGCAATGACACCAATCCGCTTACCCATCTGTACTGCGGCCCTTGCGCCTGGTAGGACTACTCCCAGGATTGGGAAGCTGAATTCCTGACGGACATTTTCTAGAGCTAGAGCAGAACTGGTGTTACAAGCCATAATCACCATTTTCACTCGTTGCTGTTGCATCCAGTTCAGTATTTCCCTCACATATTGTAATATTTCAGCTTGTGAACGAATACCATAGGGAAGATGAGCAGTATCCCCAAAATAAATAATTGATTCATTGGGAAGTTGTTTATAGATTTGTCGTAGTACCGTCAGCCCACCTACACCACTGTCAAACACCCCAATGGGAGCGCGTTGGGCTTCTTTATCAGAAAAATCGTCAAGATTACCTTCAAAAATGGAAGATGAATACACAGGCAAATAGTGATTTAGATTTTGCTATTTAAAATACAGAATTTAGCAGACAATCTGATAATTGACCACTAGTGATAGGGAATAGGCAAGAGGGAAGAGGCAAAAGGCAAAAGTTGATGAATTTTCCCCAGTCCCCAATCTCCAGTCCCCAGCCTCTTCATCTTTGTTGTAAGTAATTGAGGATACCACGAGCGATCGCATCAGCCATGCGGTTTTGGTATTCTGGCGAGCCTAACCGGGGGTTATCCTCACGACCAGTCATATAACCTGTTTCTACTAAAATCGCGGGCATAGAATTTTTCCTAAGTACATAAAATCTAGCTTTGCGAGTTCCTCTGTCTTTGAGAGTACCAATATCTTGGAGCATAGCCTTGCGAACTGCTTCCGCTAGACCATAACCACTGTCGTAATAATATACTTCTAAACCATTGACATCAGGGCGATTATCTACCGCGTTAGCGTGAATGCTGACAAATAAATTTGCATTTACGCGATTTGCTATATCTACCCGCCCTTGCAGTTCTACAAAAAAGTCAGCATCTCGCGTCATCACAGCTTGTACGCCATTTTGCTCCAAAATTGCAGCCACTCTTCTACCAATTGGCAGGATAACATCCTTTTCTAACAAACCGCCTAGACCGGGAGCGCCCGAATCTTTACCACCATGTCCGGGGTCAATCACTACTATCAGTTTGCCTCTGGGAACTGATAAGCGGGGCTGAGGTTGTGGTTGGGAATTTTCTATAGCAGCATCTGGTAGCTGTCCTTGGCTTCTGGGTAAGGGAGGTAGAGTAATGGGCGGTTGTAACCGACGAGAGTTTTGTAATTGCAGAGCTATAATTTGCTCTCCCACTTGGTTAAGTTCGCCAATTTGTATACCCGATGCGGGTTGAACCAAGACAACTACATTGTTGGGGGCTTGTGGTTGTAGGCGCACCCTCAGCACAGGACTATTGGCATCAAAAGCGGGTCCTCTTACCTTAGCAGCTAATTTAGCATTAGGAATGGTGATCCGAAATAAACCAGAGTTTCTATCCCAACCGCCAGTAGCGGATACAGCTTGGTCGGCTCTAATTAGTAGTTGTGTGCCATTAGCAGCTAATTCTACAGCCTGAATTGTGGCTGGGGAATGAATAACATTTTGTGCAGAAGATTGATTTTCTTTAACTTTGGCAAGACGATCAGGTAGGACGACAAAACCGCTAGTACCGTTTGTTGTTGCCCGCCAGTCGGGGCTGTTGCTATCCACCTGTAAGGTCATGCGGACAGCAGGTGGTTTGCCTGATAGTTGGGTAAGTCGGATGCGGTTGACACCATAGCGATTAATCAACAAATCTCGTTGTTCTAGATTTGGTGATAAGGCAGCACCAGCAATTTCAACATTTATAGTTCGGTTATCTTCGCTGCGATTAACTTGAATTTGGGGATTACCACCACTGGTACGAATAAAAAAACCATCTCCTGTGACTCGCAAATTCTCAATTTGAACTATCCCCCCTGTGGTGTTGACTGCCATTTCTTGGTTAGGTAAGGTGACAGCAGATGTTGTCACCATGTTGTAAGTATTTCTGGGGGAGAGTGTTGGCGTGAATGGAGATGAAGGGGGTATAAGTGTGGGTGTTTCGGCTGCTGGCTGATCGGCATAAGCCGAGACAGGGACTAAATCAGCTTCTAGCTTTGGTAATTGTACGAGCCAGCGACTACCAGTAGACGCTGTAAATTTTACTAAGTTGGGGTCTAGAGTATAACCAGGAGTCAGTTCTACAACTACGCGTGTTGTTTGTTGGTCAAACTGCCCAATGCGGATAGCGCGAATGGCTCCACCTATTTGCTGGGTTAATTGCGAACGACCAAAGCTAGTATCTGGCAAATCAATTACTAACCGAGTGGGGTTAAAAATGAGTTGCGCTTGGGGCTGTACAGGACTAGATGTGTTGATTTCTAGTCTGTTTTGATTGGTATCAAACCGCCAAGATTCTAATTTCGCGGCCGTTGCTGGCGATGATAGTATGAATATGGTTCCAACAGTGCTGGGTATTAACCACTGTAGTTTCAAAGTCCTTTCTCCTGATTCGCATTCATGGGAGTCGTCAATATCTAAGTCCTAACTCACACCTTTATCGTCCACACTTGAGCTTGGTGCTGGCAGCCAGACACAGCTAATGGCGTAATATCGTAGCATAGGTTTTTGATTTTGCCATGGTGTGAGGCAAATCAATTTCACCTCCAAAGAGCGATGCTCAACCCCTACTGACTCATGAGTCCTAAATGCTTACAAATTACTTATCTTTGCTTTAAGTACTGGAGAATACCCTGAGCGATCGCTTCTGCCATTTGATTTTGATAAGCTGTAGTTCTCAGCTTGGCTGCATCCTCTCTACCAGTCACATAACCAGTTTCTACTAAAACTGAGGGCATAGAACTTTGTCTGAGAACATAAAATCTAGCTTTCCGTACTCTTCTGTCTTTGACATTGACACTTTGGAGAATTCTATTATGGATAATGCGAGCCAAACTCAAACCATTATCGTAATAATAAGTTTCCAAGCCACTAACCTCGGGACGATTTAGACCTACTGAGTTAGCATGAATGCTGACAAATACATCAGCGTTAGCTCGTCGTGCCATTTGCACTCTTCCTGGGAGGGTAACAAAGTAGTCAGAATCCCTGGTCAATACTGCTTGGACACCGTTTTGTTGTAAAATTGCTGCTACTCTGAGGCTAATAGGTAAAATTATATCCTTTTCCTGTAATCCGCCAATACCAATAGCTCCTGGGTCTTTACCACCATGTCCAGGGTCAATGACAACCAATAATTTACCTTTCGGAACGGAGGGACGAGGACGTGTCCGGGGATTCCTGATATTTGGATCTGGTAATTGACCACTGTTAGGGGATGGTAAGGGTGGTAAGCTGATTGGGGGTCGAGCTTGACTATATCGTTGTAATTGTAGAGCCAAAAGCTGGTTGCTGACTTGGTTGATTTCCCCAATGCTGACTCCCGATGCTGGTTGGACAAAAATAACTACAGTGTTGGGTGCTTGGGGTTGCAGACGTACTCGGAGGACAGGACTATTGGCATTGAAAGTGGGTCCTTGGACTCTGGGAGCTAATTTAGCATTGGGAATGGTGATGCGAAATAGTCCAGAGCTTCTATCCCAGGCACCGGTAGCAGATAAAGTCTGGTCGGCTCTAATGAGTAATTGTGTGCCATTACCAGCTAATTCTACAGATTCAATAGTGGCTGGGGAGTTATTAGCAACAGTGGGGTTGTTAGGGGTGGGAAGGGGTGTTGATTTATCAATACTTTGAGGTAAGCGAACAACACCTTTAGTCGGTAATAGAACCAAGCCACCAACATTACTTGTACTTACCCTCCAGTCAGGACTATTTTTATCTACCCGTAATGTCATGCGGACACTGGTTGGTGTTGTTCGCAGTTGGGTGAATTCGATGCGGCTGACACCATGAGCATTAACGCTTACATTTTTTTGTGTCAATTGTGGTGATAAAGTAGCGTCAGCAATATCCATGAATATGGTGCTGCTATCAAGACTACGATTTACCTTAATCTGGGGATTACCGCCACTGGTACGAATAAAAAACCCATCTCCTGTGGTTTGTAATTTCTGAATTTGAGTCGTTCTTGCTGTGATGTTAGCTGCTGTAGAAAACTCAGCCTTCGCCTGGGAGTCTATGGTCGCTAAATTATAGGTATTATTGCTATTGTTGCTGGTTGTGGATGGGAGTTGTTCTGTTTCGGGGTTTGGTAGTTGTACTGTCCAGCGATTAGAATTTATGGCTACAAATTTGACTTCTTGGGGGTTGAGAGTATAACCAGGAGTCAATTCTACAACTAGGCGGGTTGTTTGTGGATCAAACTGTCCCACGCGAATTGAACGAATTGCACCGCCTACGGGTTGGGTTAATTGAGTTCGCCCAAATTGAGTATTTGGCAAATCGATTACCAAACGTGTGGGGTTAAAAATTAGTTGTGCTTGGGGTTGTACAGCACCCGAAGTATTAATTTCTAGTCGATTTTGATTTTTATCAAATCGCCAAGATTCCAATTTGGCCGCTAAAGTCGGGGAAGATAGTAAAAGAATAGTTCCAACTGTACCGGGTAGTAAGTAGTGTAGTTTCAAAGTTATTTCTCCTGAGTTGCATTTATAAAAGTCATCAATATCTTAATTTCACATTTTTTTTTTGCAAATCTGCACACTATCAACACTGATAATAATTGGGGATTTTTTATTTGGGGATTTTCTGATTAATATTCTCTACTACAAGGTTATTCTTGGAAGCTAAAACTTGATATTAAAATTTTACTGCTACTGAATACAAAGACATAACCAATAGTCATTAGTGATTAGTTTAAAAATATCACCATCGTTACCAATAGAAAAAGCATTAAAAATCCAATCCTGTTGCTTCCTGTTTCTTTTCACCTGTGTTTCTTGACATAACAATCATATTTAAGTGTGTTCTTGAATGCACATCTAAAATAATACACACTATTCTCAAGTTATCAAGTTAATTTGCCGGATGCTACTCCCTAATTATGGGATAAATATTGAGAATATAATAGGTTAGTAAAGGTAGAGTCAAAACAAATATCATTCCCAAGCCTAGCAAGAATGAAAAACCAAAGAAAATTGACTATCGCAGAAGACGGTGACTGAGAAATATAAGTTTCCGTTAAGTATTAATACTCTCAATATAAGTTTTCTGTTTGAGGGTTGAAAAAAATCTGTGTTCATGAATCAAATTGGACTGCTATATCTGGGTATGGTTCCCAAGCAGAAATAATGATTGAAATTTCAGGCATGGGGAAAGTTGGCCAAAATATACTTGTCCATAGTTGATTATGGACAAGTACAAACCGGAAAAAGACTACTTTTACTTATTCACGCTCTCCTGAGAATCTGAGGTAACTTCCAAACTCATGGTATCATTTGCTATTGCTATAGTAATGATGTGTCAGAAGAACCCTCTAAAGTAGCTGCGGTTGTTGGTTCGGGAAAGACGAATCTTAACAGAGGGGGAGCTAAAAAGGTAGTGAGAATTACCATCATAATTATTGCTGCTCCTAGTGGTTTTGAGAGAGCGCCACTAGCTGCACCAACACCGGCAAATACTAAACCTACCTCACCTCTGGGAATCATACCCACACCAATTGCCAGGCGGTTAATCCCAGGTTGACCAAACACGGCTAAACCTGTGATCACTTTACCAAGAATGGCGACTGTAATCAGGAAGATTGCCATAATTAAGCCTTCCCGATTACTGGGAATTGCTGGGTTTAAGACTCCCAAATCGGTTTTTGCGCCGACGGCAACAAAGAAAACTGGAACTAGCATATCGGCAATGGGAAGCACTTGATTTTGCAGTTCTTTACGTTTATCAGTTTCTTCCAGGACTAGACCTGCGGCAAATGCTCCCAGGATAGCTTCTAGGTGAATGATATCAGCGAGGTAGGCCATGATAAAGGCGAAGATGAAAGCTGGTATGACTACTCCACCGCGTGTTTTGAGTGTATCAGCGATCGCTACAAAGCTCTTATTGAAAAGATTACCCAAAACAATCGCACCGATGAGAAAAGCAGTGGCGCTGACAATTAAATAAATGACATTGCCCACATCTACCGCGCCATCTTTGGCCAAACTGGCCACTACAGCCAGCACGATAATTCCCAGTATGTCATCTATAACTGCCGCACCTAGAATAATCTGCCCTTCTTTAGAATTCAAGCGTCCTATTTCTGAAAGGACTTTGGAGGTAATACCAATACTGGTAGCTGTCAAGGCGGCTCCAGCAAAAATAGCTGGTACAGCACTGATACCAAATAAAGTCATTAAGCCAACAGTACCTGCGGCAAACGGTACTACTACCCCCACCACTGCCACAACAAAAGCTTGGATACCGACTGCCATTAAGTCTTTTAAATTGGACTCCAAACCAATTTCAAACAGCAGGATAATCACACCCAGTTCTGCTAAAACAGAAACGACCTCTGATTGTGCGGCAAATACCTGTGGAGTAGCTTCTGGGCTTAAACCAGCGGTGATTTGCAGGAAATTCATAATTAATGAACCAGAACTGTCTGTACCACCTTCTGGGAATACCAACAGATGTAATACAGATGTGCCAACTATGACACCACCGACAAGTTCACCTAATACGGGTGGCAAACCTACTTTGTTCGATAATTCTCCACCAACTTTGCTGGCCAAGTAAATTACCACTAAACTCAGTAGCACCGCTGCTACCACCATTGAACTATCTGCGGATTCTGTGGCACTAGCCAACAGGGGAACAGTAAAATTAAAATTGATTGTGCTGAAAAACTGCATTGGTTCTGTGAATATCCTTCTATGTTATTTGTACTCTGTTATGGAAACCATTTCATAGCTGTTGATATATAGACAGTCCTAACAGCAACGATAAGTTATTTTATATATTTATAATACTGGTATAACGTATAAACTCAGTAAGGGGAAAATTTTTCGGTATAGATGGTATGCGTGGGTGTCGGGTGTAGGGTGTAGAGGAATAATGATCATGTTCCCTGTTTAAAGGTGCTATCAATGAATATGAAAGAATTAAAACTAGGTAAATACCTGAGATTAGAAGAATTTTGTACCTGCACCCAGACTTATCATAAATATGCCCAACACATCAACCCGTTTCCACAAAATATCAAAGAAACGATTCCTGCTTTACAAGATTTAAATAAATTTATCATTGACCCCATTATTGATAATTACGGAAGAGCAAATTTTATTCTCACTTATGGATTTTGTTCTCCAGATTTAAAGAAATATTTGGAAAAGAAAGACCCATTGACAGGAGAAAAAAATGGTCGGGTTGCACCTAAGCTAGATCAACATATAAGTTATGAACTCAACAAAAATGGTAAATACTACTGTGAAAGATTGGGTGCAGCTTGTGATTTTATGATTGCAGATTTACAGAGTGAGATTTTAGTAGATTGGATTTTGGAAAATAATTTACCTTTTGATTCTTTGTATTTTTATGGTAGCACCAGACCGATTCATATTAGTTATGGACATCAGCATAAACGAGATATTTGGACGTTTGGGGATGCTAGACAACCGACGAAGAAGGGGATTGAACATTGGGTAAAGATGGCGAAAGAGCAAAAAAGATGAAAATACTCTGTTAGGAACTGTAAACAATAACACTATAATAATTTATTAGTTTTTGGTATAATTATCTAATATATTTGTGGATTTACGAATAAATTAGAATCAATAATTAAGGTTGATAGACCAAAAACCTATTTTTTCAATATAGCTGTAGACAAGGCAGTTAGGACATTCTCAAAAGCTAAAAGCTACTGATAACAAAGGTTTTACTTTTGCCTCTTGCCTTCCGCTATAATTTTAATAAATTCTTTAGATTTGACACTCGGAAAAATACTCATACTAAAACACTTAATGGCTTAACAATAAAATCTTCTTTAGGGATAGGTTGACCATCAGCCATTAAACTTTCAAGATATAATTCAACAGCTTCTTGTATATTGGCGATCGCTTCTTCAAAAGTATCTCCTTGAGAATGACAACCTTTCAAAAGAGGACAAAAAGCATGATATTCTCCCTCTTCTTCCCTTTCGAGAATGACGGTGTAATTATAAACTTGTTTGCTTTTATTACTCATACTTTAATTTCCTCATTAATCACTTTTTCATTATAAACCATCTTTTCAAACATCCTCTAAAAATATAACTAATTCTCCTCACCATCTGTCCCCACAACAGCATCATTTTCAACTAATTCCATCGCTTTTTGTCGCTCTTTTTTACGATTATTGATAGCAGATTTGAAAAGTTTCAACTTATAAGGATCAGCATCCTTGCACCAATATAATTTATATCCTTTAATAATGGTAAAATGTTCTTTTAAACATTTCTGCCAACCCGAAAGATGACTAATACTTTGCCAATTTTCTAACAGTCCTCTATCTTCTTCTTGAATCGTTAATTTCGCCAATTTATCATATAGCGGATAGTCAGGATTTACTAAAGTTTCTAATTGATGCAATATTGGTGGATCATCATCAACATCATATTCTTTATAAGTGACGTGCAAATACCGTAAATCAATCGTCATTGATCTATATAATGTAGGATGGGGTTCATTATCAAAATCAGGATAAAATAAATAGGAAATCTTTGGTGTTTTCAAATGAAACTTAATCACATTAGCTTCTTCTAACCTACCAATAGTGCGACTAGCGCACCCTTCATATAATCGTAAGAAAGGATCAAGTGATTGTAATGCAGAAATATGAACTAAGAGCGAATTAGGTAATTTTTTACCAATTTTACTTTCGTGACAGCGTTTGATAATTAATTCTGTATTTCCCACACTCCTTAACATTTGATCCGCATCTAAACAAGCCTGTTTATAACTACTATATAATCCTAAAACATCCTCTTGAACTGCTGGCGGTAGTTGCGATAATCTGGGACGATGACTAAATTTTGTTAATGCTAAATAAACTAATAAATCTTGACGACGTTTATCTGCGATCGCTTCCCATTCTTCTGAGTCTGTCGCTTTAATAATCACTTGAAAAGCACGTCTTAAACTACTAAAATGTTGACAAATTTCCTCTTCTTGGGGTAACTCACCCTTACCAGGTATTCTACCCCGTTCAGTCATAAAAGCCATCAAGGGTGCTAACAGTTCTCGATGTTCTTCAAACTTTTGAATACAAGCTCTCACTTTAGGAGTAGTAGCACGAGAACGATAACGAGAAGCGCGAAATAGTTCGGTTTCAGCAGGATCTCGAAAAACAAAATAAACCCCCAAAGCGATGGGAATAGCATCAACTCCCAAAATCTGATCAATGTAAACTTTTAATTCCTCTTGTTCATAATATTTCTGAAATGTGTTACGTCTGGTGATTACACCATCACCATAGGCCATAACACCTTTTTGAGAGTCAGATATTAACACCTGAGCAGATACCAACAGAACTTTTTGCGTCAGTTCCCAAGCTTTTATTAATGCTTCTCTACGCTCGCCTTGATCTTCTATAACATTAATCACAAAACCAATATTCACAATATCCGCAGGTATACAGGGACTATCTGGTAAATAATAAGGGTCCCACCCGGTACTGATATAACCATGTTCAGCGATGCGGTTCATATCCCCACCATGTCCACAACCATAATCAAAAAATGTGGTTTCTGAACCAAATAAACCTGCATCTAAAGCTAAACGCACAGGACGAGAAAAATCATGACGAATAATAGCGGCTTTATGTCGTTCTATTTTGGGTATTAAATCTTCTGCATTAATATTAGTTTGTTTTTTAATTAAGGTATGTCCCTGTATTTCTACTCCATATCTTTTTAACCTTTCTTCCCAACCCAACCTAGTACCAATACCTCTAGTATTGTTGAGTAAACCCAAAGTTTCTTGAACGCGGGTTAAGGCTGCAAATTCTTCGTAAAGAGGATAGTCAGGGGTAACAAAGGTTTCTTTGCGATGAAGAATAGGAGGATTTTCTGTATCAGTGTAATCTCGGTAGGTAACAGTAAGAGTTTCTACATCAATTTGAATACTAGACTGTAAAGCAGGATGGGGGTCAGTATCAAAGTCTGGATAAAATAAATAGGAAATCTTGGGTTTGCTGGTGCTAAATTTAACTATTGTTGCTTTTGGTGCTTGAGGCGCAGCACTGCGAGCGCGGCTTTCATATTTCTGAAGTTGGATGTCAAGGGTATACAGCGCCAAAATATGGATGTAAAAAGCATCAGGTAGAAGTTTGCCATATTGACTGTTGTAGCAATAAGCAGCGATGGCGCTGAGTGAAATCTGCTCTGGAGTTGGGCAAACTTCCTCAAGGGTGTTCAAGCTGTGGTCAGGCTTAACCATTGCACTCATTAGTAGAAAACTGGCGGGAGAAAAAATGATCAGATGCGACATTTTCATCTCAATTCTCTAATGATAATTATGATTTGATCTTTTTTGTAAACAATAAGATTTATTATTAAGCAAGTTCGCCTAAAATGAGTTTACTCTCACCATGATTATGGCTATATTTCTACTTTTATAGTCAAATCTTTTAAGTAATATTACTGAAAAGGTATAACAATTTAAATACTAGCTTCTCTTGATTTGCAGTTGGTATTTACAGTGGTTTTACTCTGGTCAATTTCGGACAAATAAGCTTAATATTGACAATATAGCTGATATAACTGCTGTTAAAACTGGGGAACAATCGATGATAACTTATAAAAATTACATACTGTAATATTTCGTGACCGATGGCTATAAGCCAACTCTAAGTTAAGTGAACTTTTGTGAAGTGAATTGATGATAATTGCCAACTCTTAATCTTTATAAAGATATAAATCTGTTTGTTAAGCCTTTGATAATAGTTATCTCAAATTGTACATTTATTTCCTCAGCTAATATCGAAATTGTGTAATCTGGAAACAACTAAGCTAATAATTCAATAGAGGTCTAATGACTCCTACGATTATGCGTCAGCTTTGGTCTATAGTTGAAGCCGCTCAAACCGTAACTCTTTTGCAGCTGGACGATGCTAGCTTGGTACAGTGGTTAGTGAAACAAACCACAAAGCAAGCCTTGTTAGATCCCAATGAAACTGATTTCCTCTGTGACTACATCCGCGCTCGCCTGAGTCTCATCCGTGATCTTGCTTATGAACGTCAACAGTCATAGGGTCTTGGGGACGGGGGACTGGGGACTGGGAAAATTAATCAACTTTTGCCTTTTGCCTTTTGCCTTTTGCCTTCCTCTACTGACTACTGACTTTTTTGTGGGAAATAACCTTCTACTAAACAGTCAGAACCTACTACACGCCAATGAACCCGTTCTAACGGTAAAGCTTCAGTCATGGAGGTAAAACCTAAGTCACCTACGGGTGTAGGAGCATGACTACCACCAATGATTTTGGGGGCGATAAAAGCCAGGATTTTTTGGACTGCATTTTGAGCGATCGCACTTGCTGCTAAAGTGCCACCACATTCCCAGAGAACGCTACAAAAACCGCGCTCATATAGACGAGCCATAACATGATCTGGTGTGAGCAATGGAAATTCCACCACTTCCACGCCCTTGTTAAGCAACATCTTTTGAAAATCTGGTGAACTTCCCACTTCTGTTAACACCAAAGTCGGAGCCTCAGCAACATCCCATAGACGGGCATTTTCTGGCAAGTTAAGGCTGCGACTCATCACCACTCGCAGGGGATTATGTCCTTCTTGCTGATGGCTGGTGAGGTAGGGATTATCCTGTCTAACCGTATTTCCACCGACAATTACAGCATCACAAGCCGCCCTGAGTTGATGTACTTGGCTACGGGCATCTGGATTTGTGATCCAAGCACTATGACCTGAACTAGTAGCAATTTTGCCATCTAGAGTCATAGCATATTTCAAAATTCCCAAAGGTCGTTTGTGGAGAATGCGATGGATAAAACCTTCATTTATTTGCCGACAAGCAGCTTCTTCCACGCCTACCAGGACTTCTATTCCCGCTGCACGTAAACGAGCAATACCACCTCCGGCTACCAAGGGGTTAGGGTCTACCATACCCACAACTACCTTGGATACACCAGCTGCTATCAGCCCTTCTGAACAGGGGGGAGTGCGCCCGTAGTGGTTGCAGGGTTCTAGGCTGACATAGATTGTAGCTCCACGAGCTTTTTCTCCTGCGGCTCTGAGGGCAAAAACTTCGGCATGAGGTTCACCTGCGCGGGGATGAAAACCTTCTCCGACAATCTCACTCCCTCTACAAACCACCGCCCCCACTAATGGATTTGGTGAAGTGCGTCCCAAAGCACGTCGGGCTAGTTGCAAACACCGTTGCATCATCAGGGAGTCAAATTCACTGCCTACCATATTTGAGGAGATTGTTACTGGGGTTAACATCCGCTATTTTCCACTGACGAATTACCTATCCCTAACGGGACTAGAGGCACTATTTATTATGAGTTATGAATTATGAATTAATTTCATCTGTTGCCACCAGCGGTTTAGAGGATAATAAAGTACAGGAGCCCACAAACTACTAAGAATTGCAGAAGCTAAGGCAACACGCTGGTAGTATGTCCAGATGTCTTCAACTTTGCGAAAGCATTGGTCGCCGCAGCTACCACCAATTAGAGACAATTGCATTGCAAAAATAGTATCTGACACAATTGCCATTCCAAAGACGATTAAAGCAATAGATATAAAGTCTTCTTGGATAAAACGCTGCTTTTGAATTAGGCTGGTCAGCATTCCTACGATTCCTAAGCTTACAGCATGGGTAGGGTTAGGCGCTGTCATAGCATCTTGCAGCAGGCCTAAAATGATACCTGCCAATGCACCCGCAAGTATAGAGCGTTTCACACTCCAAGCTACCACCCAAATTAGTAACCAGTTAGGTGCAATGCCCAATAATTCCATGCCTGGGAATCGGGTTGGCAACATTAGTAAACATAACACCACAGATCCAGATGTGACTGTCCAATCCATTCCTTGACGTAACCAGGGATGCCAATCAGTCAACTGGGGAATTAAGGATTTGGATTTTCGGTCTGGCGTTCTTGCTTTTGTGTTTTTGTTGCCAGGAAATCCAGGAATTTTCATTGTTTTGTCAAATTTTTAAGGTGATTGGTGATTGGTGATTGGGCATTGGGCATTGGGCATTGGGCATTGGGCATGGGGTTATTAGTCTTCCCCAGTCACCAGTCCCCAGTCCCCAGTCCCCAGTCACCTCTTAGTTTGGTTTTTCTGGCTCTAGGTTTTCTGGACCGGGATATACAGTCACCCAATCTAAATAACGAATGGGTGGGAATAATTCAATTTTGGCTACTGATGCTGGGAGTTTCTTTAAATCTAGAGACTTGATTCTTCCTACTGGTACACCAGCGGGAAACTTCTGACTATAAGTAGAAGTAGAAACTAAATCTCCCACCTTCACATTAGGGACTTTTTCATAAAACTCTAGCACTCCTTCGCCTGAAGAATCGCCCCGCAAAACACCTTTAGCGGCAGTACGGCTAATGGTGACACCTACTTGACTTTTCAAATCGCTAACTAACAATACACGGCTGGTATTGGCAGTAACGCTTTCTACTAAACCGACTAAGCCACCTTCAGCTTTGACGACAAAACCTTCTTGAATACCTGCTTTTGTGCCGCTATTCAAAGTTACTTGTTGCCACCAGTGGCCTGCACTGCGCCCTACTACTCTAGATACAATTGGGCGTGTTGAAAGTGGTTCTTTCTCTACATAACCTAATAAACTTTGTAGCTTTTGATTTTGACTTTCTAGATCAACTATACGCGTTTGTAACTCTAACAATCGGGCTTCACGGATACGGTCTTCAGGAGTGATCTCTGGCTGCAACGTCTTTAACGGACGAGTAATGCCTTGATATATCTCCATCACCAGCGCACCTTGAGTTTGCCGCAGTGTCAAAGCACTACCAACGACTAGAGCTAACAAACCTATTTGTAATCCTTTATGTTCCCACCAACGACGTGCAGTAAACATTTATACCTGTATATTTTTATTATTGATTGAGATAATGGATGCCATATTTCATAGATACAGAATCCATCATCTTGTTTACGCTTTTGGCTACATATTGCGAGAACGTCCACTGAATACCCGTTCTAGCTGCTTGAAGTTTTCTAGCACACGACCTGTCCCCAAGACAACACAACTTAAGGGATCTGCTGCAATATGTGTGACAATACCCGTTTCATGACTAATTAGGGTATCTATGCCTTTGAGTAATGCGCCACCACCAGCTAACATGATTCCCCGGTCAATAATATCTGCTGCTAGTTCTGGGGGTGTCCGTTCTAGTGTCCGCTTGACTGCTTCTATTATTACTGATAGAGGATCTAACATACTTTCACGAATTTCTGGACCTTTGATTGTGACTGTTCTTGGTAATCCAGAAAGCAGGTGCAAGCCCCGGACTTCCATAATAGCATCGTTATCATCGTTGGTAGGATAGGCAGAACCTATGCGGATTTTAATGTCTTCAGCTGTCCGTTCTCCAATTACCAGGTTATGAACTTTCTTCATATACTGGATGATCGCTTCTGTCAATTCATCTCCAGCAATACGTACTGATTCGCTGATTACTGTTCCTTGAAGACTGAGTACGGCTACTTCTGTTGTCCCACCACCAATATCAATGATCATGTTACCGGTGGGTTCGGCTACTGGTAAGCCTGCACCAATAGCTGCGGCTACAGGCTCATCAATTAAATATACTTCTCTAGCCCCCGCTTGAGTAGCAGCAGTCATTACAGCTTGTCTTTCTACCCCAGTTACACCGCTGGGAATGCCAATGACGATCCGGGGTAAAATCAGGGATCTACCCTCATTTACTCGTTGAATAAAACTTTTGAGCATCAGTTCGGCAGTCTCGAAATCAGCAATCACACCATCACGCAGGGGACGGACTGCTATGACGTTACCCGGTGTCCGACCGAGCATTTTTTTGGCATCTTCTCCTACTGCCAGTGCTATTTTTTCGTTTTGATCAATGGCAACTACTGAAGGTTCTTGTAGTACAATACCTTTACCAGATACATAAACTAGGGTGTTGGCTGTACCGAGGTCGATACCCATATCCCATGATGAGCGAAAGTTTCTAAAAAGACCCACGCGTATCTATGCCCCCTATTTGCGCTAATTTGTGATGATCACAGTGAGTGTTAATTGTTCTGGATTTTATGATGTTTGTTTGCCTGACTCCAGTAAATCAGACTATTTTTTTCTATAATTTCTGTCAATCTTGATGGATGTTTCAGACATCTTATTTTCTCTCTACTCAAAGTTACTCAGTATAACCGTATAATTCTGGCAATGATGACAAGTAATTTTTAAAGCATCTGGGAAAATTAATATATATTATTGTTAATTACTTAACATATTTTTAAGGTTTTCACAATTGGTTATTATAGGATAAAAAATCAGCAAGTACAATTGTACTTCAATTGAACACCAAGGTAACACCCATGAGCATAAATGTTGTCACTCTGGTTGGACGTGTAGGCGGCGACCCGGATATAAAGTATTTTGAGTCTGGAACAGTGAAATGTCAATTAACACTAGCGGTGAATAGAAGAACTCGCAATAGTGATCAACCAGATTGGTTTAATTTGGAACTTTGGGGAAAAACGGCGGAGGTTGCGGGTAATTATGTGCGTAAAGGCAGTTTAATTGGGGTTAAAGGTTATCTGAAATTTGACACTTGGAGCGATCGCCAAACCGGGGTTAATCGCTCAAAACCAGTTATCCACGTAGAACAGCTAGAATTACTAGGGTCTAAGCGTGACGCTGAGGGTGGTATGGGGGATATGTCTCCAGAGAATTTTTAGTTTATCAGCAGGCAGGAGGCAGGAGGCAGGAGGTTATTTTCACCTGTTCCCTGTTCCCTGTTCCCTGTTCCTAATAACTAATTTGCAGGGTTACTGAGGCTTGTACTTCTTGTTCACCACCGACTATGGGGGTAGAAGCATCTGCAAGGTTTGCTTTGGCAAATTCAGCCCGTTGTAGCATTGGAGGTGGTGGCGGAGTTGCACCATTAATTTGAATGCTGACTATTTCTTTTGGTTGAAAGCCCAAGGTGCTGAAAACTGCATCAGCTTGTTGTTGGGCATCCTGGGTGGCTTTTTTCAATGCTTGTTTTTGGGCGTTGCTAATAGCTTCATCAGTGGCTACAAAACTGATACCGTTAATTTGTGTGGCTCCAGTTTTTACGGCTTCATCTAATAATGTACCGACTTTATCGGTGGGAAAGCGAAAACTGACTGTGTTGCTGGCTGCATAACCAGTGATTTTTTGGACGTTGTTGGTATAACTATAAACTGGGTTAAGACGAACACCTGTAGTTTCTAATTTTTCCACATTTCGGCTTTTGAGTAAGGCTACCACAGCGGATGATCTGCGGGCAGCTTCTTTTTGTACTTCTTGGGCTGTTTTACCTTGAACTTCTACACCTAAACTAACTTGTGATAAGGTGGTAGCAATTGTTTCTACACCACGACCACTGACGGTTAAGGTGCGCCATAATTTGGCTTTTTCTTCGGCTGATGCTGGTAAGGTAAATATCATACATATTAATAAGGTGGAATAAAGGATTTTTCCCAGGTTCTTGATTGGCAGGGAAGAAACTGATAAGGTATTTCTAGACATAAGATGTACACTCCTCAAAAAAAAATCAAAATACATACACTGTCAACTTTTAACGGTCAACAGTTCCTAAGAGTTTTTGGTGATTTAAACCCTATTATTTGATAGGATTTATATGTTGCTAGTTTGGCATTTTCTAGATACAAGTTTGGTTTGGTTACATTTTTGGCAACAAAAAAATATCTCTGGGTTATGGGGTGAGTTTACCCAGTTTCTTCAATGGTGAGGCTGCAAAGAAGTGTAAAGATATAATTCAGTGTTGTAAGTTTTATTTTATACTAATGATCAAATAGTTGTGATGTATTGTGATTAGCGATCGCTATTGTCTCTTGCTTTTAACCGATTAAGTCGCAAACTCACGCTTCGGTTACTCATATATTCTAAATAACAATATTGTAAACTAAGTTATAAACTATAGCAGTGGTAATACTAAATTCTATGTCGTTACTAAACCTGGGATTAGTGGTATTAGTAGCTGGACTTTCTGCCGCCTTAGTACAATCCCTAATTGCAGAATCCCGGCTTAGGAAAAAATTATGTAAGTATGACGCATTAGATGATAAAGAAGCTTATCAACGGCAGTTAGAGTCAAATATTCATTTGCTGGAAAACCAGCAGGAATCTCTGAATAGAGAAATCGGAAATCTTCAGCAGCAATTTAATGCAATTAATGCAAAACTCTATCTTCAGTCTAAAGATGCTTACGAAGCAAAAGATGAATTTATTAGTTCTGATGAATATATACTTCGGCTGAAAGATATCCATTTACAACAGGAAAATATGCGAGAAAATAACCAAGCTTACATTTGTGATACTCAATGGACTGTTGGGGATAGCAAAAGAAAAGGCGATAAAATGATCAATGATATTTTAAACTTGGTAGAAGTTTGTTTTGAAGAAAAATGTAAATATGCAAAAAAAGAGGTTAAATATAATAATGTTGATTTTTTAAAAAATACAATAAATAAGACCTTTGAAAAATACAATAAATATTTAAAAACTCTACAATGCAGAATTGGAGAAGAATATTTACATCTTAAGCTTATCGAATTAGATTTACAGTATGAATTAGAAGATAAAAAACAGCAAGAGCAAGAAAGAGATAAAGAAATTAGAAAGCAGAAGAAAGAACGTGAAGCATTTGATAAAGCAAGAAAAAGAGCAGAAGATGCAGAACAAAGAGAAATACTTCACCAACAAGAACTTGATAAAATTCGACAAGAAGTATTACAAGCTAAAGAAGAAGAGAAAAAACAATTAGAGACTAGAATTCAAGAGTTAGAACGATTAGTCGCAGAAGATAGAAGTGATAAAGAAAATGCTTTATTTGAATCTAAGAAACTCAAATCAGGATACATTTATATAATTTCTAATATAGGTTCTCTTGGTCAAAATATATATCGTATTTGTATGACATTTCGTAGTCAAGAAGACATATATATTAGGGAAATGAACCCCGCAGTCCCATTTCAATTTGATGTTCATTTCAAAATTTTCTCAGAAGATGCTTTAGATACATTACAAAATTTACATCAACGTTTTGATGATAAAAGAGTTAATAAAGTGAATTCAAGAAGAGATTTTTTTCAAGTCTCAATAAATGAAATTGAAGCAGCAATTAAAGAAATAAAAAGAAAAGATAGCGTATTTTTAAGAATAGATAAATTTGAAAAATCTCCTAAAGCATCTGAATATTGGCAAACTCAAGCAGCACGTAAAAAGCAACAGCTATAAAAAGTAAATAATTAATATTTAGAATCAATAAAATTATAAATTATTTGGAGTAACTAATTCAACATTACAATGAGCGAACAATTCTAAAACCAATATTGTTTGACTTTTCGCTTGTATGATGAAACTGGCGAGAACTAGAACGACACCAAAACGCTTCGTTACGCCATGAGCCACCACGCATAACACGAGTATTATTATCATCACTGTCTAGCCAAGCATCTCCATTTGTAGGTGCTTTATCATAATTTTGATGCCAATTATCTAAGCACCATTCCCAAACTAACCCGTGCATATCGAACAATCCAAATGAGTTTGCAATCTGAAAAATACCTACTTCTGTAGTTTTTTCACGATAAATTCCTTTAGGTTCTGAATGATAGGGATAACGGCTATCGTAATTAGCTAAATTGAAGTTAATAGTTTCTCCAAAATTAAAAGGTGTCATAGTTTCAGCACGACAAGCATATTCCCACTCGGCTTCGCTAGGAAGACGATACTTGTGTCCTGTTTTTTGAGATAGGCGATCGCAAAACTCAACAGCATCAAACCAGGAAACTTGAGTTACGGGGTGGCTGTTTCCTCCTTGCCGTGATGGCCGAAGCTTGAGCTTTTGATGAACTTCTGACAAACAAGCAATCTGTTTCCACTGTGTTTGTGTAATTGGGTATTTGCTAATCAAAAATGGTTGAATTGTGACTAAATGCTGAGGTTTTTCATTAGAGTATCGCTTTCCTTTAGATTCCGATGAACCCATCCAAAATTCTCCTCCTGGAATATAAACCATTTCCAATATCACACCATTTCCAAGTTCTTCAGTTAAGTAGCAGGCTTGTTTTTGACAACGATCAATTTCTTGTCCTTGGGCATTTATCGTAACCACAGTAAATTCAAAAGCTTGAGTTCCAGCAACTGATGGAACAATTGTTATATTTTGTCGTTTTTTTAATCCTTCAGCACTTTGGTTAGGAGTCAAAACAATACCAATTGTTTGATTATTCTTTGGTTCGTTACATTCCCTATTCCATTGTCGAGGTTCTAAAGCCTTAATTTGTGCAATGAAATTATTTAGTTTATCCCTAGTTTCTAAGCCAACAAATTCACTCTCTACAAGCTCACTAAGGAATTTTAATAATTGAGCTTGGCCTTCAGAGAATATGAGTTCAATTAATTCAGTAAAAAAGACATAGTTACTTTGTTCGAGTGTACTGATTCTTGTATTTAAATAATCAAACCCCGTGATACTCAGAAGCGTTCTACGCTCCTTAACGGTTTGAGTGGATGGTATTTGTACTAAAATGTGTATCAATTGGGGCTTGATTTCCATAGTCATTCAACTCTAGATTCTTGTAAAAAATCTCCAAGGCTAAGTGTTTTTTGCTGCCTTAAGTAAGTCTACAAGTTCTGAAGGTAAGTCAGCCAAAATACTTTTTATTAATATGCCCTCATTTCTAAAGTAACGCCGTTGAGTTGTTGGTTCTGAAATATTACCTCCTGCATGATGCAGCGCAACAACTTCCCAAGCATCATTCAAGACTGGAGAACCAGATGAGCCTTGCAAAGTAGAGGTGACGTACTGTACTACATTACCGCCCACAAATTGAACAAAATTGTTTTGAAGAGAAATTTGTTTTGGTTGCCCTTGTGGATGCTGAATAATATTGACTCGGCTATCACGCCTTATTTCTTTAGGCAGCAATGGAAATTGCAACCAACCCCATTTTTTTCCAGGTTCTCCTTCAATCTCAATTAAACTGTAATCTAGAGCTTGGTTTGTATGAAAAATTCCATTGGATTTAGGGCGGTACTCATCAGTTATTTGAGCTTCTCCTTGGAAATTCTCCTCATAATTAAAACGAAAAATTGTACCTGACAGTAAATCTGAACTTGGTAAAACGTGGTTGTTAGTTAATAACAAATTCTGAGCAACTAGAAAGCCCGTACCTGACCATCGTTCTTGGCTAGTTCGCACCCCAATATAGGCAACAGATTGTGCAACTTGAAGCCCCTGCTGTAAAAATGAAATTGGGCGTAGGGTATTTTCTCCAATTATTTTCTCGAATATGTCTGCTACAGTTTCTCTTCCTCGCCAGTCATTTATCGCTGGTAATGCGGCGATTGGTGTCATCATGTCATATTTTGTTAGCAGCGTGTCTAAAAACTGTTGCTGCTGCACTCCCACAAAACCTTTCAAAGTATTTAATAACAGTCCTAATGCTTCGTGGTCATAAGTTAAACGCCCGTAATTAGATAAATAGCTGACTATCGTACTAACTGACACAAAGGGCGCACCAGAAAGGTCAATCATTGGCGACAACTGTTTTAAATCTGCTAGTTCCAAAATTTGCTGACGCGATCGCTCTGTAGCTAGTTCTGGTATATCTTTAAGAAGAGTTATTAATTGTTTAAGGTCTTCAGCTTCTAGGTTAACCATATTTTTAGTCTTATTTTGCAAAGCAATAGCCAATTCGGCTGACGAAATTCTACTGTATGTATTAGAGTAAAATCATACAGTATCTGATATTATGCTGGTATGCTAAACTAGAGAAATAAACCAGATAAACATAAGAGTCTGTATATCTGGCTATCTAGCTAAATAGTGCGTCATAATTTTTGACAATAATTATTTAATGTACAAATGGAGAATAGGAGACTCGAACCCCTGACCTCTGCGGTGCGATCGCAGCACTCTACCAACTGAGCTAATTCCCCTTATTAATGCAGAGTCACAAACTCTAGCATATATATCATATTTTAACACTCAGGCGCAGTAAGTTTCACATTTTTTTGCAAAAAAACTTCCTTTACCCGTTCTAATTCTAAATCAGTCAAATAGTCAACAGTCCAGTTAGCTTGACGCTGAAGCATATGAAAAGGGTAAGTATTCGCAACTCCCACAACTTGCATCTGAGCGCGTTTGGCTGCTTGAATACCCGCCGGAGTATCTTCAATAGCTAAACATTCCTGGGGTTGTAGATTTAAATCTGGGTATGCTTGATTGAATCTTTCAACAGCCAGCAAATAACCTTCAGGTTGGGGTTTACTGGTGTTGATGTCATCACCTGCGACAATAACATTAAAGTATTCAGTTAGTTTGGCACGTTCTAGCACCAGTTCTATTTCTAGATGCAAAGCACCACTAACTAAACCTAGTTTGAGATTTTGCGATCGCACCTGAAAAATTAAGTCTTCTATCCCCGGATATAAAGGCAGTTTTTCCTGTTTCTCTAGTTCCAGCACGTAAGCTTCAGCTTTGCGGGTGAGCAACTGAATTAAATACTCTTCCGTTACCACTCTACCACGATTTTTGAGCAAGTCTTGAAAATAAGCGCGATCGCTCCTGCCCAAACAAGCTTGACGCTCATGCAGCTTTTGCGGTTGCAAATTTTCCTGCACTAGAATCTCATCTATCAATTGTAGGTGAATTGGCTCATCTTTGATGATGACACCATTGAAATCGAATAAAACTGCCTTTAAACTCATGCCACTATGCCAAAAACTGAAGAAGTAATATCCTCACCAATGATTATTACCCATTCTGGTGTGCATTGATGCTGGCAAAACCCTAATTATCTTACCACAGAGCCGAAAATAACCCCGACTTCTTGAATAAATCAGGGTTACGGGTTGTTTATTCCCAGAAGTTGACAGATAAATATTTATGTAGTATATATGTAATATAAATTTAATAGAATCTAAAATGATGAGTTCAAACATACCAGCCAAATTAAATCTTTTGACTTTTAACTTTTGAATTTTGACTTAATATTATGCCCTACGAACAATTAGAAATTAACACCCCATCACCCGTTTTATCTTGGGCAAATCATCCCTTAGCCTCAGATGAAATCCAAATGGCCAAGAATGTTGCATCCTTGCCATTTGTATTTAAACACGTTGCCTTAATGCCCGATGTTCACTTTGGAAAAGGTGCCTTAGTTGGTTCAGTTATTGCCACCAAAGAAGCCATTATACCTGCGGCTGTGGGTGTAGATATTGGTTGTGGAATGTGTGCAATTAAAACCCAATTTACAGGTGAACAATTAGAAGGCAAACTCAAGAAAATTCGCATCGATATTGAAGCAGCAATTCCTACAGGATTCAATGAAAACAAAGATGTAGAAAAAGCTGTAACTAATTGGCAGAAATGGCGCTCATTTAAAGACTTGCATCGTGGAGTGCAAGATTTAGAAAGCAAAGCCATGAAACAAATGGGTTCTCTTGGTGGGGGTGAAAGATTGCCCCATCTTACAGTGATGTAAGATTAAAAACTCGTCCAAATCGGTGAAGGCTGCGATGCTAATACCGAGGGAAGCGGTAAAACGCCCCGTAGAGAGTAGAGGGACTTGGGCATCCTGATATATTAGTTAATTTATTAGGATGAAGGTGTACTCCGAACTATACCGAATAGGAAGGTATAGAGTCAAGCAGAAATGACTTGATCGATTGCGACTTTCATTTATGATATTGTGGGATTAACAATAGAAAATTTTGGATACCTCAAGAAGATCAGTTTATTACTACCCATTCGGTTGAGTGTTCAATGAAAGTATTAGGCAGAAGTCGAAACAGTATTGAAATGAGACTGTGGCGACTGAATAAGCTTCAGCAATCAGTAACAAATTGAACCATTTTATCGAGATTTGTCTTGATACAGAGAACCAAGTTTGGTTAATGTTGCATTCCGGCTCTCGCAACATTGGTAATAAACTCGCACAATGCCATATTAATACAGCCAAAGAATTACGAAAAATGGCAAGTGAGAAATTACCAGATACTGATTTAGCTTATTTTGTCGCTGGTACACCAGAATTTAAAGCCTACTGGCAAGATTTACAATGGGCGCAAAATTACGCACTTTTTAACCGTGATGTCATGATGGCGAGATTTAAAAAGATCGTCGAAAAACATATATCAGGAGGGAAAGTAAGCAAACCTTTATTAGAGGTAAATTGTCATCACAACTACGCCGAAAAAGAAGTACATTTTGGCGAAGAAGTGTATGTCACTCGTAAAGGTGCAGTTCGCGCTCAAACAGAAGATTATGGCATTATTCCTGGTTCAATGGGAGCAAAATCCTTCATTGTTAAAGGTAAAGGAAATGCTCATAGTTTTTGCTCCTGTAGTCACGGTGCAGGGCGGTTAATGTCAAGAAATAAGGCGAAAAACGTCTATACACTTGATGATTTAATTGCTCAGACTGAAGGTGTAGAATGTCGTAAAGATGCAGGAGTTTTAGATGAAATTCCCGGTGCATATAAACCTATTGAGCAAGTAATGGCAAACCAAGCTGATTTGGTGGAAGTGGTAGCAACACTTAAACAAGTTATGTGCGTTAAAGGTTAAATTAGGGTGGGCATTGCCCACTTTTTTATTTATATTTATTGGTTTATTTACAAAACCCAAAAACAACTAATGATTGTTATTAGTGAAGCCACAGAACAAACAGAACTATCTACCAGTGCTAAAGAAAATAAATTAATGACTGAAACTGCCCAATTATTGGGTTTTAAAGTCTACTATATCCCCCCAGATTTTCAAGACTGTGGTACAGCCGAAAATGCTCTATGGCATATTCCCCAATATGCTGAAGAAACTCAGGGAATTTTGGTAGGATATATCCCAGAATTAGAACGATATCAAGCGATATACCAAGCCGCTTTAGATAAGGGAATCAAATTACTGAATAATCCTTTAGAACATCAAATAGCACAGGAATTTGATATGTTTTATCCCCTTCTACAAGGGTTAACACCGGAAAGTGTGATTATTACTTCCACAGATGAGTGCATTAAAGCTAGTGAATTATTAGGATTTCCTGTATTTGTTAAAGGTGCAATTCAATCTAGAAAACAGCAAGGTTGGAAATCTTGTGTAGCTAATAATTTAGAAGAATTGACAGAATTAACAGCCAAGTTATTAAAACTTAAATATGCTGCTAGAGATCGAATTATTGTCAGAAAATTAGTCAATTTACGATATCAAAGATTTGCTAATAATGGTTTTCCCATGGGAAGAGAATTTAGATGTTTTATTTATAATCATCAAATTCTCAAATATGGCTATTATTGGGATGGAAAAGATGATTTAAGCAAATTGTCAACAGCGGAAGAAGAACAAGTATTAAATTTAGCAATTCTCGCTTCTCAACGTTTACAAGTTCCTTATATTGCCGTTGATATTGGACAATTAGAAAGCGGAGAATGGATAGTAATTGAAATAGGAGATGGTCAATTTTCTGGTCTTAGTCAAATTTCTCCTCTGGAATTATGGAATAAGCTAGGGGAAAGGGTACAATAATTCGTAATAGAACGCTATGGCTATAGCTTGCGTGACGACTTAGGAGTCATACGCCACGCTACGCGAACGTAATTAATTACTCCTGACTCCTGCCTTCTGACGTTTATTCTTTCTCAGGTCTAACACTTAAATATCTATCTTTGCGAATAGTCTTGATAACAGTTTGGATGTAACTTTCTGCTGCACCCAAGGTTTTTAGTAAATGATTTCCTAACTCTAAAGCTGCTTCAAATTCAGGTTGTACCACCTCTTTTGCACCCATTTGAGTTAAAGTATCAATTTCCTTGTTACTGTGTGAACGAGCAATTACATCTAAATTAGGTGCAATAGCCAGAGCATTTTTTAAAAGTAAGCGGGTACTAGCAGGATCGGGAAGAGCAATAGCTAAAGCTTTAGCAGTTTCTAAATGTGCTTTTTCTAATACTAACTCAGAATCTGCATCACCAAAAATATAAGGAATTTGGCGTGATCTCAATCTTTGTACAGATGCTTCGCTATTTTCAATGACTAAAACTGGATATCCTTCAGTTTGTAAGATGTTGACAATTACTTGCCCAACTCTACCGTAACCTGCTACCACTACATGACCAGTAATTGTTTCTGGCATAGATATTGTTTTCGGTGCAGAAAAGCGTTGTAAGAATTTTGCTAGGAAGGGGTTTTGATTTAAATTTTCGGCAATTAAAGGTGCAACTTTGAGAGATAAAGGTGTGAGTATGAGTGTAATAGCTGTTGTTCCTAACAATAAAGAATAGGTTTGTTGAGATATCAATTCTAATTGTAAACCTACCAAGGCTAATACAAAGGAAAATTCACCAATTTGGTTAATTCCCAAACTGACTATAATAGCATTTTTGAGAGAGTAGCCAAATTTTAAAACAATTCCGAAAATAATTGCTGCTTTCCCCAACAAAACCAAAGCCACGAGTCCTAAAATTATGCCAAAATTGTTGATGAGAATAGCCGGATCAATCAGCATTCCAATTGATGCAAAAAACAGACTAGCAAATGTATCTCGCAACGGTAAAATTTTGGCTAATGCCTGGTCAGCATAATCAATTTCGGAAATCATTAAACCAGCAACAAATGCCCCCATGGCAATGGAAAGTCCCAAATGTGCAGTTATTAACGCAACTCCTAAACAAAGAGCAATTAGAACTAACAGAAATAACTCATTGCTTTCTGTCGCGGCAATATTACTTAAAACACGGGGAACTATCCAACGACTAAATATAATTGCAACTACTACAAATATTGCAATTTTGACTAAAGCAAAACCTAATGCTGTGGCAATATTTTCTGGTTGTTGCAAAGCAGGAAGTATTGCTAACATCACACCCAAGGCTAAATCTTGAGTAATTAATATTGCCAGCATAATTTGCCCATGCACTGTATTAGTTTCACCCTTTTCGGTGAGTGTTTTTAATACTATTGCTGTGGAAGAAAGAGATAAAACTGCTCCTAAAAAGATCCCTTGTGTAATTCCAGAAGCCCAACCAGTAATTACTGTTACTATTGCGACTAGGGCAATTGTTAAACCAATTTGTAATAAACTGCCTTTAATGGCAATTTCTTTAACTCGTTTGAGTTCTGCTAAAGAAAATTCTACACCCAATGCAAATAGCAGGAAAGCAACACCAATTTCTGCTAAAGATTTAATATCATCAACATTGCTTAATAACTTGAAACCAAAAGGTCCAATAGCAAAACCACTAACTAAATAACCAAGTATCACAGGTTGATGCAACCGATGGGACAAAAATCCTCCTAATGCGGTAGCGGTTAAAACTGTTGTTATATCCAGAATTAAACTATGTTCTGTTGTCATATTTTTTGTTTGATTTTGTTACCAACTGATGTCACTCACTTTCACAGTAACTTGAATTAATAACAGTTAACATCTACACCGCGATAGCTGATACACAGATCCCCTATTTCTTTTAGAAGTCGGGGATCTATCTCCTTTTGTATAAAAAAAACTTGGAATTAAAAAAAAACTCCAAGTCTGAAATTAAAATTTATGGGTTTGTCAAGGTTTTGCTTACAGTGTCAAAGATTGAGGGTTGGTTTCAATTAATTTCGCTAAATCTTGCAAGAATGCGGCAGCATGAGCGCCGTAAATAATGCGATGATCACAGGTAATGTTAACTTTCATTTGTTGACGCACACCAAATAAACCATCTGCTGTAGCTACAACTTGCGGACGAGCAGCAGCGATCGCTAAAATTGAACCTTGTCCTGGTGGCAAAATCGCATCAAATGTATCTACACCAAACATCCCCAAGTTAGACAGGGTAAATGTACCAGTGCTGTATTCATCTGGTTGTAGTTGTTTAGCTCTGGCTTTTTCTACCAAAGATTTCCAATTGCGTGATAGAGAATAGATATCTACTTGATCAGCTTTCTGTAACACAGGTGTAATTAAACCGCCATCATCCATCGCTACAGCTATAGCAACATTGATATTGGGATGATAAACAATTCCTTGATCTGAATAGCTGGCATTAAGTAAAGGATGTTTTTGTAATGTCACCGCTACAGCTTTCGCTAATAGCGCCGTCATGGTTACGCCTTTAGATTTAATTTGTTTGTAAAGTTTATCTAATCCATCAGTGGTAATCGTATAACCAACATGGAATGTTGGTACAGATAAACTTGTCATCATATTGCGTACCACCGCATTTTGCAGAGTAGTTAATGGTACTACCTGACCAGGAACGGCACTGGTAATAGATGGGGCAGGTGCGGGTACAGATGGGGCAGGTGCAGGTGTTGGTTTTGCAGGTGCTGGTGATGCGGGTTGAGTTGGGGTAATAGCAGGGGTAGTAGGTTGCTGAACTTTACCAACAGCAGTTTCCACATCTTCGGCGACGATACGACCGTAGGGACCACTACCTTTAAGGCTATTTAAATCAACTCTCAGTTCTTTGGCCAACTTGCGAGCGCGGGGTGAAGCTACCAGCCGATCTTCCCGATGGTTGGAGCCATTTTGAGAGGCTGTAGCAGGTGTGGCTACTGTAGCAGCTGCTGCCACAGGTACGGGTGCGGGTGTTTCCGCTACAGCACTTCCACCACCAGCCATAGCCTTAGCAGCTTCGATTTCTGCTTCTGTTTCTGCAACGTAAGCGATCGCAGCACCAATGGGGGCGCTTTCACCAGCTGGGACTATAATATGAGCGAGAAATCCCTCATAGAAAGATTCCACATCCATATCAGCCTTGTCTGACTCGACAACCACCACTGTTTCGCCTTTTTCCACTTTATCCCCCGGCGATTTCACCCAAGAGACAATCTTTCCCTCAGTCATAGTGGAACTTAGCGCCGGCATAAATACTTCATGAATGCTCATAATGGTGGTTTCAGAATCAATAATTTTATGGACTTTAACAGCTGTTGCCAGATCGAATTGTATCTTGCTACGAGGATTTTGGTTGATCAAATCATTGGGGACTGGGGACTGGGGACTGGGGAATGGGGACTGGAGAAACATCTTCCCTTTCCTCCCCTGCTTCTTCTGCCTCCTCACTTCCCTATTCCCTGTTCCCTTTAAATTTTAGATATCCCCGCGAATTTCTTCGACAACGCCATCACGTAGCACAATTTCAACTTGCATTTTGCTAATCAAGTTATCACCAGGTTCTACCCGGAAAAAGCCTTCCATTTGAAATTGGTTGACTTCCTGATCTAACTCCAGATATTGCACTTGCTGAAGGTTTTGTAGTAGTTGGTTTTTTTGCTCTAGCAGTTCACTTTTCTTTTGATTAACCTGAAGTTGGATATTGTCAATTTGTTGCAGAGTTTGGGGGCCTGGTGGTTGTAAACTCTGTTTTTGAATGGCGGTAATTGCTCTTTGTCCTTCAACATCTAGCTGTTGCAGTTGCTGATCTAGTTGATTGATTTGCGCTTGTAATTGCTGTTGTACTTCCTCTTTCCAGAGAGGAGTAACAATAACTTTGACGTTAACTACGCGCTTTAAAAGCAATTGAGGGTTGGATACATCCATAAAAATTTCACGTTCACTCTGATAGTTTGCAAGTGGAGTTATTTGGCAAACATTCCGTCAATAATATCGCGATACTGTTCCATGACAATGTGACGACGGATTTTTAAGGTTTGTGTCATCATGCCATTTTCGATGGAAAAGGGTTCGAGAATTAGTTTGAATGGTCCAATGCGGTCATCGGCTCGATAACCAGGACGGTTTTTTACTTCCCGATTCAATTCCTGCCGATATAAATCCTGGATTATTTTACTCTCTAAGTCAATTTTTTGACTGCTTGAGGCAAGATTTTGGTCCGGGGTACTTAAATTTAGATTCTGATTTTCTGCCCATTTTTCCAAGGCTTCCAGGTTGGGAACTATCAAAGCCCCGATGCTGCGCTGGTCTTGTCCTACCAGCATAATTTGATCAATGTAGGGCGATCGCAAACAAGCATCTTCTATCGGTTGCGGTTCGATATTTTCCCCATTGGTCAACACAATTGTATCTTTAGCCCTACCAGTTAGCACCAAGTCATTTTGGGGTGTTACCCAACCTAAATCACCGCTATCAAACCAACCTTCAGCGTCTATGACTTTTTTTGTCGCTTCCGGGTTTTGGTAATAGCCTTGCATGATTTGTGGACCTTTGAGCAGCACTAAACCACGCTGTCCCGCTGGTAGGGGCTGACGAGTTTCTGGATCAACAATTTTAACTTCTGTACCCGGAATTGGTTGCCCAGATGAACCGCGCAAATTTCGCCATGGACGACGGGCGTTTGTTACTGGTGAGGTTTCTGTCAAGCCATAGCCTTGTAAAATCTCGACACCAATTATTTCAAAGAAGTTATCTATGTGTCGAGGTAGCGCCCCACCACCACTAATAACTTGCTTAATTTTGCCACCTGTAGCTTCCCGCACCTTAGCATAAACTAATTTTTCTCCCAGTGCTTGAAAGGGCGATAAAGCTAATTCTAATATTTTCGCCCCTAATCGCTCCATAGCGGAGGCATTAACATGAGTCAAACTCAATCCTTCAGCAATGCGCCGCGCTGTGATATATTTCTGGCTCATGTCCAGTAAAAATCCAATCAGCTTTTGTTTGTTGGCTGGTTGGCTGCGGAACTGCTTTTGTACTCCTTCATAAATCGATTCCCACAAACGGGGTACAGCAACCATGAAATTGGGTTGAAACTTTTTTAAATCTTCTTTGACAAAGCGTAAATTTGTGTAAACTTGTGTGCAACCTTGAGAAAGCAAAAAATACTCTCCACTACGTTCGTAACTATGCCATGTCGGTAGAATACTGAGAACTATATCTCCTGGTTGTGGCTGCACTATCGCTCCCAAGCTTTTAACTTGGTGCAGCAAGTTTCTGTGAGAAAGCATGACACCCTTGGGTTTACCCGTAGTACCAGAAGTATAAATTAATGTTGCCAAGGCATCACCGCTTGGTTTAATTGCTACTAATGTTTGGTTGCTGCCAAGGTCTAGCAACTGGGTAAAGTTTATCACTTGAAAATTTTCTGCTGTTGGTGGTGTTTCATCAGAAAGCAAGACTACCAGTTTAATGGGTAAGTCCTTAAGACCTGTTTCTAATTTATTGAATGTTTTGATATCCTCAACTACCAGCGCCGTACTGCCACTATTAGCGATAATAAATAGTAGTTCTTCCCGTTCGGCTTGGGCGCTACGCACTGCGTTGACAGCCCCAGCAGTCATGATACCTTGATCAGCAATAAACCAGCGAGGACTGTTGTCTGCAATCAGGGAAATGCGTTCACCGTAGCTGGACGTTTCACCATTGCCCATATTTACCCCTAATACCTGCAAACCAGCCGCAAATCGTTGAATTTGGGCTGATAGCTGAGAATACGTAATCTTGACTTCGGGGTTAGCGTGGGGGTTGTGGAGGGCAACAGTATTACCAAATTGTCTTGCAGCCAAAGGCCATACTTCTGGCAGCGACTCAACACTTGTGTAATCTACCAAACTTTGTAATGCTCGGTATTCTCGCTCAGTGACGTTAGATAAGAAAGGAGATTCGGATTTTATTTTTGACATAACACTTAGTGGAATAGTAAATTTGTTGTGTTTCTAATAACAGCATTTAGTATCCGCTTTCCTGGCTGTGTATGACAGTAGCACAAGTTCAACAGTTGTATTTACAAAAACTTATGCTAAACTACATTTATATAGATTAAAGGTAATGGTTTCGTCTGTGCATGGTTCCATGTATTTTACAGCGCAAGCTACTCCATGACCAATTAATTCGTGGTAATTCGTAAGTCGTAATTATCTAAAACGTAATTGCAAGAGTTGAAAAACAGGGTTGCTCTAAAATATTTGATTATGAATTATGAATTATGGCTTGTTACCGCTTCATTTCTCAAGGGGGTGATTACTTATCGGTTTAATCGATGCCTTATTAATCACTATCATCAGTGCTGTTGCTTGTCTAAGCTTTCCCAAGTTTCTATCTATGCTGTTGTCTTTCAAAACTAAACCACGTAAACCTTCAATAATGGATTCTCGGTTGAATACAACCAAGATAGAAATTACTAGTTTTCCCTATTGTACAGTTTACCCGATTACTCGGAGCCAATTCTGTAAATTTAGCCCTCAATTTTGTTCCCAGTGTTCTCCTCGTGTCGGAGAATAAATGGCTCACTTTTTAGGGCTAGGAACTGAATCAACAAAATATCTATCTAAAACTACTCATATCTGAATAAATAATTACCTATTATGAGGATATGAGTAAGTTTAACGGATCATCTGTAACATCAACCAAAAATTTCTGGGTTAATACATAGCTGACAAGGAGTATTGTTAATTAATTTATACGTTATGCTCTTTGAGTAGGTTTTATATATATAACGGAAAAAAGAAAAACCCTTACCCTTGAACCTTTTCTTTTTTGAGAATTGAATGCCTAATGTGAAGTATTTTTAAGATAGGTATTTTTATGTAAAGAAAACATTGAATTTACTTATATCCAACCAAAGGAATTTAAAAGCTGGTGATTACTCAAACATAAACGTTCTAGTTCATACTAGATAATATTTACAACCAATTTTCACAAGGGAGAATAATATATGAGTTTAATAGATGGCATACTTTTAACTTTGTTAAATACGGTTGTCTGTCTGGTTTTACCTAAATTACTATCCATAATTTTTATTACCAAAAAGAATCAAATAAATCAGGAAGAACCTCAGATTACTATTCCTGCATCAGAACCTAGTCCAGAAATTCCCAGTTTTTCATAAATCAGGACTTACGCAACTGGAATATTAGTAGGGTGCATCAGACTGCATAAATCATGTCAGTAAACAGATCTGTGACATCTGACCCACCCTAGCAGAGATGTTTGGTGTGACACGTGCGTCAGTCCTAATAACTGATAACTGTGAAAATGGTGCAGCTATGATAACTCAGTTTTGCGTTTTTCCCGTCGCCATCTAGCTCTAACTAAACGAATTTCGTCAAAGGTGTAGCTTTGTCCCAAATTTTCCCGAATAGGTGTTAAGGAAATATCACCGAGAACTTCTAAGACTTGCCAAATTTTTTTTTGATGTTCTAAAGGTACTAATTGATTTAAATCTACGGGTTGATTTTTTTCAATTAAATCTGATAGATGTTTGATAATTGTAGAAGTTCTGACGTTGCGTTCTTGAGCAATTTCTTCAATGGTTAAACCTTGTTGATATAACTCTAATGTGCTTGATTCGGTATCAGATGGGAAGTTATCAACTGCTGGGTAATAAACTGGATTATTTTTTGGTATTTGTAAATTTTGTTCTTGGCGATAAGCTTGAATTTCTGCCAAGAATTTATCACCATATTGAGCTAATTTGTGACTACCTACTCCAGAAAGTTCGCCAAATTCATATAAAGTTTTAGGTTGTACTTGCGCCATTAATTTCAGGGTAGAATCATGAAAGATCACATAAGGTGGAACAGCTTGTTCATCGGCTAGTTGTTTACGGAGAATTCGCAATCTGTTCATGAGAATTTCTACTTCGGCCGCTTTAGTATTTCCATCTTCTAAATTAATCTTTTGAGCGACAGGAACAGCAATGGAAACGGTACGCTGTTTTCTCATTACTTCCCAACTCAAGGGGTTAAGTTTCAAAACAGAATAACCATCGGGAGTTTGTTCTAATAAACCTTGATGCAAAAGTGATCTTCCTAACATTCGCCATTCATCTACTGTTCTATCTTTACCTATTCCATAAGTAGATAATTCATCATGTTTATTGAGGGCAATTTTCTGATTTTTCGCCCCCCTCAACACATCAATAATATAAACCATTCCATATCTTTCTTTACACCTAGCCACACAAGATAAAAACTTCATGGCTTCAATTGTCCAATCCTGCACAGGTTTGGGATAAAGACAATTATCACAATTGCCACAATTACCAGGAAATCTTTCCCCAAAATAACTTAATTGAATTGTGCGTCTACAGTCTGTTCCTTCTGCATAATCAATTACTTGACGTAGTTGCTGTTTAGCTATTAACTGTTCTTGGGGATCGGTTTTTTGATTAATACTCCACTCAATCGTTTTCACATCGCCAAAGCTAAAGAATAGCGTACACCGTGAAGGTTCATCATCTCTCCCTGCACGACCAGATTCTTGATAATAACTTTCTAAATTACGAGGTAAGTCAGAATGAATCACAAACCTCACATCGGGTTTATTAATACCCATACCAAAAGCAATTGTCGCTACCATCACCCGCACATCATCCCGAATAAATCGAGTTTGATTTTTGGAGCGTTCTTCATCACTTAAACCAGCATGATATGGCAAAGCCGCAACTTTATCTTTTTGTAACTTAAAAGTTAATTCATCAACTTTTTTGCGGGTTAAACAATAGATGATTCCTGAACCTTCATTTTCTCTAACTATTTCTAATAATTCTGCATAAGCCTGTTTACTTTTAGAACGAACTTCATAATAAAGATTTTGGCGGTTAAAACTGGCAATATGAATACTCGGTTGTTTTAAACCTAATTGTTGAATAATATCAGACCTAACACGATCTGTAGCTGTAGCAGTTAGGGCTGTAGTAGGTACTTGGGGATAACGTTTTCTGAGTAAAATTAACTGACGATATTCAGGACGAAAATCATGTCCCCATTCAGAAACACAATGGGCTTCATCAATAGCAAAGTTAGCAATGCCGATTTTTTCTTTAACTACATCTAAAAGCGGCAAAAATCTGTCACTAACAAGGCGTTCTGGGGCAACATAAAGTAATTTTACTTTACCATTCATAATCGCTTCTTCACGAGAGCGAACTTTATAGGTGTTAAGGCTACTATTCAGAAATGTGGCAGAAATATTATTAGTTCGCAGTGCTTCCACTTGGTCTTGCATCAATGCTATTAACGGTGATACTACTACTGTTAAACCTGGTTTTAACAGTGCAGGCAATTGAAAGCATAAAGATTTACCACCACCTGTGGGCATCACTACCATTAAATCTCGATTTTGCAGCGCATCTTCGATAATTTGCCTTTGTCCAGGGCGAAATTGATCATAACCAAAGTGATGTTTTAAGGCTTTTTCAAGGTGGGGATACTGAAGCATGGTAGATAGCTGTGCGGGTGATGCCTGTATGGGTAGTTATGAAGATATCAGGATTTTAACTCATGTTGGGAAATAGGGAACAGGGAATAGTGTTTATAATTATAAACAGGGATGAAGGGAAATTGTCTGATAGCGTAGCGTGGCGCAAGCCATATCAGGATTTCTGTGATTTAAGGATGAACAGGATGAAGATAATGATTTTATCACCCATCGCTAATTATAGGAAATAACTATGACCCAAGAATTAATAGATTTAAGACAAAGTATCTTAGAAGGGCGTTATGATGATGCTTTAGAAATTATTGATGATTTGGAGGAGATGAGTAAACAGGCAACTTTGCGAAAAATAGAAGCTTTTTTAGTGAAATTGGTTATTCATCTAATTAAAAATCAAATTGAACAACGTTTAACTAATTCTTGGATTGCTTCTATTTCTGATTCTGTGATTCAAATTGCCAAATTGAATATTAAAGATAATCAAAAATCCTATTATATTAATTCTGATGAATGGCGAGAATTGTTAGCAGAAGCAGTAGAAATGGCAATTCGTCCAGCTAGTGCGGATATTTTGGGCGGGACGTTAAAAGCGAGTCAAGTTTCTCAAAGATTACAAGGAAAAGAATTAATTGATTTTGCTGAAAATCTTTTGTTGTTAATTTATGAATATCAACCTAAAGAGTTAGCAAAGATGATTGATAATTATTTATCACAATTACCGGGTGGTGAAGATTGGTTTGAGTAATTTTTTAATCTAAATTTTTAAATTTTTAAGGTTGTAGGCATATTTGTTTAAATCTTTTTGGAAAATACTTTTTACAGTTTGTACTAAGCGAGTATAAAAGTGAGGCTGATGCCAAGCTTGATAAAATTCAGGATAGGGCATATTTTGGGAGCAATAGTAGATGACGGAGTAACAAGCTACAAATAACCGAGAATCATTCAAGTAATGTTTGAATTGTATCACTAATTTGGCAAACTGATTGTTTTCCAAGATGTTCTTTAAGGTTTCTGCTACCTGCACAAGCTTATATTTATCGACTGTATTTGACAATAGTATTTCTCCCAAGGCAGTAATTGCTTGTTCATTACCAGTACCAATTTGTTTTAAGCTTTGAGTCACTTCAGCCAGAGTTAAAATACCTATTTCATCTGAAATTAACAAATGTAATAAAGCACTTATAGCTTTTTCATTGTCTTGGGCTATTTGTCCCAAGCTTTGAACGGCATATGAACAGATAGAATCATTTACTTTATTTGTAGTTAGCACTTTTACCAAAGCCGTGATTACTGCTTCATTGCCAATGTCTATTGTTCCTAAGCTAGATACTGCCTGTTTACGGATGCGTTTATTGACATCTGTTGAGTTTAGCAATTGCGTTAAAGTGCCAATTGCTTGTTCATTGCTTCGGTTAATTTTCAATAGACTTTTAGCGGCCTGCAAACGAATAGAGTTATCCACTCCATTGAGGTTCAGCAGTTGCTCTAAAGTATTTATTGCTTGTTGATTACCTGGATGAATTAGTTCTAAGCTTTTAGCGGCCTGCAAACGAATAGAGTTATCCACTCCATTGAGGTTCAGCAGTTGCTCTAAAGTATTTATTGCTTGTTGATTACCTGGATGAATTAGTCCTAAGCTTTTAGCGGCCTGCAAACGAATAGATTTATCCACCCCATTAAGGTTCAGCAGTTGCTCTAAAGTATTTATTGCTTGTTGATTGTCTATGGCAATTTGCCCTAAACTTATGACTGCCAGCCTGTAGATGTAGTCATTCACCTCGTTTGAAGTTAGCAGTTGCGCCAAGGCAGTGATGGCTTTTTCATTACCAATACCTATTTTTCCCAAGCTTTCTGCTACCAGCTTAATAGTTGTGTTATTCACATCAGTCGATAACAGTATTTGTAACAAAGCGGCAATAGCTGTTTCATTACCAGTTCCTATCTTTTCTAAGCTAGATACTGCCAGCTTACGGATTTTGTCATTAACCTCATCCGATATCAGTAGTTGTATGAAAGCAGAGATAACTTGTTCATTACCAATGCCTATTTTTTCTAAGCTTTGAGCCACCTGCGGATAAGTATAATAGTCAACCTGATTAGGTTTTATTAATTGCAACAAAACAGAGATAGCTTGTTCATTACCAATGCCTATTTTTCCTAAACTTCCTGCCGCCTGCCAACGGGTGAAATTATCCTTGGACTCATCTAGAAGTTTGACCAAAGTAGAGATGGCTTTTTCATTCCCAGGGTCAATTTTCCCTAAGCTATCAGCCGCCTGCCAACGCTTGGAATCAGACTCTGATGTATTTAGGAGTTGCACTAAAGCGGCGATCACTTTTTCATTCCCAGGGTCAATTTTTCCTAAGCTATTAGCCACCAGTCTACGGGTATCCTCATCCTTTGATCTATCCAGGAGTTGCACTAAAGCGGTGATCGCTTTTGTCCGTTCCGTTTCTTGCAATGCTGCTGTAACTTGCTCTTTAATAGTGCCAAAATAACCTAATTCCCAATTAACAATCTGCTTGACTATTTCATCTGCTCTATCACAGTCTTTAAACTCAGTAATTGTCGCAGCAGCTAAAAAATAGGCTCGATAGCCATAAAACCCTTTACCTTTATATTTCACACAGCCATCTTGAAAATCTATCAATGCTTTAATGAATGCTTCTTTTTCCTCTTTGCGTAAATCCCTACGTCCAAACCACAGCAATATTGTCTGTTTCCACTGTGGTTCAAAAATACGATATTTTTTGTTTATTACAGGTTTATTTTTATGGTTTCTGGGTAAGAAAAAATCCCAATCATTAATTGCTGTAGATGCAAAGTATTCTTGAAATGAGGCATGAAAAAAAGCATAAACAGGTTTTTTATCTGTATCTTCTCCCACTTTATTAAGCCAACCTAATTTCAGGGCTAAATTTAGTAGTGAATTTTCATCATCAGCATCACCCAAAAACTGATTAACAAACTCACCTCGCAAGCGAAAACGAGTTGCTTCTTTATCTATCGCTTCCCTTGCTAATTCACCTAATTTAATATTCAGTTGTTGACGTTGTGCTGCTTTTGTGGTGAATTCATCTTTTTTCCATTTATAAAAATCATCAACTAATTGCTGATAAAATCCCGCTTGTGTATCTGGTAACTTTCCCTCTTTCGCTTGCCAATTTAAACAAAGTAGTGTTAACCGCAGAGGATTTTTAACTAAATCTCGAATACGCTCTTTACCAGATTCTTTTAAAGTATTACATAATCGTTTACCTCGTTCTCTATCTGGTTCAGAAATCGCGGTAAACCATTTATCAATAAACTTTTCTACCTGTTCAGGATAAGAAAAATCTAAAGTTCGATAGGTATCAAAATCATTAAGCGCATTGCTGCTACCATCCCATAAATTTAACCGACAAGTTAAAACAATTCGCGCTTGATTAATACAGCCACTTTCTCGAATTTGTCGAGCAATATCTGTTAAAGCATTACCTGAATTTACAGATATTTCATCTAACCCATCTAATAATAGCCATACTTGGCTTTGTTTTAATTGGGTGACAAAATCATTTTTCATTTGGTCTGTAGCTTCTGCTTGTCCTATTCTGTGACTAGCAGCAGTTAGCCAAGTATCAAATAAATATTTTTCTAATTTTTCACCTTGTAAATCGGCTAAAGATATCCAAATAATAATTGATTGATTAATTTCCTGAGATAAATAATCAACAATTTGTTGTAATAAGGTAGTTTTACCCGCACCAGGTTCACCGATAATTGCAATGCGGTTACCTTTACTTTTGGGCGTGTTTTTCTGTTTTAAAACTTGTTCTAAAAATTCCTGATTCTCAAACTTTCTAATAATTTCAAGTTCTTGATAAAGTTCTGATCCTTTATCTGGGAAAGAATCATTTTCACGCTTAGATATTTTTTTCCGTTCCACTAAACCTAGTGGCACATAAACATCTTTCACTTGCAAATTAACACCCTCAGAATAAGTGAGGGTATTTGTAGTTAATTTTTGCCTTTCTGCCAACATTTCCCGGCAGATTTCTGGCCAATTAATGGGAGTTGACTTTGCCCGACTCTCCCCATCGGGCGGCTGTAGTCAGTTATAAGTATTATTTTGTGTCCCAATTGTAATTTGTTGGGCAACCATTGACCCTTTTTCTGCTTTTATTTCCTCTGCCAATTTTGTAAACTTGTTAATAACTGAAGGCTGATTTTTAATTTCTTCTGCTTTCGCTTGAATTTTCTTAGCAGTTTCCGACTGTTCATTATTAACTGCTGCTTCTACATCTAGAACCGCTTGAGCAATTTCTGGGTCTTTCTCGGCTGCTGCGGTGAGTTCTAACACGGCTTGACCATAATCTAATGGCAGGGGTTCAGTTGCATCAACAGCCTCAATTAATCGCGTTACTAGCTTCTTTTCACGTAACTTAGTGATTAATTTCCCTACTTGCGTCCAGATGACATCACCAAAATTTTCGTAAAGTTTATCGCCAATTTTTTCTAGAGGTTTACTTACCATAGGGTTACTTGATATCGCAGCAATAGTATTTACAACAGCCATGAGTGTTAAAGGTTCCATAAATTTACTATGAATTAAGTTGGTGTAAAGATTATTTCAGCAGATGCAAGTGATGTTTCGCAAAAATGTTAACACAATTCAGTAAATCTCGCAAATCAAGGGTAATCTTAGCCTATTTCCATGAGTTTTATAAATACCACCCAGTCGTCACCTAAAAATGTAACAATAAGAATTGTAAACTTTTTTTTCAATCCTCACTATGAAAGCAACTTGGAACGGTGCAATTTTAGCCGAAAGCGATGAAACCGTAGTCGTAGAAGGAAACCATTACTTCCCTGCTGACGCTATTAACAAACAGTATTTTACAGATAGCAATACCCACACCACTTGTCCGTGGAAAGGAGTCGCTAGTTACTACAGTGTTGAAGTTGATGGACAAGTCAACAAAGATGCAGCTTGGTACTATCCCAGCACCAAAGAGAAAGCGAAAAACATTGAAGGTTATATTGCTTTCTGGAAAGGTGTGAAAGTCGAAGCTTAGACTAACATTAAGTTACCATAGCCATTCGTTTAGACAGGGAATCAATTCCCTGTCTAATAGCTAAAGTCGGTTAAAACCGACTAATTTTTAAGCAGTGATTTCTTGATTTTTTGTTATTTAATCCTTGGCAATAACAATATCATTTGATTTAATCACAGCATAAGCTTCTGTACCTTCAAATAATTCTAATTCCTCTGCTGAGACTTTAGTAATTATTGAGGTTAATTCAACTTTATGAACAATTTCTAAAGTCACTTCAGTATTAACAGTTCCTGTAGTTACTCGTTTAACAACTCCCTTTAAAACATTGCGCGAACTAACTTTTAATGGCTTTTTTTGACTAATAATTTCCATCTCAAAAGTCTGAGTTTCTACTTTTTCCTGGGTAGTTGGTAATGGTTGTGGGGATGAAGAAGATTTATGAAGACCACGAACTAATTCCCGCAAAATCTCAGTTTTGGTACGCTGGGAGTGCTGACAAAACTCTTCTAAAATCTTCCGTTCTTCTTCTGAAGTTTGAAATGTCACCCAACCTTGTTCTTTCCTGGGCATAAAGTTACTAATTTATTTGGTATGTATAATCTTTATATAATACTAGCAATAGTGAATCTTTTTTACCTACTTATACAATTGAATAGAACATATCAAAGTGATTTATTTTATGAATTTTTATATCGGTTGTGCAGTTTGGGCTTATAAAGGTTGGGTGGGCGAACTTTATCCCCCAGGAACTCGCACCACGGACTTCCTACATCTTTACAGTCGTCGCTTCACTACGGTAGAAGGTAATACCACTTTTTACGCCGTACCTAACGCAGAAACTGTTACCCGTTGGACTACGGAAACACCTCCAGGCTTTGAATTTTGCTTGAAGTTACCGCGAGATATTACCCATCAAAAATTACTGCAACCCCATATTCCTGAAGCTTTAGCATTTTTAGAGAGGATGCGCCCTTTAGGTAAGCATTTGGGTCCAATGTTTGCCCAACTACCACCCAGTTACTCACCTGCTTTGCTGGATGATTTGACGGCTTTTCTGGAAGCATGGCCACGTCAAGATGTACCATTGGCATTAGAGGTGAGACATGGTGACTGGTTTCAAGAACCCCATCTGAGTAATTTGACAAAGTTGTTAGAAAATTTAGGGGTTGGTAGGGTTTTGTTAGATACACGCCCTGTTTATACTGGGGAAGATGACCCACAATTAGCATCAGAACGCCGTAAACCTCAATTACCTGTTCAGTTCAGTGTGACAGCACCTTTTACTTTAATTCGCTTTATTTCTCATCCGCAGTTATCAGTAAATCAGCCGTTTATGGCAGAATGGGTAACGCAGATTCAACAGTGGTTACAAGCTGGAATTAAAATTTATTTCTTTGTGCATTGTCCCACAGAAGATATGTCTCCTAATAATGCTCGTCATTTCCAAAATTTATTAGAACAAAGTGGTTTAGAAGTTCCTCCTCTACCTTGGAATAATCTTAACCATCCTCCTAATCAACTTAGTCTTTGGTGATAATTTAAACTATAATTTTTTGAGAAATAAAAATTAATCTTTCAGGAAATTTAAATGACTCGTCTTCTTTATGAAAGTTCTGTCTCATATCAAGGATATCTAATTATTCCTTTTGTTTTTGGAAAGTTCGATAATTACGAAATCTATTCATACAAGTTATTGGCAGAAATTGGACATAAAAGCAGATTTCATGCTTCAGAAAATCCAGCAAAAATGTATTGTAATACTATTATCAATATTATTGATATTGCTAAAGAACATATTGATGTAAATATAGAGTTTGTTATTCAAGTTGATTTTTTTAAATCACGCTACGTTTATCGTCATAATTTGATTATTGTTTATCAGAAAAATGGTAAATGTTATTATGACCATTATGCACCAGAATCATTAAGCAATATTGCAGCCCCAAAATTATTTTCATCACCCCATGAATGTTTAAGTTGGGTTCAAAAAGGTTTGGATGGAAAAAGTAATTAAAGTAGGTTGGGTTAAGCGACAGCGCAACCCAACAAGAGTTTGTAAATTTTGCGTAGAAATGGAACAAAACTTAACATCATCTCTAATGCAAAGTTGGGTTTCACGGAGCTAAACCCAACCTACAAACTAACTACAAACTAACCCACCCTACTATTAATTAATTATGGCAACCAAAAATTAGGAAAAATAGATTTTCCTAAATCTCGTATACTTTGATTCATGTTTCTGGCTATTTGTATATGAGGTTCATCTTTTTCTATAGGTAAAATATCAGCTTTTTTACCGTTTTGTAAATGAGAAATCACCAAATTAGCGGCTTCTAAACCTGTTACATAAGCTTTCTCTTGTGACCAAGAACCGTGACGGTTAATAATCCAATCTCCACTCATGAATACATTTTCAAAACTCGTTTTAGCTGGCAACATATAACGATAACTACCAGGTGAAAAATGTGTAACGGCATTTCCTAGACGAATCACACTACTATCAATTACTTTTGCTTCTTTAAATCCTGGAATACAAGTTGCTAAATAACCCTGAACTATCCGCATGATTTCCTCATCACTTAAATTCAAAAATTGATTAGCGTGATAAAAATCAACTTCAACAACTGTCTCTTTTTGATGTTTAAATTCATCATGCAAAGCATTCAAATCAAAGAAAGTCCATCCTGTAGTGTCATCAAAACCAAAACAAGCATTAGAAGGACGAGGAATATCAATTTTTCTGTCAAACCATAACCGAGTTGCTAAAACATCAATTGCACCTAAATTATTTAAATTACGAAATTCTTCATGATTTTGTAAACTAGGACTACTAGCGACAATTTTCTTCATTCCTGTGATACCAACAGAAAAAATTACGGCATCAGCATCAAATACTTCATCACCGCAAACTACACTTTTAACGCGGCAATTATTATCAACAATTACGTCTGTAACTCGGTGTTTAGCTAAAACTTTTACGCCTAATTTTTCTATTTTTTCTACCCAAGGACGGAAGATTTTTTCTCCTACCGTTCCCCGACACCAAACTACATCAAAATCAGGTTGATGGGCGAGAACAAAATAATACAACATTCCTAAAGTGGCAGCGGCTGAACATTGTTCACCAGGGGCAAATAAACCCACTAATAACATGGGTTCAAAAGCTTCTTTATAGAGTCGTGCGGAAACACCAAAAGTTTTGAATAATTCACGGGCAGTTATAGAATCATAACGCCGCCAAGCCTCATCAGAATTATCAAAATCAATTAAGCTATAAAGTAAAGGTAAGGCACTGAGTCTGTCAACAAGTGGTAAACGCTGAAATTGCGTATAAATAAAAGTTCCTAAAGGTGTTGGCAGTCTTGGTAAATCTTGAAAAATTGGTGATTCAACTTCTAAACCAGCGGGAGAATATTGAGCAGAACGAGTCCAAGTTGTAAAAGGATTAATTTCTAATTCATTAATAAGAGAAAAAATATTTCTGTAAGGATACCAAAAGCCATGAATACCAGCTTCTACAGATTTTCCTCCCGCAGTTTGCCATCCTGCAACCAGTCCACCAGGATAGGGTCCTGCTTCTAGAAGTGTGACATCATAACCTTGTTTGGCTAAATGGTAAGTAGCACCTAAACCAGCCCAACCAGCACCGACAACTACTACCCGGTTTTTTTGTAAGTCTTCTAACATCTTTGCACCCATGATGACCATCTCTTAACTAATGTATCCGAATTTGTGGGAAAATTATTCAAGAATGGCCAATAGAAGGCATAGTCAAAAGTAAAAAGTAGAGACGGTTGATGAAAAGTCTCTACTTTTAAAACCTCAAAATTTATTCTTTCTCCTGACTCTTATTTCTATTACTTATTAACTATGAAGACTTCCATCTGGCATAATAGCGGCAGTTAAAAAAGCCTCACTCATATCCGTGGCATTTAAATTAGCTCTGGTCAAATTTACCTCACACAGATTTGCTTCGCTTAAGTCAGCACCAGTTAAATTTGCACCTTGTAAATCTGCTTTCCACATCCGCACGCCTCCCATTTTTGCACCACTCAAGTTTGCATCTTGTAAATTAGCGGCGGTTATTGATGCTTGATGTAAATTAGCATCACACAAATCTGCACCACTTAATAAAGCTCCACTAAGGTCTGATTCATTCAAATGAGCATTAGTTAGCACAGCTTGAGTTAAATCAGCACCACATAGAATCACTTCCGATAAATGTGCATCTTCTAGTTTTGCACCTCTGAGATTTGCTTTACTTAAATTCGCTCCAGTCAAAGAAGCTGCGGTGAGGTTAGCACCTCTAAGGTCTGCTCTAGCAAAGTCTATACCACCTAAGTTAGCTCCTTGTAGGTTGGCTGAGGGTAAGACAATACCATTAAAGCTTCTTTCTCCTCTGGCATATCTAGTTAAAAGTTCTTGAACATCCATAGTTTTTAGTTCGTTGCACTTAGTTTGAACATTTAATTTGTAATTTGTAACAATACCTATTTCCAAACAAAAGTCAAGTATTAAAACTAAAATATGAAGTAGATTAACTGTTTTGACTACCTCAAAATTATCAATATATATTTCCTATATATTTTACCTATAAAAAAATTACTTTTCCACAACTTCTAGAAATATACTTCCATTTTTTTACATCCATCCATAAGCTGTCACGCTTACATAGCTTCTCAAGTAGCTGAAATAAAAAAATTAATGCCCAGATACCCAGAAGTCGGGGACTATCTCCTGAGAATTTCAGGTTTAATTGTGATAAAAAAAGCCGACTAGTCTTAACATTTGCCTAAAATGTCTCACTAGTCGGGCTTAATTTTATTGGTTTGTGTCATTCTCAATTGTTTCTAGCTGGATTTTAGCGATCGCTTGCATAAATAGAAACAATTTGCTATGATAAGGTTTCTCTATTATTAATATTCTTTTTTAGACCAACTAGCTCGTGGGTTATCCTCTCGTGGTTTTGCTTTATTAACTCTTAGTTGACGACCCATCCATTCTGCACCATCTAATTCTGTGATAGCAGTATCTTCTTGTGCATCTTCGATCATCTCAACAAAAGCAAATCCGCGCATCCTTCCGGTTTCGCGGTCAGTAGGTAAGACAACTCTTTTGACCTCGCCAAAATCAGCAAACACGGCTTTTAAGTCTGCTTCGGTCGCGCGGTAAGAGAGATTTCCAACGTAGATAGTCATTATGAGTCACGTAATATTCAACAAAAAGCGATAGTTCAGCGGGAAACTGGAACTAAGTAAATTGCAAGCATTGCATAGTTGCCTCTGATTCATGGATGGCAAAAATTGTAGAAAATGAGCCATAAGGGCTACCATATCCATTACTCAATCTGCCATTAGACTGAACAGACGCATCTGTTAATTATGATAACTGATTGTGACATTATCCAAAGTATGAGATTTTACAAAGAATGATAATATAAAATTATCTATTTTTATCTATTACATAATTTAACAGAATTAATTTCTATAAGATTGAGTTTGACTTGCTCGTTAATCTACAGTAAATATAATTATGTTTTAATATTCAGTAACCGTTAACTTGGAAGCATTAACGGTTAAGAAGAGATTAATCAATAGAAATTTGTTGGGGACCAGAGGCTTTGCCATTCTGTGCTTCAGTACCGGTTTTAGGGAAACCACCTGAAGTAATATGTTGATCTAGCCAAGTTTTCACAGGATCATCAGCTAGGTTGAGTCGAAGGACACCGGAGACAAACCCACCCATAAATGAAACTGGATGTTGGGCAAGTTCTTTAAAGAGGGGCGATAATTCAGTAATAAACATTACAATCTCCTAGTATTGCCGTAAAAATTATTAAATCTTCATCAATCTTAACAGATACTGGCTAAGAAGCAACTAGCAATAGATTTGATCATATTTGGCTGTATGTATGCTTATCATTGGTCAAATTATCACGGACATCATTAACCTTGATATTTAGCCATTATTAAACTAAAATAAGCTATTTAAATTAACAATTAAATTATGTCCAGTAACTGGGAAAATTTTCTCAAAAATTTAGGCGAATGGCGTGGTTCATTTACTAAAATCTCCCCCAGCGGAAAAATATTAGATTCTACTCCCAGCATTTTAAATTTAGAAGCATTTGATAATCATCAAGCAGTGCTTTTTAGATTACGTCGTTTTGATTCTAGTGGTTATGATAGTCCTCCCATTGATGATTATCAACAGGAATATCGTTCCTTAGGAAGACAAAATATCTTTTTTGCCACAGGAGCTTTTTCTAAAGGAACATTGCAATTAGCGCCTTTTGCAGAATTTGGAGCCGAATACGGCTTTGTTGATGATGATCGTCGCTTGCGTTTAGTGCAATTATATGACGAAAAAGGCAACTTTATTAGTTTAACTTTGATTAGGGAATTTCGCAGTTCTACAGATGCTTATGAACGTCCGCCACTGACGGTAGAACAGTTAATTGGTAATTGGCAAGGTAAAGCTCATACAGTGTATTCAGACCTGAGACCATCTGAAACTTATGCTAGTTATTTGGAAATTAAAGAAACAGGTAATGGATATTTAGAACAAAAATTATCTTTTTCATCCCAAGTGATTACTTCAACGGCAAGAATAGAAGGCAATAAACTCATTTTTGATAAAGAACGAACTACTCGACAAATTTTATTATTACCTGATGGAACTTCTAGTAATGTTCCCTTGCAACTGCAACTGAGAAAACCTTTTTTTGTGGAAGCAGGTTGGTTAGTCAGAGAAAATGAACGTCAACGCTTAATTCGTACTTATAACGAAAAAGGCGAATGGGTTAGTTCCACTCATGTCATTGAATTAAAAATTGAAAATTAAAGTCAGGAGTCAGGAGATGCACCCCAACCCCCCTTTTTAAGGGGGGAGTTTGAGAAATGGTACTACTCAAAAGGATTTTTATGATGTGGGCGGTTGTTCTGGGAACATACATTTATCAGAGTCGCAACCGCTAGGCCCTGCTTCTGTTAGTTCTCCCAAATCATAACGACTGAGTGCGCCACAGAAATCATCGGTTTTCCGACGTGCTTTGACCTCTTGAGACAAACGCTGATAAGTGGCTTTGTCTATGGGTTCAAAGGGTAAACGGGGGAATGTTTGAATGTCATCAAACCGCGCTAATAATGCAGCTGAAATATAGCCTTCATCATTTTGAATGGCTTCATAGATGCGTGTTCCCAAAGGTTCTACTTCCTCAGAACGTAGTTCTAAAGTTGCTGAAGTGTTATGTGCTGTGTAGAATTTCTGCACTTGCATGACAAAATCTAATTGTGCCAAGACAGTGAACTTAGACACATCTATCACATCAGCACCACGTAAATCTGCCCAAGATACAGCAACGGGTATTTCTACAAGCCATTCGGTACAACGGTAATCAAATGGGTCATTTAGTAAGTTGCCGTTTTCGTCTTTGTCAGATTGGGAGGGGATGACGTTGTAACCATAGTCTATACAAGCTAATGCCACTGGGTCATTTTTGCGGAAGGTAATCCGACGAATGAATCTTTGGGCTTTGGGGGGATGCCAACCGGAACTAGCACCGGTTAAGAGAGATTTTGTCCCTGATGGTTGCACAGTTGTACAACGATTGGGGCGTTTGATATTATGGCGATCGCAATATTCCCAAACAGCTTTATGGACTATCTCTCTCCATCTGCTGAGATATTTTTGCTCACCGCGTTTGAATATCAATCCTTCAGGGGTTTCAGGTCTTCCTGCTTCCCACCAGCGCAACCAGTCCACACCAAAAGCATGAACGAAGAAATCAAATAAACCGGTGAAGGAAACACCGACAATAGGATCAAGTTCCCGACTATATTGATAGCGGGGTTCTTGGAAGTGGTGATTTAACAGCGCGGCCACTGACAAAGCACCTGCGGTAAATGCTTCTTCTTGTTCTTTGTAGTTATCGGGGTCTAGTTGGTTTAAGTGTACCTCTGATAAATTACAGTTTCCGGTTAAGGTATTACCAAAAACACCTTTATGATATTCCGGCTCATTGAAGCAGTAAGTATCATGTAATCCGGGTAATTGTTCAACACTTTTTACAACTTGCCATTTCCCTTTATATTTGGCATTTGTGCCTTTGCTCACGTCCAAACGCTGACAAGGAATTTCGCCACACTCAGTTATTTGCAAGTAGTATAAATCTCTACTTCTGATTCCATAGTTAGTGACTGCCCCTTGATGAGCGCACAGATTGACAGATGAACGAATACCGCATTTAGTTAGTAGTAACTGAACTCGATAAGCTCGATCATAGTCAGAGATATATATTCTGATGCCGTTGCTGTTTGTATTTGAGCCGTCTGTATCCGCTAAACCAGCGATAAAGTGCAAAATTGCTTGACGATTCCAACCAGCTATAACATTTAGTGCTTCTGGATTTGTTTTTAGGCTTTTTAAGAATTCTCCAGAAAAACCTAAATCTGTAACATCTGTAAAAGTGGGTAAGTAGTCGTAATCTCTGATAGGAGATTTATTTCCTGAGAGATTTAAAGCGGCTTTCTTTTCATACAACCTAACTTTGGCATTATCTTTTTGATCGGTTGTTCCATCTCCAACAGCTACTCCTAAAGTGTAGGCATAGTTGAGATCAACATTTAATCCATCTTCGTACTGAATAGTAAAAGGTTCTGTGTGGATAGCATATCGACTGGTATCCATCAAGTCTTTTGTTTGCACTTCTTTGTAATTTTTGCCAAATCTATCTTTAACAAAGAAGCGGTGATACTCAGTTGCATCTACATAAGAACCATCTCCAAAGCGCACGCGATAGAGAACGCGAGAACTACCAGTTTTAAATGGTTGAACTTGACTCCAGTTTTTACCGTTCCAAATTTCAACTTCAGAATCGACAATATCCTGAATTTTGTGCATTCCATCTTTAGTGATGAGTAAGGTATCACCACTAACACAATGGAAGTCAGTACCAATAATTTCCAGTTTTGTTACCCTAAAGGCTCTTTATCCTCTAGTTCTAGTGCTTCTATTTCGCACTAGCTCGGAGTACATTTTCTACAGTTTCCTGTAGTCCGGCACTCGTGGAAGTTTTTTATTCTCCTAAGAGGTTCAACTTCTACTCTCTACGGTGTTACAGGCTCTTTATTTCCTGTAATTACCTCGGTATTAGCATCTCAGCCTTCACCGATTTTGCCAGATTTTTAACGTGAAGCAAGTATAATTAAATACCACACGGATTTAAGCCATATCTACCCAAACGATGCTCTAATTCTTGATTATCAATCTCTGGGTGACGTTCTTGTATCCATTCTTTGGCTTTTCCTTCCTGATATGCTTGCAAAAAGTCTTTTTTAAATTCTGGTGTGGACAGTAAATCAATGTTCGCTCTAGCGACAGCTTCACCAGCCCATTGAATTGCTCCTTCACCGCTATAGTATTGTTTACGTACAGCAGCAATGGATTCTTCTAAGGTTGGTTTGCGGTGAAATACCCTTGTATGGTTGGCCATTCTCAGAGAATCACGCTCTGGATCTATACGCCAGTTGCCTTCTGCGTCCTGTTGCCATAGGTTATCCTTGGCAGTTGCGCCTTGTTCATCTTCAGAAACGAACTGACGCATCCCCGCGGACCTTCTTATATTGCCTGCAACAATTGTGACAGCGGCTTCATCAATCAACAAACAGCATTCAACTGAATTTAATTGTCTGCCTAAAGCTTTATTGAGAATAGAGGCACAACGCTGATACAATCCAGGCAACTTCACAGGATTAGCCATACCGCCAAAGCCTTTGAGGGTTTCCCCAGATTGGCGCACGTCGCTAATATCAACAATTACTTCAACGTCACCTGTAAAGCGTTCATCGCTGGATAGTTCTAAGAGGGTTTGATAGGATTTTACCCAACCTTCCCGGCTGTCTCCAACGTGGATAGTAGCGGTGTTAGCTTCTATATCGGTTTGTGTAAATTCACGACGCTGTTCTTTAGGAGTGCTGCCAATTTCACCTGTGATTGTTATATTTAGGCGATTACGGATAAAAGGCAGTTGATTAATATACTGTGGTTCAATGATAGCACCTGTACCACAGCCCATCATGGCTAAGTCCATCATCAAACCGAAGGCTTTCCAGTCTACCAAGTTGGTAGAGGTGCAGTTATAAGCACCGGAGAAGTTTTTGGGTTTGGTTAACCAATCTGTACCACCAACCCACATCCAGCGCCCACTGGGAAGGGCTTTCATGTTGCGCTGCATTTTGTCTAAAAGGGCAGCTTCTTCGGGGGTGAGTTTTCCCAGTTCGACTAAGCCTTTAAGAGTGCGATCGCACACCTGATCATAACTTTCCCTTAAACCTGCCTCTGTACGGCGGCTGTAGGTTCTAAAAAATACAGGATTGGCTGCTGGAGCAGATTCTGGAAACGTTGCACCCTGACGTTTGCGTTCAAGTTCTCGAACCATAATAAGGTCTTGTTGCTGACTAACAAATTAAGACTATAACGCCAAGTAGTTATCGGATGGAAGATTGCTAAATTTCCCACTTTGCGCTATATCTTAGCTTGTGTAAATTATAACTATATTTTATTTTCAGTATAAAACCCTGACTGTGCGCCAGGGTTGTCAACTCTCAAAGTTTTTCCGAAATAGCTTTTGTGTGTAATACTGTTGTTTGTTTACTTTTTTCGTTGACTATCCATTAAGCATTGATAGTAAGTAAAGATTCTAATTCATTGATATCCGTGACAACTTTACGTAATTGCTCACTAAAATAGATAACTTCATAATTAGGTGCAAGTTCTTTTTGCAGTTGCTTCCACAAACTAATACCTTCTTGTTCAAAAGCTGCTTCTTCTTCTGGACTCAAATCTGGTGAATTAGCAGGCTCTTGCCAATTTAATGTTGCATTATAACTGGTTGCCCAATTTCTTAGGCGGTTAATGGTTTCTTTACTGAGGGGCAGTCTTGCTGGGTTGATGTTACCCACTTTATCAACATCTGCCCACCATAAAGGGTCACACCCATAATCAGCCATTAGTTTAATTTTTATTGCCATAGCTACTCAGGTGGAATTATGGTAAAGACGCGGGATTAGCTCCAACTATATAACCATTATCACCTAGCGTCACTGCTATGTACTGCTTTTTTCCATTAAAAGTTACTTCATATATTTCTCTTCGAGGTTCTACTGTTCCTTGATAACCAAGAAATATTCCATTGGTTACAGCAGTCATAACAGCATCGGAGATTTCATTCTCAGAAATTCCACGTTTGGCAAAGTCTTCTTGATGTCTGTCTAAAATGTGTAATAATCCGCTTCCTCTTTTACCAGGTTTTCCTTCTTCTAAAAATATGATTTTGCCATCTGCTTTTTTAGCAATCTTGACTATTTTTTCAGCGGTATGCTTAATACCAAGTTGGGTAAGTTCAGCAAGTAAAGCTGATTTTTCATTATTGTTCATTTTAACTTCCATATAAGTTTTCCTGATTTAAGATTTCTGTGTAAATTGATATATCAGAAATGAGTTCTATATCTAAATAAGTCAAATTTTTAGACTAACCCATGAGAATAGTACATTTATTCTAAAAAAGTGAGATCGCCTCTTGTCCCGTAACTGCAAGCTCAAAAACACAGGATTGCCTGCTGGAAAGAATAGTAGCACTCTGGTGTTTACGTTCAAGTCACAATAATCTACTTCTGCTTTTTGATGAATTCAAACTATAACGCCAAGTAGTTAGAGGATGGAAGATTGCTAAATTTCCCACTTTGCGCTATGTCTTATTTTGTATAAATTACCACTAAAAGAAAAAAATGCCCCTAGCACCTTGGCGAAGTCTTATCACTCGGACACTACACAAAAACCGCAGTCTTATCTATTCCCGCTATGTCCAACTTGCAACTGTGCGAGAAAATGGTTTACCTGCAAACCGCACTGTAGTATTTCGTGGTTTTCTAGAAGATACAAACCAGCTAAAATTCATCACCGATATTCGCAGTGCAAAAGCTGAACAAATAGCAAAACAACCAGCAGCAGAAATTTGCTGGTATTTTCCCAACACCAGAGAACAATTTCGTATTGCTGGAAAATTAACTTTAGTTACTGCTAATTCTCATCCACATTTACAAGCAACGAGGATAAAAATGTGGCAAGAATTAAGTGATGCAGCTAGATTACAATTTGTTTGGCCTGATCCGGGTAACATGAGAGTAAAAACACCAGAAGCTTTTACACCACCAGCACCAGATAATATTCAACCAGTAGAAAATTTTTGTTTATTATTACTTGAACCTACAGAAGTAGATCATTTAGAATTGCGGGGTGAACCACAAAATAGATGGGTTTACCACTGCACTGAAACCCAGGAATGGCTGACTGAAGAAATAAACCCGTAATTTAATTGTTTGTTAATTCTTTGGTAAAGATTCAGGTATTTTAATAAATTAAAAGGGTAAGATCCCCGACTTCTTTATTTAATCGTGTTAATAAATTATGATTTCTTGCCAGAAGTCGGGGATCTGGATACTATACTGAATCATTACATTGTTTGATATTTGGTTTTCTATATTCCTGCACCATCAAAAAATTCCTGAATCTTTTTATCTCTGATATTACAGAAATTGTGTTCTTTTGGTAATTCATTTTCTTGAATGAATTGACCGACTAAAACCGGAGTTTTTACGGGAGTTTGCAGGGCTTGAATTTGTTCTTCTAGTGCTTCAATGCGGTCAACCAAAGTGCGAATTACTTCTGCTTCCGAGTCTGGTAAATTGTTGTGTTCTAGGGGAGAAACCCGGACTCCAGAACGGTAGATAATACGTCCGGGAATGCCTACGACAGTGCAGTTAGAAGGAACATCTCTTAATACGACTGAACCTGCACCGATGCGGACATTATTACCAATTTGGAGATTACCTAAAACTTTTGCACCTGCACCAACAACAACGTTTTCACCAACTGTAGGGTGACGTTTGCCGCTTTCTTTACCAGTACCCCCCAGGGTGACACCTTGATAAATTAGGGCGTAGTCCCCCACAATTGCTGTTTCACCAATGACAACGCCCATACCGTGGTCAATAAATACGCCTTTACCAATCACAGCCCCTGGGTGAATTTCAATACCCGTTAAAAACCGAGCTATGTGAGAAATAAATCGGGGGATAAAAGGAATACCGATAGCGCGAAGCCAGTGCGCCAGTCTATGGAAGATTAAGGCTTGTAAACCTGGGTAGCAAAACAAGACTTCCAACCAATTCCGGGCTGCTGGATCACGTTCAAAGATGATGCGAAAGTCGGCACGCAGTGTAGAAAGCATCGAGATAGTACCCAAAAAGCAAAACAAGCTACTTTCCTATTTTATCGTTACTTGGTCATCAGTGATTGGGGACTGGGGACTGGGGACTGGGAAAAATTAATCAATTCTTACCTCTTGCTTATTCCCTATTCCCTATTCCCTATTCCCTATTCCCTATTCTTCGACTTTTAAAGTGTAGTTATGTTTATCTCCAGGGTTAAATGTACCTACCCAAAGCTGATAAATGCCTTTTTTCCAGTTGCGATCGCTCACACTAGCGTCTTTACTTCTTCCGGTATCGTCACCGCACCGAATTGTTGCATCATCTGGTCCTTTGATAAATACAGTGGTATCTTTACCACCGCTGTTAATTAATACTGTCAATTTATCAAAGTCTTTTTCTAAAATGAGGATGTGATCAGGTTTGGGATCACCAAAACCAATACACACTTTTTTATCGCGATCGCGGTTACTCATGGCAGACAAGGAATAAGAACCCCCTGTATAACCAGATGCAGTTCCCTGTCCTGGTTGAAAACCTGGTGATAGTTTAATAGTTCCAAAATTTGCTGTCTGGGCGGCTACAGGTGTCGCTATCATAGCGGCAATTGCAGCTAACAGCCAGCTACACCGAAATTGAAGCCAAAGGCGACGATATTTCATAGCGCGATCCCAAATGTTTTTTGTAACTCTGTATACTTATTTTATCTAAAAAAATAGCTAATGAGTAGTGCTTAGATCACGCTTTAGGGTGACACAAAATAAGGTTTGGGATGTCCAGATACCCGACTTCTTTGAGAAGTCGGGTATCTAACTTGTCTAACTTGTCTAACTTGTCAGAAAATAATTTAGTGAGCAAGCTGGAAGAAGACACCACCTTTGAGGGTTCCTGGATCAGTGCTATAACTACTGACTGTAAGCGATCGCAAATTGTCAAACAGTGGTTTACCCAAGACTTCCACAAATTTAAGTAGGGGTTGTTGAAGTTCTAGAAAGTCCCGGCTTTTTTGCCAGTCAATATATATATAGCCTTGGTTTGGTAAGGGCATGGTGGCAATATTATCCTGAAAGTTGGAATTTTCAATCAGGGGTTGTTGCTGATTGAGGATTTTTTCCATCATCCCTAAGTCAGAGGTGAAAATTTCATAATTATCAACGCTTGTATGCGCTCCCCGGACTTTGGCCTCAACATTTACAGATGCTTCTTTTTGAGTGGCTGTTAACTCTGTCCAAGCGGCAATTTTTTGGTTATTGAGAGTAAGAGAAGTAACATTAAAACCGCTGTTGGTAGCAATGCGGTCTAACTTCGCTATACCTTGTTCTAACGGCGGTGATTTTTCCACTACAAACACCCAATTAGGGTTTATATTTGCTTGATTGGGTAAAATTGCCAGGGCATATTCTCCTACTACCAAACTGAAAATATCCTCACTAAAATTTAAACCCCAGCGTTTTTGTACATCCACCAAAGGTTGCACCCAACGAGAAATAGCCTCTTGCGAAGAACCATAGATAGTTGCTGTTCCTTGTCTCCAGAGTTTTGCTAAATCGCTGTCAGCTAAATTGCTCAAATTTGCGCCAGCGATCGCCAAACCTGCTGATTCTGGAATATACTGCAATGCGCCCACAGGTTTAGATAGTGGCATAGATACAGGGGCAACTTTCGACGCAGTTAAAAACGTACTTTCTGCCTGCAATCCTTGGGGATTTAATACCAAAGATAGAATTTGGCTGTTATAAGTTGATTCTGCCAATTCTAATCCTTGCCATTGTGCCACCGTAGGCAGATTGAAGAAAGCTACAGCTACAGCATTTTTGGGTAATTCTTTGATAGCTTTTTGATATTGGGAAGAACTGCTCAAATTCAAATTTGGTGCTTGAACATTATTAATCGCTTCTCGCAGCACCTTAATATCATTAGCAAACAAGACAAAGTTCTCAACAACCGCACCAGCTAAACTATTTTGGATTTTAGATTTTGGATTTTGGATTTTTATAGGTGTTACTGTTTCGTGATTGTCATAAAGTAATTTCACACCTTTGTATTGTTCAACTTCTAAATTTGCTCCTGCTAAAGTCCGTTTAGAAAATAACAACTCGACAAACTCGCGGCTTTTGGCTGGGTTATCTGTAGCTAGTGCCATCAGATACCCTGGTTGTAATCCATTTTCTGGGTCACGGTCTATATCTTGGCTAGTGACAGCCAATGTAATTTCATTACTTAGCCAAGGTTTAATATCATCTTGAAAATCTATATTAGTTTTTGCCAATAAACTGTTTTTGAGCTTGGAAATTTCTCCTTGTTGTTCTAGTGACTGCAAACCTTCGGGATTGACTAGCAAGGACACCATTACAGGTGACAACTTCGACACAAATATAGCAGCCCCTGGTTGAGAGTTGGGGGTGCTGAGATTGGCTGGACTTTTGGCAAAAAACCAGTAAAATCCAGCAATAGCAATCAGTAGCAGGGCAATGACACCAGCTACCAAGAAACCAAAAAATGAGCGTTGACTGTTCACTTAAACCTATTTCCCAGCTTTTCTGCCAACATGAATAGTATGACAAATCTAGGATTTTTTAGAAAAACTGCATGACTGCTCAATCTTTTAGCGAAATTAACGTTCAGCAACTAGCGCAACGCCTAGCACAAGCTGATCCTGAACTACAATTAATTGATGTACGCGAACCTCAAGAACTGGCATTAGCACAAATTAATGGTTTTGTCAATCTACCTTTGAGTGAATATGAGCAATGGAACGGTGAAATTTCCACGCGTTTTGATGCCAACGCAGAAACTATGGTGCTGTGTCATCACGGAGTTCGTTCTGCTCAGATGTGTCAGTGGTTAGTAGCCCAAGGATTTACAAATGTTAAAAATATTACGGGTGGCATTGCGGCTTACTCTATATTAGTTGATCCTTCAATTCCTCAGTATTAGGCACTGGGGACTGAGGATTGGGGACTGGGGATTGGAGACTGGGGATTGGAGACTGGGGATTGGAGACTGGGGATTGGAGACTGGGGACAGGGTAACAAATTCTTACCAATCACCAATTACCAATCACCAACTTGATCTTAGTCAGTAATGTGACTGTAATCCAATTACAATTTCGTATCTAAAAATACAACTTTGCTAATAAATATTATGAGATAATATGGTAAATAGATGAGAATTTATCTTCTTTTGTGCTAACCGATAGGATGTATTATTAATTACGCGCAAAATAAATTCTCAAGGGAAGCTTTGCACTCAAATAATATAGTATAAATATATAATTTACGATCTTTCATTAATTAATAATTAATCTTTTTTGCGGTTTCAGCCACAAGATTTTTTTCCACCTTTGCTTAAAATTTGCCTTCAGTAAAACATATTCTATGCAAGTCCATCTGACAAATCGACAACAACATATACTTTGGGCAACTGTACGCCATTATATTGCTACAGCAGAACCAGTTGGTTCTAAAGCTCTAATTGAGGAATTTGATCTTGGTGTCAGTTCCGCTACCATCCGCAATGTTATGGGTGTTTTGGAAAAATCGGGGTTACTTTACCAACCACACACTTCTGCGGGGAGAGTACCTTCTGATTCTGGTTATCGTATATATGTTGACAAGTTGATGAAACCGTCGGAAGTATTAGCTAAAGAGGTTGAATCAACATTACAACAGCGTCTACATTGGGATGATTGGAGCTTAGAAGCTTTGTTACAAGGTGCGGCACAAATATTGGCAACATTAAGCGGCTGCATTACCTTGATTACAATGCCCCAGGCTAATACAGCACAGTTAAGACATTTGCAACTTTTGCAAGTCGAAGCTGGAAAAATTATGCTGATTGTGGTGACTGATGGTTATGAGACACATTCCAAGGTAATGGATCTGTTTACAGCATCATCAGAAACTAAACCGGAAGCAGAGGTGATTGATCGAGAATTACAAATTGTTTCTAACTTCCTAAACAGTCATTTGCGTGGCTGTACTTTGTTGGAATTAGCCCAGCTTGACTGGAGTGAATTAGATCAGGAGTTTCAACGCTATGGTGAATTCTTAAAAAGTTCCTTGACAGAATTACTCCAACGTGCAGTTGCTCCCACTGCGACACAAATTATGGTGCGGGGTGTGGGAGAGGTGTTACGTCAACCGGAGTTTGCTCAAATACAGCAAGTACAAACAATTATGCACCTGTTGGAAGAAGAGCAAGAACAATTATGGCGGTTAATATGTGAAGAACCGGAAGTTGAGGAAACGGGTAAAGCCAGGGTAACGGTGCGTATTGGTGCAGAAAACCCCTTAGAACCGATTCGGACTTGTTCTTTGATTTCTTCTAGCTATCGTCGGGGTTCTGTAACGGTGGGAAGTGTAGGTGTTTTGGGACCAACTCGGTTAGACTATGAAAATGCGATCGCTGTTGTAGCCGCAGCAGCAGATTACCTTTCAGAAGCTTTTAGTCAAACTGCGTAAACTGCATTATTTATGTTGAGAAAAATCTCTTTTGGTTTATTATGGCTAGGATTTGTTTCCTATGCCTTTTTCTTTGCTCCTCCTGATAATTTCCCAGAAACTTTAGAGTTAATTAAAAATCTCTCTACAGGAAATTGGCAAGGTATTAATCCGGTAATAATTGCTTTATTTAATATTATGGGTATCTGGCCTTTAATATATAGTTCAGTATTATTTATTGATGGAAGAGGGCAAAAAATCCGCGCTTGGCCATTTGCGACTGCTTCCTTTGCAGTTGGGGCTTTTGCACTTTTACCGTATTTAGCTTTAAGAGAACCAAATCAAGAATTTGTAGGGCAAAAAAATCTATTTCTGAAAATATTTGATTCTCGTATTACAGGAATATTATTAACTTTAGGTGCTGGTGTTTTAGCTGCATATAGTTTACAAGGAGATTGGACTAATTTTGTCCAACAATGGCAAACCAGCAGATTTATTCATGTAATGAGTTTAGATTTTTGTATGTTGAGTTTATTATTTCCAACTTTGTTAGGAGATGATATGACGCGACGGGGTTGGAAGGATAATCAATTATTTTGGTTATTTGCTTTAATTCCTTTTTTTGGTGCGTTGATTTATTTGTGTGTGCGGCCGTCTGTGAAGGAAGTGGATGTAGAATTAACAGATAAACAGCAAGCAACATTGATAAAATAATTTCACATCTGAGTTGTTTTAGAACTATGATTAAAGCAATTGGTTAGATAGTTTAAGTTCAAGCAATATGTTAATTAGATTCACCGTAGAAAATTTTCTATCCTTTAACAAAAGGGTAGATTTTAATATGATTGCTTCAAATGATACTCACCATAGTCATCATATAGTTGGAGGAGATTCAGAAGAATCAATCAAGTTATTAAGATCGTCAATTATATATGGTGCTAATGCTTCGGGAAAATCTAATCTTATTAAAGCTATGAAGTTTGCGAAAGACTTTATAGTTAATGGAGTAGAGAAAAATAAAAACATAAATATTGATAACTTCAGACTAGATAAAACCTGTTTTCATAAACCTTCAAGGTTTGAATTTGAGTTTAGATATCAAAATAAACAATATGCTTATGGATTTTTAATTGATAAACATAAAATTCATGAAGAATGGTTATTTGAAATTGGGTTAAATCTAGAAAAAGCTATCTATGAAAGAATAGATAAAAAAATAAAATTTAACTTCCAGCATGAGTTATTTTTCAATATTTCTGAATATGAAAAAAATAGACTTGCTTATGAAGCTGATGGTACAAGAGAGAATTTATTATTTATTACTAACAGTCAAGAGCGTGATATTAAACAATTGGAAAATCTATATAAATGGTTTAGTAATGTTTTGACAATTATCTTTCCAAATGATAAACCTCTTGCATTACCTTTTCTGAATCAACAAGTTCAAGATTCTTTGAGTAAATTTTTATCATCATTAGATTTGGGGATAAAAAAAATTAGTATTACGGAAACTCCTTTAGAAGATGACAAAGAAATAGCAGCAGATGATAAAGATGAAATAAAAAAAGTATTTCCTTATGAAGAAAGTGAAAATTCGATGCTTTTTATACCCAATTATAAAAGTATTATTGCTAGGGTTAAAGATGCAACAGAGGAATTAGTTGTATTAGATTTATCAATCATCAGAGATGATAAACAAGATAATGAAGTTGAGTTCAAAATATCTGAGGAATCTGATGGTACACAAAGATTAATAGATTTATTTCCTATACTCATACATTTAGCTATTGGAAACGCTGTTTATGTAATAGATGAAATTGAAAGAAGTTTACATTCTATACTGATTTATAAAGTGTTTGACCATTTTTTAAACAATAATGAATATAAAAATTCCAATAGTCAGTTAATAGCATCAACACATGAAGTTAACTTACTAGATATCAAAAATGTTTTTAGAAAAGACGAAATTTGGTTTGTAGAAAAAGATAAATATGGACAATCTATACTTTATTCTTTAGCAAATACAGATGTTGAAAATTTAGATTTAGTTGCTGGATATCTTAATGGAAGATTTGGAGCAATACCTTTTATCCAAGATTTAAAAGCTTTAGGTTGGAGTAAAGAGACATAAAATGGGAAGGGAAAGAAATGATGATTATCAGCGGATATCAATTGAAATTAATAGAAAATGTACACCTGATGGAAAATGGAAATTATATATAATAGTTGCAGAAGGTGATAAAACTGAATATAAATATTTTCGTGCTTTAAAAAAGAAATATGCAGAAGAATTTAGGATGAGTAATTTATATGTAGAGTTTATAGATAGAGAAGAATCTAAAGCGGGTAATTCTCATCCTGATATAGTTTTAGAGACTTTAGATAAATTTCTCGAAGAATTAAAACAAAGGTATCAACCTCAAGAAAATTATGATGAGTTATGGTTAATCATTGATACAGATGAATATGATAACCGTAAAAAATCTATTGAACAAATTTATCAAAAATGTTTAGAAAGTTCTCTTTATAAGCTAGGATTAAGTAATCCATGTTTTGAACTTTGGTTAATTTTGCATTTTGTGGATTTAAATACGACTTTAAAAGATTGTATTTTAGAAGAAACTTCACCCGACAGTTTACATGATTATATCTTGAAACATTTTATAAAAAAACGACCAGGAATATGTAAAAGTTTATTAGCGCGTATTCATCGAGGAAGATTACCTCAATATTATGAGACATTAATTGAATATATACCCAAAGCAATACTTAGAGCAAAAATCCTGGGTGGATGTAATCCTGATGATGCAAATTATCCAGAGCAAAAAATTGGGACTGAGGTTTATAAACTGCTAGAGAAATTAACACATCTTGAGTCTATATAAGCGGTAATGCACCTTCAACGAAAACCAAACTACTGTATAGATAGAAAATAGAAATAACTCTCTTCTTCCACTCTCCCAAAACCTTTGTCATTCATGAGTTTTATAATTGATAATCAAAAATCTGCGACACGCACAAACTTAACTCCTGAAACTGTGGAGAAATCACCAAATCATCACCAGCAAAAATCCCCACCTCATGATAAATACCATCAATTAATTCCAACACTAACACAGTCTTATTTTCTGGATCAATAATCCAATATTCAGGAATACCACAATCTTGATATTGTAACCGCTTGGCTATAAAATCTCTATCTCTTTGTAATTCCCCTGGACTCACCACTTCAACCACCAATAAAGGTGGTAACATTGATAATCGTATGGTGTTACGTTTTGCTAATTGTTGAATATGTTCTGCTCGAATAATAGTTAAATCAGGATAACGGTTTCTCGGTTCTCCTCTTACTTCCAATTCTAAACCATGTCCCCGTACTCTTTTATAACCTAACAATGCAACAAATTGAATTAATAAAAACGTGGCAACTTGTACATTAATTCCTGAGTCCGGTGGCATTTCTATTAACTCTCCATTATATAATTCATATAATTTATCTGAACTATCATCATAAGCTAAATATTCTTCAAAACTTTGAAAACGTGGCTTAACTTCTAACATGATAATTCCTCCGTTATCAGTTGTAAAATTTCTGAATATTCAATTGTGAATAAATAGGTAAGTCTCAAATTTGGGAATAGCAAAGATGCTATAAATCTGGATAATTAATCATTAATTATTTTGACCTCACACTCCCGTTTCGTCACAAAATGCCGATAACGAAACATCGCTTCTAACTGCACTTGAATTAACCAACCGCTAACAAATTCCACCCCATCACCACCAGGAAGAGAATAAGCAATATTATCAGTTAATTTTGTCTTTCCATTTTCATCTGTAAACTCATGACGATGTACCCAAGACTCAAAAGGTCCAGATATTTGTACATCAGTAAACAGACGACATTTTTCATAGTCAGTGTGACGTGCTAACCAAGTCAAAGGTAAAGGCCCCAGAAACAAGCGAAACTCAGTTATTGCACCTTCATCAAGTCCCCCTTCGCGTCGGAGTACCTGTACAGGTTGCCAAGGTGGGGTTAGTAGTTGTAAAATATCTGGTCTTTCATGGAATTTCCAAACTACTTCGACGGGTGCATTAATAATGGAAGAATAAGTAAAGTGCAGCATGAAACGAAAAACCTAAACTTTAACCTTCGTATTCACTATCTATTTCAATATCTAGCGTATCTTCATCAATTCTGACATACAAAATATTTGGACGACAGCAAATTTGACAATCTTCTATATAATTTTGCATCATTCCTGCACTGAAATCAATAAAAGTTGTATTTTCTTCTCCACAATAAGCACAATAAAATTCTGATGTGTTTTGCATTTTCTCACTTGGGGAATTTTTGGTTTTTATTGGACAGGGGACGCAACGCGAAAATGACTCATCGCTTCCGTCAAATGCTTTATTAGTGTAGACTGTGGTAAGGGTCCTTGCAAGTGATTCCAAGGTAAAATTTGCTCAGTTGACCAATTACTATAAACGTAATAATCTAAATCGGGAATTTTTCCTTTTAATTCTTTAAAAGCGCGTTTGTAACTACCTAAAGAGTCACCAAAATCACGAGTTAATTCTAACAGATAAGAAAGTCTGCGATCGCCCCTCGATAACAAAGCTTGAATAACAGACCAATTATAACTTTCTGGACGAAAATCTATACCCTGCGGTTTTAGCTGTTTTTGTAAAGACTGTAACCGCTTTTCAGATTGTTTATTCACCCCAAACCATTGAAATGGCGTGTGAGACTTGGGTACAAAGGTGCTGCATCCCAGCGTTAACCGCAAACCAGGAGCAGCTTTTTTTACAGATTTCATCATTGCTACCGTTGCATCTAAATCTTCTGGTTCTTCCCCAGGAATACCCACCATTCCGTATAGCTTCAAACTTGATAAACCTCCAGCTTTAGCATTTGCTGCTGCTTGGATAATTTCATCGTTATATAACTTTTTATTGATAATTTGGCGTAATTTATCCGAACCACTTTCTATAGCAATAGTCAGTGAACGGGTATCACGTTTTGCCAAAGTTGCAGCTAACTTTTCCGTTACCGTATTGGTTCTCACAGAAGCAACACTCAACCGCACATCATCATATTTTGGTTGACTAATATAATCTAATAACTCTGAAAATTCAGGATGTTGAGTTACAGAAGCACCCAATAAACCCAGACGGTTAGTAACTTTTAAACCTTGTTCAATAGCAGGAATTAAAGAACTTTCTAAACTCGCAGTTCTAAAAGGTAGAGTTAAATAACTTGCTAAACAAAAGCGGCACATTTCGGGACAACTCCGCACCACTTCCACCATGAAAATATTTTCCCATGCAGCTTTTTCTGTGACAACAGTAGAAGCAGAAAGAGTATTTCCTCGGTAAGTTTGCTTTTGAATAACTGCGGGAATATCAGAAGTAATGGGATAAATTGATTTTATCTCACCATCATTGCTAGAATATTCAACACTATATAAACTAGGAATATAAATACCAGGAACTTGGGCTAATCTTTTTAATTTAATTTCTCGTGTTGCGTTTCTAACTTCTTTATAAGCTTCAATAAAACTTCCTAGTAAAATTTCCCCATCACCTAATAAAATCACATCAAAAAAATCTGCGAAAGGTTCAGGGTTAGCAGTGAGAACAGGTCCTCCACCAAAAACGAGAGGATGATTTTCAGTTCGATAACTTGCGCGCAGGGGAATTTGTAAAGATTCTAAAAGATTGAAAATATTCACATAATCTAATTCCCAAGACATAGAAAAACCTAATATTTCTGGTTGTCTAGGAAGTTGTTCTTGAGTATCAGTAAATAAACGACTTACCTGTAAATCATCACGCATCGCTAAAGTTGCCCAAACCACCTGATAACCAAGACTCGTTATTCCCACCGTGTACTCATTGGGAAAAGCGAAAATCAAAGGAATAGCGTCAGTCTTGGGGGTTGCTGGGCTAAATAAAAGACGTTCCGAGTCAAATACAGATGATGTCACAGGTTCTTCTAAAAGGTTATCTATATCTAATTGTAAACCAAATAATCATGAATTTGTCTCTTGAATAGAGATAAAGCACCATACTTTACCGTGTAAACGTAACCGTTCAGGTGTGACGAAGTAGGTTGAAAGGCTTTAATGACAGAGACCATTTTATTAAAATTTTACATGATTTTGACCCAAAACATAGGTAAGATATCAGCACTTAACACCAAAATTATATTAACTCAATGAAAGTAGCTCCATTACCACCCAATGAAGCACAGAGGCTAAAAGCACTCTCAAAATACCAAATTCTTGACACTGCTGAGGAAGCTGGTTTTGATGATTTAACTGCTTTAGCCGCATATATCTGTAATACTCCTATTGCCTTAGTCACCTTAATAGATGAACATCGACAATGGTTCAAATCAAAAATCGGTTTAGAAGCAACAGAGACTCCTAGAGAAGTAGCTTTCTGCGCTCATGCTATTCTCCAACCAGAGGAAATGCTAATAGTGCCGAATGTTCTAGAAGATGAGCGTTTTTTTGATAATCCATTGGTGACAGAAGACCCTCATATTCGGTTTTATGCAGGCACACCTCTAGTTACATCAGATGGTTTTGCCTTGGGAACTCTGTGTGCTATTGACAAAAAACCGCACATTCTTACTCAAGAACAAATTGCAGCCCTGAGTAGATTAGGCCGTCAAGTCCTCACACAGATGGAACTGAGAATTAATTTAGTTAAGTTAGAAAAAAATCTGACCCAGCGTCAAAAAATTGAAGATGAGCTACGCATCAGTAATAAACATCTTTTTCATACTGTACATAAGTTAAGACGAACTCAAACAAAACTGATTCATGCGGAAAGAATGTCCAGTTTAGTTCCTCTGATTACAGGTATTGCCCATGAAATTAATAACCCCGCCAATTTTATTTATGGCAATCTCAAGCATTTGGATGATAATGTCAGAGACTTACTCGACTTATTAAGTCTTTACCAAGAAAATTATCCCCATCCAAATCATCGAATTCAACAAAAAACCGCAGCTATAGATTTTGATTTTCTGACTGAAGATTTGTTTAAAATCCTCAGTTCTATGAAAGTTGGTACTCAGAGAATTCGGGAAATTGTGCTGTCCCTGCGAAACTTTTGTCGGGTAGACGAATCAGAAAAGAAAGTAGTGAAGATAGAAACAGGTATTGATAGCACATTATTATTTTTACAGCATCGACTGGAAACAAAGGGACATCGTCCGAAAATACAAGTTATTAAACAATATGGTGAACTACCATCAGTGGAATGCTATCCAGCACACCTAAATCAAGTTTTTATGCATCTGTTGATTAATGCTATTGAGGCTTTAGAGGAGGCTTTTGTCAAGCAACCTGAACAAAAGAATAAGCCAACAATTCGCATTCAGACTGATTATTCTAGCGCAGGCTGTGCTGTAGTCAGAATTGCAGATAGCGGCATGGGAATCCCTGAAGTTATTGGTAAACAAATATTTGACCCATTTTTTACAACTAAACCAGTAGGGAAAGGTCAAGGTTTGGGATTATCTATTAGTTATCAAATTGTAGTTGATAAACATGAGGGAATATTGAAGTATGTATCTCAAGCAGGAAAAGGTACAGAATTTTGGATTGAAATACCTTGTAAAAAAGAGACACTAATACCAATGACAAATTAAAATATAAAAATTAAAACTTGTGGGATGGGCATACTGACCGCCCTTATGTACCTGAATCAGAGGAAATGTGCTGTAAGATTTGTGTACATCTTTGCCGAACGTAACAATAAGCTGTGGTTATCTCAAGACGCTTTCCAGAAACACTAGAGGGAAGGTGACAGGTGACAGGGAAGCCAGCTGTTCTTTCATTTGTAACCAGTGGGTAATATCCCCAGTAGGACGCTCATCACAGACAAAAGACGATAGACTCATTACAAATATGAGTCAGGTTTTTCTGTTCCTTTCCCCCGGAAGTGACTTCTGCATCAAGATGAATGGTGAAAAATCAGACAATTAATGTTTTTTAGTTGATTTATTATTAACAAGATTAATTTTGTTATAAGTACCAGTTTGATTATGACCAATCCCAAAATTTTCTCTACATCTTTAAATTTTCAAGAAGATTACCCCTGTCCTGTGTGTCGCATCGGTAAAATTTCCTCTATGCCGTTAATGGAAGCAATGTCTTGTGACTTTTGTCAAGAAATTTTTACAGTCAATTTGGAATCACAGCAAATCAAGATGCCTTCTAGACAACCGCCGCTGGTGTGGCGTTGGAATGGCTTTAAGTGGAATCAAGCCCAATTAGAAGGTGTGGAATTAGGTTGGGGTTACGTGTTAGCCGCAATTGCTTTTGTGATCTTTCCCACTAGCTTAATTGGTATAGGAGCCTATTATTTACCACCAAATTCTGATGTTCCACTTTCTTGGATACCATATATTTGGACATTACTGACCTTTGTGTTACACTTATCAATTATAGTTTGGATTTTTATTGAGATTTATCAGATTCCCATTCGGGCATATTGGCGAGCGATAAGTCACTGGAGAAATGGCATAACCAGGTGAATTATAAATTGGTAATTGGTAATTGGTAATTCGGAATATTTCCTATGGCTATAGCTTGCGTGACGAACTAGGAGTCATACGCCACGCTCCGCAAACGCGAAGGTAATTCGTAAATTATTGATTTTCTCCCCGTTCCCCATCTCCCCTGTTCTCTGTTCAGAGTTCCCTATACCTAAGATGGCTACATCAATCATAATTATTATTATTTGATTTTCCAACAACAATACATCGTATGAGCGAACTGGAGCAGTACTACAGAGTCTTAGATTTAGAGCCTGGAGCAACACTAGAAGAGGTAAACCAGGCTTACAAAGATTTAGTGTTTGTTTGGCATCCTGATCGCCTACCTAAAGATAACCACCGCTTACAACAAAAAGCTCAAGACAAGATCAAAGCCTTGAATGAAGCTCGTGAAAAATTACGTTCTTTTAAAGATCAGTCTCAAACTGTAAATTATTCTAGACCAACTCAACAAAAAAAACCATCTTCGAGTTACTATCAACAACCACAAACCAACTATCAACAGCCAAACCAAAATCCTGACTTAAGCGGCAAAGATTTTAGTCGAGCTAACCTCAGTAACAGAGACTTATCTGGCAGAAACCTAAGTTATGCTAATTTGAGCGGTTCTAATCTCAGTGATACTTTTATGCACAAAGTTAATCTCAGAGGTGCGGATTTGTCGGAAGCAAACTTATTTAGAGCTAACCTGTTGTTAGCCGATATGAGAGAAGCAAATTTACGCTCGGCTAATTTGATTGGTGCGGATCTCAGTGGTGCTGACTTGCGGGGTGCTGACTTGACAGGTGCTAGGATTCGTTCAGGAGAACGTTTGCTGGTGAAATTAATAGGTGCTAACTTAACTGGGGCGATTATGCCTGATGGCGCAATTCATCGCTAAACTACACTGAATTTATCAAAGGATCAAGAACTAAGTTAACCATACTTGCAAGATGGGAAACTGAGTAATCTTGCTGAAGACAAAAATTCCTAAAAATGGTATCTTACGTAACAGAAAAATTAAAATGTTCTGCGGGAAGCTACTTTAGGGGAGTTTATAATATTCCCAAAAGAGTATTTAAGTTTTAATTTTTGAATTTTCATGGGAAAGTAGGGATAGTCATAACTTAGAAACTCTTGTAATTAACGATTTTGGCAACTTCAAGTGGGAAAGTAATTTAATTTTTTGTGTATAGATCGTCATGAATATAGCAATAATTGGGTGTGGTTATGTTGGTTATTCAGTTTCTCAATATTGGCAGCAAAATAAAAATTTTATGCTCACTGCAACCACAACTAGTCCTGAGCGAGTTCCTGGACTAAAAGCAGTAGCTCAAAAAGTTATAGTCACTAAAGGCAATGATTATGAATCTCTAAAATCCGTATTACAAAATCAAGATATCGTTTTGTTAAGTGTAGGGGCAAAAAACGGAAATACCTATGAAGAAACTTATTTAGAAACAGCAAAAACGTTAGTATCTATCCTCAAGCATTCTCCCAACATCCACCAATTGATATATACAGGGAGTCATTCTGTTTATGGCGATAGAAATGGTGTATGGGTAGATGAAGAAACACCACCAGCACCTGCTAATCTCAATGCTCAGATTCTCCGCAAAACTGAAGACGTTTTACTATCAGCAGAAAATGAAAATCTGCGCGTTTGTGTTTTGCGCTTGGGGGGTATTTATGGACCCGGTAGAGAATTGGTGAAAATATTTGGACGAGTCGCTGGTACAACTCGTCCGGGGAAAGGTGAAGAGATCACAAATTGGGTGCATTTAGATGATATTGTTGGGGCGATAGAATTTGCTCGTGATCACCGCTTACAAGGTATTTATAATTTAGTTGATGATGCTCATCTTACCAGTCGAAAATTAATTGATAATGTCCTCACAAAACATAATTTAGCTAATGTGATATGGGATGCAACAAATAAGAGTACCCGCCAATATAATGCGTGGGTGTCGAATCAGAAGCTAAAAGATGCAGGATACCAATTTATCCACCCCCAAATCATTTTTTAGCAACTATCTATCTATGAAATTTTAGCATCATGCGATCGCCAATGTTAGCTAATTCCTCGGACATAACAACATCTCCTACCCATTTTTATACCTGGGAAAATAACCGCTGTGCTTATGAAGTACATCAATCGGTAAATTATCATCCTGAAGATATTCCTTTACTATTAATTCATCCTATTGGTGTAGGATTATCACGGCAATTTTGGCAACGTTTTTGCCGTGAATGGTATAATACCAATCATGGAAATGTCATTTACAATCCTGATTTATTGGGATGTGGTGAAAGTGATACACCCAGGAAAGCTTATACACCAATTGATTGGGCAAAACAGTTACAATACTTTTTACAAACAGTAGTCAAAAAACCTGTAATTTTAATAGCGCAAGGTGCTTTATCACCTGTAGCAATTGAATTAGTCAAATTATCACCAAATTTAATTACTGGATTGGTATTTTCTGGGCCAACAGCTTGGAGTGTAACTACTAAAAATGCCCCTAAATGGCAACAAAAATTGCTTTGGAATATCTTTGATTCACCTATAGGTAACGCATTTTTTCGCTATGCACGCACCCGCAAGTTTTTAGTTTCTTTCTCAACTGAAAAACTGTTTGCTTCTGGTGATGCTGTTGATGAAGAATGGTTAAATACTTTATTAGCAGATGCTAAAAATATGGGTGGACGTTATGCTGTATTTTCCTTTTTAGCGAGATTTTGGCAACGGGATTATAGTAGTGATATTGCAGCTATTCAACAACCAACTTTAGTAGTTTTGGGAGAGACAGCATCAGCTATTAGTAAAGAAGGTAAAAAAGAAACTCCAGATGAAAGAATGGCTGATTATCTGGCTTGTTTACCCGAAGGAAGGGGAATAAAAATTAAGGGGAGAAATGTTTTACCCTATGAATCAACGGCTGATTTTGTAGCTGCTATATCTCCTTTTATTAAGGGATTAAACTCTCATTCATGATATGGTTTGGATAATTAATCAACGTTTGGCTAATTTATTATTAGATTTATAAAAATTGCCAGCTACACATCCCCTAAATCTTCAATCAGGTGTTTTGAAATAATATTCGGTAGGGTAGGTACAGGCGAAAAATTAAAAAACTGATTACAATACTCAAGGCTAAAAATAATTACCTTGTGTTACTAATCATGGAAAATTTTGTTTTTTACAATCCTGTTAAAATCCTCTTTGGCAAAGGCCAAATTGCCAATATTGCTTCAGAAATCCCCGCAGATGCCAAAATCCTCATCACCTACGGCGGTGGTAGCATTAAAGCCAATGGCGTTTATGATCAAGTAAAATCGGCTTTAGCTGGAAGGAATGTATTTGAGTTTGGGGGAATTGAACCCAACCCTCACCTGGAAACTTTGATGAAAGCGGTGGAATTAATCCGCAAAGAAGGGATTGATTTCCTCTTAGCTGTCGGTGGTGGTTCCGTTGTTGACGGGACTAAATTTATAGCAGCTGCGGTTCCCTTTGTGGGTGATCCTTGGGATATTTTAGCAAAAGGCGCACCGATAACTGCGGCTGTTCCTTTTGGTGTGGTCTTGACTTTACCAGCAACTGGTTCGGAAATGAACCCAACTTCGGTGATTACCAAGTCGGAAACTCAAGAAAAGTTATATTTCGCTAATCCCCTAGTGTTTCCAAAATTTTCTGTTCTTGACCCAGAAACTACTTTCTCCCTGCCTACGAGGCAAATTAGTAATGGGATTGTGGATGCTTTTACTCATGTGATGGAGCAGTATTTAACCTATTCAGTGAATGCACCATTGCAAGATCGCATGGCTGAGTCAATTCTGAAAACGCTGATTGAAGAGGGGCCAAAAACCTTAGCAAATCCTACAGATTATGATGCACGGGCGAATTTAGTTTGGGCTGCAACAATGGCATTAAATGGGTTAATTGCTGTTGGTGTTCCCCAAGATTGGACAACTCACATGATTGGTCATGAGTTGACAGCGTTGCATGGTATGGATCATGCTCAAACTTTGGCGGTTGTGTTACCTAGCACTTTGACAATTAGACGCGATCGCAAATGGCAAAAACTTTTACAATATGCAGATAGAGTTTGGGAAATTGTCGGTGGTTCGGATGAAGAACGAGTAGATGCAGCAATTAGTAAAACTCGTGATTTCTTTGAATCAGTTGGTGTTCGCACTCGTTTATCTGACTATGGTGTGGGTTTAGAAACTATTCCCGCAGTGATCAAGAATTTAGAAAAGCATGGGATGACAGCTTTGGGGGAAAATAAAGATGTTAACCTGCAAGTTGTTGAGAAAATTTTAGCTCTTTGTGCTTAGAAATTAAATAATTAGGTCAGGCTTTTGTCTGACCTTTATTAAACCAAACCTGCTAGTGATTTACAATTAACGGTTGGAGAGTTGTTTGGTTGTTAGAGTAAAATTGATTATTAGTTAGAATAAGAGTATAATGATTAGGGATATTTAGGAGATGATTTTATGAAATTAAAAATCAAATCAAAAGTTGATGCAGAAGGTAAATTATTTTTACAACTTCCTCAACATTTAGCTAATCAAGAATTAGTAATTATTATTAGTGATGTTTTTGAAGAAAAAATACCGACACCGGAAGAATTAAGATATGCTGCTGATTTTTTTGATAAAACTGCGGGAAAATGGGAAGGTAAAATTTTAGCTAGAGAAAATCTAGTTGATTGTGATCAAAGAATCTGGGATATTGAATAATGATTTATTTGCTAGATACTAATATCTGTACCGTTTTTTTCTAGTGATTTACAATTAAAGATTGATGAGTTGTTTGGGTGGTTGTTAGAGTAAATTGGTATAATAAATTTTGATTTCAAAGGAAATATATATGAATGTATCAGAACGTGACCAACAAGGTGATATGGGTGTATATGGTGTAGGGCTAAAAGTTACAGAATTAGGTTGGATATATAGACCTCAACCTTTAAGAGATATAGGTATTGATGCTCAAATCGAAGTCGTGGAGAATAATAAAAGTACGGCTGAATTCATAGCTTTACAAATTAAGTCCGGTGATAGCTGGTTTAAAGAAACAAATGAACAAGGTATTGTTTTTAGGGGTGATATTCAACATTTAGAATACTGGCAAAACTATCCACTACCTATTATTGTCGTACTTTACGATAGTACAAATCATATTGCCTATTGGCAAGTAGTAAATACAGATATAGTTATAAATACTGGGAAAGGTTGGAAATTGATTATTCCTTTTAACCAGAAAATTGATAAAACCTCTGAAACTACCTTGAAAGAAATTTGTAAATCAATATTTTATTCAGAAATTTTTGAGATTCTAAGTGTTAAAAATGTTAGTCATGCTAAAGCAAAACGATATACAGCTAATATATTAGTCTACGGTCAGCGTTCTAAAGCTGATATCATTAGTGTCATAAGACAAGTAACTAAAGATTTAACTAGCCCTAAATACTACATTACCAATAGTCCAGCACAAGTTATTTATCTTTTTATTTATATCGGACTTGAGGATGTAAAGATAGCAAACTGGATTTGTCACAGTCAATGGATAGATGAAAAATTAGACTCACACTTTAGACCAATGCTAATTGAAGGAGTTGATATTGGAGATGGTATTATTTCTGAATGGTCAAATAAATATGAAGATTGGTCTAATTGGTTTAAAAAGGATATAACAACAAAACAAAAATTTCTCGAAAAGACTATACCCATTATAGATAAAATCAAAAAGATAGTAGAAGAAATTTCTCAATTGGTTTTGTACTACGATAATAAAAACATTTATTATGAAAATTTTATAAAAAAAATGGTAAATTTTGAAATCGAATTAACAGCACTATACCACCAATCAATAGATATAGGTAATCCTGCTTTAGAATGCAAAGATTTTGCTCAAAGATTTTATAATGTCATGGCATATGCACATAATATTACTCTACCATTTTCACAACAAGGATTAAAAACATGGAACGAACATAATCGCTACCACATAATGAAAGACTCAATAAAAGATTATCAGCGTGAAATATTAAGATTAGAGTATGAACTTGAAAAACTATAGGACTCCTAAAAAATATGCCTACTGAAACTGTTACTCTGCAAATACCCGAAATTATCTATCAACGGTTAGTCAATACCGCTCATGCTACTCAACGCCCTTTAGAAGAAGTCATGCTTCATGCTTTACAAGTGGGTAGTCCACCAGCATGGGATGATGTACCAGAGGAATTTCAAGCCGAACTTGCGGCTTTAGATAAGTTAGATGATAATACTCTCTGGCAAATTTTCCATAGTCAGAAAACAGCAGCCGACATGGAAGAATATAATAACTTACTAGAGAAAAATTCTAGTGATACATTGACAAAAACAGAAAGATTAAATTTAATATCTCTCCGACACGAAGCTGATCTTTTTATGTTACGTAAAGCCCAAGCCGTTGTTTTACTTCGTTGGCGAGGATATAGTTTACCAAATCCTTAAATTCTTGTGTCTACATATATTTCCGAAGGTTTAAGAAAACAAATAATATTATGATTATAAATAGCTAGACAAGCGAGTAAATTTATGTCAGTTATAGCAGCTAAAACTTACGTAGAGTATCGGAACGATGGATATTGGGTGGAAGGAACTCGGATTTCTCTAGATTCGATTGTTTATGCTTTCCGAAAAGGCTTATCACCTGAAAGCATTGTTCAATCTTTTCCGCTACTAACCCTAGAACAGATTTATGGAGGAATCACGTTTTATCTAGCTAACCGCGCTGAGATTGATACTTACTTGGCAGATGAAGAAGCGGCTTTTGATGCTATGCCTCAACCATTACAAACCAGTGATCCTATTTTATATGAGAAACTCAAGGCAGCGAAGACAGCAAGACAACAGGTGAGATTGTGAATATTCGCTATCAAGCCGATGCTGATTTGAATCAGTCTATTGTAACGGGAGTTCTGCGACGAGAACCCAGCATTGATTTTCAAACTGCCTTTGTTGGTGGCTTAGAAGGTGTAAAAGATTCAGAAGTATTGGGAATGGCTGCACAGCAGGGGCGTATCCTTATCAGCCATGACCGTAAAACAATGCCATCAGAGTTTGCACAGTTCATTACCAACAACCAAAGTGCGGGCGTTATCATAGTTTCTCGTAAATTACCGCTTGAAGTCATTATTGAGGAACTATTGCTGATTTGGGCAGTATCCAATGCAGAAGAGTGGCTTAATCGGATTGCAAAACTACCCCTTTGAGGTAAGCTAAAAATGCCCATGCAGCCGCTTGTTCAACAACTTTAAAATATATTTAACCAAAACAAGTAATTAAAAAAACCACTATGACACAACAACCAATACAAGTAATTGGCGGTGGACTCGCAGGAACAGAAGCAGCATGGCAAATAGCCCAAGCCGGCGTTCCTGTAATTCTCCACGAGATGCGCCCTAAACGCTTCAGCCCTGCCCATCATACGGAAAATTTGGCAGAATTGGTCTGTAGTAACTCCTTCGGGGCTATGGCAAGCGATCGCGCTGCGGGATTATTACACGAAGAATTACGCCAACTCGGTTCTATTATCATCGCTAAAGCAGATGAACACGCAGTTCCCGCTGGTGGCGCTTTAGCAGTTGATAGGGGACAATTTGGGGAAGATTTAACCCAAACATTAGCAAATCATCCTTTAATTGATTTCCGCAGGGGAGAAGTTAAAGAAATTCCTGAAGGTATCGTTGTTTTAGCCAGTGGACCTTTAACAAGTCCCGATTTATCGGCAGATTTACAGCGTTTTACCGGGATGGAATATCTTAACTTTTTTGATGCTGCCAGTCCTATTATTTTAGGAGATTCTATTAATAAAGATATTGCTTTTATGGCTTCCCGTTATGACAAAGGTGAAGCAGCTTATCTGAATTGTCCGATGAATAAAGAACAGTATTTACATTTTTGGGAAGAATTACGTAAAGCTGAACAAACAGAATTAAAGGACTTTGAAAAAGAAACAGCAAAATTTTTTGAAGCTTGTTTACCAATTGAAGAAATGGCACGACGGGGAGAAGATACCATGCGATATGGTCCCCTGAAACCAGTGGGTTTATCAGATCCGCGCACGGGTGAACGTAACTATGCAGTAATTCAATTGCGACAAGAAGATAAAGCAGGTCAACTTTGGAATATGGTAGGTTTTCAAACTAATTTGCGGTGGGGTGAACAAAAACGAGTATTTCAAATGATTCCTGGTTTGGAAAAAGCCGAATTTGTCAGATTAGGAGTCATGCACCGCAATACTTTTTTAAATGCACCGCAGTTAATGTCTGCAAGTTTGCAATTTAAAGAACGTCCAACTTTATTAGCAGCAGGACAATTAATAGGAACAGAAGGTTATACTGCTGCATCTGCTGGAGGTTGGTTAGCGGGAACAAATGCAGCGCGGTTAGCTTTAGGAAAAGAACCGCTAATTTTACCCGTCACAACAATGATGGGGGCTTTGTTTGAGTTTATTAGATCAGCTGCACCTAAGCATTTTCAACCGATGGCTCCTAACTTTGGCATTGTCCCAGATTTGGGAGTGAGAATCAAGAGTAAACCGGAAAAATATGGACGTTATCGAGATAGATCCTTAGCAGATTTAGCCAGCTGGAAAGCTGCAAATTTAGGATAATCAATAAGATCCCCGACTTTTTTTTGATATTGTCGATAAATGATATATTAATCATAGAAGTCGGGGATATGAACTTTATTATATATATTTATCAGAAATGGCTAACGCCACGCTACGCTATCAGGATGTCCAGGATTTAAGGATTTACAGGATTTTAATTGACTGCTGAAAATCTCGACAAATCACTCTTTATTCTTTCTCTTTTAATATTACTAATCCATGAATACCTATTGCTGTTATTACACCTCCTAATAATCCCCAAGTAGCATCAGCAAAAACATTAATTCGATGAGCTAAAGCTCGATGATAGGCAAATTGCAGATTTCTCTCATTAACTTTTTCATCCTTGACTAATTGTTCTACATAATTTTCAGCTTTGATCAGTGCAGAGTAGTCAGTACCAAAGTAATATAGCGAGATTAAAAATACTAGCAAACCAGGCATGACTAAACTAATTAATAAAATTCCAGGACGTGTGTTCATAATTACTTTTAACAGTAGGATTGATTATATTCTCAAAATTCACGTATAATATCAATTAAACCACAATAAAATCACACCGACAATTGGTAAATGCACAAAGGTAAATTAACGGTCTGGAAAGATGATCGCGGATTTGGATTTATTCAACCCGATGATGGTGGAAAAAAAGTTTTTTTACATATCTCCAATCTCAGAAATAAACGAAATCGCCCTCAAGAAGGGGAGATGATTAAATATCAACTGACAACTGATGAAAAAGGCAAACTTACAGCTATCAACGCATCTATTCAGGAAAAATTTTCAGCGTGGATATTAATTTTACTAATTCTATCAATTTTACCTGTTTGGGGAACAGTGAAACTATCCATGATTTATGGTAATCCTTTACCAATGGCTGTTTATCCAATCACAGGATTAATTACTTATTGGTTTTATGCACAGGATAAAAAGCAAGCAACTAATGGAAATTGGCGCACTCCTGAAAAAACTCTCCATTTTTGGGAATTAATAGGGGGATGGATTGGTGGTTTTATGGCTCAGAATATACTTAACCACAAAAGCAAAAAACCTTCTTATCAATCAGTTTATTGGCTCATCGTAACTGTTCATTTGGCAGGTTGGGCATATTGGTTATTTTTGCAGCCATAAAATTTGAGCCGTCGTTCTTAACTATGTGTTAGGTTTTACCCAATTTTGGGCATAATGCTGTATAGGTTTGCACTGCTTTGGCTGAATTTAACTAGATGAAAACGGCATTTTTCCCAAAAATTAGATTGTGGTGGTTGTTTCTGACATTTTGTTGTGTTGTCTGGAGTGTTTTGGTATTTTTACCAGTATATGCAGAGTCTTCGCAAACAATTAATACCCTAAAACAACAACAGCAGCAAGTTCAGCAGGAGCGTGAAAATGTTATTCAGAAACAAAACCGCTTAACGAATCTGCAAACAGAAGCCCAAAAACACTTAACTGGAATTGAGCAAAATTTACAAACTACTAATAGCCAAATTCAAAACAGCGAAACTAGGTTAAAATTCGCTACCGAAAGCCTCCAGGAGTTAGAAGCAGCTTTGGCTGTAACAGAACGTAATTATGAAGACAGACGAGTTGCAACAGTGGCGCGGTTACAATTTATTCAGCGATCGCCATCTTCACAGGGATTGGCTGTTTTGCTGCAAAGTCAGAATTTGAGTGATTTTATCAGCCGTCGTCATCAGTTAAAGTTAGTTTATCAGGCAGACCAGCGAATTTTGTCTAAACTTGCAGAACAAGCTAACTTCTTAATTCAGCAAAGAACGGATGTAGAACGGCAAAAAAACGTGATTTCTATCATTAGAGAGCAATTATTAGCCCAAAAATCTGATTATCAAGCTCAAGCAGAGTCACAGGGAGAATTGATTCAACGTTTAAACAGCGATCGCTTGGCTTTGGATGCAGCACAAAAACAGTTACAACAAGACTCGGAAAATTTGACAGTTTTAATTCAACAAAAAATTGCTGAACAACAAGCCAGAGAAGCGCGGGAAGCAGCACAAGCAAAAGCTAACAGCAAAATTTGGATTCGTGGTACTGGTATTTTTGCCTTTCCTAGCGATGCACCCACTAGCAGTCCTTTTGGTTGGAGAGTACACCCTATTCTCGGTTATCGGCGTTTTCATGGAGGTTTGGATTTTGCCGCTAGTTATGGTAGTACCATTAGATCCGCAGATTCAGGTACAGTAATTTTTGCTGGCTGGTATGGTGGTTATGGTCAAGCTGTGATTATTGATCATGGTAAAGGAATTACCACACTATATGGGCATTGTAGCCAGTTGTATGTGAGTGAAGGGCAATCTGTGCAAAAAGGACAAGCGATCGCTGCTGTCGGTTCTACGGGTTTATCTACAGGACCACACCTACATTTTGAAGTTAGACGCAATGGTTCACCTGTTGACCCTGCAGATTATTTATAATTTAATTCTGACTCAATTCAAAAAGTATGTTATACTCTCAAATGTATATGTAAGGGCGCGTGGCTCAGTGGATAGAGCAACAGGTTCCGGTCCTGTGGGTCGGGGGTTCAAATCCCTCCGCGCTCGTTTTTTTAATAAAAATCACAAAAGAGAAAGTTGATTTTCTCTCACTTCACCTTATTTTATCCCTTATACAACTTGTTAGGGGTAAATTGCCTATCAATACTTTTTACGTCTGTGTGGAAAATGTAATATTCCTACTCAGCTTGCTCTATTAGGGGACTTGCGTAAAAATAATAAGTAAAACGCTGTCATATATCTTCACAATGTCACTCACCCAGCTTACTCAAACCCTTACCCCTCCCCACACACCCGCAGACAAGCGGGGATATGATTATGATTTGGTGATTGTTGGTGGTGGGATTGTTGGCTTAACTCTGGCTGCTGCTTTAAAAGACTCTGGCTTAAGTATACTGCTAATTGAAGCTAGGGTGACATCAGCATCTGTGGCTAAAGGCCAAGCCTATGCTGTACATATGCTGTCAGCCCGCATTTTCCAAGGAATTGGGATTTGGGAGAAAATTCTGCCTAATATCGCTAAATATAGACAGGTGAGTTTATCTGACGCTGACTATCCCGATGTGGTGAAATTTCAAACTTCTGATTTAGGAACACAAGAATTAGGTTATGTGGCGGAACATTATGCACTGTTAGAACCTTTACAGGAATTTGTGCAGAGTTGTGTTAATGTAACTTATCTGTGTCCAGCGGAAGTGGTAAATACGCAGAATGAACAAGATATAGTTACTGTTAATATTAAAGTTGATGGTGAAAATCGGACGATTCGCAGTAAGTTGTTAGTAGCTGCTGATGGTTCACGCTCACCAATTCGTCAAGCTGCGGGCATTAAAACTAAAGGTTGGAAATATTGGCAATCTTGTATAGTGACTTTTGTCAGACCAGAAAAATCTCATAACTATACAGCTTATGAGAAATTTTGGACGAGTGGACCTTTTGCAATTTTACCTTTACCTGGGAACCGTTGCCGAATTGTTTGGACTGCACCTCATGAAGAAGCAAAGGCTTTGTGTGCTTTAAATGATGAGGAATTTTTGGCAGAACTAACTAAGCGTTATGGTGATCAGATGGGTAAATTGGAATTATTGGGCGATCGCTTTATTTTTCAGGTACAGTTAATGCAGAGCGATCGCTATGTTCTCCCCCGTTTGGCTTTAGTTGGTGATGCAGCACACAACTGTCATCCCGTCGGTGGACAAGGTTTAAATTTGGGTATTCGTGATGCAGCAGCTTTAGCTGAAGTTATCCAAACAGCACACCAAGCCGGTGCAGATATTGGTAACATTGAAGTTCTCAAAAAATATGAAAATTGGCGAAAAAAAGAAAATCTCGCCATTTTAGGTTTCACCGATTTATTAGATCGGGTATTTTCTAATAACTTCTTACCAGTGGTAATCATCCGCCGTTTGGGTTTATGGTTGATGCAGCGAGTCCCAATGTTGAAAATATTTGCACTCAAATTAATGATTGGTTTAAAAGGGAAAACTCCAGCATTAGGGAAACAGTGAATATTGCTAACTAAATTTTACCAAGTTCTCAACCTGGTTTGAATATCAATCGGGTTGATTTTCATCGTAGTATAGGGATTTAGCAACCTCAGTTGAGTCAAATTAATGACGATCATGGGAAAAAGAGATTTTTTAGGATGTAATATTTTTTTATCCTTATAATATAAAACCAAAAGGTAGATACCTGATTTCTTAAAGAAGTCGGCGATTTTGGTATATTGTTATGAATTGTTCTGAATAATATAGCAGGAGTCAGGAGTCAGGAGTAAAACCCTTTTGTAGTGGGAGTTTCATTATCAATTCATGTCCTAACCACCCTGTCCATGGTTATAACATACATAAATCTTTTATGAGTAAAACCACTATTAAAAAATGTATAGGTTTATAACAGTGAGTTATTTATATATTAAAATTGGAAAACAGCTTTGTTACATAAAAAACCATGAAATTAAAAATTATACCTTACTCCCTGGCAGTATTTGTCTTATGTAGCGGATACGCCATCACTCAATCTGTATCAGCAAATCAGCCGTTAACAGTAGCTCAGTCGATCTGGAAGAATTTTTCTGATCCAGAAGGCAGCTTTAGTATTTTAATGCCAGGTATACCTACAGTATCAAAACAAACGGTTAATACGAAAAATGGATCTGTGGAAGTCAATCTCTTTACAGTCGAGCGCCAACAAGAAGAGGTGAAATACACAGTTGCTTATATTGATTATCCCGAAGATTATATTGAGCTATTGAAGCGTAATAATTTGATAGAAGAAGCAATAGATGCTGGCAAGAAAACAGCGTTAGAGAATGCAAAAGGCACCTTAATTAGTGAGGAAAAAATTAGTTTAGGTGATTATTTTGGTAAGGAATTTAACTACACCAAACCAGGTAACAAGATTATTAAACACAGAATTTTTTTAGTAGAAAAAAGGTTATATCAAATCAGTGCGGAAACTACCAGTAATAAGCAAAAATATTTAGTTAAAAGTATTACAGGATTTTGTAACTCTTTTAATTTATTACCAAAGTAGTCGTCATCAGATAAATTCTTAGTGTTGACGTTTAACATCCATTTTATTTGATGTTGTATATAGACTTGACATTATGTGAATTGGGAATTAGTTTTATTTTTTAAGCCACAACTTATTGCTGTTCAATTATCAACCTTTATGTATAGCTGAACGACCCCAAATACTTTGTCAATAACCAAACTCACATAATTTGTCATCTATCTATGGATAAAATTCTTCCTCCTTCATAAATCTGGATTGATTTATCAATCAAACAAATGCTTGGCTGTATCAGCAAAGACTGTGTTAAAATAGGAGATAGTTTTATAAAAATCCATGATGAATTGCTCTGTTATCATGATTTATATCACTTGGAAGTTTCCTGTTTACCAAGAATTAAAATGGGAAAATATCAGATAAGTGGAATTCACGGAATTAATTCACCAATTTTCCATGATACAGAAATTATAGAAGTATGATGCTCTTTTAGATGAGGCTCGTGTAGCATTTCATGAATGGCTGACGCGCACATCATTTTTGAATACTCTTAAACTTTTTGGTTGGTCAATTTGGTTAATTACTCAAGGGATAAACCCTATAGGGGTATTAATTAGACATTTGCGAGTTTTGAACCGTGATATTCTTTTTTATCCGCCACACCACCAAAGGAACTTTTAACAGGGAACGCTTAATTAGACATCTTGCACATCTCCGTATAAGCCCAAGCAATTTAACAAAGATGCGCGAGCAGTCCACCTATTTCATTCGTAGCGGGTGGTTTACGAAAGCTCAAAGCTGCAACTTAAAAGTGATAACATTTCCCGCTAGTAGTGTTAAAGTGGCAAGAAACTGATCGGAATCTTTCTTTTCCAGACGCTAGGCTAAAAGCGGGTATCCATGCTGAAGAAACTAAAAAACAAGCAAATTTATCTGATCGCTGGGGCTGGACTATGTGCCTTTTTAGTTGGGGGTATGGTATCAGCCCCACAAGCTGGAAAAACCCTAAGTAAATGGTTGAACTTGAGTCAGAGTCAGCCTGAAAAAGTATCTGAGGCTAATAAATACCAGTCAGTTGTATTTAATTGGGTATCAAAATCTTTACCAGAACGAGCAGCCAAACTAGCGGAAATTGCGGAAAAAGGCGCTTCACCAGATCGGGAAAGGGCGCGTTATCTTTTGGCAAGTGATTATATTGAAACTGACCAAGGGAAAAAAGCCCTAAGTATACTGGAAGGGCTAGAGAAAGACTATCCTGTTTTAGCACCATACATCTTACTTAAACAAGCCCAGGCGCAAGATATTGTGGGGGAGAAGGGTAAGGCTTCGGATCTGCGGCAAAAAGTGGTGAAAGATTATGCTGAAGACGCAGCGGTAGTTAAGGCTATATATTTGATTGGGCAACCTAAACTACATGATCAAGCGATCGCTAAATTTCCTTCCCATCCCCTCACTTGGGAAATTATCCGCAAACGCTTACGAGAGAATCCTAATCAACCCAAGTTACAATTAATCTTGGCACAATACGCTGCTGATGAGCCAGGAATCATTGGTATTTTAGATCAGTTAGTGAAACAGCCCCAACTCACATCCGCAAATTGGGAACTAATCGGTTCGGTATATTGGGATAATAACCAATTTCCCAAAGCAGCAGCTGCTTATACTAAAGCACCCAAAACAGCTAAAAATCTTTATCGCACCGCCAGAGGGTTGCAGTTAGATAAAAAGCGAGATCAGGCAGTCGCTATTTATAAACAACAGGTACAACAATTTCCTACTGCCGAAGAAACCGGAACAGCCCTATTAAGATTAGCAGAAATCGCTCCAGGTAAAGCTGCAATACCGTATCTTGACCAAATAATTAATAAGTTTCCCAAACAAGCACCTACAGCACTGGTACAAAAAGCCAAACTGCTAGAAACTCTCCCAGATAATCAGTCAGCTATAGCAGCCTGGAAATTACTGTTAGGTAAGTATAGCAACTCTGAGGAAGCAGCAGAATATCGCTGGACAACCGCCCTGAGTAAAGCTAAAGCTGGAGATTATGTAGGTGCATGGCAATGGGCAAAACCCATTGCTACGGAAAGTCCTAATAGTATTCTCGCTCCCAGAGCCAGTTTTTGGATAGGTAAATGGGCAACTATACTAGGGAAACAGGAGGATGCGCGGACTGCATACCAGTATGTACTGAGTCAATTTCCCCAATCTTATTATGCTTGGCGTTCTGCAAGCATTTTGGGTTTGGATGTAGGTGATTTTAATAACCTACGGTTGATGAATCCAGAAATTAGTCCTCCGCAACGTCCTGTACCTCCAACAGGTTCTGATGCTTTTAAAGAGTTATATTTGCTGGGACAAGATCGAGATGCTTGGTTGGAGTGGGAGACAGACTTTAAGAACAATAATCAGCCTAGCGTAGCCGAACAATTTACGGAAGGGTTGATGCAGTTAGCAAAGGGTGAAAATCTGATCGGTATTGCCAAGATATCTAAATTGGAAGATCGGGAAACACCAGAAGAACAAGCAGAATATACCGCTTTAAGTAAACAGATCACTTATTGGCAAGCTCGTTATCCGTTTCCCTATTTCTCAGAAATAGAAAAATGGTCTACTACACGAAAAATTAATCCTCTGCTAGTTACGGCTTTGATGCGGCAGGAGTCAATGTTTCAACCAAAAATTAAATCTATAGTTGGTGCGACTGGTTTAATGCAGGTAATGCCCAGTACAGCAGCGTGGATAGCCCCACAAATCAATGTTGATATGAAAACCATTGATTTGGAAAACCCGAATGATAACATCATGCTGGGTACATGGTATTTGGATCATACTCATCAGCAATATGGTAATAATTCCATGTTAGCGATCGCAAGTTACAATGCAGGTCCTGGTAATGTTGCCAAATGGCTGCGAACCATACCCAAACAAGACCCAGATGAGTTTGTGGAAGAAATTCCTTTCGGTGAAACCAAAAATTACGTCCGCCAAGTATTTGGTAACTACTGGAATTATCTACGGTTATATAATCCGTCTATCTCTGCTTTAGTAGCTAAATATTCAGCCGAACAACCGAAATTACCGACACAGTGATGGGGACTGGGGAGATGGGATAATACCTATTACCTGTTCCCAATTCCCTCTTCCCTCTTCCCTGTTCCCTGTTCCCTGTTCCCTGTTCCCTGTTCCCAATTCCCTCTTCCCTCTTCCCTCTTCCCAATGACTAATGATCATTGTTTTTTAAAGTAACAGTGAAGACTCGTGGTTATCTGTTAAAAATTACATGAAACTCCAATAATCTCAGTATTTTTATCGGCATATCATTTATAGTAATTCCATAGCAATCAAACAAATTCCAGATTAATGACTCAGGGGAAAAAATCCATGCAAGTTATCAACCAAAGTTCCGCTCAGAACTCAACACAAGTTTCTACTGATAGCCGTAATTCAGAACAAGATCAATCCAGTGTTTATACTCTAGAAAATTTGATTCAAACCTTAGAAGAGGTAGCTAACTACATGACAGGCAAATAATGTCTTGGTATTATTTGTGTATGCACAAAGAGCGATCGCTCTCTATCACTTTCGGGTTATTATGCAAATAATCCTGCAATAATCCACAACCTTGTTTTAATAACATATCTAACTTAATATCTGACAGGTTGCGTAAAATCACTGTTCCATTACCACTACCCGCAGCCAGAGTTTTCCCATCAGGACTAAAACTGACACTGGTCAACTCATCCTTATCACCCTTTAAAACCATCAATAAAGTTCCTTCCTGACTGAAAAGTCTAATTTTATCATCACTGTTAACCGCCAGGGTTCTAGCATCCGCACTAAAACTAACACTGATCAAACTATCACCATCACCTGACAGTGTTTTCCGTAAACTACCGTTCCGATTCCAGAGTTTTACCGTACTATCAATACTGACACTGGCGATAATTTGACCATCAGGAGACCAAGCTACACCATTTACTCGTCGAGAATGACCAGTTAAATCGGATATAAATTTACCATCTTTTCCCCATATCTTCACTAATTTATCATCACTGGCTGATGCTAACAGCTTACCATCAGGGCTGAAACTAACCCAATTGACGGCATTACCATGACCGGGTAATGTTTTCAGCAGCTTACCTTCACGACTCCAAAGTTTCACCGTACTATCTTTACTTGCAGAAGCAATAGTTTTACCATCGGTTGACCAAGCGACATCTAAAACAGTATCTTTATGACCGGGCAAAGTTTTGAGTAGCTCACCTTCTCGACTCCAAAGTTTAACTGTGGTATCCTTACTTGCAGAGGCAATCGTTTTACCATCAGGCGACCAAGCTACCCCCCAAACTTGACCTTGATGGCCTGTAAATGTGTTCAGTAATTTACCGTCTTTACTCCAGAGTTTTACGGTTTTATCTCGACTCGCACCCGCGATCATACTACCATCAGGACTAAAACTGATACTCGTTACCCAATCATAACTAGCTTTAGGATTTCGCAACAGTACATCATCCCAGCGCCAAATTTTCACAGTTTTATCCCTACCCGCAGAAACTAAAGTCCGACCATCAGGGCTAAAATTAACACTATTCACCCAATTATTATGTCCTCTGAGAGTTCCTAATAACACACCGTCCCCACTCCAGAGTTTCACGGTTTCGTCGGTACTCGCGGAAGCGATAGTTTGACCATCGAGGCTAAAACTCACACTGGTGACACCAGAAGTATGACCTGACAAAGTTCTCAGTAACTTACCTTCTCGACTCCACAACTTAATATTTTTGTCTAAACTAGCCGCAGCAATAATTTTACCATCGGTTGACCAAGCGACATTTTTAACCGCATCTTCACATCCGAGTAAGGTCTTGAGTAGTTTACCGTCCCGACTCCACAATTTAACAGTATTATCTGCACTACCCGAAGCAAGTATTTCACCATCGGTTGACCAAGCTAAACTTAAAACTGCACTATCATGACCCTGCAAAGTTTTAAGTAATTTCCCTTCCCGACTCCATAATTTTACTGTCTTGTCGGTACTAGCTGAAGCAATAATTTCACCATTAGGGCTGAAAACCGCACTATTCACAACTGAGGTATGATCGATTAAAGTATTTAATAAATTACCTTTGCTGTTCCACAGCTTTACTGTCTTGTCTTGACTACCAGAAATAATAATTTGACTATCAGCACTAAAACTAACACTATTTACTACGTCTTCATGTCCTGATAAACTTCTGAGCAAAGTACCATCAGGATGCCACAGGTTAATTGTTGTATCGGCACTAGCTGAAGCAATTAAAGAGTTATCCGGACTAAAAGTAACGCTATTAACTCCAGACGAATGACCTTCTAAGCGGTTACGTTCTTTGACTCCATAAACTGCTTGATAGAGGGACGTTAACACCTGTTCTCTGGTTTGAGAACTTACCCAAATAGTCTGTTTTAATTTTTTCCCGGCTTTTAAACTATCTTTGAGTGCGTCAATACCTTTTTGGGAAGCAAACAGAGTTTGACTAGATGCACTGAGAGTTTTAATTTCGCTATTTATAGAAGTAATCACAGAAATAGTTAAACCCATGATAGCCACAACAGAAGCAGCAAGGGCAATTTTTAACGTGCGGTTTAACCGCGCTTCACTTAACCTTTGTTTTTCTTGACTTTCTGCGAGTTGGGCGGTTAATTCTTTTTCTTTGAGTTCTCCGCGCAGATATTCAATTTCTAACTGACTTAGTTCTTCTCGTTTGCGTAATTTTCGTAATTCTGTGAGTAAGTCTACTCCTTGTTCATGCTGTGTATCTACAAGTGTCGCGTGCTGTTTTTTTTGCCTTACTTCACTTTTAAGACGTTCAATTTCTTGTTGACTATTTTCAACTTTATAACGTAAATAATTGAGTTGTACTTGTAAACTTGATTCTTGTTGTTGTAGATAACGAATTAGGTCTACCAAATAATCATGAATAAGTTGATAGCGTTCAGGAACGTCGGGAAATAGTACAACTAAACCTGAACTTACTAAAACTTTTAAAATTAGTTCTAATTGGTTATTAGCTTCTAATTCTGTCAATTCGGCTGCTAATTCTGCCTGGGTTTTAAATGGGCGTTGGTTACTTTCATCGGTTAATAAATACAAAACAATTAAAGCAGCCCGTTCATTGTCTGGACCACAGTCTTTAATTAATTCTTTAATATATCGTTCAATTAGTTTATTGGGTCTGTAAGGCTGATACTGGGATAAACTGGTAATGCGTTCATCTTGCAGTTGTGCGCCGACTACTTGCAATTCAATGGGACGAACTTCTCCCAGTTCTGCGGATAAATCTTGGACTAAGGCATCAATTAAAGCAGGTTCTAAATGCAGTTGGGAACGTTCGGTTAATTTGTGAATAATGGCTTTTGCATATTCAGGAGAAAAATTATTTAATTGATAACGAATATTTTTGTCGAGAATATTATGATTAATTGCTTCTAGTGAAGATAGATATTTAAAGTCAAGCAAGCGATGTAAATAATCTTCTCGTAAAGTTAAAATAACTTTGACAAAAGATATATTTAAACATTCACTAATAAAACTATCAAAAGCTTGTTTTTGTTCACGGTCAGTATGACCAAAAAAGAATTCTTCAAATTGGTCAAATATTAAAACTGTAATCAGATGATTATTGGCATTTTCTCGTAATTGTTGCCAAATACCCTCAATGGTGGTAGGTGAAACTAGATCAGGTATAATTTCTGGTGCAATGTCTGCTGCTTGAGATTGAAACATTGCTGCTGTTAGAGATTTACCTAATTCTCGCACCCAATCGGTATAAATTTGCAGGACAACAGGAATGGCAATTTGATCACCTATGGCACGGTTTTGTAATGCAGGTATTAAACCAGCAGTAACGGTAGAACTTTTACCCACACCAGATGGACCATGAATGACGATCAGCTTGTAGTCAGCGCGGCTAATTCTGCCAATTAAATTATTTATATCACCTTCCCGACCGGAAGCAGCAATTTCTAAAGCAATGCTGCTATTTCCCGATGCAGACATAACAGCGGGGTTGGTAACTTTACGTTGAGGTTGCAAACGTCCAGCACCGATAAAGGCACGGAAACCATATTGCTGTTCAACGGAACGGCGTTTTTGTCTAATTAAATAAGCTTCCAGATAGCAATCAGCTTCAAAATAGAGCGATCGCAAATTTTTTAACAAGCGAATATAACGATGGGCATCATATTGATGTTCACTGTTTTCTAAAGAAACCAATAGTTCTGTTTTCGCCTTTTCTAAATATTCAGATGCTACTTTTTCTTGCCCTAGTCGTTGTTGTGCTTTTGCTAAAGTTAAATAATAAATTTGCGCTAACAGTAAAGGAAATAAACATTTATGAGGATCACTTTGTTTTTGAGCTTCTCCTAATTTTAGTAAGGCGATATGCGCCAAAATACTTGCTTGCATCCAGCGCGACTGTTGTACAGCTACCTGTGCCAACAAACCATAGTCACAAGCTAGTTGAATTTGACTACCATAATTTTGGTGTAGTTCTAAAGCCTTTTCGGCGACAATTTGTAATTCTGACCATGCTGATAAACTTTGCAAGACCTCAGCTAATTGACCAACAAATTCAGCAACTAAATCTGTACGTCCAGCTAAATTAAAAGTGTGTAAACATTGTTGAAAATAATTTTTTGCTGCTTGCCCATATTGGTAACTTTCTGTTTGATTGTGTTCGGTGAGACGACAATAACATAACCCGATATAAAGTAACAAAACTCCCTGTTTGAGAAGATGGGGAGACGGGGAAATGGGAAGATGAGGTGAGGGAGAAAGATTATCCCATTCGATAATTCTGCCTTTGTCCCATTCTCCAGTAATTTGCCTTTCTTCTCCTGCTACTTCGTTATACCAAAATAATAAACTCTGGCGAAAATGATTTAAAGCTGAATTTATCCTGTCACTTACATAATCATCTAGACCAAAGACAAATTGTAAACTAGCATTTAATGATGGATCTAAACTAATGCCCCGATTTTCTAAATCCTGAATCGCAAAATGGAGTTCATAGCTACGGACCCATACTTGTTCAATGGTGGAATAATTAGTTTTTTTGTGCTGACCTTGAGGTGTTCCGTTGTGTAAAGCTTGTGCAAATAAAGTGTCAGTTTCCTGTCGTAAAAATTCTAACAACGCAGGAGAAGTCATTTTAAATTTAATTGGTGTTGCTGCCCAACTAGCAAAATCTGGGGCTAATTTTACTACTTTTTGCAACGCTTGCTCATTTACCCAGATTACCATGGGAAATGGATGATGTTTGCGAAATTCATCACGAATTTGATTAATAGAAATGAGCAGATCATCGAGTTTTTCTACCGACTCTAAACCCAAAATCATTAATGCTGCGGGTTGATGAACTTGTTGCTGTAAATGAATGGTAGTATATAGGCTCAGGGAATTTGAAGATAATACTACTTTTTGAAGTTTGTCATCTTCCCAACCCATTTTCGTGAGTTTTTCTAGGATTGAATCCCGTAAACTTCCATAGTTACAACTCACCAAAACAACGGAAAATTCGCCCTGAGAAAGAGAAATTGCCCTGGCTAAACTGCGTAAGGAACGTTCATTATCATTATTAATATCTATTGCTGTGTTTCGTTCAACCATGATTTGAATTTTTGGGTTTCTGCTAACACGGGGTTGACACCAAACCAAGCTCCTTGGCGATCGCGATATTCAAACACAAACAAACTACGTAATAATGTATGATATTCTATGTCACCTCTGACTCTTTGTTCCTGCATAACTTGAAAAATTAATTCCCACTCATGGGGGTCAATAGCGTTAGATCGAAAATCTCGTTGTCGTAGGATCACTAATTCTAAACATTCCCGATCAAAAGGTGGATCTTGTTCCCGCAGACAGTCAAATAACAGTCCTAACAAGTCACGGACATGGCCACCACTGATCAAACACAAGCGGTCTAGAGTTTCCTTGCTATCAAATAGTTCTGTAATTAAGTTTAAACGATGACTGGGCAAAATGTCAGGAAAAGCCCTAGCTAGTACCATTTGTCGCATCAATTCTATTCCCTCTGTATAAATTTCTCCAGTGCGTAGTAACACAGGTATCATTGGTAATACTTTCGGTGCAACGCCACCACCTAAACGATGTTGCAGTTCGGCGCTATCGTTGGAGAAAGTTAAAGACAAAGGAATAGTATAAACAAGATGACAATTGAGTTTACGTAACTGTTCACCCCGTTCGATAAACAAGTATTCAGGGAGCGATCGCCCAGACGCGAGCGGTCGAAACGCTACCCGATCCAAGTTATCAACAATCACCACCAATCCTTTTTTACCCCTGGCTTTAAGTTCACTATTCGCACGTTGCAAAAGTTCTTGATTAATGGAAAGTAAAATATTTTCCGTGCGTGGTTCTAGGTAGTCTCTTAACCTTCGTCGTAACTGAGGACTTTCTTTAGTTTTCGCCGTAATTTTAGCAATACCTACTGATAATTCCGCCTCTACCCCCAGTTCCACAGGTGTTTGCAGAAAATCCACTATCTCAGTGAACAACTTGGCAAAATAGCGCGGTTTGAGGTTGATTTTCATCGCCTCCAGACTTTCACTCACTTGCCCAGCAACAGCTAAGAGAATATCCGTCACATCCACATCCGCCATTTCCAAGACACGGGTAGACTCAAAATATACAACCTGAAACTGCTGTTCCTCTAATTCTGCCTTGAGGCGCAACAACTCCGTAGATTTTCCACAACCCAGGTGTCCTGTAAATAATTGACAGGTCGGTGTATTCGGTGAAATTTTGGTAATAGTTCGCAGCAACGCCTCAATAATCTTACCGCCCCGCACCGAGGCAAAATCGATATAGTACAGGCGATCCGCAGCATTTTCAATCATTAGTGGTTTGCTCGGATTACAAGCCTGATAAAATCTTTCTAAATCTAGGATCATGATGAATCAATCTACTTCACTCAAGAACGGGGAACAATTCATAATTCATAATTCATAATTCATAAGTCATAAACTTCTGACTCCTGTAGAGACGTTCCCCCGGAACTTCTCTACTCCTGACTCCTGACTCCTGAATTCTTATTCAAGATTGCCGTTATTTTCAATGTCATGGTTTAATTTAAATCCCATATCTCCACCATAGATTATCTCGCCTTGTCTTTCTCCTGCCAAATCCCAGGTAATTTTTTCAGGAGGATTGAGAAAATTTTTATACGCTAAAGCCATTTGTCGTGCTGCTTCCAGATGGGGAACTTTACCTGTTCCTGTTCCCAAGCCAGGACACACCACAATTTCGATGGTTTTTTCACCTGTTTGGTTATGCTTTCGCACAGCCAAAAGCATTGCCCACATAGCTAAATAAACGTGATCTGTAGATGCTATCCTCATGGGTATCCGCATGGTTGGTGTATGGGCAATAAAGGGATGTTGAGGATGATTAGTTTCTACAATCATTGATGTGCCAACTGGTTGTTCTCCTAGATATTCGCTCAGAATACGTTGTTGAACTCTATACATCAACTCTTTTCCAAAACAGTTGATAATTGCCAGATCAACTCCACCATCCATCAACCCAAAAGAGTTAGCAGCACTAACCATACAATCAAATTCTGACAAATCTTGAAAATAGCCATTAAATATTTCTACATCAGGCAAATTTTGAAAATATTTTTGAAAGGCTTTATATAAAGTAATTTCCGGGGCTGATAATATTAATTTAATGACAGAATTTTTGCTCATTGATTCCTCGTTTATTTTAGGTTTACTTATTTAGCAGAGAAAATAAAATAATTTCATTTAATTATTCAATAATTAAATAACTCAATTTTTTCAATTTCTAGACTTTATTAATCTTACCTTATCACAAATCACCAATCATCAATCTTTACACATACCTAAGCGCAAACAATCTTCAGTTTGGTCATCTCTAGCGCCGATAATTTTTAGTTTTAGCTGAAAATTAGCATCGGTTACTACTGGATTTTGAGGAATTTTCATAGACGTTATATACTGGAACAGCGACGAATTACTACTAGTAATACCTAAAGTGGAATTGGATAGGTATATTGGCAGTACCATCAATCCCATATAAATTTTCCTCTTCATCATCTTAAACCTCTGTTCCTATTGATGATTGCGTTATGGAAAACAATCTTTAATGAACCAGGGTTAACACAGCACGAAAAAAATAAAGCTATCATGATATATCAATCAACAGTTTCATATTACAGCAGGAGTCAGGAGTCAGGAGTCAGGAGTAAAACTGGTTTTGTTTATAGGTTTCAATTTAGATTCTGTACTTCATTGATCTGCAATCTGCTGTATGAACTTTTTGAGTTTTAACTTCTGTGTAACAGTAATAGCTACTCCAGTAGGACTTACGCAAGATTGAACTCAAAACCTGATTCTTGCGTAGGGGTAATACCGCAACGGGCAAGCAAGCTACATGAATTACCCCTACTTCCGTTCTGTTTTGCGTAAGTCCTGTCCAGAAGTGATTCATCAATGAATGGTTTCCTACGTATTTTACGTAGACATCCCCCTAAAGATGTCTTCTTACTTACTTATGCAGATGCAACACCACACAACCGGAAAAATCTCTCAAAACCAACAAAACCTCTGTTGCTAGTCGCTCTGGCAGATAAAATAGTTAAGGAATGTTGCCTATTAATTGACTCATGACACCTTCACCAGACGTAGATACTATCAATTCTCCCGATGTTGACAGTGAAAGAAACAGTAACTCAGCAGCTGATAGCCTTGATGAGTTACCAGATGAGGTAGAAATGTCCTTATCTGACCATCTGGAAGAATTGAGGCGGCGGATTTTTTATTCTCTTATTGCTGTAGCGGTCGGTGTGATCGGCTGTTTTATGGTCGTTAAACCCCTGGTGCAGTTACTGGAAATCCCCGCCCATGGGATAAAATTTCTGCAACTAGCACCGGGAGAATATTTCTTTGTCTCCATCAAAGTTGCCGGTTACAGTGGTTTGGTACTTTCTAGTCCTTTTATTCTTTACCAAATTGTTCAGTTTGTACTTCCCGGTCTGACTCGTCGTGAACGTCGTTTGTTGGGTCCTGTGGTTTTGGGGTCGAGTGTACTTTTTGTTGGGGGGTTGGTATTTGCTTATTTTCTCCTGATTCCCGCAGCTTTGCAATTCTTCATCAGCTACGGTGCAGATGTAGTAGAACAACTGTGGTCAATTGAAAAATATTTTGAATTTGTGTTGTTGTTGTTATTTAGTACTGGATTAGCATTTCAGATTCCTGTTATTCAATTATTGCTAGGTAATTTAGGTATTGTTTCTTCAGCACAAATGCTGGCTGGTTGGCGTTTTGTAATTATGTTTGCAGTGGTTTTGGGAGCAGTTCTCACACCTTCTACTGACCCTTTAACTCAAAGTCTTTTAGCGGGAGCAGTTTTAGGGCTTTATTTTGGTGGTATTGGTTTGGTTAAACTCACAGGTAATTAATGGTAATTGGGAAAACAATAGGTGACAGGTTACAGATGACAGGTGACAAGGAGAAGATTATTCTTCCTATCTCCCCATCTCCCCATCTCCCCATCCTCACAAGGGTAGGTTTTTTACAATTGGGTGAAGGCAGGACTAGGAAGACTCTGTCAAACGAGTTTTATGCCACTGCCATCCATCACTCTTGACATCTCTATAACCACATTCAATTCCGATACGTAAACTGTACCAGAGAACATCCCCAAGTTCTGGTGCTAAATCAGTAACAATCAACCAAGGATCTTGATAACCTTCATCCCAACGTGCTAATAAAGTACAATTCAAAGGATGTGTTTTAAAACAAGTAACAACTCCTGAGCAACTCATTCCAGTTTGAGGTACTACTGTGTCAAGAAACCGCCATTCCTTCTCACCTCTAATTTGAAATGTTCCTTGATGATTAATTCTTAAAAAAGGATGCCAATTCAAAGCACAAATATCGAAAAACAACCAATCGGCATAAAGACCTCTATCTGCTAAGACGATTACTTGCCAGTCAGGAGGAATGGCATCTTTTAAGGATTGAAAGAGCTTGTGCCAATGAGGTTTCCAAGAGCCTCTACCCCTGTGAGCGGCAAGGGCAGGGGGCAGAGGAGAAGAGTTATCCCCCTTGCTCCCTGCTAGAAAGCTCCTTGTCCTCTTCACTGTCACCTGTCACCTGTCACCTGTTCCCTGTCCCTCAATTTTTCCTAGCTAATGTCAATCCATCAGCTATGGGAACTAAACTCAGGGTAATTCGTGAATCTTGATGTAACTTTTGATTAAAGGCGCGAATTTTTTTAGTTTGATTATCTTGAATTTCGGGATCTGCAACTTTGCCAGACCAAAGTACATTATCAACGGTAATTAGTCCACCTGGTCGAATTAATTGCAGCGATCGCTCATAATAATTTTCATAGTTACCTTTATCAGCATCAATAAACGCAAAATCAAAACTTGATCCTTCCCCAGCTGCCAGCAAATTATCTAAAGTTTCCAAAGCTGGAGCAATACGCAAATCAATTTTATTAGCTACCCCTGCTTTTTCCCAATAACGGCGAGCAATGCTGGTAAACTCTTCACTCACATCACAGGCGACAATCTTACCATCTGCTGGTAAGGCCAACGCTGTCACCAAGGAACTATAACCTGTAAAAACACCTACTTCTAAAGTTTTCTTTGCTCCCAGCAATTTAACCAGCAACGCCATCAACTGTCCCTGTTCTGGGGAAATTTGCATTATAGCCATTGGTAGCTGGGCGGTTTCTTGACGTAGTTGGGTTAAAATTTCCGGTTCGCGCAGGGAAACTGACAGTATATATTCATATAAGTTTTGTTCTAAGCCTATTGTTTTTTTGCTCATTACGGTGGTGCTAATAATGGATGTAACTAACTATATCACCGCATTTGGGAAATTTAGATAAATCTCAAATAGTTCTTCCTTATCAATTTGATTGTACCAAATTTCAAATCACTTGTCAACCTCAATATTCTATCTTGGCGCTGAAAACTGGGAAATTTGCGATGCTTGCAACAAAAGAAGCGATTGCCTACGGCACTGCGTTCCCATCTCCCGCCATCATGTAATTTTGGACAAGGATTATGAGAGGCGAGAGAATTCCTGCTCAAGCCTCTATGTTGAGAGATGTTGCGACCACGGTTAAAGCTTGAATTTTTTAGCTGATTCCCCTCTAAAATTGAGAAATTAGTTAAAACTGTTCTCCATAAACATTATTACGCAACCAGCTTGTGTTAAAGGGGGTAAGATGAGTCGTCCAATCATTCTTGGTATTGTTGGTGATAGCGCAGCCGGAAAAACCACCCTAACTAGGGGTATTGCTCAGGTACTTGGACCAGAGAATGTTACACTCATCTGTACCGATGATTACCACCGTTATGATCGCACACAGCGGGCGGAAATTGGAATTACTGCTCTCCACCCTGACTGCAACCATCTCGATATTATGCAGCAGCATTTATCGCTGCTACGGACAGGACAACCAATTCTTAAACCAGTTTACAGCCACAAAACTGGGACATTTGAAGCTCCAACCTACATTAAACCCAATAAATTTGTAATTATTGAAGGTTTACTTGGTTATTCTACCCGTGCAGCCCGTGATGCTTATGATGTTAAAGTTTATCTTGCCCCTCCTGAACCACTACGGGCTACCTGGAAAGTGAAGCGAGATACCCAAAAACGCGGTTATAGTGAAGAACAGGTATTAGCAGAATTAGAAAAACGCGAACCAGACTCAGAAAACTTTATCCGACCCCAGCGTCAATGGTCTGATATCGTTGTCAGTTTCTATCCTCCCAATGAAAATGAGGATGAAACCAATGGACATTTAAATGTGCGTTTGGTGCTACGGCCAACAATTCCCCACCCGGATTTTACTGAGATTATCCAAGCAGGTAATGATGATTATACATCAGCGGTGCGTCTGGGACTAGACCGAGATATGGGTAAACCGGTGGATGTGTTGGAAGTTGATGGACACGCTACCTTGGAACAGGTGAATAAGATAGAGCATATTATGTGCAATGATATGCCTTACTTAAAAAATATCTGCGATCGCGAAATTAATCCCGAACTAGGCAAAATCGCCGGGACAACCGGAGAAACACTGCAAAGTTATCCCCTTGCACTCACACAGTTAATCATTACCTATCATATGCTCAAAGCTACGCAAATTTATCAGTAACGGGGACTGGGGACTAGGCAAAATTCATCAACTTTTGCCTATTCCCTATTCACTGTCACCTGTCACCTTTCTTACAACCAGTTTCCCACTAAAACAAAAGCTGACCAATAATAGGGATGGGAAAATTTTGTATTCTTATCCCGTAAAATTGCTAATTGAGCGTTGCGGAGAATTTCGGCTTTGGTATGTTTGTTATTAGATAATTCTTGATAAAATTTGGTCATTAATAAGGCAGTAGCTTCATCATCGACATACCAAAGACTAGCTAGAGTGCTACGCGCTCCTGCTCTAACGGCCATTCCTGCTAGTCCTAAAGTTGCTCTTTTGTCTCCGGCCGCAGTTTTACAAGCACTAAGAACCAATAATTCAATGGGACGAATCTGCTTTTGATCTGAACGCAGAAGATTATTTAAATCATCTACATTCAGTTTTTCATTCCAAGTGAGAACAAAAGTATCTTCCGCTTTAGAACTAAATTCACCGTGAGTAGCTAGGTGAACTACTTGATAAGGATTTTGGTTAACTTTTTGCTCTAGTTGTTTATCTGTAAAGGCATCATTTTTTAGTAATAAGGAACTAGGAACCTGTGCTTTTATCCGTTCTAATTCTGAAACTACATTAGGAAGAGCAGGAAAACCGAAGCGAGCCTCACTTAATCCACCACCAAGCACTTGAATTTGTTCTCTAACTAAAGCTTTGGGGTCTATTAGTTGTAAACTGGGAGCATTAGCAATACTGTATTTTTCAATCAGATATTGTTTACCATCATAAAGAACACTCATAGGAATATTTCGCAGAAGTCCATCGGAGATAAATACAAGATTCTTGACTTTATTGGCTTGTAATTTCTCTTCTGCTGGTTTGATTAACCAGTTATAGACTTTTTGGGAAAGTCCTAACATTTGTTTCTGAAAAACTATTTCTGAGCGACGAGCTAATTTAACTCTTAATTCTTCAATATGATCTTCTATTTCTGACTGAGATAATTGTTCACTATGGTGATATAAAGTTTGATCAGGAAGTGCAACAATTACTTCTAAACGATCTTTGAGAACAATTGTATAGAAAATTGCTGATGTGCGATCAATTTGGTCGATTTGTACAGGTTTGGCATCTAGACAAGCATTACGAAAGAAGTTGTCTAGTTCTGCTAGTTGTAATGATTCAATTACTTCTCTAGCTTGTTTGAGTTCTTCTTGACTGGGACTGTCTTCTAACAGTAATTCTACTAGTTCTCGATAAACTGGTTCAACTCGTTCTCGAAAATCAAATTGTGCGTCTGAACTAATTGCAACTATATCAGTGCGGATGGATTTGAGGGTTTTAACTGATTGAGTGTATGCAGCTATAGCACTCTCACGATCAGCTTTTGTAGTTCCTGCTTTTGCTGTAATAATTCTGCCTAGTTGCCATTGCCATTGATAACTCAGTTCAGGTGCATTATTACTTTGAGAAATAAGCAAAGCTTTTTCGGTTAATTCTCTGGCTTCTTGATAGCGTTGATTTTTTTCATAGAGGTTTCCTAAAGTTCCGGTTGCATAACTTTCTCCTCTTTTATCTTCTAATTTATGAGCTATTTTAATTGCTGTTGCTAGTTCATTGGATAACCAAGATGGAGAATAATTTTCTGGGGGTAATTTGAGGAGAATTCGTGCTAAACTAATACGAGAATAAACGGCGGTACGAGTAGGCGGTAATTCGGTTAAACTGTTTTGGATTTGTGGTATTAGTTGTTTTGCTAATGATAATTGTTCATTGTTTAATAGTAATTCTAATTGATTTAATTGTCCTTGAATTCTGAAATCAGATGAGGGTGATGTTTCGATAACCTGTTGAAAATATGCAAGTGATTTTTGAGTGTTATTTCCTTGTGATGTGCTGGTTTTACCTAAACTAAGAAGTGCTTGCGTAGTTGCGGTGGGAGAAGATAATTTTTGAGCGATCGCTAAACTTTCTTCTAACGCTATTTGAGATTTATCTAATTGTCCTATTCCCCGCAATACATCCCCCAAACTTAGTAGTGCTTTAGCTTTAATCAGGGTATCCTGTTGTTGATTCAGAGTATTCTGACTATCAACTAAAGTTTTCACAGCTTGATTATATAATCCTAAAGCTTGTAAAGCTTGAGCTTGATTAATTTTACTTCTCATTGATCCGGTGTTTTCGCCAATTTTTTGATATGTATCTGTGGCTCGTTTCCAAGTTTCTAAAGCTGCTTGGGAATTACCCATAGACAATTGTATTTGTCCTTGAACTTCCAGAGTTTGAGCTAGTATTTGTTGGCGTTCTTTGCCATCTTTAATTTTATTAATATTCTTCAAGCTACTTGTAATTGCTCGTCTAGCTTGTGTTAAATCTCCCATTTTTTGATAGACTAAAGATAAATTTCTCCAAGCCATGACCTGACCAACTATATCACCTTGTTCACCATAATTTTTAATCGCATTTTGCAAAATCGCAACTGATGATTGAAATTGTCCATCTTCATATAACTTTTGAGCTTGTTCTTCTAGAGATAAAGGATTTGTGACTATTGAATTATTGATGTTGTCCTTACTAGAAATAGCCAGGACTTTTTCTGCTGTCAAAAAGCTAGTAAGAGATAAAATACCAAGAGTTAAAATTGAGATATTCTTCATTATATTTACCCTTTTGAGTTCAAGCTATTTAATCAATTTACCAAAATATGATTTATCATCACTAATTTAATGACAACCAGGATGAGTTAAAGCTGAATTTTGCAGCGTAACCTTGGGAGATTCTGCTGTTAGAATCACCTTACCATCAGCAGTAATTATCCATCCTTGCGCTTCCTGAATTACCCGATTGTTAATATTTTCCTCCTCCTGATTTACTTGTGATTTCCTCATCACAACAGGTGTGGTTTCCTGCTTACCTGACCGAGTAGCCCATTCTAGCATACCTGGAGAATTGCTAATTAATTCATCACTTTCAGCAGGTAAACCACCGCTACCGATAATTGTAAAAGAACTCTTTTTAGCAATTTGTTCTGCTGAACAAATATCTTTCCCTACTAATGATTCTGCATCGACTAAATTGCCAGGTAATTCTATTAAACCAGAAGTAGGATTTACATCAGGAGTATTGATTTCCACTTCTCCAGCTAAACCAAATTGAGAAGATGCGGTAATATCACTTCTTTCGGTTAATTGTTGTTGATATTTTAATCCAAAAATAGCATTAGTTGTAATGTTAATTTCCCCGCCATTTCCTTGATAAGCATTAGCGGTAATATCACTATTTCCTCTAGGAAATGCTATAATAAAAGGAGCATTTATATTGATATTTCCTCCATTTCCTCCTGATTGACTTGTACCTGCTGTGGCACTGATTCTACTGTTATTTAGCAACAATAATAAATTTTGAATATTGAGATTTATTTCCCCACCTTGGTTACTGGCAGTTTCAGCACTAAGAAAGGCTTGATTATCTAGACTCAGAGTACCTGCTTGCAGTGAAACATCTCCACCTTTACCACTACCTTGACTATTTACTCCTATCCCTGCGCCGTTTTTAATCATAAAAGTGAGTGGATCAATGGTAATACTACCACTATCACCTATTGAACCTTTTTCTGTGTTAGCAAATAATCCAGTATTTGTGCTGTCTAAAGTAATATTATCTTTCACATTTACAATGATATTTCCGGCTTTGGCTGTACCAGATGTGGTGGTTAATAATTGTGCGCCATTATTAGCAGTGAAGGTGTTAGCATTGAGGTTGATATTACCACCCTTACCACTACCAGAAGTTGCAGCTGATATTTTCACTCCATCTGCAATATTTAAGTTTTGGGTGTTAATTTGAATATGGCCTGCATCACCTGTTCCTGTGCTTTCAACTGCTAATTTTCCCTGTCCAGTAATGTTAATATTTTCTGGTGCGTTGATAATTAAGTCACCACCTTTACCACTGGCAGAAGTGGAAGCAGATATGCTGGAATTGGGGAAGAGAGTAATGTCTAAATTGGGGTATTTTTGGTAAGGATTGAGTTTTAATGTACCTGCGGGTGCTTGTCCTTGAGTTTCTGCAAAAATTCCCACCACGCCCGCTAAATTCATTTGAGAGGCATTTAAGGTAATGCTGCCTCCTTGCTCTGTATTCGTAGCATTTTTAGTGGCTGTGGCAGTGATCCGAGCAGTTTCTGATAAAGTGAAATTAGGAGTATTAATAATGATATCGCCGGCTTTTCCTGCGCCATTAGTTTCCACTGAAACAACGGGTGCGAAATTCTGTACTTCTACACCTAAATTAACTAAATTATTGGCATTAATATTAACTGTGCCGCCATCACCACTACCATTTGTAAAAGCTGATATTTGTCCCCCACTTTCTAATGTTAAAGTAGCACTATTTAAGATAATATTTCCTGCTTTTCCTGCATCTTGAGTATAGGCGAAAATTCCTGAGGGTTGTCCTTGATTATTAATATTTGCCTGAATCGGATTAGGTTCTAGAGAGATTTGTAGATTATAGGATGTTCCTGTAATAGCCTGACCAGAAAAAGTTTTATAACTACTAGGAACACCTTGATCATCAAAATTGCTAACTTGAATATAATAAGTTCCCCCTTGGGTGAAAGTATATCGGAGATATGGGTCTTGTTGTAAGGTCATAGTAGTATCACTTCCTCCCGCAGCAAGACCATGAGAAGTATCATCATTAGATGATAATTCGTTACCCTGACTATCTAATAGGGTTAATTTTGTATTTATAGCGGGAAAATTAATCAATTTTGCTTGTTCATCATATTCATAATTTAGCCCAGTATTATCAATATCAAAAACTGCTTTTGTCCCGGCATTCACGTTAATTGCATAAACATGAATTTGATCATCTCCTGTAGCATTTAAGGATACATAAGGGGATCTGGTATTATATTCTACATTAGGATTTGTTTGGTTAGGATTATTGAGGTAAAAATCACTAGCTTGCAGTTGTTGTGCTGTGAGGATGGAATTATTTGTCCCTATATTTAAAATTTGTTGATTACCAAAATCATCGTAATCACGTTTACCTACATTTTGCCCTGGTAAGGCATTGGGGTCAGGATTAGCAAAGTTAGGATCTATTCCACCGATGATGATACTATCACTCGCATTAACAATAATTTCCCCTGCTTTTGATGTTCCTATTCCTTCTGTTAAGGCTTGAATTTGACTGCCGTTTAATATGGATAATGTGCGGGAATTGAGTTGTATATTGCCACTATTGCCTGATGCTGTTTTCGTAGCAGATGTACTAATACTACTACTATTACTAAGAAATATATTTCCATCGGGGACATTTAAAAATATATTACCTGCATTTCCTTGATCTGCGGTTAAACTTTGCAAACTACTACCGTTCTTTAGGGATACATTTTGGGCATTGATATTAATATTTCCGGCATTACCAATGCTATAAGTTCCTGTATTAATAACAGCAAAGTTAGTGAGATTAAAGTTTTGTGTTTGAATCTGAATATTACCACCTTCTCCGGTGCTACCAGGTTCTAATGTTGTAAATAACCGACTACTATTGAAGTTAATATTACCTGTGGAATTTAATTCTATTTGTCCAGAATTGCCACTACCATAATTGGAACTACTCAGGTCACTATCTGTTAATTGGATCAAAGGTGCATCTAATTTAATTAGACCGCCATTACTGCCACTTTGACCATCACTATTGATGACTATATTATTAATATCTAATTTGTTTCCTGTAAATTGAATTGTGCCACCATTTCCACTTTGTCCTGTAGCAGATGAGATGATGTAGGGTATATTGATACCGCCTTCAAATATTTTCAGGGTAGTATTTCCCCCATTTCCCGCGTTTCCATTAGGTGAACGTGAGGAGGAATCTAGGGATTGTGTAGAGATATCACCTTGAGTGGTATTGAGGGCGATCGCACCCCCATTTCCCGCGTTTCCTAAATCTGAAGACGAGGAGGAGTTTAGAGATCCTGTAGATATATGACCTTGAGTGGTATTGAGGGCGATCGCACCCCCATTTCCTGCATTTCCTGAATATGAATTTGAGGAGGAGTAGAGACTTAGTGTAGAGATATCACCTAGAGTGGTATTGAAGGCGATCGCACCTCCATTTCCTGTGTTTCCTGAATATGAACGTGAGGAAGATTCAAGGAATTGTGTAGTAATATTACCCCCAGTAGTATTGAGAGCGATATCACCTCCATTTCCCGCATTTCCAGAAAAATCTCCGTTTGCAGCATATGAAGATGAGTAGGAGTATAGGCTTAGTGTAGAGATATCACCTTGAGTAGTAGTGAGGGCGATCGCACCCCCATTTCCTGTATTTCCAGGTGAATTTGAGAAGGAGTACAGGGATTGTGTCATGATATCGCTCTGTGCGTTAAGAGAAATATCCCCACCATTTCCTACATTTCCAGAATATGAAACGGAAGAAGAGTTCAGTGATTCATTAGGGGTAGAGAGATATATCTCACTTTGAGAATTCAGAGAAATATCTCCGCCATTTTCTGCGTTTCCATAATACGAATATGAAGAGGAATTTAGAGATTCATTAGAGATATGATAGACACCGCCTTGAGCAGTCATAAAAATATCGCCGCCATTTCCTGCATTTCCATAATATGAGTATGAGGAGGAGTTGAGGAAATATTGTGTAAATATATTGCCACCAGCAGTGAGTGCGATAGCACCCCCATTTCCTGCGTTTCTATCCCATGAATATGAGGAGGAGTCTAGTAGATATTGTATATATATATTGCTCTGAGCAGCCAGAAAAATTGCTCCACCATTTCCGGCTGTACCTGAATATGAAGATGAGGAAGAGTTGAGGGATTCAGCAGAGATTTCACCTACTGCTGTTAGGAAGATTTCCCCACCATTTCCGGCTGTACCTGAATATGAATAGGAGGAAGAATTTAGCTGTTGATAACTATAAATATTGCCATTGGTATTGAGAGAAATGAACCCGCCATTTCCAGCGTTTCCATAATATGAAGATGAGTAGGAGTATAGGTTTCCTGTAGAGATATCGCCATGACCATTTAAAGTTATATTTCCCCCATCCAATTCGGAGCTAGTATCAATATTACCAACAATTAAATTAACACCTTTAATCTCAATACTTCGACCGTTAGCTGTTATAATATCAGCAATATTCATCTGAAAATTACCGCTTCCGTTACCATCAGTATCAGCAGTAAATGTGATTTTACCACTACCATTAACTAGATTTAAACTATTATTACTTAAAGGATTAATTGTAATATCATTTGTTGCCTGAAATATCAAATTTGTATTTCCAGATAAACCATCTAATGTAGTTTTATCAATTGTGGCGTTATTATTTTCAGCAATAGTCAGATTTTTAGTATCAACTAATAATGTAGTTGTATCTATATTTCCTCTAATTGTCAGATTTTCTGTACCTGTGATTTTAACTGTTCCCCCTGGTGCTATTAATGTACCTGTGTTGGTGACATTTGCACCAAATAAAGTTATGTTCTTCCCCTGATCAACTGTTAAATTACCTCGATTAAGAATAGTTGCTTGTTGATTTTTCAAAGCATTAACAAATAATGCACTTGGTTGGACTGTCAATAAATTACTTGTCGCTGGTGCTGTGGCACTAAATAAACTATTCTCTACCAAGTTAATGCTATCCGTAGTTGTGGCAGTAAATGAACCACGAATATCTAAACTGGCATTATTTCCAAAAAATATACCATTGGAATTAATTAAAAATAAATTTGCTGTTCCCTCTACTCCCAACTTTCCAAAAATATTAGACGCATTACCACCAGTGACACGAGTTAATATATTCTCAATTCCTGTAGGATTGGCAAAATAAACACTTCTATTTTCACCTACATTGAATTTTTCAAAGCTGTGAAATAAATTTGCACCTCTAGTAGCACCACCTTCAATCATGTCTTTTAAGTCGTTAACTTGGTTGACAATAGAATTTTCTTGCCCTAATGTGTTATCAGGTTCAAGTTGCGCTAATACTCTGAGATTTGTAGAGGTGAATATTCCTCCTATTGCCAATAAAGTTGTTATAGCTAATTGATAAACTCTTTGCTGTCTTTGAGTGGTCATTATATAAACTCCTTATATGAGCTACTCGCTCTAATTGATTGAAAAAGTGCTTTGAAAAGCATACCAGCTTCTGCCGGAGGTTTGAAGGTAAATTGCAGATAAAAATTACCCGGAGTTGCAGGTTTATCCAAAACCTTGGCATAGATATCTTCGCTCTGTGGCTCTTGATTATTAATTATTAATAAATTCATTTTAATATTACCTAAAGGACGTGGTAAAGTATGAGCTTCTTCTGACTCAATTTTTACTTCTGCTCCCTTAACTGAAAGTTTGATTAAACTGCCTTTAAATATCTGCTCAGAAACTTGTTTTCCCTCAACTAATTGGTAGCTGATGGGAATTGGTTCTATCATTGCTGTTAAAGTAGGCTCACACTTCTGAAGCCAGTTGTTCTGATAGGGCTGTGAATCCTCTTAAATCGGAAGTAACGATGGTGATTTTTTGCCGTTTACCGCTAATTTTCAGACCATCTGGGCATTTTAGCAAGGTTGCAACTACCTCATCTGTCAGGTAACGTCCAAAAGTTTTGCGAATCAAGTCTGCGGTGTGGGCTATAATCCAAACAAACCAATAACCCTGGGTTTTCTCGCTTTCAGTTTCTCCAACAACCGCGCATAGACATCATCGGCAATGTAACCTTGTTGCAAATATTTTACATCTGCTCCCTCAATTGCCACAATCACTATCCTGTCATCCTGGGGTTGAGCAGGCCGCAAACGCATATATTGATCAAAAGCTGCCCATTCCCAAGATTGCAACAAACCCAGAAAACGCAAAATAATGACTATTCCCGCAATACTAGGGGTAGTAATTCCCACAGTACGCCATTCCCGCCAAAATTGTTTTATCTTCCCCATATCCCCGGTAAATCAATTCCCACCATCAATTGATTTTAGTTTTTAACTATTAAATTGTAATATGTTTTACCAGATAATAGTTAATTTTGCGGTGGTCTCAATTACGCACTAATTCTGGGGTGCAGGGGAAGTAGAAGAAACTTGACAGCACTTAGAACCAGGAATTGCAGACAGCTTTTCCAACTTCACAGAAGTTAGAAGTTCTACCCATTCTGCCTGTGCTTGGGGATTCCGTTCGCGCAACTGATCGAGTATTTTCATAGTTTCATTCCAAAATCCAAATTCTGAGTATAATCTTGCCTGTTCTAGAGAATTCTCCTTTACCTTCTGTATTTTAGCCTTTTGTTCAGAAGTTAGAGGAGTATGCAAAAGCCAACCCTCAACTAGTTTATCTGCTTCTCTGTCTTTAGGATTACAGACAATTATCACTTGCCACTGATAAGTATTATTCGCTTTGATGTTGGCGGTTTTAGGTATACCTATTTTCACTATCCCAGGAGTATTCACCAGTGGAAAGGTTGTTTTATAAACAATTTTTTCATCTTGTGTGTCAATGAGACGAAATTCAGCTTGCTTATTAACGGCTTGAGGAACATACACATACACTTTTGGATCAAGTGCTGCTGTTGTCAAGACATTATTTTCTGGAGTCAAAGCAGTCAGAGGTATTTTGATCTCATCACTGCTTTTTGCTGTTCCTTCAGCATCAGAGTTCTGATGACCACAAGCAGGACCCCGTGAACCCGCGCCTGAAGTTCGCGCTGGCGCTCCCAAATCCTGCACTGGTGGGAACTTGACGCTTACTTGCAATCCTTTGTATAACTGCGCGTTGCTTGGAATGGGTAAGATAGGAATCATCAAGATTCCCGTAACAATACTTAAGTGGCGTGTTTTTACGGCAAAGGAAGAAATTTTTATAGGCATATAGACTAGCGTTGATTTAATGTTATATATCTAAACAATACTCTAAAAGTTGCTTGATACCAAGAAGACAAAGGTAAGATTTATTACCACGTCTGCTTTGATGTTGGTGTAATGTAGTCTACAAAGCTTAAAGAGGCTTTTCCAGAAATTCAATATGTTTTACAATACTTGTCGGTTAAGCTCAAAACAATGAAATTATGTAGGTTGGGTTGTGGAACGTAAACGTTCGCGTAGCAATGTAACGTATCCCTTCGGGACACTACGTGTTCGCAAAGCGTGCCGTAAGCATACACGAAGTGTGGCGAAGCCATAACCCAACATTGACAACGGTTTGTTGGGTTTCACTTTGTACCCTACGGGAAACAAGCTACAACCTAACCTACTAAAATCCTTAACCGATTTGACTTCCTCTAATTTTGGTTCATATCCTGAATGATGTTCTAATACTGCTTTATCTCCGAATAATTGCCGATAAACATCCGCTGTTTGTTCAATGATACTTTTCAGGTAAAAGAAAGGTTATAGGGCAAGATGACAAAGGGTGACAATTACCAACTAAGATGATTGAGGATTGAAACAAAACACAACACCACATAAAAACCCATACCACTCATCCAAACCCACACCAGTAGTAGCAGAAACCTGAAAAATCTGGATTTGTGGGTTTACCTGTTTTGCATATTCAATACAGCGTTGTACATCAAACTGGAGATAGGGTAATAAATCAATTTTCGTGATGATCATGATTTCACTAGCGCGAAAAATATGAGGATATTTAATTGGTTTATCCTCACCTTCCGTCACCGATAAAATAACAACTTTAGCCTGTTCTCCTAAGTCAAATAAAGCCGGACAAACCAAATTTCCGACATTTTCAATCATCACCACAGAATCTAATGGGGGGTTGAGTTCTTGTAAACCCCTTTCTATCATGGATGCGTCTAAATGACAGCCTGTTCCGGTGTTAATTTGCACCACTTTACAGCCTGTTGCTTTAATTTTTTCTGCATCATTAGTAGTTTCTTGATCACCTTCAATGACGCTGATATTTAATTTCTCTTTTAAATCATTAATAGTGCGAGTTAATAAAGTAGTTTTTCCCGCCCCTGGAGAACTCATTAAATTTAAAGCCAGGATATTTCGACCTTTAAACCAGCCACGATTTTGGGCTGCTAATAGATTATTTTTACCTAAAATTTCCTGTTCTAAAGATATCGTTGTATTATGAATTTTGGCGTGAACATTTGCAGTTTGTTCGTGAGAATCATGATGATTTTCATGGTTATGGGAATGGGTAATTACAGTCCCATCGGGTAAAGTGTGAGTATGATGATGTTCGTTATCCATGTTTGTAATTGTTGCTTCATTATCATCAGAACATCCGCAGGTTACACACATAATTCCTCTACTTCTATTTCCTTAATGTTTAATTCTTCACCAGTTATTAACTCTAATTTCACACTACCACATTCACAGATGCCAAAAGGTTTATCTACATAAAATGTAGCACCACATTGACGACATCTAGCCATTCCGGGGATTTCCAGAATTTCTAATAAGGCACCTTCTACTATTGTACCTTGGGCGCAAATATCAAAGCAGAATTTAATGGCATCGGGCATAATGGCGGAAAGTTTGCCAATTTCTAATAATACTCTTTGAACTTTTTTACCTTGGGCGTTTTCACTGACGATGGCGATGATGTTTTGAGTTATTCCTAGTTCGTGCATAAGTTTATTTTTTTATCTCACGCAGAGGCGCAGAGAGAGGAGGGAGTTTAACATATTCTTGGTAGTTGATCGCCTACTAGCATATCAACTATTCTTTCTGCACCAAAGGCTGTTTTTAGGAGGACTATTCCTGGTGGTGTGGGAATAATTTCACCGATGATAGATGCTTGTTTTCCTGTGGGATGATTTTTCATTGTTGATAAAATTAACTCGGCTTTTTCTTTGGGTGCTACGATAACTATTTTTCCTTCGTTGGCTAAATATAAAGGATCTAAACCGAGTATTTCACACATTCCATTTACTTCTTCTCTGACAGGAATGGCGTTTTCATTGATGCGTATTCCTACGTTTGCTGTGAGGGCAAATTCATTTAATACTGTGGCTAAACCTCCTCTGGTTGCGTCTCGCATGGCATGAATTTCTGGACACACTTTGATAATTTCAGATACTAAATCATGTAAGGGCTGACAGTCACTTTCGATATCTGTTTCTAATTCTAATTCTCCCCTAGCAATTAAAATTGCTGTCCCATGATTTCCGATTTCTCCGTTAATAATTACTACATCTCCTGGTTGGATATTGCTAGGAGAAATATCAATACCTGTAGGAATAATACCAATTCCAGCGGTGTTTATAAATAGTTTATCAGCACAACCACGATTAACAACTTTTGTGTCACCTGTAACTATTTGTACTCCTGCTTTTTGCGCTGCGGCTTGCATACTAGCAGCTACACGGCGCAATGTTTCCACAGGTAAACCTTCTTCTAAAATGACGCTACAGGTGAGATATAAAGGTTTTGCACCACTGACAGCTAAATCATTGATAGTACCATTAACCGCTAATTCTCCTATATCAGAACCAGGAAAAAATAAGGGGTCTACAACATAAGAATCTGTAGTAAAAGCTAATCTATTTCCTAATTTGGCAAGATTCGCTAAATCAAAACTGGCTTGGTCTTCTAACTGTGATAAAATAGGATTATCAAAACTTTTCACAAACACATCATCAATTAAATCACGCATGGCTTTACCACCACTACCATGAGATAAATTAATGTGAGTATCTTTGATTTTATTGGAGCGACGGCGCACTTGTTCTATTTTCTGAAACAGAGGATTTTGAGATTCTTGATTTTTGTAAACTTCCATATTAAACATATTATGAATTGCAACTAAAAAAATTCTTCTCTTTCTTTTCTTTCTTTTCTTTGCGTCTTTGCTCCTTTGCGTCTACCCTGCGGGATCTCCTGACGGAGATTGCGCGAAATAAATATTATAAATTTATCTAATAATCAATATAATTGGTGCGTTACGCTAACGCACCCTAAAACCTACCTCCCAGTTTCCTCATGCCTTCCGGCGTGTTTATCAGAATGTAAAACACCACCAACAGCCCAATTTTCCCGTTCAAATTCATCAATATGAACAGTTATCCACTCAGGTTTAGTTCCCAAAGCAGAAACCAAAGCATCAGTTACAGCTTGGACTAATTTCCGCTTCTTTTCTATCGAGTGACCTTTTCCAATTTGAACAGTAACAAAAGGCATAGGAATTTCCTCAAAGTGTACAATTATCTAGCCCAGAGGAACAGGAACTTTCGCTTTTTTCTCCGCTTTTTTCGCCATTGTTGAAAGTCGCCCATATTTATAATATGCTGCACAAGCACCTTCGGAAGAAACCATGCAAGTGCCAATGGGTGTTTCTGGTGTGCAAGCTGTTCCAAATACTTTACATTCCCAAGGTTTTAAGACTCCTTTGAGAATTTCGCCACATTGACAGGCTTTATGATCTGGAACTTTTAAGTTAGGAATGGTAAATTTAACTTCGGCATCAAATTGGGCGTATTCTTCGCGTATTTTAAAACCAGAATTGGGTATTTCTCCTAAACCACGCCATTCAAATTTTTCACGTATTGCAAAAACTTGATTCATGGCTGCTAAGGCATTTTTATTTCCAGTTGGTTCGACTAAACGGTTATATTGATTTTCTACTTGACAACGGTTTTCTACTATTTGTTTTAACAACATCCAAATTGATTGGAAAATATCTAATGGTTCAAAACCAGAAATAACGATGGGTTTATGATATTGTTGGGAAATAAATTCGTAAGGGTCTGTACCTATGACCATGCTGACATGACCAGGACCAACAAAACCATCAAGTTCTAAGTCTGGGTTATCTAATAATGCTTGCAGGGCGGGAATAACTAATACATGATTGGAAAATAAACTAAAGTTAGTGATGTTTTCTGCGGCTGCTTGGAGGATGGTAAATGCGGTGCTGGGGGCGGTGGTTTCAAAGCCTAAACCGAAGAATACTATTTCTTTATTTGGATTTTCTTTGGCAATTTTTAAACTATCCAAGGGTGAGTAAACCATGCGAATATCTGCACCCTGGGCTTTGGCTTGCAAGAGGCTGGTTTTTGAACCGGGTACGCGCATTGCGTCGCCAAATGTGGTGAAGATGATGTTGGGGTTTTGACAAAGTGCGATCGCATCATCTATTCTACCTTTAGGCATGACGCACACTGGACAACCAGGACCATGAATTAATTCGATATTATCGGGTAATATTTCTTCGATGCCGTATTTAAAGATAGAATGGGTATGACCGCCGCATACTTCCATTATTTTGAGATGTTTATCTATTTGTTGGCTGAGTTTTTCGATCTCTTTTTGTAAGGCTTGGGCTTTTTCGGGGTTGCGAAATTCGTCTACATATTTCATTTTTTTAATAAACCACGAAGGCACGAAGGACACGAAGGAAGAAGGAAGAAGGAAGAAAGAAAAGAGATTTTAAGTGTAAGCTTGGGCTATTTCTTGGAGAAGTTGTAATGTTTCGGCTGCTTCTTGTTCGTTAATACGGTTCATTGCAAAACCAACGTGAACGAGTACCCAGTCTCCTATACATTTTTCGGGTGGATGTTGTTCATCGACGATACAAGCTATGTTTATTTGGCGTTTCACTCCCCCAACGTTAACCATGGCTAGTTTATGTTCTGGGTTGGTTATTTCTACAATTTGTCCGGGTATTCCTAAACACATTTTTATTTTCCTTTTTTTAATACGAACCGCAGAGGCGCAGAGGACGCAGAGGTTTTTATATAGGTTGTTAGTTGCATGAAAACATACAGTTATCTTATTAAAAATAAGACATTACAAAACTTGTAACTCTGTCACCTGTCACCTGTCACCTTTAAGTAATTAGCAGCAGCAATAACAGCCTGTCCTAGTGATAAACCTCCATCGTTTGCAGGTACTATGCTATGAGTGAGAACTGGTATATCTATTTTTTGTAAGCGTTTGGTTACTTGTTCTAAAAGAATACGGTTCTGAAATACTCCTCCTGTTAATGCAACTTGAGTAAATTCGTAATTTTGGGACAATTGTTTAACTATTGTGGTAATTACACTAGCCAAACTTATATGAAATTTCGCAGCTATTTCTGATGGTGAAATTTGCTGCTGTAGGTCTTTCAATATCCCCTCCCACATCGGGGCAGGGTCTATACAATAAATTTTATCTAAGTTTTCAAATTTAAAGGGATAATTTATAGTTTCTTCATCATTGTTTAATATGTTAATATTAGCTATGGCTTCCATTTCTATAGCTGCTTGTCCTTCATAGCTGCATTCTTCTCGACAAATACCTGTTGCTGCTGCTACTGCATCGAATAACCTCCCAACTGATGATGCTACAGGTGAGTTAATACCTTTCTCTATCATCTGGTTGAGTAGCTTTAATGGTTTTTGTTCAAGAAATTTAATAATTTCTAAATCACAATATTGTTGTTTTAGTTCTTCCCATTTAAATGCGCTTTGAAATTGGGAGTAGGTGTTTCGCCAAGGTTGATAAATTGCTTGTTCTCCTCCTATCATTGCCACTGGTTTAAATGTGGCTAAACGCCTACTTTCATAATAATCAGCTAGTAAAAATTCTCCTCCCCATAAGGTACTATCCTCACCATATCCTAAGCCATCAAATGCAATTCCTAAAACGGGTTTTGAGTTTAAGGGAATTTGATTTTCAGCCATGCAAGCTGCTACATGGGCGTGATGATGTTGTGTTTCATTTAATTTAATTTGGTTAACTGTGGCTAGTTCCTTTCCTAGTTTAGATGATAGATATTCTGGATGTTTATCAATAGCAATTATTTCTGGTTTATGGGCAAATAAGTTAAGATATAAATTCAAGGTTTCTTGATAAGCATTAAAAGCAGCAGCGTTTTCCAAATCTCCCAAATGTTGAGAAAGAATAGCCTCACCTTCACGCAATAAACAAAAGGTATTTTTTAACTCGCTACCCATTGCTAAAATTGGTGGTATTTTCTCAAATCCTGATGGTAAAATAATGGGTGCAGGTGCATATCCCCTAGCGCGTCTGATGGTTTGTACTTTCTCATCAATAACCCTGACAACTGAATCATCTACACGGTTAACAATATCGCGATTATGTAACAAAAAATAATCGGCTATTTTAGATAATTTATCTTTCGCTTCTTCATTATCTATACATTGGGGTTTATCAGAAATATTACCGCTAGTTAATACTATGGGATTTTTCATTCTCCTCAAAATCAAATGATGTAAGGGCGTATAAGGTAACATAAACCCCAGGGTATTTTGTCCTAGTGCAACAGGCGCAGCTACTTTTTTCTCATCTTTCACTTTTAATAAAACAATAGGTGCAGCAGGACTGGTTAATAATGATTTTTCTAAATCGTTAATATAGCAATATTCACTAATTATATTGATATCTCTTGCCATTAACGCAAAAGGTTTGTGATAACGTTGTTTGCGTTCTCGCAATTTTTTAACTGCTGTTTCTTGAGTTGCATCACAAGCTAAATGAAAACCACCTAAACCTTTAATAGCAACAATTTGACCTTTTTGTAATAAAGTACAAACAGCATCGACATCATCCAACATCGAGAACATATCAGAACTTATAACTTTACCATCAGCCCTTTCTAACCATGCACGAGGTCCACAGGTAAAACAAGCTACGGGTTGGGCATGAAAACGCCGATTTTCCACATCTTGATATTCTTTTTCACACTCTCCACACATCGGAAACTTCACCATGCTGGTGTTATTTCTATCGTAAGGAATAGCGCGAATAATACTCAACCGGGGACCACAATGAGTACAATTAGTAAATGGATAACGAAAATAACGACTAAAAGGATCAAAAATTTCCTTTTGACATTGGGGACAAGTAGCCGCATCAGCAGCGATTTCTGTTTTTACAGTATTATTAACACTGTGAGAAATTACAAAATCATCAAAATTCAACTCCCCCAAATATCGACTTCTCACCAACTCATTAATTTTCGCCAAAGGTGGACATTCTTGATATAACTTATCTACAAATTCTTGTAGCTGTTTCTCACTTCCACAAACACGAATTAAAACCCCTTCCCCATCATTACAAACATCCCCCTTTAAACCACAAACTTTCGCCAAACGATAAACTGTAGGACGAAAACCCACACCTTGCACAGTACCACGAACCCTAATTTCTTCTATTATCATCCTTCCTCCTCTGCGTTCTCTGCGTCTCTGCGTGAGATAATCAAAATTTCCAAATCAAAACCCGATTATTTCCAGAATCAGAAACTACCGCATTTTCACCACAAACTTTAATTCCATAACACCAATTTAAACTTTGTCGAGTTGGTAGTCCAAAATTACGATTTTCACTTTTACTTTTAAAACTATCTTGTCCCAGCACACCATCAGCATCTGCACCTTGTAACAATAATATAGAATCCCGTTTCTTCCATCCTAACAAACGAGAATTAGCTGTATCTGCAACTATTAACCAATTTCCCGCAGCATCTACCCCATAAGGCATACTTAAACTACTACGACTAGGGAAATATACTCCTTGATTTAATTCCACAAAATTGAAATTTTTTTGTCCTAAAACTACCGCACAAGGGGCATTATTTTCTGTTGGGATTCCATCCCAAATCATTACTCGGTTATTACCCGCATCAGTGACAACTAAATTATCATCCCAAATCGTTATATCATGACACCAACGCATACTAGAAGCAGTGGGAGAACCACCCCCATTTTCATTGCGAGATATCATGTCTGGTTGTCCCAAAACTATATCCGCAGGTTGTCCATTTTCTGTTGGTATTTGATTCCAAATTAATAAACGTCGGTTTCCCGTATCAGCTACAAATAATTTATTTTCATAACATAAAACACCATAAGGCCAATGGAAAGTATTAGCCGCAGGTTGCTGAATTCCTCTGTTATGTTCGTTATCAATAAAATTAGCTTGTCCTAATACCAAATCTGCGGGAACATTCTTATCTTCTGGGACATTATGCCAAATTAAAATGCGATGATTCCAAGCATCAGCAACGGCTAAACCATTACCACATTTACAAATACCTGTAGGGACACTAACTGTAGATTTTCCAGGTGTACCTTTGGCATTTTGTCCTTCATGAAAAAAGTCAGTTTGTCCTATTAACCAGTCAGCCGCTTGATTATCTTTTGTGGGTAAATTTCGCCATCCTAATAACCGATGATGTCCTGTGTCTGCTACCCATAATGGTCCGGTTGGTGATAATAAGCAAGCCGCACGGGGTCCAAACATTGTTGATGGAGTTGGTGCGAGAGGAATAGCTATTTGTTCGGATGTGGTAGCGTTTCCTAAGATTATTTCTGCACCGTTGGAAGATAGGGGTATTTGGTTTGATGTGTTGGGTATTAAAGACATTTTTTATCTCACGCAGAGGCGCAGAGAGAAGGATAGAGTTTTTGGGTGTTTATTTATTTAAGAATATTTGTGGGTGGAAAGATGTAGTTATAATGGCAATTTGAGTTAGCTGTGAAAATATTACTTATCTTCTAAATTTGATGAAATATCTTGCATCTCATTTGAGTAACATATTCGATATTCTCTAACTTTTCTAGAGAATTAGTTAATTTATGTTGGATTTTTATTTCTCCAGCCCAACTCACATATTCTTCATCACCACCTTCAAGGTTTTCTGCTGTCCAATTCGTGAAAAAACTCGGATAAAACTTGATATTTTGCTTCAAATTCTCTCAGTAATTTATTAGTTTTTTCTAGTGAACGTTTTAAGTTTTTTATTTCGGATTCTATAGCTGATTGAACCAAGTTTTGTACTATTTTAATGTCGGAAGAATCGGATTTAATTTGTAGTTGCAACATAAATAAAATATACCTCAGAAGTTTTGAATCCTGGAATAAAACTTTACAATTTTATTTAGTTATTTATTTTACCTCATTTTTAAATCTTTCAACAAAAATGGCATTACTGCACCTGTGACTAAGCTAGATACTGCTACTGGTAGCCATAATGGTAATTTAAATCCGGCTAGGAATAGCAATAGTAGCAAACCAATAGCTACACCAATTATGGTTTGTTGAGTAAAGTACATTGGGTCACGGAGTAGCTTACCTTGAACTAATAATTTAGCAGAGAAAAATCCGATTTTAAACATGACTATGCCTCATGAATTTGTCATTATTGTTAATAAACATAAACCTAATAGGATAGCGGGAATGGCAGCGGTAGGACCAAATAAGCCTCCTATAGTAGCAGAAAATGAATATCCAAAATCTTTACCAGCTAAGATAATTCCCCCAATAGCACCACCTAACATAGAGAAACCTGTTGCTATTAATAACAACACTAAACCTGTGAATAAATTCAGTTCTCCAGTGGTTAAACTTGTCATTAAATTATTCATTGTCTCTATTCTCCTGAATATCGTGATAATGCTGCTATTTCTGCTGTTATTTCTTGTAAGGTTTGCGCTACCATTTGCGCTTGTTCTGTCTGTTGATGTTGTTGGAAAATTTCCCAAGCTTCTTGATAATATTTTTTGGCTTGCAAAAGATTTTGATAATTCCCTGCTTCTGGGTTTTCTAAATTATCAGGTAGATTAATTAACGCATTGGCTTTATTAGCAATTGTATTCGCGTATTCTAAAGGTGTGTCTTTAGGGTTACGCACTTTTAATGATTCATCATAAGCTGTAACTGCTCGCAAATTATTCTCTACAGGATGGGTACTTTGTAAATACTGCAAAGCATTACCCAAATTATTTTGCAGCATTGCATATTCTCTAGGATGTTCAATCAAATTAATTTGCTTAAGTGCCTCTTCAAATGTTTGTACCGCTAAACCTTCACATAAAGCTTTTCTTTCTTTACTGCCAGGTATGGAAAGGTAAGCGATCGCAATATTGTTAGATAATATTGCATATTCTTGGGGATATTTTTGGCAAGTAAACACCTGCAATGCTTGATTGTAAGCCTGTATACTATCTCCTATTTTTGCTAAATTAAAAGGTACTAAAGACTGTAACACTAATCCTAAATTCATCTGTGCTTCTGCTATTTCTACAGATGAACCTAATTCTTGTAAAGTTGGTAATGCCTCTTGATAGGCTGTTTTAGATTTGATTAGCAATTCTGCACTATCATCAGGAACTGACCGCAAAGCTGTTGCCATTCCTACTTTAGCTCTCGCTTTTAATAATAGATAGTCTTGACTACAAAGTTCTTCCGCTTGTTCATATAATTTTACTGCACTCCATAAATCATCAGGCGATTTAGGCTGTTTTTGTAACCCATTTGCTAACTCAATCAGCATTTGAATTTTTTCTTCTGTGGTTGCTGACTCTGAAGCAATGGCAGCAATGGCAGCTTTGACTGTTGTATCTGTAAAGCTAGACATCATTGTTAGTCTATATATAGAGATTGACCTGCTGTTCTGTTGACCGCATTAAGTAAAATTAATAGATGTAACCAGATTATGTCTGACTAATTTAATACTTCTTGGTAAAAAAATCTAGATGCGACGATACTTTTTTGGATAAAATACATAAAACTTTATATTGTTGATTTTTTTGGGATAAAGTTATAGTTTGATGATAAATTAAAGGGTGTGACAGTATGAAAACTGTCACTTATATTTATTAAAAAACTTATATCTAAAAAATTCGTTGTTTTGCCTTTTGACCGATATTTTAATTTTTGTTAAGTAAGTGAAAATATTTAGTCAAAATATCTGATTATGCTCAGAATAAGTATTTGATAAGCAGGTGAGATTTACAACTCGGTTATCATCACCTTGGTAGTTATTTGAGTTTTATCAAAGTATTGATATCAAACCGTTGGCAGTGAAACTTACCTAGTTTTTCATCTCAATCACACAACAAAATATAGCTTATGGCTAACGTACTCTGGCTACAAGGTGGTGCTTGTTCAGGCAACACCATGTCATTTCTTAATGCCGAAGAACCAACAGTTTGTGATTTGATTAGTGATTTTGGCATTAATATTCTTTGGCATCCCTCACTAGGAATGGAACTAGGGGCAAACTTGCAAAAATTATTGCGAGATTGCATTTCTGGCCAAATTACTTTAGATATTTTGGTCTTTGAAGGTACAGTTATCAACGCCCCCAACGGTACTGGTGAATGGAACCGTTTTGCAGACAGACCAATGAAAGATTGGTTAAATGATTTATCCAAAGCGGCTAATTTTGTTGTAGCTGTGGGAGACTGTGCCACCTGGGGAGGTATTCCCGCCATGTCTCCTAACCCCAGTCAGTCCCAAGGTTTACAATTTCTCAAACGCAAAGAAGGCGGATTTTTAGGTAAAGACTTCCGCAGTAAAGCTGGTTTTCCTGTAATTAATATACCTGGATGTCCTGCCCATCCTGACTGGATAACGCAGATATTAGTCGCCATAGCCACTGGACGCATCAACGACATCACCCTAGACGAACTCCATCGTCCTGAAACATTCTTTAAAACCTTCACTCAAACAGGTTGTACCCGCAATATGCACTTTGCCTATAAAGCCAGTACCACCGAATTTGGACAGCGTAAAGGCTGCTTATTTTACGACTTGGGTTGTCGTGGACCCATGACCCATTCATCTTGTAACCGCATCCTCTGGAATCGGGTATCATCGAAAACACGCGCCGGAATGCCCTGTTTAGGTTGTACAGAACCAGAATTTCCCTTCTACAACCTCCAACCTGGAACCGTATTTAAAACCCAAACACTACTAGGCGTTCCCAAACAACTACCACCGGGTATCAACGCCAAAGACTATGCCCTACTTACTGTAGTAGCTAAAGATACAGCTCCAAAATGGACAGAAGAAGATATTTTCACAGTTTAGTCATTGGTCAAACCTAACCCCCCAGCCCCCTTCCCTATCAGGGAAGGGGGAGGAAATTGTTCCCCTCGCCTTTTAGGAGAGGGGTTAGGGGAGAGGTCAGTATATATTGCATCCACCTAACAATTTAGAACTAATCAAATATGCCAATTCAAACCTTAGATATTTCACCAGTTGGGAGAGTCGAAGGCGATTTAGATATCCGTGTGGAAATAGAAGACGGATATGTTACCAACGCCTGGACACAAGCAGAACTGTTTCGCGGCTTTGAAGTAATTTTACGAGGTAAAGACCCCCAAGCAGGCTTAATTGTTACTCCTCGTATTTGTGGTATTTGCGGTGCTTCTCACCTTTCCTGTGCATCCTGGGCATTAGATACCGCTTGGGAAACAACCGTTCCCCGCAATGCTATTTTAGCCAGAAATCTAGGTCAAATTGTTGAATCATTGCAGAGTATACCCCGGTACTTTTACGGTTTATATGCCATTGATTTGACTAATAAAAAATACCAAAACAGCAGCTTTTATGAAGAAGCTTGTCGGCGTTTTGCACCGTTCACAGGCACATCTTACGAAATGGGTGTAACAATTTCCGGCAAACCTGTAGAAATCTATGCCCTCTTAGGTGGTCAATGGCCACATTCTAGTTACATGGTCCCCGGAGGTGTGATGTGCGCCCCCACGTTAACTGATGTTACCCGCGCTTGGTCAATTCTTGAATATTTCCGCACCAATTGGATAGAACCAGTTTGGTTAGGTTGTTCAATGGAACGCTATGAACAAATCAAAACCTATGATGACTTTATGGCTTGGTTAGATGAAAGCCCAAATCATGCTAATTCAGATTTAGGTTTTTATTGGCGCATGGGGTTGGATATTGGTTTAGATAAATATGGTGCTGGTGTCGGTAAATACATAACTTGGGGATATTTACCCCATGAGGATAAATACCAAAAACCCACTATTGAAGGACGAAATGCCGCTTTAATCATGAAAAGTGGAGTGTATGATAGTTTCACGGATACTCACACCTTAATGGATCATAATTTTGCCCGTGAAAACACTATGCACTCTTGGTATGATGAAGGTTCAGAAAATGTCCATCCCTTTGACCGCACTACGAAACCCAGCTACAATAATAGTAAAGATTTTGATAACGCTTATTCCTGGGCAACTGCTGTTAGTCATACCAACTATGGAAGATTAGAAGCTGGTCCCCTAGCACGGCAAATAGTAGCTGGTGGTAAACACGGAGAATCGTGGCAACATTACGACGGCTTTATCCTGAGTATGTTTAAAGCGATGGGTGGCGCTAGTGTTCACCTGCGGCAGCTAGGAAGAATGCACGAACTCGTCAAATTATACCGTCAAGCCGAACACTGTTTACGTGAGTTCAAATTAAATGACCCCTGGTATATTAAACCCAAGGAAAAAGATGGTAGGGGTTGGGGGGCAACGGAAGCAGCGCGGGGTGCTTTATGTCACTGGGTAGAATTAGAGGGCGGTAAAATTAAGAACTATCAAGTAGTTGCCCCAACGACTTGGAATGTGGGACCTCGTGACAGTGAAGGTATTCGTGGACCCATTGAAGAAGCTTTAATTGGCATACCTATTCATGATTCTCAAGACCCTGTAGAGGTGGGTCATGTAGCTAGGTCTTTTGATTCTTGTTTAGTTTGTACTGTTCATGCCCATGATGCAAACACAGGTGAAGAGTTAGCACGTTTTCGTACTGCTTAGGTTTGAATTTAACGCAGATGTACGCAGATAAACGCGGATGAATTATTTTTAATAATCTGCGTTTTTTATTTGGGTCATAAAAACCCGTTTTGGGTTTATCCCATATTCGGTTTTAGGATGAAAGACGATAATTTTGCATTATCTATTTCTTGTTGCCAAGAATTCAGATGAATTATTTCCCATGATGAATTATCTTTAGAATCAATAGTTATATAAGCAAATAACTTTCCTTTATAAAAAGTCATGCCATTAATTTTTGCGCCATACTGTGAACGACGATAATCATTAGCAATCTTGGTATTATAGATATCTTTAACTAATTGTATTGCCTGATCAGTTTTTTGAGAAAATTTTATCTGAGGCTCTTTGCTTATTTCTATAGTTTCACTGTGAATATATGAACTTGGAGGATATAAATAACTAAAATCATCGGTTGGATATTCAGATATAAAAAACTGTAAATTTCCCTTTTTTCCGAAATAAGTTAGAGTTTCACTACTATATTCTAGAGTTGGTAATTGAGGCTTAGTTTTTACCCATTCCAAAACATTAACTATATTTTCCCCTGGTAGGGCATGAGCAGGATTGACAGCTGATGCTATTACCAAAGTAGATACAATAACTTGAATGACAAAATTAAATTTATGAATCATTTCAATTATCCATCAAAATTAAAATGTAACATGAATTTACTCAAGATTATATGCTATACCTATCTTAATTTTCCTGTCCTTATTTCTGCACTTTCACATAGATCTTATCACCCTTGACTTTCATTTCGTAAGATTGTAGAGAAACATCAGGAACAGTTAAACATTCACCTGTCTTTAAATCATACTGAAACTGATGGGATGCACAAGTAATAATCCCATTTTCTACTTTACCTTTATCTAAAGGAAACCCCAAATGAGAACAAGCATTACGATAGCAACTGATCTTATCACCTTGTCGGTGTAAAATCACGTTATGATTTTCAACTCTAGCTGCTAAAACATGATTTTCAGGAACGTCATTGTTATTCGCAACTTTCACCCAATAGGAATCTGTGGAAATAGCAGCAGGTGTAGAAGTAGAACTATGATTAACAGCAACTACATTAGTAATTTCTGGACAATGCTTTTTAATTGCTTGTTCTACTCCTTGAGTTAAGGTTAAAGTCGAACTAGCACAATTACTACAACTACCAATTAATTTAATTTCTACTGTATTTGGTGGTTTAATCGCTACTAATTCCACATCACCATCATGGCTTTGTAAACTAGGGCGAATTTCCGCTAATGCTGTTTGTATCCGTTCTGATAATGGTGGTTTGACTAAGTTGTGATATAACAAAACCGCATAAACAATTTCATCATCTACAGCATCACGCAAAGCTGATAAATTATCTTGTTTCAAACTTTTAATTAAATTAGTTAAAGCCGCTTTATGTAAAGCTTCAATTGCACTTTTTAAACCAACAGCCACACAACGCTGGCTTTCATCCCACTCAGAAATAATAGCTTCAAATCTCTGAATATCTCCAATCAAGTCATTTAAATTATCCATAAAAATCTGCGTTTTATCTGCGTTTATCTGCGGTTTATAATAATTCAATCCCTCAGATAAATCTGTAGGGATTGATAACTTTCAGGATTGTATGTATCCAGACTCATTTCATTCTAAAATCTTTAACCAGGAAAGGCATCATCACACCTGTAACTAAACTAGCTACAGTAATAGGAATACAAAGGGGAATTGATGCCTGTGCTAATAATACTAATATGAGTGTACCTATACCACTAGCAATGGTAGTTTGACGAAGAAAATATACAGGGTCACGGAAAAGGTTTCCTTTGAGAAATAATTTGAAGGTAAACCAGCCAATTTCTATCATAAATATCCTCCTAGTAGTTAGCGAATAAGTTAAGCATTAACAGACCTAAAATCATTGCAGGAATAACTCCAGCAGGGGCAAATAAACTGCCAAGAGTTGCTGCAAATTGATAGCCTATATCTTTACCTGCAAGTATCATACCGCCAATTGCACCACCAATCATAGATATAAATGTGGCGATAATTACCCAAGTTAATGCTGTGGTTAAGTTTAGTTCTGTATTCAAGCTATGCAGAAAATTTGTAAATGCTAGGTCGTTGAAAATACCAAACATGATCATTCTCCTCATACAGTTTTAATTTAAGGCAAATGCTTGTATTTCTGCTGCCAAATCTTGTAGTGCTTTGGCTACTATTTCTGCTTGTTCAATTTGTTCATGTTCTGTAAAAATTTGCCAAGCTTCTTGATAGTAGGATTTGGCTTTAAGCCGATTTTGCGGATTGCCTAATTCTGGTTTGTCAGGGTTGTCAGGTAAGTTAAAAAGTGCGTTGGCTTTGTTAGAAATTGTGTTGGCATATTCCCAAGGTGTATCTTGAGGATTACGCACTTTTAAAGCTTCGTCGTAAGCAGCAACAGCCCGCAAGTTATTATCAATTGGATGAGAACTAATTAAATATTGCAAAGCATTACCTAAATTGTTTTGCAACATTGCATATTCCCTGGGATGTTCAATTAAGTTAATATGCTTGAGTGCTACTTCAAAAGACTGTAATGCTAACCCTTGACGCAAATATTCCCGTTCTGATGGCATTGGCATCGAAAGGTATGCGATCGCTATATTATTATATAAAATCGCATATTCCTGGGGGTATTCTTGCCAAGTAAACACCCGCAAAGCCTCATGATATGCTTGGATACTATCAGTTATCCGCGCTAAATTATAGGGAACTAAAGACTGTAAAACTAACCCCAAATTCATCTGGGTTTCTGCTACTTCTTCAAGTGTAGCAAATTGCTGTAAAATTTCTAAAGCTTCCTCATAACTTTCCTTAGCTTGTACTAATAATTGAGGGTTAGAATCGGGGATTATTTGTAAAGTACCCGCCATTCCCACTTTTGACCGTGCTTTCAGTAAAGGATAATCTTCACCACACATTTCATAAGCACGATAAAACAATCCTAACCCATTTCGCAAGTCTTGGGAAGTTTTTGGCTGTTTTAGAAAACCTTGCGCCATTTCTATCAGCATTTGAATTTTTTCTTCTGCTGTTGCTGACTCGGAAGATATGGCTGCAATAGCCGCTTTCACGGCTGAATCTGTAATACTAGAAGTCATAAATTGGCCATGGGAATTGAGTCATCAACTAAGCCGATTTACGCAGTTTTCAAGTTTATACAAATTCCCCAATTTCTCATGGTTTTATCACAGATGATAAAACCAAAGCAGCCAAATTTTACGCTAGTTTCTTCATCAATAACCCAAGAAATTTATTTCCTGGTTCAAATCGGAAGACAGCGTTTTTACCTAATCCATGTTTATGGACTTGAATGGAAAGGTAAGAACATTACTATTTCCTACTATAAAACACTCGATTTATAAAAATCTAGCGTGAATTTACTAATATTAATTTTAGTGTCAACCAATTTATAACTTGAATGATGTTTTTTGTATAAGAAGTTGACAAATTATATGGCATTATAGTATAATAAGCCAATTGTCTTTATGACAAAGCAAGATATAAAAGTTACTCATATCATAGGTAAAATATGTGAATTTGACTTGGTATTACATACTTACTGCATTTTTTCTTGCCTTTTCACTTACAGCGTGATGATAAAGTTTAATAGCTGAGTAATTTTTCATCAAACACCGCAGTAAAAATAGTAAAAGTAAATTTTTGTGGAAAATAATCTCATAATATTTAAAAATAATTTAATATAAAAGATCATTAATTGATCAACCGGTGAGACTCTACAAGATTCCTCAGCAGTAGAAATTCAAAAATTGATAATGTTGCTAATTTTCCTGCGTATCTCCTCATCAACACGGGTGCAATAATCCCGTTTATCTCTCCACATCAACAACAGAAAAATCATAGCCAATGACTAATGTACTCTGGCTGCAAGGTGGTGCTTGTTCAGGCAACACCATGTCCTTCCTTAACGCCGAAGAACCTACAGCTTGTGATTTAATTGCTGACTTCGGTATTAAAATTCTTTGGCATCCTTCCCTTGGTGTCGAACTAGGTGCAAACTTACAAACCCTGCTTTGGGAATGTGTCTTAGGTAAAACTCCTCTGGATATTTTGGTATTTGAAGGTAGCGTGGTTAACGCCCCCAACGGTACAGGAGAATGGAACCGCTTCGCTGACCGCCCCATGAAAGAATGGTTAAATGACCTAGCCAAAGCCGCTAACTTTGTCGTCGCTATCGGTGACTGCGCTACCTGGGGAGGTATTCCCGCAATGTCACCCAACCCCAGCGAATCTAATGGGTTACAATTTCTCAAACGCGACAAAGGTGGTTTTTTAGGTGCAGATTTCGTCAGTAAAGCCGGCTTACCTGTAATCAATATTCCCGGATGTCCCGCCCATCCCGACTGGATAACGCAGATATTAGTCGCTATTGCTACCGGACGTATTGGCGATATTGCCCTAGACGACCTGCACCGTCCCCAAACCTTCTTTAACACCTTCACCCAAACAGGTTGTACCCGCAACATTCACTTTGCATACAAAGCCACAACCGCCGAATTTGGTCAACGCAAAGGCTGTCTATTTTACGACTTGGGTTGTCGGGGACCCATGACCCATTCTTCCTGTAACCGCATCCTCTGGAACCGCGTCTCATCGAAAACCCGCGCCGGAATGCCCTGTATCGGTTGCACAGAACCAGAATTCCCCTTCCATGACCTCAAACCGGGAACGGTATTTAAAACCCAAACCGTCATGGGCGCACCTAAAGAACTGCCTCCCGGAGTCAAGCAAAAAGATTACGCAGTCCTCACCGTTGTTGCTAAAGATGCAGCACCAAAATGGGCAGATGAAGACTTTTTCTTGGTTTAGAAATTGGGGATTGGGTGAGAAATTTCTTTACCTGTTCCCTGTTCCCTGTTCCCTGTTCCCTATTTCCTATTTCCTATTATTATGCCAATTCAAACATTAGATATTTCACCCGTTGGTAGAGTCGAGGGTGATTTAGATGTCCGTGTCGAAATTGACAATGGATATGTGACAAACGCCTGGACTCATGCTGAACTTTTTCGCGGGTTTGAAATTATTTTGCGCGGAAAAGACCCCCAAGCTGGTTTAATTGTTACCCCTAGAATTTGTGGGATTTGTGGTGGTTCGCATTTAAGTTCTGCATCTTGGGCATTAGATACGGCTTGGGGAACAGAAGTTCCTCGTAATGCAATTTTAGCGAGAAATTTAGGTCAAATTGTCGAAACAATCCAAAGTATTCCCCGCTATTTTTATGGATTGTTTGCCATTGATTTAACTAATAAAAATTATCGCCGTAGTCATTTCTATGATGAAGCTTGTCGGCGTTTTGCTGCTTTCACTGGGACATCTTATGAAATTGGTGTGACAATTTCTGCCAAACCTGTAGAAATCTATGCTTTATTAGGTGGACAATGGCCGCACAGCAGTTATATGGAAATAAATTGGGAAATTGCTTATATAGCAAGGATTTCTCAGGATAGGTGTGATTATTCCCTGGCTTTTCCTTAAATTAGACGATAAACCCACCCCAGCCATATCATAAGTCCATTTATTTTTATCTACTAACAGCTATTTGGTGTTTTCAGACGTTACCTAATTCTTCCCTACATGGCCTCACATCAACCTCAAAACCTTGTAAAATTAAAAAGTTCTCTAACTGCCAAAATCCTATGACTCGCTGGTTTAATATTGCAGGTCCTTGTGAAGACGATATCCACTATATGCTATCTCCAATAATACGATTACCAGATTTGGAGGAGCTAATTCAACAGCGTAGTTATTTTGTCCTTCATGCACCGCGACAAACGGGGAAAACAACAGCAATGTTAGCCCTAGCACAGCAACTTACTGATACAGGAAATTATGCAGCAGTCATGGTATCAGTAGAGGTAGGAAGTGCATTTAATCATGATCCCGGTGCCGCAGAATTAGCAATTTTGGGAACTTGGTATGATACTATTTCCATACGTTTACCCAAAGAATTTCAACCCCCTGTTAAACAATGGCAACAGGAAGAACCAGGAAGCAGAATTAAAACTTTTTTATCAGGTTGGGCAAAATCTTTACCCCGCCATTTAGTATTATTTATAGATGAAATTGATTCTTTGCAAGATCAAACATTAATTTCAATTTTACGTCAATTAAGAGATGGTTTTCCCAATCGTCCCGAAAATTTTCCCTCATCGGTGGGATTAATTGGTTTACGAGATGTGCGAGATTATAAAGTAGCATCCGGTGGTAGTGACAGATTAAATACATCCAGTCCTTTTAATATTAAAGTTGCTTCTATAACTATGCGAAATTTTAATATTGAAGAAGTAGGAGAATTATATCAACAACATACAGAAGCAACAGGACAAATTTTCACATCAGAAGCAGCTGCAACAGCTTTTGATTTAACCCAAGGACAACCTTGGTTAGTGAATGCTTTAGCTAAAGAAGTTGTAGAAAAAATGGTTAAAGATAGAAGTATTGCTATTACAAAAGAACATATTTTAAAAGCAAAAGAAATATTAATTGCTCGTCAAGATACTCATTTAGATAGTTTAGCTGAACGCTTACGAGAACCAAGAATCAAAGCAATTATTGAACCGATGTTAGCAGGTTTAGAATTGGGAGATATACCTAATGATGATATTCAATTTGTGATTGATTTGGGATTATGTAAAATGCACCCCTACGGAGGTTTAACTATTGCTAATCCCATTTATCGGGAAGTGTTACCCAGGGTTTTAACAGTAACACCAATGGCATCTTTACCAATGATTGCACCAACTTGGTTAACCCCAGAAGGTGAATTAAATATAGATGCGTTACTTGCAGCATTTCTCAAGTTTTGGCGACAACATGGAGAACCGTTATTAGGTAGCACTAGCTATCATGAAATTGCACCGCATATTGTATTAATGGCTTTTTTACATCGTGTTATTAATGGTGGGGGAGTTTTAGAAAGGGAATATGCAATTGGTAGTGATAGAATGGATTTATGTCTGCGTTATAAAGATGTAACTTTGGGTATTGAGTTAAAGGTATGGCGGGATAAAAAGCGCGATCCGCAAGCTGATGGTATTGAACAATTAGAATCTTATTTAGCTCGTTTGGGGTTAGATTTTGGTTGGTTATTTGTGTTTGATAGGCGTAAAAATGCCTTACCAATGGAAGAACGTTTATCAACTGAGGTGGTGGTGACGGAAAATCAACGTAGGATTACTGTGATTCGGGCGTGAGTATTATATTTTTTGTTTCGCGCAGAGGCGCAGAGTCGCAGAGAGGAGAACGCAAAGAAGGAATTTTGCAGATCGCATTTCTCAAAGATGTTTAACGGTGAAATTATTGAGTTTTTACCAGAAATACATAGTAAGATTAGATAAGTTAGCAAAAATTCACTCGCCACATCATGAATTACAGAGACTATATCACAATCGAACCCAATAAACGCGGTGGTAAGCCTTGTGTACGTGGCTTGCGAATTACAGTTTATGAGGTGCTTGAATACCTAGCTTCTGAGATGACTGAAGCGGAAATTCTTGATGATTTTCCCGACTTAACGCGAGAAGATTTAAAGGCTTGTATTGCTTATGCTGCTGATCGTGAACGTCGGCTGATGATTTCGACTTTATCAGCATGAAATTACTGTTTGATGAAAACTTATCCCCTAAATTATCCACCCGTTTGAGCGATATTTTTCCAGGCTCGCTTCATGTTCGGGATGTAGGTATGAAAGCAACAATAGACCCGATAGTTTGGAATTATGCAAAAGATAATGATTTGATGATCGTCTCGAAAGATGCTGATATGCACGATCTAAGTTTAGTGTTTGGGAATCCTCCAAAAGTCATCTGGCTTAGACTTGGAAACTGTTCTACCTTACAAGTTGAAAATTTACTGCGTCGGGAGTTCAGTACAATCAAATTATTTTATGAAGATGAAAATTCATCCTTACTTGCTCTCTCATAATCGCACTGAAAAATTGGAACTGCATTCAAGTAATAAGGTTCGTTACATTCCATTAACGCACTCTACAAGATCGGCGATCTCATTAACTCAATATTAGCGATCGCAGTTAATAGTAGTTAGGGAAGCATAATAAAATGGAAATTTAGCGATCGCACTTACCCATGAGATCGCAGTTAATCACAGTTAAAGAAGCACAAGACAATGGATTTTGAGCGATCGCAAAGCGCGACCTAGAAATCGCTTTTCTTAAAAATGTTTAACAGTGAAGTTATAAGATGCTTTACATTCCATTAACGCACTCTACAAAATCGGCGATCGCACTGAGCGTACAGTGACTTTGGAGAGTGCATAACCACATCAAAGCAATGCTCGCCTTATGCTTTGATGCGTGAAACTAACAAACCCATACCAAAAACACAACAAGCTAATGCTGATGCTGGCTCAGGAATTGCCTTACCAACATCACCTGGGGTATTAGATGCAACGATGCGTAGATTATCAAATGCAGCGTAGTTGCCACTTAAAAGATCGATACGCAAAATTACATTACCATTTGTAGATGCAGAAGCGTCAAGTGCAAGTAAAACCTCTGTCCAATCAAAAACACTGCGATCCGAAATGCTACCAGAAACTTGCTGAGATGAGAGAATCAAGCCACTGCCAGTACCTAAAGCCCCACTCGGATTATCAAACAGGGTGAATTCAAAGACTGGTAACGCTCCAGCAGTTGGTAAGAAAGGTCCACGTAGCCTATCTAGATCAATGCTAGATATATCTAATCTTACGTTGAGAAAGTCATTATCTCCAACGTTAAAGGCCAGTCCCAACAAGTCATCTTGACCTCCAGATATTGATGAACCTGCAAGCATACCCAATGCGTAGTTTCCCCCTACTCCAGTTGGATCAGAATAACCAGTTCCAAACGCATTGTTTCCTGTAATCAAGAGTGTTTCGACAGTGAAACGCTGTGAGAAGGAAAATCCGACTGGTTGGTTACCATAAAGGCTATTGACAGATTGTTGAGACACGTCGCCTCCACTAGTGTCGACAAAACCATTTGGATTCTCAAAGTCTTGATCATATAAGACAATCGTTGATGCTTTTACTGAAGAAATCATCAAAAAAAGAGAACTGATGCTGATAAATAAAGATGAACTCAATATTTTATTCACGGTGATTTACCCCACATACACTTGATGCTATTAAAACCATAGCAAGTATAGCTACCAGTTTTACAATTAATCTTTAAGTAAATGTTAAATTCCCCATTGGCATTGGTAGTAAATCGCCAAAAATTAACGAAAAATAAGGTTTAAATACCTGAATGTCATACTCACCCAATATTTGGTGTCTTCTGTCAATGCGTAACTCCTATAAATAGGACATTATTACTGTTAAGGAATTACTCGTACACAAAGACGTGAAAACCACCATAATCTATATCCACACTCTTAACCGTAGTGATAAATCTGTTCCCACTCCTCTGAATTTTTAGTTTCCAACAATTTCAACTTTTCTACCTCCAACTTTAACCTTTCATTCTCCATCCTCAACGCCAAAATTTCATTCTTCTGCAACTCAATTAACGACCTTTGACTAATTACCTCACCAAAGGCTTTTTTCCTATTTTCAATCCCAAACCATCTTTGATAGGTTTTTGTATGTTCATCAACAGTATGACCTAAATTGTCTGCTGCTGCTTTTATCGGTATTCCCTGAAGATGCGCTCGAATTGCACAAGCATGGCGTAAATCATAGGGTTGAAACTCAATTCCCACCTTTCTAAACCATCTCGATATATCTCTTCGCATCCAATTAATATTTTGTACAGAGGCAATTTTGTCAACCTTTCTTTCTAAAATATTTAATGGTTTGGGATTTTTTAAATCAAATAATTTTACCCATTCAGGAACAAAAGGAATAACTTCTCGATATCCAGTTTTGGTATTTTTATTCACTTTCCAAGTACGATCTATATTTTGGGCAGACATCCACCAATTAATATCCGGTTGTACAAATAATTCCCTTGGTCTTAATCCATAAGTCGCCAACATTCCATATACCCAACGCCACATTTCCCAAGTATCTATTTCATCACTAATGTTTGTATTTTTGCGGTTGAGGGCGAATTTTTCAAACAGGTAAAAAGCAGATATGATTTTTTCATCTTCAGGTATTTCTCGATAAGCAGGAGTGACATGATCTCGTTTAACATCGAGTTGAAATCCTAAATTAAAGGTTTTAATCAAAACAGAAGTTACTGCTATTAATTCATTTTTTTTATTACCCTGAACTGAATTAATAACTTCCTCAAAATTTTCTTTTGTAGCTAAATGGGTGAGAGTAAAATTTCTTTTAATTACAGATATATAATTAGCAAAAGTATTTTCACTGGTGATAGTTTTCTGACGGGTTTGATAATATTTTTCGTCAAATGTATCTAATAATTCCCCAATGGTTTTAATTTCTTGTTTCTCTCTCGATTTAATTCCTAAATACTTCTCATTCCATTGGAAAGTATGACGAGCAATTAATTTACCTAATTCGTAACTTTCCTCAATGGCAGTTTTTAAACCCTCTAAATTTGCGGGTATTCCTAGAGATAAATCATACTGTTTTTTTTGTTTACCTACACTACTATCCCCTGGTTTTAACGGTAGAGTAGCTCGTAATTGAAGAGAATTTCCAGTTTGTTTAATACTAACTCTTATTCTCTCCCTTTTTAAATTATTATTAGCTTCTACTAACTTCTGTTCAAAAACTGCTTGATACTGTAATTCTGTTGCTTTTATTTTCGCCATTGTTCCCCTATAGCTGCCATCTGTGGTGTTCTGCGGCTCAAAATCTGCAAACATATCTGCAAACCAGTCGCTTGAGTGTGCATTTGCATATTCCTGTGTAGATGTGGAATATGTCTCCTCGCAATTACCCTGATTTTGCTGACTCATTCCCTAAATATTCCCTTAATTTATAAACTGAAATGGTGAAAATAAAATGTTACTACCGAGCAAAATAACCTGATAAAATAAGTTACTCAGGAACATTTACAGCATATCACCAGTTGTCATAGCAGTTATATGGTGCCTGGTGGTGTGATGTGCGCCCCAACTTTGACCGATATTACCCGCGCTTGGGGGATTTTGGAATATTTCCGCACCAATTGGTTAGAACCTGTTTGGTTAGGTTGTTCTTTAGAAAGATATGAAGAAATTCAATCTTATGAAGATTTCCAGAAGTGGTTAAATGAAGATATCAAACATCGAGAATCAGACTTAGGTTTATACTGGCGCATGGGTTTAGATATCGGTTTAGATCGATATGGTGCTGGTGTGGGTAAATATGTGACTTGGGGTTATATTCCCCATGAAGATAGATACAATAAACCCACCATTGAAGGACGTAACGCTGCTGTAATTATGAAAAGCGGTGTTTATGATAGCTTCACTGATACTCATGCTTTGATGGATCAATCTTTTGCTCGTGAGAACTTAACCCATTCTTGGTACGATGAAGGTACAGAAGATTGGCATCCGAGCGATCGCACCACTGCACCTACTATCAACAATAATAAAGACTTTAGCGGTGCATATTCTTGGGCAAGTGCTGTCCTTCACCAAGACTTGGGACGTTTAGAAGCCGGACCCCTAGCACGTCAATTAGTTGCAGGTGGTAGACATGGTGAGTCTTGGCAACATTACGACCCCTTCATTCTCGATGTCTTCAAAAAAATGGGTGGTGCTAATGTTCACGTCCGTCAATTAGCACGAGTTCACGAAATTGTCAAGTTATATCGCCAAGCTGAACGCTGTTTACGGGAGTTCAAATTAAACGACCCCTGGTATATCAAACCCAAAGAAAAAGACGGTAAAGGTTGGGGTGCAACGGAAGCAGCAAGAGGGGCTTTGTGTCACTGGGTAGAAATTGAAGAAGGGAAGATTAAAAATTACCAAGTTATCGCCCCAGGAACTTGGAATATTGGACCCCGTGACGGTGCTGGACAACGCGGACCGATAGAACAAGCGTTAATAGGAACACCTATTGAAGACCCTACAGACCCCGTAGAAGTTGGTCATGTAGCCCGGTCTTTTGATTCTTGTTTGGTGTGTACTGTTCATGCCCATGATGCCAAAACAGGAGAAGAATTAGCTCGTTTTCGCACTGCTTAAATGGGTAGATAGGCGAAAATATTAGACATCTACCTGGTAAAAATTAAATATGTGTCTTCCATAACCCTTGTAGAGACGTTCCATGGAACGTCTCTACTAATCCGAGGATTCCCCATCTCTGCGTCCGAGTTCATAAATCCCTGTACCCATACAGGCAAGTATGCCGGTGCTAATTCCCCAACTCTCACCTAAACTGATTTCTAGACCCCAGTTACATAAAGCACCAAAGATGAAAAAAGGCATAATGCTAAACAGTGAGGCGTAAAAAGCATTTTGCGATTCTCTGGCTTTGCGTGTCTTTTCAAATTCTGTTTGACTAGTATACAGCGATCGCTCGGCAAAATTAAACCACCTGTTCAGTTGTTCTGTCACCCATTCCCTGGTTGATGCCAAAGCCAGATATAGAGCCAAAGACCATAAACAAGCTCCAGCGATCGCAATTTTATCTAACTCAAATCGAAAGGGCAATATATCAAACATGGCATCGGGTAATTCTGCAATACCTAATTTTAGCTTGAATTTGCTGCTAAATGGGGCATAGGGAATACAAAAACTCCTGTCTTCTGATCGCCCAGCTTGGTGTCAGCCCTAATTATTTGAGCATTATTTGTGAAAAACAGCACAAAAAAGAGAACACTATAATTAAGTATATAATTTTCCCTATATTCTATGACAAGCAACACTCAAGAAGCCTCACACATCTTAAATCTGCAAGAGTGTCAAAATCAACTACAGCTTACAGTTCAGTATCAAAAAATCTTGTCGAGAATTCTGGCTAAGATTCGCGCATTCATAAACCTAGAATCTCTGTGTTCATCTTCTTGTCAAGATATTTGTCGGCAATTGAAGATTGAACGGGTAGCAATTTATCGCTTTAAGGATGACTGGAGCGGTAGTTTTATCAATACCTTGGGTTTTGCAGAACCCCCCTGGAATACACTGGCAGCCTTTGGACAGGATCTGGTGTGGGCAGATACCCACCTACAGGAAACCAAAGGTGGAAGATACATAAAAAATGAGCCGTTTGCTGTAGGTGACATTTATGAAGTTGGACACTCTCGTTGTCATATTGAAGTATTAGAACAGTTCCAGATTCGAGCTTATGCGATCGCCCCAATTTTTGTTGGTGCCAAATTGTGGGGTTTGCTTGCTGCCTATCAACACTCAGGTCCTCGAAAATGGCATCCTCATGAAGTTGAATTTTTAGCGCAAGCTGGCAGCCATATTGGCATCGCTATGCAGCAGACAGAAATCCTAGAACAAACTAAACAACGTACAGCAGAACTACAAGATTCTATTGCCCGACAACGTGCTTTAGCTGAAGTAGTGGGAAATATTCGCTCATCTCTAGATACAAAGATTATTTTAGATACCACCTGTCAAGAACTCTGCAAACTTCTGAAACTAGAACGGGCAGCAGTTTATCGTTTCCATGAAGACTGGAGTGGCGAATTTGTCAGCCAATTCGGCATGGTAGAAGCCCATTGGGATAGAATTAACCCATTTGGTAGAAATCTAGTCTGGGAAGATTCCTACCTGCAAGAAACCAAAGGCGGCAGATACCGCAATAATGAAAGTTTCGCCGTCAACGACATCTATCAAGCCGGACACACCCGCTGTCACATAGATATTTTAGAACAATTTAAAATTCGGGCTTATGCCTTAGCACCCATTTTCATTGGTCCAAAACTATGGGGAATCATAGCAGCTTACCAACACACCAGCCCCCGTCAATGGGCAAATTATGAAGTAAAGTTTCTAGAACAAGTGGGGGCGCAATTAGGTGTTGCCCTCCAGCAAGCTGAAAATTTGGCTCAGTCCAAACAACAAGCGATCGCGCTCCAAGATGCGATCGCACGGCAACGCACACTCACAGAAGTAGTCGGCAAAATTCGCTCCTCTCTCAATATTGACCTCATCCTCAAAACCACTTGTCAGGAAGTATGTAAACTATTGCGAGTTGAAAGAGTCGGCGTTTATCGCTTCCATGAAAACTGGAGTGGTGAATTTGTCAGTAATTTTGGCATGGTAGAACCACAGTGGGACAGCATTAACCCCTTTGGTAAAAATCTAGTTTGGGAAGATACCCACCTGCAAGAAACCAAAGGTGGACGCTACCGCAATAACGAAAATTTTGCAGTTAACGACATCTATCAAGCCGGACACACACGCTGTCACCTCGATATTTTAGAACAATTCAAAATTCGGGCTTATGCTTTAACTCCCATTTTTGTAGGTCGCAAGCTATGGGGATTACTGGCCGCTTATCAACATTCTGCACCACGTCAATGGGAAAATGTAGAAGTGGAATTTTTGGGACAAGTTGCCAGTCAACTAGGAGTGGCGCTGCAAAGTTCGCAAATGATGACCCAAATCCAAACCCGTGCGGATGAAATGCAGCAATCGGCTGAACAGCGGCGGATTTTGTTTGATTTAGTCGTCAAAATTCGGGAATCTTTAGATTTAGAAACTATACTCCATAACACCACACAAGAAGTCAGGCGCTCACTCAAAGCAGATCGAGTTGGTATCTTCCACTTTAATCCTGATGTTAATTTTGGCGGCGGTGAATTTATCGCTGAAGATGTACTACCCAAATTCGATTCTGCTCTAGCGATGAAGGTGCAGAACTATTACTTCGGAGATCAGTACGCACCCCAATATAGCCCAGGAGAAGTACAAGTCATATCTGATATTAACAGCGTCGGCTCTAAAGTACCTCATTTGGACATAATTGAGCGATTCCAAGTTAAAGCCCAAATCATTGTCCCCTTAATTGAAGGTGATCAACCTTGGGGTTTATTGTGTATTCACCAATGCACCCATCCACGTAATTGGGAAGAGTCCGAATTGGAATTTGTCACCCAAGTAGCGGCTCAACTCAGCGTAGCCCTGCGTCAAGCCAATTTATTCCAACAATCGAGTTTACTTGGTCAAACCCGTGAAGAAGCCAATCAACTTGCCCAAGCACTAAATGAATTACGCACTGCCCAAATGCAAATTATTCATGCAGAAAAAATGGCAAGTTTGGGGCAACTGGTAGCAGGAGTAGCCCACGAAATCAATAACCCCATTAATTTTATCCACGGCAACTTAGAACACGCCCACCAATACACACAAGAATTAATGCGCTGTGTAGAACTTTATCGGCATCATTATCCATATCCTGCCCTAGAAATCCAAGAATTTTTTAAAAAAACAGAAATTGAGTTTTTATTTGAAGATTTGCCTAAACTATTCCAGTCTATGAAGGTTGGCACAGAGCGCATTCGGGAAATTGTCACCTCTTTACGAAATTTTTCCCGATTAGATGAAGCAGACTTCAAAGCCGCAAATATTCACGAAGGTATCGACAGTACATTGATGATTTTACAACACCGTTTGAAAACTTCCGGTGATAACTCTGCTATTTATGTGAGCAAAGAATATGATAATTTACCTTTAATTGAATGCTATCCTGGTCAGTTAAATCAGGTATTTATGAATTTGCTCTCTAATGCCATTGATGCCCTGGAAGAGCGAAACGCCAAAACAACTCCCGAAGTGCTGGAAACAAACCCCAGCAAAATCCGAATTTCTACCTCCCTGCTGAATCAAGATTGGATTGCTATTCACATTGCTGATAACGGATTTGGTATAGATGAATCAGTAATCTCTCGGCTGTTCGATCCCTTTTTTACTACTAAAGTAGTCGGAAAAGGTACAGGACTAGGACTTTCTATCAGCTATCAGATTGTGACAAATAAACATAACGGCAAGATCTACTGCCATTCGGAACTTGGCCAAGGCACGGAATTTGTAGTTGAGTTGCCTATTAATCCAGTGACAGCTAGAAAACAGGTATAGCAGGGAACAGGAAATAGGTGACAGAAGGTAAAAGGCAAAAGGCAATTATTTCTTCCCTGCACCTCTGCACCCCCTGCTATACAATACCTAATGTGGTACAGCTAACCGTTCATCTTTTACCCGCACCTGGCTATTTTCCTCAACAATCTTACGGAATAAATCACCATCAATGGTTTCCTGTTCTGCTAACAAATCAACTAAACGCTCCAAAACCATGCGGTTTTCTTGCAGCAATTCTTTGACCTTCACGTAACAATTACTAACAATCTCTCTGACTTGAGCATCAATTTTAGCAGCAATTTCCTCAGAATATTCTGATTTATTCCCCCAGTCACGCCCCAAAAATACTTCCTGGTTTGGACTTTCCAAGGACAAGGGGCCCAAATCAGACATCCCAAACCGTGTTACCATTTGTCTGGCCATATTTGTGACCTGTTGCAGGTCTTGTCCTGCACCTGTGGTTACTTCCGGCTTACCAAACACAATTTCTTCGGCAGCCCGACCGCCTAAAGCTGCCATAATCCGCGCTAAGATTTGGGAACGGGAAATTAAGCCTTGTTCTTCATTGGGCGTAAACCAGGTTAAACCTAATGCTTGTCCTCTGGGAATGAGGGTAACTTTTTGTACTGGGTCATGTTCTTTAACTAACGTACCTATCAAAGCGTGTCCGACTTCATGGTAAGCAATTAAACGTTTGTTTTTGCTATCTACTAAAGCTGCACCTTCCATACCAGCTACCACCCGATCTACCGCATCATCAATTTCGAGGATGGTAATTGCTTCTTTGCGTCTTCTGGCGGTGAGAATAGCTGCTTCGTTGAGGAGGTTAGCTAAGTCTGCACCTGTAAAACCAGGAGTACGACGGGCGATCGCATCTAAGGAAACGCTAGGATCTAATTTCTTATTCCGCGCATGAACTTGCAATATTTCCAAACGTCCTTTTAAGTCCGGTGCATCCACCATGACTTGTCTATCAAAACGACCAGGACGCAACAATGCAGAATCTAAAACATCAGGACGGTTGGTAGCCGCAATAATAATAATGCCTGTGTTACCTTCAAAACCATCCATTTCTGTTAATAGTTGGTTTAAGGTTTGCTCTCTTTCATCATTACCACCACCGATACCCGCTCCCCGCTGTCTACCGACTGCATCAATTTCATCAATAAAGATGATACAAGGAGCGTTATCTTTGGCTTTTTTGAACAAGTCGCGGACACGGGAAGCACCCACACCCACGAACATTTCGACAAATTCAGAACCGGAAATACTAAAGAATGGTACAGCGGCTTCCCCAGCGATCGCCTTTGCTAGTAGAGTTTTACCAGTACCTGGAGGTCCAACCAACAGCACACCTTTAGGAATTTTTGCACCCACCGCCGTAAATTTTTCCGGTTGTTTGAGGAAAGTCACAACTTCCTGTAATTCTTCCTTGGCTTCTTCAATTCCCGCCACATCATCAAATTTTACCCCGGTTTTGGCTTCCATTTGAAACCGAGCGCGGGATTTGCCAAAATTCAAAGCTTGGTTAGAAGCATTGGTAGAACGGCGCAGGAACAACAGCATTAAAGCCACTAGTGGTAAAATCCACATCAGGTTGATTAATAGCCCCACAGCTGCTCTGCTGTTAGCGGAGGAAACCTGACCAAACTCAACATTTTTTTCTTTGAGTTTGTTAATTAACTCAGAGTTTTGATCTAAAAGTCGCACCGGTATAGGTGGTGCATCTGGCTTTTGATCGGCTAGATAAACTTTAGCTATTTGTTCAGTTTCATCAAGTTCTACTCTTTTAACTGCCCCTTGCTCTGTTTTCTGGAGCAATTCCCCATAAGATAAAGAGTTACGCTCTACTTTTTGTGCCAAGACGGGACTAATCCCGAAAATTCCCGGCAACATGATCATAGCGGCTGCTAATGCCCCAGTCCAAGGAACGCGCTTTGTGGGACGCTGTTTTCTCAATGCTTTTTTACCAACATTTGTCATAAGATTTACCCTTTTTCTTTTGGCATAAGCTGATTTTTGGTTTTATGCCTATTCTTCTAGCAGAAATAGCAATAACTGGAAATTACAGTTTTCTCATCTAGTCTAACTTCGAGCTATGAGGAATTGGTGATTGATGTTTAGGAAAGATAACGATCAAGGAGAAACGCGACAGCTTAAATCCTATTATCCTCTGCTCTTCGGTCTATATTCCCCCCAATGGAATTTGACAGAAAACAAAACTCATCGTTACAATCACCATAGTCGTAATGACTCCGCTTTTTAATAATTCTAGTTTTGTGGGTGAATTATGGTAAAAATTGTTGGTATTGGTGGTAGTTTAAGACCTGGCTCCTATACCCAGCTAGGGTTACAAGTAGCAGCACAACGAGTAGCAGCTTTAGGTGCAGAGGTAGAAATTCTCGATTTACGGCAAATGCAGCTACCTTTTTGTACTGGTGCTAAAGAATATCCAGAATATCCAGATGTACAACGCTTGCGCGATACTGTTGGCAGTGCTAACGGCTTAATTTTGGCTACACCAGAATATCATGGCGGCGTTAGTGGTGTTATCAAAAATGCTTTAGATTTAATGAGTTTTGATCAACTATCAGGGAAAGTGACAGGATTGATTAGTATTTTAGGTGGGCAAGTAAATAGTAATGCTCTCAATGACCTGCGAATCATTATGAGATGGGTGCATGGTTGGGTAATTCCCGAACAGATTGCTATTGGACAAGCTTACAGTGCTTTCAGTCCTGAAGGTAAGCTGCTGGATGAAAAATTATCTCAGCGGTTTGATCAGTTTGCTCAAAGCTTGGTAGATAATACGCGGAAGTTGCACGGAGTTAATTAGAAATAGGGAGCTATTAACTGATTTGAGGTATAAAATCTAGCTACCTGGTTAATAGCTCTGCCATTTAAACTAGCAAATTTTCTATAAGTGGCAATAGTGTACATTGAGAGAATCTTCTACATCAGGACTTACGCAACTAGCATATTAGTAAGGTGCGTCAGATGTCAAAAATCTATTTATTGACAGGATTTATGCAATCTGATGCACCCTACAAGAGATGTTTGATGTGACACTTGCGTAAGTTCTATACATATAGCATCGTTTTTAGGTATTGAGCATGATTTGAGTTTTACGTTACACCGTTCTAATGATAAAATTAGCTATTACAATAAATATACAAGTCAGAATAAGTAATATTTAACAAGTATGGCAATTGAAGTAGTTCCAATTACTTCTGATCAATTAAATCAGATACTTATAGCTGAAGAAAGTCATTTTCTTGACCTCAAGGCGATAGATGTACAACCTAGAAAATTATGTAAATTTATTTCTGGATTTGCTAACGCTGATGGTGGAGAACTTTTTATTGGAATTGATGAGAGTATAGTAGATGACAAAAAAATAAGACATTGGCATGGTTTTTCTGATCAGGAAGCTGCAAATGGACATTTACAAATTTTTGAATACCTTTTTCCGCTGGGAGATGATTGTTCATATACATTTCTTACTTCTGAAGGTTATCCTGGTTTAGTTCTACAAGTGACTATTTTTAAGTCACGAAGAATAGTAGAAGCTTCTGATGGTATTCCCTATTTAAGACGTGGCGCACAGACTCTACCTGTTAAAGGTGATAAAGCTTTAGAAAGATTAAAACTTGACAAAGGTATCGAGTCATTTGAGAGAAGCACTATTGGTGTAGAGCTTGAGCTAATCACAACCTCACAGGTAATGTCCACATTCATTAATGCTGTTGTTCCAACTACTGAGGCTGAATTGTGGCTAAAGAAACAACAGTTAATTCAAAAGGATAAACCAACAATAGGAGGAATTTTACTGTTTGCCGATGAGCCTCAAGCCATTTTACCAAAGCATTGCGGAGTGAAAATTTATAGATACAGAACAAAAGATGTAGAAGGAACAAGAGAAACTTTAGCCTTTGATCCAATCACTATTGAAGGTTGTCTGTATGATCAAATTCAGCAAGCTTTAGCTAAAACGATAGAAATTGTTGAAGAAATACCAAAAGTAGGAGATAAAGGATTAGAATCAATCAAATATCCAGAAGAAGCCATACATGAAATTTTAACAAATGCTTTGCTACATAGAGACTACAGTATAGCCTCTGATACTCACATTCGCATTTTTGACAATAGAATCGAAATTGAAAATCCAGGAAAACTGCCTGGTCACATTACGGTAAAAAATATTCTTAAAGAGCAATATGCACGGAACGGAGCTATTGTTCGTATCATCAACAAATTTCCTAATCCACCCAATAAGGATGTTGGAGAAGGCTTGAATACTGCTTTCCACGCAATGGCTAGGTTAAGACTACAACCTCCTGAAATATGTGAACAAGAAAACTCTGTTGCTGTACACATTAAACATGAACCTCTAGCTTCGCTAGAAACAACTATAATGTCATATCTAGAGAAGCACAAAGAAATTACTAATAAAATCGCTCGAAAAGAAACTGGAATTCGTTCAGAAGGTACTATCAAAGCAGCATTTTACAGATTACGAGATAGTAGACTAATTGAGCCTGTTCCCGGAAGATCAAAAAGTAATGCGGCTTGGCGTAAAGTTGGAACTATTGATACAGATCCAGAAGATACAACTTCAATATATGAAAATTATCCAGAGTATGAGCTATTAGTTATGAACTATCTTGACACACATTCAGAAATAACGAATCGTGAAGCCAGAGAACTTACTGGAGTTGAATCAGGTACAGTAATTAAAAATATATTTTATAGACTGCGGAAAAAAGGACTTATAGAAATCGTGCCAGGTAAATCACGTATTCATGCTTCATGGCGTAAAGTTTTAAAATAATTGGTAGTTTTTGTTTTCTTCATGACCACAAACGCTGAATAGAATAGGCATCAAAAGCTACATCACGACTAACTAAAACCAGAGAATGATTTATAGCTTGTGCCACCAGAATCCGGTCAAAAGGATCACGATGATGCAGGGGCAGACTCATATAAATTTCAACATCTTGAAATGTAATCGGTAAAATTTGAGCGTTAACATATTGCAATTCCTTCTGTAATTCTTGAAATGATCGATTGAGTTGCAATTTACCCAGATTGATTTTAATAGATATTTCCCAAAGGCTGGCAATACTAAAATACAAACCTGTTTGACTATCAATAACTTCTTTTGCTGTAGCTCCTAAATTGGCATCACCAAGTAAGTACCAAAGAATAGCATGAGTATCTAAAAGTGATTTCATGTTACATATATTCCTTCATATCTTCTAAAGGTTCATCAAAATCATCAGACATAATGATTTGACCAGACCAACTACCATAACGATGAAATTGTTCAAGCTGTTCTTGAGAAGATTCAATCTTTGCGTGTTTCTCAAGTAGATATTCTGCATAATGCAATATCTCTTTTTTTAGAGACTCTGGCATTTTGATAAGTGTTTGAAAAATATCTGTATCTAGGGTCATGATTTCTCCTTATATTCTCAACTCCAAACTTCAATTAAATCCAAAACAAACCCAGGTAAAACATCTTCCCCAGACAAACTTACAGGATGATCTAAAACTTCCACATCTTTACCAGGACGATAAATTTCTACTCGTTGATTTTTCCGGTCAATCAACCAACCTAAACTAGCACCATTTTCTATATATTCTCTCATCTTCGCTTGCAACTTTTCCAGAGAATCAGTTTTAGAACGTAATTCCAGCACAAAATCAGGACAAATAGGTGCAAAACTTTCCTGTTCTTCTAAACTGAGAGCATCCCATTTTTCTTGTTTTACCCAAGCTGCATCAGGAGAACGGTCAGCACCATTAGGAAGATGAAAGCCTGTTGAAGAGTCGAAAGCTTCTCCTAATTTAGTCTGACGATTCCACAACCACAGTTGTCCAGCAATATCAAAATTTCTTTTTCCGGTATAACTTCCGGTAGGTGGCATAATAATTAATTCTCCCGTAGCAGTTCGTTCTAATTGTAAATCTCGATTTGCGATCGCCAAATCAACAAACTGCTCATGAGAGATTTTCAAAGTTATTGTAGTAGGGATATTCACAGCCATAGCTGAAGATAAGTTAGCTTGTGTCATCCTTCCCTCCTGAAACTGTTACCTGTCTTGTAGTTAGTTCCAGATTAACATTGAAACTTAAGGTAAGAGGCAAGAGGTAAGAAGCTATTCTTCTTCTGTTCCCCTCTTCCCTGTCACCTGTCACCTAATTAATGATGATGGTGATGATGATGTAAAGCTAACTCACGATTAACTTCCTGACCTTCCTCTTGCATCAACTCTGCAATATGAGCATTTGCCCATTTAGCAGCCATATCCAAAAATTGGGGATCGTCATTTACACAAGCCATTTGTAAATAATCCACACCAGAATGCTGTTTTTCTAAGTCATGAATGATGTGATGAACATCTAACAGCGTTTCGTGGTTTTCTGTAGCAAAGCCAATAGGCATGAAGATAATCACCTTTGCACCCAATTGAATTAGGTTTTTTGCAGCTTGGGTAGCATTTGGCTGTGTCCATTCAATTAGCGGTGTGTCGTGATTAAGCCAACCCACAGAAATTAAAGGATAACGATTAATTAATTTTTCTCTGACTAATTCATAAAGTGCTTGACTTTCATCAATTCCTGATGTAAAGCCTTTGGCTTTGTGAGGACAACCGTGATTCATCAACACAATGCCAATTTGTGAAGGTAAATAAGCTGCTGATAAATCAGTGTTAATTTTCTCTTCTACCAACTGCGCCATTAAATTAATATATTCTGGCTCATTGTAGAAAGAGGGAATATATCGCTGTGCTTTCACCCAGTGTTCATCACCATCAGCTAATTCGACCAGAGCATTATTAACTTGCTCAATGGCAATGCCACTGGTAAAAATGGAATCTACAACCAAAAGCGGGTAAATGAGAATTTTGCTAAAGCCCTGCTTTTTAATTTCTGCTAAAACCTGGTTAGGCAGAAAAGGAGCGCAAAAGTTAAAAGCCTTGAAAACTTGAACACCACCACCCCATTTATGTTGTAATTCGTGTTCAATTCCAGCCCGTTGCCGTTCAAAAATGGCATTATGTGGAGAGATGAAATCATGGTGTGTGTGTCCCCATTCATGGCGGTCAAATAACGCCAACAGCTTTGCAAGGGGGGGATAAATCCAAGTGGGGACTGGTGCGAATTTGGCAGTGAGTAGATTTAAAGCCTGTTCATTATAATTAGCGAAATCTTCGTAGCTTTCGACTTCGCCATAGCCCATGAGCAATACAGCTACGCGGTCATGGCCTGGTAGATGCTCGTGAGTATGTTGCAGTTTTTCTGGAGTTGCAACCACAATAATTTCCTCGATATAAGCAAAATGGAGAGATCCTCAAAGGGAATAACTGTATTATTCCCCATACTCATTAATTATTATCCCATCCAGGGGGATAGGATAGATATGAACATAAAAATATACAACTAAAGACATAGTGAAACATAGTGTTGCTATTACCTTACATAGCAGTTAGAGTATTTTGTTACCCATGCCTGATGTAGATCACAATTAGCAGGCGGCTTAAAAAGCTAATGAAAATAATTATTTGCGCCGGTATTCATGAACCAGAATTAACGAAAAGCTTTATCACAGGGTGGTTAGATTCAGCAACAGATAGATCAAACAATGAAAATCAGCCTGATATACTGGTTTTTTCGGGAGAAGGGATTTTAACTTTATCAGCACTTCATATTTTGCTGTTTTTGCGCGATCGCTTGAGTAATAAGCTAGAATCGCCTGTTATATTCATTGGCTTTAGTGCTGGTGTAGTTGGGGCTATAGGTGCGGCGACGAAATGGCAACTCCAGGGCGGTAATGTCAAAGCGTTTATTGCTATAGATGGTTGGGGAGTCCCACTATGGGGTAATTTTCCCATACATCGCCTGAGTCATGATTATTTTACCCATTGGAGTTCTGTTATTTTAGGTAGTGGGGAAGATAATTTTTACGCCGACCCACCAGTTGATCATTTATCAATGTGGCGATCGCCCCAACAAGTACAAGGTCATTGGGCAGATCCATCAATTGGGTTTCCCCAGCCTCCAAATTCCCTGAATGCTGCTGAATTCCTTCATCTATTGTTAAAACGCTATGAATAAAAGAGGACTGGGGAGATGGGGGAAGAAAACAAGGAGCTTTCTCGCAGGGAGCAAGGGGGAAAATACCTCTCCCCTGCCCCCTGCGCCCTGCCCCCTGCCCCTGCCTCCTGTCACCTATCACCTATTCCCTAGTATCTAAATGTTTCCCACTGAACCGACTGCTGTTAATAGCGGCTTTGGCGCACTGCTAAAAAACCGTAATTTTATGCTCCTGTGGATCGGGCAACTGGTTTCCCAACTGGCAGATAAAGTATTACTGATCCTAATGATTGATTTGTTAGAGAAAAAATACCTACCTGCCAATTTGTCAGAAGGCACTGGGCGCTTTTATCTATATATGGCATTTACCCTGCCAGCTATTTTTTTTGGATCTGCGGGTGGTGTAATTGTTGACAGGATGCCAAAAAAGTTAATTATGGTTGGTTCTGACTTTGTGCGGGGGCTATTGACACTGAGTATACCTTTCTTGCCAAGGCAGCTATGGATATTATTAACACTTAATTTCGGTATTTCCACAGTGACGCAGTTTTTTGCCCCAGCGGAACAAGCCACTATTCCCCTGATGGTAAAACGAGAGAATTTAATGGCGGCTAATGCCTTATTTAGCAGCACGATGATGGGAGCATTAATTGTTGGTTATGCTGTGGGAACGCCAATTCTGCACTGGGCTGAATATCTAAACTTTGAATTTGGCAAAGAACTATTAGTAGGAGGTTTCTACCTTTTATCGGCCATAATCATGCTGCCGATTCAGTTTAAAGAAAATAGGCAAACCTCTGTAGTTAATCCCCTAACTGAATTTTTACAAGGCTGGCAGTATCTGAAACAAAATCGCCTCATCTGGAATGCGATGTTGCAAATTGTCGCGTTGTACTGCGTGTTTGCCGCACTACTGGAATTAGCCATCAGATTAGCTGCAAAGCTGAACTTAGAGCAAACTGATTTTAGCTTTTTTGTCGCAGCTGCTGGGGTGGGAATGGTTTTAGGTGCTGGAATTCTCGGACACGTTGGCCATAAATTACATCGTAAGCCCCTGCCTTTGATTGGTTTTATATTTATGGCATTGGCACTAGGAATGTTTATTGTTATTCATAATCTCTTTTTAGCTCTCGCAGTGTGCGTTTTCTTGGGATTAGGAGCATCCCTAATCAACGTGCCAATGCAAACTTTAATTCAACAGCACACGCCCCCAGCAATGCACGGTAAGGTATTTGGCTTTCAAAATCATGCCATTAATATTGCCCTATCGGCTCCCCTGCTGATTACAACCAAGCTAGTTAACGCTTTTGGTTTATCAATAGTTCTGTGCGGAATGAGTCTCACTGTGGCAGTTATCGGTTTCTGGACTTGGCACAATACCCGGAGAGTCTTGCAAGATGTGATGTAAAACTTGTAGAATCATAATCCATCTCTATACTGATCGATAGAGATTATCTCAGCATTTGCTAGAATTTTTAAATTAAAATGAAATTCTAAATACAGAATCTAAGCGTTAATTTTAGCTATATTTTGAGGTTAACCGTGCGTTCACAAAGTATCTCCGCAGGAGAATCGCCTTCTCAAATCAGTCTCCCACAATCTGAAAACCACAAGCCCTCTCGGAACTCCAACTCGTCTGCTGTTACTCCCAAGCGGGAAACAGGCGGTTTTGCCTTGTTAGATAGTCTCCTCCGTCATGGCGTTGAGTATATTTTTGGTTATCCCGGTGGGGCAATTCTCCCGATTTATGATGACCTGTATAAAGTAGAAGAAACTGGCAGGATTAAGCACATCCTAGTCAGACACGAACAAGGCGCGTCCCATGCAGCTGATGGTTACGCCCGTGCCACTGGTAAGGTGGGAGTATGCTTTGGTACTTCAGGACCAGGCGCAACTAACTTGGTGACAGGTATTGCCACTGCCTACATGGATTCAATTCCCATGATTGTGGTGACAGGACAAGTACCAAGAGCAGCAATTGGTACAGATGCCTTCCAAGAAACAGACATATACGGCATCACTCTACCCATTGTCAAGCATTCTTATGTAGTCCGTGACCCGAAAGACATGGCCAGAATTGTGGCTGAAGCGTTCCACATTGCCAGCACGGGAAGACCGGGACCAGTTTTGATAGATGTCCCTAAAGACGTGGCTTTAGAAGAATTTGATTATGTGCCTGTAGCACCAGGTTCTGTTAAATTACCTGGATATCGTCCCACAGTTAAGGGCAATCCCAGACAAATTAACGCAGCTATACAGCTAATTCGCGAAAGTCGCCGTCCATTATTGTATGTGGGTGGGGGTGCGATCGCTGCCAATGCCCATGCAGAAGTTAAACATCTGGCAGAATTATTTAATATCCCTGTCACTACCACTTTGATGGGGATCGGTGCATTTGATGAACATCATCCCCTATCTCTGGGAATGTTGGGAATGCACGGAACCGCTTACGCTAACTTTGCGGTGACAGATTGTGATTTGCTAATTTGCGTCGGTGCGAGATTTGACGATCGCGTCACAGGTAAATTAGATGAATTCGCTTCCCACGCTAAAGTCATTCATATTGACATTGATCCGGCTGAAGTTGGTAAAAACCGTGTTCCTGAAGTGCCTATCGTCGGCGATGTCAAGAGCGTTTTAACTGATTTACTCCGTCGATGTCAAGACGCAAAGGGAAAAAGTATACCTGATCAAAATCAAGAATGGTTAAATCTCATTAACCGTTGGAAAAAAGATTATCCTTTGGTTGTGCCTCATCATGCTGATAGCATTTCTCCCCAAGAGGTAATTGTGGAAGTTGGTAGTCAAGCACCCAACGCATTTTATACTACAGATGTGGGGCAGCATCAAATGTGGGCAGCCCAATTTTTGAAGAATGGACCAAGACGCTGGATTTCTAGCGCAGGTTTAGGCACAATGGGTTTTGGTGTGCCTGCGGCTATGGGTGTTAAAGTTGCCTTCCCGGATGAAGAAGTAATCTGTATCAGCGGTGATGCCAGTTTCCAAATGTGCTTGCAGGAATTGGGAACACTAGCACAATATGGCATAAACGTCAAGACTGTGATTTTAAATAACGGCTGGCAGGGAATGGTGCGCCAGTGGCAAGAAGCCTTCTATGGTCAACGTTATTCCTGCTCCAATATGGAAGTCGGGATGCCAGATATAGAGCTTTTAGCACAGGCTTATGGCATCAAGGGGATGGTGATTAGCAAGCGCGAAGAGTTGGCAGATAAAATTGCCGAAATGCTGGCACACAATGGACCGGTGATTGTCAATGTTCATGTTACCAGAGATGAAAACTGCTATCCAATGGTAGCTCCTGGTAAGAGTAACGCGCAGATGTTTGGTTTACCTAAGCCAGCACCTACAACCGCAGATGAGCCGGTTCATTGCAGCCACTGTGGTACAAAAAATCCATCCAGCCATAATTTCTGCGCTGAGTGCGGGAATAAGTTGTAAGTAGCATACCCAGATCCCTGACTTCTTCAAGAAGTTGGGGATTTCTATTCTGTCAATCTACCCACAGTTGAGAAAAACGTTCAGCTGTCCATCCAACAATATCTGACACCTGCCCATCACCTATTTCTACTATCCGTTTAGTGCCATCTCTACGTTCTATTACATCCACAGAAAAAAACTGGCTCTTAATTCGCTTGGCACACTCAAAAACAATTTCTGGAATTTCTTCATCTGGTAAAGGGGCAAAAGGTTTACCAAATAAGACAAAGTAACGCCTTTCTGTTTCAGGTACAAAATCTTCAAGACGGCGCACACAAATACCTCCTTCAATCGTGCCTCGAAACTTTTTCATTTGGGCAACTACTGTTTTGATTTCTGAAGGTTGATTAATTATCGAGCCAACTGAGGTTTTGAGAGATTTAACATAATCTTTAATAAAAAATTTATTCCAGCCAAGTCGGTTCAACTCACTCTCTAAGTCATCATTGACGGCATAAAATTTAGTCTCTGGAGTTAAATCAGTAATTAGGGGATACCAATTGGGAAGATAGTGTGTGGCTAGATATTTAGCCTGGGAAGTCAAGACACTTGCCCCTGTACTTTCTACGACATTAACTAATAACTCGTAATCTTTGGGCGAGAGCATCCAACCTCGATATACTAATTTTGAACCAGGAGTGGGGACGGGAATAATCTTTGATGAACCAGACCCCAAGGACTCCAAAGAAATGACGGAAGTTGCAAACCCAGCATTCTGCATACAAGCAACTTGCTCTGAGTACGCTGCATCTGCTTTTTTAGGATTGAAGTAATCGCTAGGAAAAAGAAATCTCACAATACCTCAAATGAATATGCTGCCTATGAATTATATTTTACGAGATCAAAATAATATAAATCGTTACAGCTTCGGCAACGACAGCGAAGTGTCTGTTATTGGCTTATGGATGACGTGCTTCATAGAATATTCTCCACCATCAGCATCAGATAAAAATTCTATTGCCAGTTCGGATATCTTCTTTTAGGTCGGGTGTAAAGCTTCTGCACTCTGATAAGATTTTTTTAACCGATGACACATACACTCCCATACCCTGAAACCATTGTCTTTTACCTCTGTGGGGCTAATGTATGAAAAAAAGTAACAGTCTCTGTGATTTTATGCAATCATTTGGGAATCTTAGAAGTTAGCTAAATCCTAAGGATATTTATGTCTAAATGTGAGTTGCTCAAAAGCAGCAGCAGTAAAGTGAAGCTAGAACCAGAAGTAGCGATCGCCATCATCGGACTTTTTTCAGCCTCTACTGAAGAGGAAGGTATTATTTCCACCGAAGAATACCCCTTACCGGAAATGCTGGAAGGTATTGAACTGTTTGAAAATTACTCTGAGGAAGACTTTGAGCAGTTAACAGCGAAAGTCAACGCCTTGATAGGGGAACAAAAATTAGAGAATTTAATTCCTGGTGCGATCGCATCCTTAACAAAAAAGAGCTATCGTGAAGCTGCTTACATCACAGCTATCTTGATAGTGGGGATGGAAGAAGAGATACCCGAATCAGAAGAAGATTATCTCTTTGAGCTTCAGGAAGCATTAAAGATTTCCGATGAGCGAGCAGAAGAACTGATAGACGAAGTTTTCGAGGAATATGAAGACGAAGAGGAAGAGGAGGAAGAATAATAATTCTTTGTTTATCTAAATTTCTGATCAGGAGCTTCCACTTAATAAATCTCATACCCAGATCCCCGACTTCTTTGAGAAGCCGGGGACCTATCTCCCGATAAATAAGTTTATTTAGCTCATGAGTGGCATATTTTAGGCTATCATGGGCTTTTTACGTAGTAATAAGGTGTAATAAAAACTCAATGTAGGTTGACTTGACATTAGGAAACCCAACATTTAGCCTTGATGTTTAGTTACCAACAGCTAAGTAGGTGGGCGTTAAAAATATAAGATAAACCTAACCCCCCAACCCCCTTCCCTACCAGGGAAGGGGGAGTCAAAGCCTCTCTCCTTGTAGGGGAGAGGTTTGGAGAGAGGTTTTATATTTAATTGTGCCGAGCTACTTACGCAAAGTCACGAAATTATGATTAGATTTAGTAGAAATAAAATGATTTACAAAAGAATTTCTATTAGCTTGATGCTGCTATTTATCGGTGTTCAACTTAATCTTAACCAGCAAATAGCTCAAGCACAAACCCCAGTAACACCAGCAACTACCACAAAATATACTTGTCCTGCTCAACTAGAATCATCCATAGATGCTGTAATTAATCGTCCTTTATTTAAGAGAATGCGTTGGGGAATTTTGGTAAAACCCCTATCATCTCCACAAACTCTTTACAGTCGAGATGCAGAAAAATACTTTATTCCTGCTTCTAATACTAAGTTATTCACAACAGCAGCCGCATTGCAAAAACTAGGTGCAAATTTCCGCATTCGTACCTCTATTTATCAAGACAGTGAAGGTATTTTGCGTGTTGTTGGTAGGGGAGATCCGAGCTTAAAAAATGCTCAATTAACAATATTAGCAAAACAGTTATATCAACAGGGTATTCGGCAAGTTAATCAATTAATTGCTGATGATAGTTATTTTCAAGGTGAAGTTGTTCATTCTAGTTGGCAATGGGAAGACGTACAGGCTTATTATGGCGCACCTATCAATAGTTTAATTGTCAATGAAAATGCGTCTATATTAAAATTTTTACCCCAGAATATTGGTCAACCATTACAACTTCAGTGGGCTGAACCTACAGAAGCATATAGATGGAAAATTGAAAATAATTCTGTCACTACTCAAGAGAATGAACCTGGTTTTGTTGAAGTCAACCGTGATTTAAAAGGACAGATATTGCGAATCAAAGGGCAGTTAGCTGTAAATTCTCAACCAGAAATTACAGCTTTAGCGGTTTTTGATCCCATTGATAATTTTTTAAGAAATTTCCGACTGACTCTAGCAACTGAGGGAATTAATGTTAAACAGACATCTAACCTCAATGGTGGGAAAAATGAAAAAGAAATAGCAGCAATTGAATCTCCACCCTTATCTGAATTATTGGTAGAAACCAATGTCAATAGTAATAACTTGTATGCTGAAGCTTTACTTAGAAATTTAGCTGATAAACAAACATTAACAAAAAATCAACCTACTGCTGATGCAGGATTGCAAGCTATAAATACTATTTTAAATCAATTAGGGATTGAACCCAATAGCTACATTTTAGTAGATGGTTCTGGTTTATCTCGTAAAAATTTAATTAGTCCAGAAGCTTTAGTACAACTTTTGCAGATTATGGCTAAATCTTCTCAAGCCGAAGTGTTTCGTGCTTCTTTGCCTGTTGCTGGTATTAGCGGTACTTTAAAAAATCGCTTTCTTAACACATCTGCTCAGGGAATTGTGCAAGCGAAAACAGGTACAATGATGGGTGTAGTTTCTCTATCAGGATATGTAAATATTCCTCATTATGAACCTGTTGCTTTTAGTATTATGGTAAATCAATCTGAACAACCTCCAAGTGTTGTTAGAAAAGCAATGGATGAAATTGTGGTTTTATTAACGCAGTTAAAACGATGTTAATATATAAAGTTGTCTGATAGCGTTTGGATATTTGCGATGTCAGCATGACCGAAGGTGGCTTTTTTTGGTGTTTGCTCAAGATATGAATCAAGTCAAAAGTGGGTAGTCTCAATACAGCACAGATCAAGCCATACCTTGATTAATAAGAAAAACTTTTGAATACATGAGGTTTTCCACAATTAAACTTTTAGGTATCCTTTCGCGGAAAAATGGCATTCTCTCTTGTATTCATGTAGTAGCAGTTGTCTACAAAACCAAGCTGAGGCTCCTCAAGGGACGTAACAGCTATTCAGAATGCTTGTAATTTGATGTCTAACAAGTCTAATTTGATACTATCCCTTAACTCATAATTGTTTGAGCTATGAAACCAGAACAATTTCAAAAAATTATAGGCTACTTTGTCGAAGAATCACAAGAATACCTAAACACAATCTATAGAGCTTTCTTAAATTTACAAAACACAATTGATGATAGAGATGAATTAAATGAAATCTTTCGGGCTACTTTTAGTATCAAAGGTGGCGCTGCAATGCTAGGATTTACTAGTATGCAGAAACTTGTCTATCGTTTAGAGGATTGTTTAAAATTACTTCGTTATCCGATTATTGCTGATAAACCTCTACAATTATTATTCTTAGATATCTATAATGCCATCCATAGGTTAGTTCGGGAAATTAAAACTCCTGATGGTTTAACAGAAGCTAAAGTCAATGAGATTACATTAAATATAGATACTATTTTTACACTGATCAATTCTCATTTACTGTTTCTGATTGATAAGTCAAACTATAGAGCCAAAATAACCAACATAGATGCCTGTCAAACTTGGGGTTATGACATCCCATTAAAATTAATTCTGCTAGATACTAAAACTTTTCTGTGTAGAACTTTTGCAGATTATTTTGAAGGCTTACCTCATGTACAAATAGTAAATGGCTCGTTTGAAGACTTACCTTTTTTTGATTGTGTAGTTACTGCGGCTAGTTCTTTAAATTCTGCTCAAAATAATATTGATGCAGCAATTCTGAGATTTTTTGGTGAAGATGTAGAGAAACTTTTGCAAAAACGCATTCAAGAAGAGTATTTAGGAGATCAACCTATCGGTACATCTTTAATTGTGGAAACAAATCATCCTTTACATCCGTTTATTGCTCATGCTCCGGCGCTGAGAATGCAGATATCTATGGCTGGTAAGGATCATGTATATCAAGGTTTGTGGTCAACTTTGTTAGCCATCCGTCAACATAATAGAGTTTACTGCAATTGCATACAAAAGCAAATTAACATAGTTGCTGTTCCCGGTTTAGGGACGAGTCTTGGTAGCGTTCCAATTGATGAAGTTGCTAGACAAATGTCTATGGCATATCAAAATTTTCTTTTCAGTCTTTGCCCCTTCCAAAATTCTTATCAGCAACAAAGTCAGGATTTACTGACAGTATTTTAAAAGCGCAAAAATAAAGTTTTCTTAAATTCCGCAATTGCCACCAAGACAATTGGAAAATACTGGTTTATTCTTGAATAATAAAGGTATTGGTAGTGGAAAACTATTTATAAAATTATTTTATAAATAAAATGCCAACTACTCCTGAAGCAATTTTATAATATTTTGTTCCTCCCATGGCTCCCAAAAACACAAAAATTCAATTTCCTCTTTGGCATTATTTGAACCAGCCCTTATTTAGTCGTGATACTAAATTGATTTTGAATCCTCGTCAGTTTGCGGTACTCTGGCGGATTCAACTTTTAGAACGGTGCTGGGTTAAACATTCCGACGCTAAAGGACATCAACAGTCTTAGAGGCTGTTTGATAGCTTGCGTGGCGTAGCCATAAACTTTTTCGTGTGGTATCTGACACCCGCAGATCCCCCCTTTTTCCTTCTTAAGGAGGACTTTGATTCCAGTTCCCCCCTTTTTAAGCTCACATATTGCACCAAGCCCAGGTGATTAGAAAGATACTGCTAGACAAACTAAGTCCGTCTGCACGGACTCACGGAAAATCAAGGGTTTGAAACCCACGCAGGTGGGTTTTGTATGTATAGGCGTGACTTCCAGTCGCCTGGTGCAAGATGTGAGTAAGGGGGGAGGGGGGATCTAAAGATGTTTGATACATCACCAAAGACTTTTAAAATATCCTCTTAGATATTAGCTTCCTGCTGTAACGGGGATCTGACAACCTATTGTCTGTTACCATCATCTCAGATGCTATGAAATACCTTGTAACTCTTAAAGTACCACCTACGATGCTCAAAACTACAGGAATAGGAAAGCGGTAATTTAAGGCAAAAACTGTTAAGCTGTTACTGCATCGTGAATTTTTAATTATTAATTATTAATTTTTTAATGGCTTATGTCTTTTGTACCGTTGCATATTCATAGTGACTACAGTTTGCTGGATGGTGCTAGTCAACTACCAGAGTTAGTAGATCAAGCGATCGCACTAGGAATGAAAGCGATCGCTCTCACAGATCATGGTGTTATGTATGGGGCAGTTGAACTAATTAAAATCTGCCGCAGTAAAACCATAAAGCCCATTATTGGCAATGAAATGTATATCATTAACGGCGAAATTGATAAACAAGAACGCCGTCCCAAATATCATCAAGTCGTATTAGCTAAAAATACCAAAGGTTATAAAAACTTAGTTAAATTAACCACAATTTCTCACCTTCAAGGTGTGCAAGGTAAAGGTATTTTTTCCCGTCCTTGCATCAATAAAGATTTACTCAAAGAATATAAAGAAGGTTTAATTGTCACCAGTGCTTGTTTAGGTGGAGAAATTCCCCAAGCAATTCTGAGTAATAGACCAGATGCAGCCCGAAAAGTTGCTAAGTGGTATAAAGAGGTATTTGGTGAAGATTTTTATTTAGAAATTCAAGATCACGGTTCACAAGAAGACAGAATAGTTAATGTCGAAATTGTAAAAATTGCCCGTGAATTAGGCATTAAATTTATTGCTACCAATGATTCTCATTACATTTCTTGCTTTGATGTAGAAGCACATGACGCTTTGCTTTGTATTCAAACTGGCAAGCTAATTAGTGAAGACAATCGGATGCGATATAGCGGCACAGAATATCTCAAATCTGCCCAAGAAATGCAGATGCTATTTCGTGATCATTTACCCGATGATGTCATTGCCGAAGCCATAGCCACAACGGTAGAAGTAGCGGATAAAGTCGAGCCTTACCATATCATGGATGAGCCGAAAATTCCTACTCCTGATATTCCTTCTGGTCACACTCCTGACACCTATGCAGAAGAAGTAGCTTGGCAAGGACTTTTAGAAAGATTAAATCGCAAATCCCGCAGCGAAGTAGATTCTATTTATAAAGAAAGATTAGAATATGAATTAAAAATGATTCAGCAGATGGGTTTTTCTACCTACTTTTTAGTAGTGTGGGACTACATCAAATTTGCACGAGATCATAATATTCCTGTCGGTCCAGGTCGGGGTTCTGCTGCTGGTTCTTTGGTTGCTTACGCCATGCGAATTACTAATATTGATCCCGTGCATCATGGCTTACTATTCGAGCGATTTTTGAACCCAGAACGGAAATCCATGCCTGATATTGATACAGATTTCTGTATTGAAAAACGGGATGAAGTAATTGAATATGTCACTAATAAATATGGTGCTGATAGAGTTGCCCAAATTATCACCTTTAACCGTTTAACATCGAAAGCAGTATTAAAAGATGTGGCTAGAGTGTTAGATATTCCCTATGGAGAATCTGATAAAATGGCGAAAATGATTCCCGTAGTCCGGGGGAAACCTACTAAACTCAAAGTCATGGTTTCTGATGAAACCCCAGCACCAGAGTTTAAAGAAAAATATGATCATGATCCTAATGTTCGTCGTTGGCTTGATATGGCCATGCGAATTGAAGGAACTAACAAAACCTTTGGTGTTCATGCTGCGGGTGTGGTAATTTCCGCAGAACCTTTAGATGAAATTGTGCCATTACAGCGTAATAATGATGGTTCTGTAATTACCCAGTATTTCATGGAAGATTTGGAATCACTGGGTTTGTTAAAAATGGACTTTTTAGGTTTACGGAACCTGACCTTAATTCAAAGAACTTTGGATTTAATTGAACAAAGTAAAGGTTATCGTGTTGACCCTGATGAAATTACAAATCAGGAAAGAAAAGCCCAAAAGATATTAGCTAAAGGTGAACATAGCACTTTACCTAAAGATGTATCCAAAGCTTATACATTATTAGAATCAGGTGATTTAGAAGGTATATTTCAACTAGAATCTTCAGGAATGAAGCAAATAGTTAGAGATTTGAAACCTTCTAATATTGAAGATATTTCTTCTATTTTAGCACTTTATCGACCCGGACCATTAGATGCGGGATTGATTCCTAAGTTTATTAACCGCAAACATGGCAGAGAAGCAATTGATTATGAATCGCAAATTTTACAACCAATATTAAATGAAACCTATGGAATTATGGTCTATCAAGAGCAAATTATGAAAATTGCTCAAGATATGGCTGGTTATTCTTTAGGACAAGCTGACTTACTGCGTCGCGCTATGGGTAAAAAGAAAGTTTCTGAAATGCAGAAACAGCAAGAAAAATTTATTGATGGCGCAACAAAAAACGGGGTGAAAAAGCAAGTTGCTGAACAACTATTTGGGGATATGTTGAAATTTGCCGAATATTGTTTAAGTTATGAAACTGAAGTTTTAACTGTGGAATATGGCTTTTTACCAATTGGTGAAATTGTCGAGAAAAAAATTGAGTGTAGTGTGTTTAGTGTTGATAAAAATGGGAATGTTTATACTCAACCCATTGCCCAATGGCATCATCGGGGAGTACAAGAATTGTATGAATATTGTTTAGATGATGGTTCAACCATTCGCGCAACAAAAGACCATAAATTTATGACGATTCAAGGAAAAATGTTACCCATTGATGAGATTTTTGAGCAAGGTTTAGATTTGTTAAAAGTAACGGGTTTACCAGAGTAAATATTCCCTATACTCCTATACCTAATTTCTATCTTTAGGCTGATGAAGTTTAAAGAAAAAAACATTACATTACCCTTGAAAGCTTTAGGAAGTACCAATGGTTACAACAACCAGACCACAACAACAAGTTAAGGTTAGACCTACTCAACTGTTAATAATGAATGAGTAGAAAGTATTGTAAAACTATTAGTAGACGCAGATTTGCTACGATGTGGAAGAAGTGATTCAACGGGCAAATAACACCATGTATGGTCTTGCAGCTGCGGTGTGGACTCAGGATATCACAAAGGCTCATGCGATCGCTAACAATATCCGTGCAGGTACGGTGTGGATAAACTCTCTTTAGTCTACTTTAGTAGACTTTGGCTATTAGCCTGGGAATTCATTCCCTGGCGGGTGTGGAAGCCAACAAATAAGATTTTCTAGCTTAAATTGACACTCATTAACATTGCGCTTTACCTCTAGCTATGTATTTGTATCATCATTAGGCTTCTTGCAAAAGCAGCTAAAATTTCACAACTCTGCCTTAATAAGTTTATTTACGTAAAATTACGGTTTTCTCTATTAGTCTAATCCATCACCATTATATCTCCATTAAAATGTGTCTTTATTAGAAAAGATAGGCTTTAGCATTGCTAAAACCCTACTAGGTTCCATGCAACAGGAAATTACACTTCGTTACCAGGTGCAAAAACCAAAAATATGTTAAACAATTCTTTACTCCATCAAACCACCACCGTTGTTTTTATTGACTCCTCGGTTTCCGACTACCAAACCCTACAGACAGGAGTTATTGAAGGAGTAGAATCAGTTATTATTTCACCACATCGAGACGGAATTGGGGAAATAACCGAATTTTTACAAAAACATCCCCAGATTACCACCATTCATATCGTTTCTCACGGTTCTCCAGGATATTTGTATTTAGGAAATACGCAACTGAATTTAGATAATATCAGTAAATATGCTGATTCGTTGCAGCGTTGGCAAAGCAAAAGTATCTTACTCTATGGTTGTAATGTCGCTGCGGGAGATGCTGGGGAAGAATTCATTCACAAGTTACATGAGATTACCAACGCAACCATTAGCGCAACCGCAACAAAAACGGGAAATGCAGCTTTAGGAGGAAATTGGCAGTTAGAGGTTAATATTCCTGAAAATCATGGGACTTCTCTTGTTTTTCGTGCGGACACCCTCAACACCTATCAGGGAGTATTTGCACCTACATTAGTCGGTGTGTGGGATCGTTTAAGCTATGCCAGGGATGTGACAATCGTGGGTAACTACGCCTACGTAGTGGGGGATACACTAGAGATTATTGATATTAGTGACCCCCACAACCCTGTTTTTATAGGGAATGATGATATTTATGATGCTATAGATGTGGAAATAGTAGGCAACTACGCTTATGTGGCTGATTTTGGTTCAGGACTTTCTATCATCAACATCAGCAACCCAGCCGCACTCACCCTCGTCGGCAATTATAATACTTCTGGCTCTGTTTTGGATGTGGAAATAGTCGGCAACTACGCTTATGTGGCTGATGGCTTTGACGGAATGCAAATTATCAACATCAGCAACCCAGCCGCACCCACACTCGTCGGCAATTATGATACTCCTGGCCTTGCTATAGATGTACAAATAGTAGGCAACTACGCTTATGTGGCTGATTTTGGTTCAGGACTTTCTATCATCAACATCAGCAACCCAGCCGCACCCACCTTTGTTGGTAATTATGATACTTCTGGCTTTGCTCAGGATGTGGAAATAGTAGGCAACTACGCTTATGTAGCTGATAGTTTTTCAGGACTTTCTATCATCAACATCAGCAACCCAGCCGCTCCCACCTTTGTTGGTAATTATCATACTTCATACGATGCTAGGGATGTGGAAATAGTAGGCAACTACGCTTATGTGGTTGATGAGTATTCAGGACTTTCTATCATCAACATCAGCAACCCAGCCGCTCCCACCTTTGTTGGTAATTATCATACTTCATACGATGCTAGGGATGTGGAAATAGTAGGCAACTACGCTTATGTGGTTCAAGAGTATTCACGACTATCTATCATCAATATCAGCAACCCAGCCGCTCCCACCCTCGTGGCTAATTATAATACTTCACACTATGTTAGGGATGTGGAAATAGTAGGCAACTACGCTTATGTAGCTGATGGGGGTTCAGGACTTTCTATCATCAATATCAGCAACCCAGCCGCACCCACACTCGTCAGCAATTATGATACTTCATATGCTATAGATGTGGAAATAGTAGGCAACTACGCCTATGTGGTTGATGGGGATTCAGGACTCTCTATCATCAATATCAGCAACCCAGCCGCACCCACACTCGTCGGCAATTATCATACTCCTGGCATGGCTTGGGATGTGGAAATAATAGGCAACTACGCCTATGTGGTTGATTGGAATTCAGGACTCTCTATCATCAATATCAGCAACCCAGCCGCTCCCACACTCGTCGGCAATTATCATACTCCTGGCGCTGCTAGGGATGTGGAAATAGTAGGCAACTACGCTTATGTAGCTGATGGGGGTTCAGGACTTTCTATCATCAATATCAGCAACCCAGCCGCTCCCACCCTCGTCGGCAATTATCATACTTCAGACTATGCTCTGGATGTACAAATAGTAGGCAACTACGCTTATGTGGCTGATAGTTTTTCAGGACTTTCTATCATCAATATCAGCAACCCAGCCGCACCCACCTTTGTTGGTAATTATGATACTTCTAGCTTGGCTTATGATGTACAAATAGTAGGCAACTACGCTTATGTGGCTGATGCGGGTTCAGGAATCTCTATCATCAATATCAGCAACCCAGCCGCACCCACCCTCATCGCCAATTATGATACTTCTGGCAATGCTTATGGTGTGGAAATAGTAGGCAACTACGCTTATGTTGCTGATGGTAACGGTGGCTTAAAAATTATTGATGTGAGTGAGTTTACTGCTAACAACACCATCACAGGTACAGCAGCTAACGAAAACTTCACCACCACAGCCCAAACAGACATCATAGACGCTCAAGGTGGAGATGACACCATCACCAGCACCTTTGACAACCTCAAGCAAAACGACAACCTCAACGGTGGTACAGGAATTGACAAACTCATTGTCAATGGTGGGACAGTTGATGATAGTGTTGTCATTACTCCAATCATACTCGATCCTACACTCAGTCAATTAAATAACATTCCTGTAACACAAATCACTGGCTTTGAACAGTTTGATTTAAGTGGATTTAATGGTACTGTCAGTTTTTACGCCACATCTGGTAATAATTGGATTAAATCAGGAAATGAAGAAGATGATTTAACCGGCGGTAGTGGTAATGATTATCTCAATGGTGGTGCAGGTGCAGATTTATTAATTGGTGGTGGTGGCAATGACACTTATGTGGTAGATAATGTTGGTGATGTCATTGCTGAAAGTTGGAATCAAGGCACTGATACCGTTGAATCTTCCATCACTTGGACATTAAAAGCCAACTTAGAAAACCTGACCTTAACAGGCACAGCAGCCATTAACGGTACAGGTAATACCTTAAATAATACCCTCACTGGTAATAGTGGTAATAATGTCCTCAATGGTAAAGCTGGTGCGGATACCATGATTGGTGGTGCTGGTAATGATTCCTACTATGTGGATAATGCAGGAGATACAATCACTGAAGCTTTTGGTGAAGGAAATGATACTGTTTTCAGCACTCTTAGTTATACATTAGGTAATAACCTAGAAAACCTGACTTTACAAGGTACTTCTCCCATTAATGGTACAGGTAACGACCTGATTAATAAGATCATAGGTAACGCCGCAGCTAATATTCTGACAGGTTTTGCTGGTAATGATACCCTTGATGGTAAAGCTGGTGCTGATACTTTGATTGGTGGACTAGGTAACGATAGACTCAATCTAGGTTTAAATGATGGTGCTGTAGATATCGTTCATTATGCCTCTGGAGATGGTGCGGATACCATTACTCAGTTTGTCCGTGGTGTTGGTGGTGATAAAATCCAGTTTACAGGCATTGCTAATATTGATGTGGTGACATCAGGTAATAACACTTTACTGCGTTTGAGTGATGGAACAATTGGTAATTCTGGTTTTGGAACTGGTCAGTTATTAGCTACTTTATCGGGTACAACTGGCTTTGTTAGTGCTGATGTGAATGTCAACCTATTAGGTACTAATTTCTTGTTTAGTTAATTAGTGGTTGATGATGTTGGTGGGTGGCGCTGTCGTTAACCCACCCTACGATTTACCTGACGCAAAGAGAGGAGGAGTAGGATTGACATCGAGTTTTAGATGTGCTATTATGATTTTGATAAGGAAGAACTATCGTATAAAAACTAGAAACTAAAAAAACAGTTATACTCAAAACGGCTGAATCATTTGATGCTATCGGTAGGGGTTCAGCACTGCTAAACCCCTACAAATCTAGGTTTTTCCTCATTGTGCAAAAGTCCATGTCCCAACCGTGTTTAGTATAATTTCTCTCCGAGTCTCTGCGTGAAAAAAAAGATGGCTGGAGTTGAGATTTTCTGTACTAAGAAAGTAATATTTGCGCTTAGTTAAACATGATAATTAAACTATGTTTAACCCAAAGCAAATTTCTATGGTAAAAGCCATCTCTATTAAATTTAGCCAAATTATTGCCTATTTGAACAGAAATATCTGGATAGGATTAATAGGCGCAATATTAGTATTATTACTATTCGCTATTCCCGGACTTGCCCAAAAACCAGCATCCCAACTACCTTTATTAGTAGCAACCAGAGAAATACCACCCTTTGTATTTTCCCATCAAGGTGAGCTATCAGGATTTAGTATTGACCTTTGGCGCAGCATCGCCAACCAGATGAATATAGAATCTAAATTTGTCGAATATTCAACCGTCGCAGATTTACTCACTGCTGTTAAAGATGGTAAAGCCAACTTAGGTATTTCCGCAATTTCCATTACAGCCCAACGCCAGGAGAGTTTTGATTTTTCCTTACCCATGCTTGCGGCCGGACTTCAGATTTTAGTACGCAAACAAGCAACCAGCGGTAGTTCCTTACCCAATATTTGGCAAGTATTTTTCTCAGCAGGCTTGTTGCAAATTCTTGGTGTAGCCTTGGTACTGGTTATAGTTGCAGCCCATATAATTTGGTTAACAGAACGCCGTCACCCAGAAGGGATAATTCCCAAATCATATTTCCCTGGTATTTTCAAAGCTTGTTGGTGGGCTGCTGCTACACTAGGGGCGCAAGTTGACGAAATGCCCAAAGGTGCGATTGGACGAATTTTAGCAATTATCTGGATGTTTATCGCTATTATTTTCGTTGCTTACTTTACAGCCAGTGCTACCACCGAACTAACAGTACAGCAACTTCAAGGCGATATCAAAAGTATAGACGATCTTCCAGGTAAGATAGTAGCAACCACTTCTGGTAGTACAGCAGCAGCATACCTGCGAGAAAACAAAATTACCGTTTCCGAATTTCCTAAAATTGAACAAGCTTACAATGCACTGCTGACCAAAAAAGCAGACGCTATTGTTTTTGATGCTCCCGTACTTTTATTTTATGCTGCCAATGAAGGCAAAGGAAAGGTAGAAGTTGTTGGTAGTATCTTCCGTGAAGAAAACTACGGTATAGTTCTACCTAACGAAAGCCCCTATAGAAAAAAAATCAACAGCGCCTTACTCAGTTTGCGAGAAAACGGCACTTATCAAGCCCTTTATGATAAGTGGTTTGAGGCGAAAAAACTTTAGGCGTTGCTGATAGCCATATTGAGGTATGAAAATCAAAAATTCCCTTTCTTAAACTCTTACTCTCCGCGCCTCTGCGCCTCTGCGTGAGAATAATTCATACTTTCATTCACCAACGCCAAACTTTAAAATAATTCGTAGTTGGGAAATAGGGAATAGGAAAAATTGAGACATCACCAATTACCAATTACCCAGACCCTAATCTTTTGCAAGTTTAGCCTTAGCCTGTTGCCAAAGTGCATCTAATTCTTCCAAACTATAATCAGTTAGAGGACGATCAATTACATCTTCCATTTTTTGCAACCGTTGAATAAATCGCTGACTTGTACCTTGCAAACCTGCACTGGGATCAAGATTATGCCATCTAGCAACTTGAATAATTGCAAATAGTAAATCACCTAATTCTGATTCTTGTCTTTGGGGTGTTTCCTCAGCTAAAGCCTGTTGAAATTCCCCTAACTCCTCGTGAAATTTGCCCCAAACTTCATCAACATTGTTCCACTCAAACCCAACACCAGCAGCCTTTTGAGAAATCTTCATCGCTGCATTTAAAGGCGGAAGACTACGCCGATAACGACTAAGTTTATCACTAAGCTTTTGCGCCTCTGGAGTTTCTCCCTTTTCAGCGGCTTTGATAGTTTCCCAATTTTGGCGCACCTCGTCCACATTTTCCACCGTCACATCACCAAAAACATGAGGATGACGACGAATTAATTTTTGAGAAATACCTTCTGCGATTTCTTGCAAAGAAAAATCACCGCTTTCACTAGCTATTTGCGCTTGTAAAACTACCTGTAATAATAAATCACCTAATTCTTCAGCGATCGCTCTTTTATCTCCAGATTGAATCGCGTCAACCACCTCATAAGCTTCTTCAATCACATAAGGGGTAAGGCTTTCGGGCGTTTGTGCCAAATCCCAAGGACAACCACCATCGGGCGATCGCAATTTTGCCACCACATCAATTAATTTTTGTAACGCTGCTAATGTCTGATTTTCTATCATTCTGCCTTACCTCTGCGTTTTCTCACCGGCTTTACACTCCGCGTCGGTTTACGCTTCTTAATTTTGCCATGAGGCAGTAAACCTTGAATCCCCTGCTTTTGGAAACGTTTATAAGCTGAACCAGTCCAGTCGCTGAGAGAATGACTCATAGCACCGAGTTCAAACCCCAAAAACAAAGCCAAAAATTCCCCATAATATATAGATATAGTCCGCCCCACACTTTTCCAAACTTCTCCCCAGTTCAAAGCCACATTACCCAATTTAGCGAAAATCACCAACAGCAAAATCGCCACCACCGCTACAAAAGTCGTCAGATACACCACCCGCAAAGTTGTACCAATAATTGGACCGTGAGATAAAAAAGACCGATGACGCAGACTTTTTTGATAAGGTAGCCAAATCCAACGCAAAAAGCCCCAACGCTGAAACTGACGGGAATAAATATCTAAGTCGGGACCAAACATCAGCCCCCCAAACATAAACCCACCCGCCACCAACAACGTCACATTACTGCTGCGAGTTGAAGCTAAGGTAACACCTGCCACCAATGGCAAAGACCAGATAGTAATGCGATCGTGCGTTTGACCAGAGGGCATATTTACAAGTCAAAAGTCAAAAGTCAAAATTGAATACTGAGTAAGTATAGCTAACAACCTCCCTCCAGCCCTAAAAAAGAATTTTCCCAAACCCCTTGCACAATTTTAAAAGCCTATGCTATATTAATTAAGTGATGAAAAACGGGCGGTTAGCTCAGTTGGTAGAGCGCCTGCCTTACAAGCAGGATGTCATCAGTTCGAGTCTGGTACTGCCCATTTAAAATAAGCTTCCTCATATAGCAGTTTACAATTAATTTGTAAACTGCTAAAAGCTTTTTGGCAATGAATTATCAACTACTTTTTTTTAAACAAAGCTTTTAGATTTGACAAATCGTCACTACATTAATTTGCGATAAAGCCTGAGAAATTTAATTTCTACATTTTCTCGGCTCATATCTCCGACTTCTCTAAGAAATCGGGGGTCTTGTTGTTCATTCCCAATAAGCAGCCCTTATTTATAATATTTACTATTCTCTGTCAAGTCTTATTGACATTTTGTAATAATCTTGTTATATTAGTTTACATAAGGCAACAAACAAATAACAAACAAAGGAAAAACATTATGTACACCACCACCAACGAAGAAGGTATCCTCAATAACTACGCCACTGAACCACAACTTTACTACGCTCAATATCCTACACAAGAGCAACAAAACCGCTATCTTTTCCAAGGTGCAGTAGCAATCTTATTTGTAACTTCTATATTTTTGATTGCTTTGGGTGTTAGCTAATAGCTAATATTTTCAGAAGAATTGTTCAATTAATTTACACAAACAAACAAAGGAAAAACATTATGTATACCACCACTGACGAAAAAGGCATCCTCAATAACTACGCCACTGAACCACAACTTTATTACGCTCAATATCCTACACAAGAGCAACAAAACCGCTATCTTTTCCAAGGTGCAGTAGCAACCTTATTTGTAACTTCTATATTTTTGATTGCTTTGGGTGTTAGCTAATAGCTAATATTTTCAGAAGAATTGTTCAATTAATTTACACAAACAAACAAAGGAAAAACATTATGTATACCACCACTGACGAAAAAGGCATCCTCAATAACTACGCCACTGAACCACAACTTTATTACGCTCAATATCCTACACAAGAGCAACAAAACCGCTACCTTTTCCAAGGTGCAGTAGCAATTTTATTTGTAGCTTCTATATTTTTAATTGCGTTGGGAGTTAGTTAATATTTTTTAAGTTTTCTCAGCGTCGGTATTGGAATCTAATCGTCATTCTAATTTCTCCTAATCAACCTCGGCCAGTTTCACCGGGGTTTTTTATTGTTTAATTACAGTATATGAAATACCACCCCATGATATTGAAAACTTAAAAAAAGTCTTTAACAAAGATTTAGCTGAATAAGCTAAAACACACCTAATTTAAATATTAAGGCGAACAATGATTTAATCAATGGTAAAATATCCATCCATAACTAATGAAGATAGATTATCATAACCATGCCCAAACTATACATTATCGGCGGTGCAAATGGTTCGGGAAAAACTACCGTAGCTTTGCAAATTCTCCCGTATTTTCTAGATGTGTTTGAATATGTTAATGCTGATAAAATCGCAGAAGGTATTTCTCCTTTAAATTCTGAAGCTGTAGCTATTGAAGCAGGAAGGTTAATGTTGCAAAGATTAGAAACTCTTGTTAATGACAAAGCTGATTTTGCTTTTGAAACAACTTTAGCTGCTCGTAATTTTGCGCGTTTTATTAGAAAATGTAAAGAACAGGGTTATATAATCAACTTAATATACTTTTGGCTAGAAACTCCAGAATTAGCAATCGCTAGGGTAAGCAGACGGGTAGCAAGTGGAGGTCATAATATTCCTGAAGATGTGATTTATAGACGCTATGAACGGGGACGGAAAAATCTAACTGACCTTTATTTGCCTTTGTGTGATACTTGGATAGTATATAGCGTTTCCTAGTCTGGTGAAGTACAAAATCATCTGCGTCTATCTGCGTCCATCTGTGTTTAATTATTACTGCTTGTACCTGACTTGAATGGTAATTGCTATATAATAATTCTGGGGATGAACCTCAATTAGTTGCTGAATCAGGTATTGATAAGGAAGTGATAATTTATGAATACGGAAGCTGGAATCAAATTACAGCAAGATAATAAATCTCCTGTTCCTGTCACAGAGTTACATCGAAAAATAGATGCTGGGGTGAAGTTTGCTATTGCGAACGCGATAGAAAGACATCGCAGGTTAGGAGAGTCTATTAGTATTTTGCGAGATGGTAAAGTGGTGAATTTGACAGCGAATGAAATACCAGCGCGGGATGTTGATAAATTAAGAAATAGTCTTTAATAAAGATGAGAAAAATTATAATTTACAGCATTTTATAAATTTACCTTAACAATAAAACTAATGCCTACTATCTTCTTAGACGAATGTGGATATACAGGTCGAAATTTGCTTGATTTAGAACAGCCGATTTTTTCTTTAGCATCATTAAACTGTCCTGAAGAAACCTGTCAAGAGATCAAACAAAATTTCTTTGGTAAAGTTCAAGCACAAGAACTGAAATATACACAGTTATCAAAGCGACCATACCAGCAGAATATGTTGCTGAACTTTTTCCATGAACTTGCTAAAAATCCAGAATTGGTTAAATTTTTCGTTGCCCATAAAAAATATGTGCTAGTTACTAAAATGGTGGAAATAATAGTTGAGCCAGCGGCTGATGAGGATGGCATTGATATATACGATAAAGGTGAAAATATTGGATTTTCCAATTTACTCTATTATACCTTACCAGTTATTGGAGGAAGAGATTTTTTTGAAGATTTACTTATGAGATTTCAGAAAATGATAAATTTAAGAACATTAGAGTCTTATAATTATTTTTTTGAATTAGTTTTTGAAAAAACATATCCTGATTCAATTAATGGATTACTTGATATTTTTAGGGGGATTCATATTGTTATTGGATATGATATTTTAGATACAAATGAAAACTTAAATATTGCACTATCTTGTACATTTTCTCTTATGTCAGACTGGCGAAAAAAGATTTCAGAGGAAATAACACTTATCCATGATGCTTCTTCTGAAATGGCTAAAAACCGTGATATTTGGGATGCGCTAGTTAACCCCAATCTTTCACCAATCGAACTTGGTTATGATCGCCGCAAATTCTCTTTACCTATTGGAGTTAAAGAAACTTGTCAAAAGAACTCAAAGGACTTGTCTGGATTACAGCTTACAGATTTACTTGCAGGTGGAGTAACTCAATATGTAAAATGGCTTAGTGAAGGGCAAGACCCAGAAAACGAATTTTGTAAAAAGTTGGCAGAAACTCAGCTATTTGATATCTCTGGTATCTCTCTAAATATGGCCAGAACAGAAGTTCATACCACAAGAACTAGGTACGATAGGAGATAATGCTGCATCTCCTATTGACCACTTTGCCCAAATTCTGATGGAAAGCCAAGATAATAAATAAGCAGTTTTATTAGAAGTAAAAATTTTCTTTCCTAGAATTGTAAGGGTTTAGCAATGCTAAACCCCTACGAAAAATTTATATATATCATAATTTTCCTGAAATAGTATGATGCTCTAAAATAAACTATATCAACAAAATCCCCATATCCAAATGAGTAGAGAATTTAATGTAATTATTGAACGAGATGCTGATGGTTGCTTCGTCGCATCTGTACCCAGCCTCCGTGGATGTCACACCCAAGCAAAATCTTTAGATGAACTGATGGAACGGGTGAGAGAAGCAATAGAACTTTGTTTAGAAATAGATGAAAATCACACAGAACCTATGGAATTTGTAGGTGTTCAAAGAATTGCAATTGAAGTATGAGCAAATTACCAAGTTTAAGGGGAAGGGAAGTCATAGCAGCACTTGGTAAAGCAGGTTTTGAAGTAATCAGAGTGAGAGGAAGTCATCATATTCTTGTACCAAATACTCCGTGATTGTCAATTAGATAGAGCAGAATTTATAAACTTACTTTAGAACAGCTAATCAAGGAATTTTGGCTTTGAATATTCATCTTTTTCTTCTTTTGTATCTTTGCTCCTTTGCGTCTTTGCGTGAAACTAAATCTATATATAATAATCCAGGGAATAAATTCCCTGTCTAAAAGCTAAAGTCGGTTAAAACCGACTATTTGATTACCAAAAATAAATTGTAATTATTTGTTAATTAGAGTGCGTTAAAATGCACTTTCGCTATTAGCCCGGAAATTGATTTCCGGGCGGGTGTGGAAGCTAACAGACCTATTCTTTTTCTTTCCCTACTGCCAAACGTAGATAAGCAGAAACAAAATAATCCAGATAACATCAACAAAGTGCCAAAACAACGAAGTTGAATTAACACCAAAGTGACCAGTATCGTAATTACCGGGAATAAAAGAACGAATCAAAATAATACACTGCAACAAAATCCCGGTGAAAACGTGCAAACCGTGAAAACCGGTTAACAGGTAAAACATCCCGCCAAAAGTACCGGAAGTGAAGCCAAATTCTAATTCACTCCATTCCACAGCTTGACCATATAAAAAGTAGCTACCCATGACCATTGTTGCCAACAAAAACAGGCGAAATCCCTGTAAATTGTCACGTTGTAAGCATCTTTCAGCAAAGTAAATTACAAAGCTACTGGAAACCAGAATAATTGTGTTAATTGTAGGTGCTGTAATTTCCAGTCCTGAAACACCAGCAGGAAGCCAGTTAGCGTTTGTGGTTTTGTAGATAATATAGCCAGCGAAGAAACTTAAAAAGATGACACTTTCAGATAAGAGAAAGACAATAAAACCAAACATTTTATTGCCTTCTTCGTCGTGTTCATGTTCATGGGCAACATGATGTAATTCTTCAGGTTGAATCGAACTATCCATTGGCGAAATACTCCTTTTAGTTTATCAATGCAGAGGGTACGCAGAAATTTTCTGCGTCCTTCTTTTTTTCTGCATTATTCTGCTTCTATTAATGTTGCGTGATTTTCCAAATTAGCTGTTAATGGTTCTGACTTCCCATAGCCGTAAGGTGCGCTAATGACAATGGGAATTTCTTCAAAATTCTCAACAGGAGGAGGTGAAGAAATCAGCCATTCTAAACCAATTGCCCTCCAAGGATTATCAGGTGCTTTTTCTCCTTGCAGCCAAGAAATTAAGATGTTGAAAATAAAAGGTAAGGTAGACATTCCTAATAAGAATGCACCAAGACTAGCGAGAACATTCCAGAAAGTATATTCTGGTGCATAGGAAGCAACTCGGCGTAACATCCCTTGCAAACCTAATGGGTGCATGGGTAAAAAGTTGAGGTTAGTACCGATGAATGCTAACCAAAAATGAATTTGTCCCCAACCTTCATTAAACATCCGCCCTGTCATTTTGGGGAACCAATGATAGATGGCTGCATACATTCCCATCGTCACAGTTCCGTAAAGAACATAATGGAAATGACCTACTACAAAATAGGTGTTGTTAACGTGAACGTCTACTGGTACAGAAGAAAGCATAATGCCTGTAATACCAGCAAAAACAAACATAATTAAACCACCCAAAGCAAACATCATTGGTGTAGTTAATTTGATTTTTCCACCCCAAATTGTTGCCACCCAAGCGAATACTTTAATTCCAGTTGGTACAGACACAAACATGGTTGTTACCATGAAAAGTAACCGCATCCAGCCAGGAGTACCACTAACATACATATGGTGTACCCAAACAATGGCGCTAACTGCGGCGATTAATATGGAAGAAATTGCAACTACCTTATAACCAAATAAAGGTTTGCGGGAATAAACAGGGAATATTTCTGAGAAAATCCCGAAGATAGGCAGAATAATTACATAAACCGCAGGGTGGGAATAAAACCAGAAATAATGCTGGAACATGACAGGGTTTCCGCCTTTGCTGGGGTCAAAAAATGCAGTTCCAACTGTTAAGTCAAACAGCAACATCACCGCACCAGCAGTTAAAGCAGGAAGTCCAAATAATTGAATGATTTGGGCGCTAAATACTGCCCATACAAACAAGGGCATTCTAAAAAATCCCATTCCTGGCGCACGCATTTTCACAATGGTGGTTACAAAATTCACCGCGCCCATGATGGAAGAAACGCCAGAAATAGCTACTGCTAATAACCAGAGAACTTGTCCATTAATTAAGTGACCTGTGGGGTTTTGTAAACTGACAGGAGGATAAGCCCACCAACCGGCTTGGGCTGGTCCACCAGGTACAAAAAAGCTGGACATGAGGAGAATTCCCACCACAGGAACCATCCAAAAAGCGACGGCGTTGAGGCGAGGAAATGCCATATCTCGCGCCCCTATCATGATGGGTACGAGGTAGTTAGCTAAACCAACAAGGGAGGGAAATGTCCACAGGAACAGCATAACTGTACCGTGCATAGTGAACATTCCGTTATAAACGGTACGGTCGATTAAATCAGATTCGGGGGTGATGAGTTCGCCCCGCAAAATCATAGCGAAGATACCACCAACGAGAAAGAAAATAAAGGAAGTAACGAGGTACTGAATACCTATTACCTTGTGGTCTGTGCTGAAAGTGAAATATGTTTTCCAGTGAGTTGGCGGTTCATGGTGATGTGATTCACCAGTAATTTCAAGGGAGATATTTGTCATGCGATTTTGGATTTTAGATTTTAGATTTTGGATTGGAGATTGGAGATTTTAGGCTTAGGAATAATCCTACAAATCCTTAAATCCTATAAATCCTGATATGGCTACGCTACGCTATCAGACAAAATGAAAGTTTTGCGCAAAGTCGCAAAGTAAGAATTAATTAACCATCAAAACCAACGAAAAATCTCTCTGAAAACCTCTTTTCTTCGTGTTCTTCGTGCCTTCGTGGTTCATTTTTCCCTTACTTGTGCCTAAGTTCTAACCCGAAAAATTAACTACTGGAGGTGCAGCAGGTTTGACAGTTTCCCAACCAGTTTTTATGCTTTGGTTGCTGGTTTGGGCGTATTCACTGGCTGCTTGATTTTTGGCTGGTGTGGGGATGTGACTGACAGCTTTTTCTAACCATTCGTGATACTCTTCTGGAGTTTCGACAATCACGTTTGCTTGCATGGTTGCAAAGTATGTACCACTATATTGGGAGTCGGTGAGGCTATATTTACCGGGGCGAATTGGTGTAAATTCAAAGTCGATGGTTTTACCGGGAACGATATCTTGTTTGAGGCGAAAAGCGGGAATATAAAACCCATGTAGCACATCTTCTGATTGTAGTGCTAAACGGACTCTGCGATCGCTCGGTAAATGCAATTCTGTACTTGTAATTCCCTTTTCAGGATAATGGAATACCCACGCCCACTGTTTAGCAAGTACGTCAATTTTTTCTAAAGGTTCGCTGACAGTTTCGGCTGGCGTTTCTTTCTCTTGGGCATCAGCAGTTTGGATGGAAATGGGGTTATGTAAGTGTAGTAAATGTGATGGTCCTTGAATTCCCATCTGTTCATACACTTGATAACTGTAAGCTGCTATCCACAATACCAACATGATAGGAATAGCAGTCCAAACAACTTCTAGGGTGATGTTACCTTCAATATGTGGACCATCACTCATATCATAATTTTTGGCGCGGTGGAAGGTAACGGAATACAAAACAGTGCTGGTGACAGCCAAAAATATGAAAGCACCTACAGTCACCAAAAAGCTAAACAAATCATCAATCAAATGCGATTCAGCCGCAGCTTGGGGGGGAAGCCAAAAATAAGCTTGTTTACCGATGAAAATACTCGTAATTGTGATGACAAGCCCCCCCGTCATCAAAGTCAAAAGATTTAAAATCAGCCGGATGTTCATAATTGGTCATTAGTCATTGGTCATTAGTCATTAGTCATGAGTCATTGGTCATTGGGTATTCGTCCCAATCCCTAATTCCCAGTACCCAATACTTGATTGATGTCTTTTCCCATTCTCAGCAATTTATCAGCAGTGTTATGTACACCAAATTCAGCTGCTAATTGCGCTCCTAATGTGCCATGTAAATACATCAGAAACATGATGGAGATTCCGGCAAATATATAACTCCAGCGCACTTGTATATCTGAGTCTTTACAGGAAATATAACGTTGCCATCCTCTCCAAAAGGTCATAGCAATCATTAAAGCTAATAGGAAAACTCCACCCACACCATGCCACATCATGGTTTCCATTGCTTGCAAACCCCAAGAACTTTTTAAGTTTCCTGGTGGAGTTGCTAACAACATTTCATAAAACCCAGCTGCAACTGTAAAAAATGTGATTACAGCAGAAGCTACCATGTTGTACCAACCAACTTCAAATAATTGGGCGCGTTCAACAGCTAAACCCAAATATTTAAACATCCAATTTTCTAAGGGGAAAAGTACACCAGCGATATCAAAGATAATACCAATGATGAATAATCCCAAAGTTAGGTGAACTAAGTTAGGATGAATAGGAATTGTGTAAGGTAGTCCGTTTGCTCCCATATGGGCGCTAACTTGATCAATTAATTCTGAGTTCATGGTAAGATTCCATCCTTTACCGCTTCCACAACTGGTACTGTGTGTATTCCATAAACCCACACTAATTCATCACCAAGATATACTTGAAAACCAACAAGTATGGTTAAAAGTAACCCAACCGCTAAATAGTGAATTGGCAATTTTTGCGGGTTACGAACGCGAAGTACATAACGCCAAGCTGTGATGGCAGCAAGAATTCCTGACAGTGACCAACCGATTAAGGTGTGGTAATTTAATACTGATTTGACCAAGTTGTAAGGTTTGGCTAAACCAGCTTCAAATTGACCGAAAATAATGGCAATAAAAATGGAAATTGTGGCTACAAATAAGTTCCACCAACCTACTTCAAAGAAGCGATATTTTCCAGTTAAAAACCCAATAAAATCACAGAAAAATGCAAACAATATCATCGCAATTACGAAGTGAACGACGATTGGATGCAGTGGATCTGGATATGGTAAATTATGATCATTCAACGACATTAACGACTCTAGCATTAAATTCTCCTAGACTTATGTACTGCTCCTCAGACAAACTTGAATAATTGCTCAATATCCGCTCAATCAATATCACTACTACTAATCACCCCTAACCAGATGTTTTATAATATCTGTGTGATAATATTCTGTTAATCTGGTGTCAGTTTTATATTGATTAATAGGTGAGTTGGCGGGAATTTGTAGCGAATGATTTGAAATCAATTCCTATACTCATGAAAACAGTCTGCAACAGCAATTTTTGATGTAGCTAAATTAAATTGCTGTTGGGGCGCTGTTGTGGCTTTGATTTACTAGACCTATTTTTTAGGTTACGTAAACTTTTATAAATTGTCAAAAAACTAAAAGTGAAACTTTTAGAATGAGTAGAGAGCCAGAAGGGGAATATGATAGTCTCACTACCCTTGCTTTCTTTAAATATTATGAAATAAAAAGAAAAGATTTTGATGTCTACTAGTGTACATTTAATAATTATTACTTTGTAATGCAAATAACAGAACTTTAAATTATTACTGGTACAGCTAAAAACTCTCTATTTTGTCAATTTTGTTTAATTAATATTATTGTAAATTATTCTCTGTAGGGTGAGTTAGGGAAACGCACCGCTTGTTTATAAGTTGCTTATATAGCGTTTGTCTGTTGGATGAGAACATACAGTAAATATCAGCATCAGGATTTATAAGATTAAAGGATTAGCAGGATTAATGATATATTTTCTTCATCTTCTTTATCATGTTCGCGCAGCGTGGCGTATGACTCCTACGTCGTCACGCAAGCTAAAGCCATAAATCCTCAAATCCTGTAAATCCTGATTCAGACATTTGAAATTTTCTCAATACTACTAGCTAGATATCTGGCAGTTTGATTAAATATAAAATAATCCCAATTAGTGAACCTAAAATTAGTGCGATACTGCTCAAAGAACTAATACCAAAACCTATACCCCGCTTTTCTGCTGCTTGATAATATCCCCAAGCATAAGCGATACGTCCTATTATCCACGTTGTACCTAAAGCAGAAGCCCAAATTGGGCTGACATAAAAAGAGAACAACCATAAAGCAGGTAAAAATAAAATTAGTTGTTCTAAGGTATTTTGTTGAACGCGCAGCACTCTTTCAAAATCTGGGTTTCCAGTTGTTTCAGGAGGCATAATTTTATATTTAGCTCTAGCTCTACCAACGTTAATTGTCACTACAAAGTAAACAATTAGTGCTAGAACTGTAACAAGGCTAGTCCAAGGAAACATAAACAATTAAAAATTGAAATTACTACATAATTATAGTCCATAATGATAAGTTTTGCTCAAAATCAACGTAACTGTGATATTTGCAATAAGGACAGGAATGTACATTCCCAAACTAGCCGGGGTTGAGCATAAGATAATAAATTTTTACGCGTTTTTTCTAACTGTTCAATAATACTCCTTTTATGTATTTGCTGCCAGTACGATTGTTGCAGATAATCAATTAACCATAATTGCGCTTCGGTATCTAATTCTTTATCAACTTTCTTAGCTAATTCTAAAGCATTGCGATAAGATGTAGGTGTTTTTGTTACCTGCTGGAGTAACTCACTATTAATTGTTTGTAATTGTTGGTAAGCTGCGATCGCACTTCCTGGACTACCAGCAGCTAAACTTAAAACTTCTGGATGTAGCAAAACATCTGCATTTCCTGTTTGTGTCAATACCTGAGTAACGGAAGCTGTATCTAATCTATAAAAAGGTATTTTTTGACAGCGGGAAACTAAGGTTGGTAAAATCGACTCTGGGGAAGGTGCAATTAAAATTAATGTTGCTTTTCCCGGTTCTTCTAAAGTTTTAAGTAAAGCGTTCGCGGCTGATTCTGCCATTGTTTCGGCTTGTTCTAAAACTACCACATTTCTCGGTGCTTCCAATGGTGGGCGGGATAGAAATTGGGTAATTGCTCGAATTTGTTCTAAGCGAATAACAGGAGGTGCTTTGCGTTTAACTCCTTTTTCTGCTGCTTCTGCTGCTGTGAGTCTTTGTCCTTGATATTGATAAGTTGGTTCTACCCAAAATAAAGCCGGATGATTTCCTTGACGGATGCGATTTTTTAAAGTTTGTATTTGATGAGGTTGAACAGAAGTAGAAAATAGCAATTCAATAAAACATCGTGCTGCTAAACTTCGTCCCACACCATCAGCACCAACAAAAAGATAAGCTGGTGAAACTCGGTTTTGTTTAACAGCTTGAGTTAATAATTCTACAGCTTGTTTTTGTCCTATTAATGGCTCAAACATAATTTGTCAGGAGTCAGAATACTTGTGAAATTTATAAATTCATCCCTCTTAATCTGTGTTTATCTGCGGTCATCTGCGGTCAATGATTCCAGGAAAATAATTCCAAACAAATTAACCTTGATTTATTAAAAGCAAATTATTAATCAAAATTTCCTGAATCCTTTTTTGTACAACTTCTTTACTCAAATTCCCATCTATCCGAAAAATTCGTGATGGATAAGTTGCCCCTAATTCTGTATATCCTTGTTGCACACGACGATGAAAGTCAATTGTTTCCTGTTCAATTCTATCTAATGCAGCTTCACTTCCGCGTTTCCGCGCTAGTCCCACTTCTACATCAACATCTAACCAAATAGTTAAATTACTTTCTAAGCCACCCGTAGCAATATAATTAAGTTGATTAATTAGACTCATACTCAAACCCCGACCATAACCTTGATAAGCAATGGTAGAGTCAGTATAGCGATCGCACAAAATATATTTACCCGCCGCTAAATTCGGCTTAATTTCCTGTTCGATGTGTTGCGCTCTATCAGCAGCATATAATAATAATTCTGTAACCTCCCCAACAGGCTTATCCTCAGATTTTTCCAACAACAGCTGTCGCAAATGCTTCCCTAACTCCGTTCCCCCCGGTTCCCGCGTCAGTACCACTGATACATTTATATTTTTTAACCACTGAGTACACAGTTGCATCTGAGTAGTTTTACCACAACCTTCCACACCTTCAAATACAATTAATTTACCACTCATATTTTGAAATTTTCCTATTAACGATTTTTTTTACCCTAAGACAGAATAAATATCTATGTCACGTACCCATAGTCCAGTCTCCCATCAGTTTGCGTTCCAAAGTCTACCAAGAAGTATGACTACCTTGGAAACCTGGACTTTTGGTGTCACAAACCATCTCAGTTGGCCAACATTAGCAGCAACGGTTCATGCAGACCTGGGAACAGCAGCTATTTTTGTTTGGATACCCGCTGTCATCGTCGGAATGCTAGTCAACTATCAAGTTAAACATCTAGGGAGAAATTTATTAAATGTATCGGGAGGAACTCCTAACTACATCACTCGTTTGTGGCCACAGTACCCCATTATTGCTCGCTATGCTGCAATTGGATATCTGATTTCGTGGCTTTCAGTTGTACCACTTAATTCCGTCATCCTCACAGATATCATTAAAGCAAACCTAGATGTATTAGATATTGCCTGTCCAGAAGCAATTCTCAAACTGGGCTTCACCTTACTGCCCTTTATTGTAGCCTTTAGTGGCAGTCGCGCCTTGGGTATTTTGCATCTATTATTTTCACTGCCAGCTTTATTTTTACTGTTATTATTTTGTTTCCAAGGGCTAGGTTTTTTAGCTTTTGCCCCCTCAAGTCCTAGCTTTTTTCCTCAGCATTGGACATCATTAAGTTTTATAGATTGGGCTAAATGGTTCTTTTTTATTAGCTATACAGCCTACAGTTGTGAAACTGTTTCATCATTTGTCGCTGATAGTCGTCATCCCCAAAAAACTTTGAAGTTTCTTGACATAGCTGCTTGGTTGATGATTCCCATTTTTATCGGTGGTTCTTGGGTAATGATTCGTTTATCCACAATTGAAGGTCTAGAAGATAACACCTATCTGACTTTTGCAGTAGCATCTGTATCATTTTGGGGAGACTTTGCCCCAGCAAGCATCACTTTTTTATTAGCGAGTTGCTGTTTATTAGGTTCAGCTACCACAGTTGCCAACTGTCCCCGTATCATCTACCAGTTAGCAGTAGATAAACACTTAGCACCAGTATTTTCTTTAGTTTCATCTCGTGGTGTATTTGGGTCATCGCTGTTTTTAAGCTTATGTATCTGCATGATATATTTCATTTGGGGAGATATATCTCGCATTGTCATAGTCGGAAATGTAGCCTGGTTTGTAGCCTTCATGTTCATGCACTTAGGATTGTGGCAAAAACGCAAGCAACCAGATATATTATTTCCCAAACTATCTTTAGGTTTTTTTATTATCGAGACTGTAATTTTATCAGTGACTGCCTATGCTTGGGGTTGGCCAGATTTTTTAGCAGGATTATTAGCTCCCTTAGTTGTATTAATGATTGATGCCTTAGTGCGCTATCTTCCCATTCCTGTTTTCCGTCCTCATTGGTGGATAAAATTGTATCAATCACAACGACGAAATTTTTTCAAAGATTCCCTAGCAGTACAAGTGGGAATATTGATATTTCTACTGTGTGGTGCTTTTTTAGTAGGTTGTTTATTTGTTTGGTTGTTGAATGTAAGTTTCATTACAACTTCTAAAAATTTGCTGGTGATCTTATTAATCACAATCTCATTTGTAGGAGTAGCGATCGCTTGTTGGACTAGTTTACCCCAAGTAGTCGCCCTAGAAGAAGCCAGAGAAGCATCAGAACATCTATTTATGGTTGCTCAAGAAGGCATTTTAGTCTTAGATGAAAAAGGCATTATTCAACAAGCTAACCCCGCAACTGAATCTGTCTTTGCTGTTAACCCATTGACATTATTAGGAAAACACCTAAATAAATTTCTGACTAAATTAAACGCATATCCGGAAACATGGGACAAGCGCAGTGAACATACCCTCATCCAAAACTCTAACGCCATCACTTTAGAAGTTTCTATTTCTGACCGCACCCAGCAAAATTTTCAGGAATATGTGGTTATTCTTCATGACATCACCCAACGCAAAAAAGCTGAAGAAATATTGCGGCAGTCAGAAGCACAATTACGGCAAGAAGCCGAGGAATTGGCTGCTCAATTAGTGCAAATTGAAAAAATGTCAAGTTTGGGACAATTAGTAGCAGGTATAGCTCATGAAATCAACAATCCAGTTAGCTTTATTTATGGCAATATTCATCCAGCTAATCAATATATTCAAGATTTAATCCGACTCATACAACTTTACCAGCAGCACTATCCTCAACCAGTTACAGAAATTCAGAATGAAATAGAAACCATTGACTTGAATTTTGTCCTCACAGACTTGCCTAAGTTATTAAATTCGATGGAAGTTGGTTCCAGACGCATTAAAGAAATAGTCTTATCTTTGCGAAACTTTTCTCGGCTAGATGAGGCAGAAATGAAAGCTGTCAACATCCATGAGGGTATTGATAATACACTGATGATTTTACAAAATCGCTTCAAGGCTACATCTGATCGTCCAGCAATTGAGGTAATTAAAGAATACGGTAAATTACCACTCGTAGAATGTTATGCTGGACAACTCAATCAGGTATTTATGAATATTCTGGCTAATGGCATTGATGCGTTAGAAGAATCAATTGCTAAGGGCAAAGAAATTGAGGAACCACAAATTCAAATTCATACTCAAATTACCATCAATGAACAAGTAATTATTTCCATCAAAGATAATGCTTCTGGTATTCCTGAACATATACAAAAACATTTATTTGAACCCTTTTTTACCACCAAACCTGTAGGTAAAGGTACAGGTTTAGGCTTATCGATTAGTTATCAAATTATTACAGAAAAACATGGGGGCAATTTAAAATGTGTTTCTTATCCTGAAATGGGGACAGAATTTGTGATTGCTATACCATTAAAACAGCAAAATTTGCCCCCTCAATAATTAATATAATCCTATTTTAGATTTATGATTTTAGATTTTAGATGGTGAAAAAAAAGTGGATAAGATTTTCGGCAATTTATCCTATATGTCACCATCATTTTTCAAATTGGGTTAACGTTGCACCGTATTCTCTGACTGGTTAAATAATAAATCCCCTGATTTTTCAATGTCTAGGGCTTGATTTTTAAATGCCTCTGCTTCTTGATAAGTAGGTAGGCTTTGAAAATTGTCGTTGTGGCAAGGCAAAAGGCAAGAGGGGAAAGACTTTTAGCGATTTTACATTTTGTTACATACCTTGGTTTTTTCCTACAAACTTACTTATATCCTATATTTTACATTACGAAACAGTTTTCAAACATCTTCTTAAGGACGTTTCATGGAACGCCTCTACATTTCCCTATTTTTATTCTTGCTCACAAGCCTAATTTATCTAGACTTCTTTCTGTTGCGGATACAAAAATGCTAACAATTGCTCACATTTTTGTATCGGCATAACTATACAGGAATATACTGTGCTAGAGTTTTAGTTAAAGTAGTTTTTGGGACTGCACCTACCACTGTATCAACTTGCCGACCCCCCTTAAATACCATCAACGTGGGAATGCTGCGAATACCATAATGACTGGCAACTGTGGGATTCTGATCTGTGTTCAGTTTGACAACTTTCACCTGTCCTTCATATTCAGCAGCAACTTCATCGACAACGGGAGACAGCATTCGACAAGGGCCACACCAAGGGGCCCAAAAATCTACTAAGACGGGAGTTTCACTCTCCAAAACTTCTTGTTTGAATGTGGCTTCTGTGACATTGGTAATAGTCATAGTTGTCCTCCTGATTGGATTCAGTAATTCGATATGATGGAATCACCCTGAAAGCCAGAAATTTTTTTATGCTCAAGCTAACTAATCTCCATACTGTCATCTGAGCGCAGATTCAGATTAATGCTTGTGAGCTAGAGTGAGCAATAATCAACAGCTTAAATATTTAGTTATTTAGCGATTTTACCCCAGAAACCGGTTGTTTCTAGATTGGAATAGTTTAAATCATTATTACAATACTTGCGTATCTAGATAAAGTCTTATTACCTAAGAGTTAAAATAAAACAGAAAAATCATGAGAGGGATTTATGATGAGCGATCGCGACTATACACTAATTATCGATAAAAGCGGCAGTATGTCCACTCCTGACCAAGCAGGTGGTAGAAGTAGATGGGATATAGCCCAAGAATCAACCTTAGCTTTGGCTAGAAAAGCAGAACAGTTTGACCCAGATGGCATCACAGTTTATGTATTTTCTGGGCGATTTAAACGTTACGAAAATGTAACCTCCGCCAAAGTCGCCCAGATATTCCAAGAAAATGACCCTGCTGGTACAACAAACTTAGCAGGTGTACTCAACAATGCACTTGATAATTATTTTCAGCGTAAAGCTTCAGGTCAAACTAAGCCCAACGGAGAAACAATTTTAGTTGTGACTGATGGTGAACCTGATGATCGCAAAGCCGTATTTGAAGTCATCATTAACGCCACTCGGCAAATGGATCGAGATGAAGAGTTAGGAATTTCTATCATTCAAGTAGGTTCAGATGCTCAAGCCGCAAAATTTCTCAAAGCTTTAGATGAGCAGTTGCAAGGTGTCGGTGCTAAATTTGATATTTGCGACACCATAACTTTAGATGATTTAGAAGAAATGAGCCTTTCAGATGTATTGATGAATGCCATCACTGACTAATCCGTGAAACTCCTAGCTTCTGATTCCTGAATTCTGATTGAACATCGAAAATACCAAATTAAATCAAATTGAATAAATCATCACTGGAGAATTATAAATGTTAGAAAATCGGGATTACACACTCATCATCGACAACAGCGCCAGTATGGCTAAACTATCTGCAAAAGGTGACAAAAGTAAATGGTCAGCCTTGCAGGAATGTACTTTTGCGTTAGCTCGTAAATGTGAAGAGTTTGACCACGATGGTATAACTGTTTATCTGTTTTCCCGAAAATTTCAACGTTTTGATCATGTTACATCCGCGAAAGTAGCCCAGATTTTTGCAGAAAATTTGCCTGCGGATACTACAAATTTGGTAGGTGTACTTCAAGACGCAATTAATAACTACTTTGCCCGCAAAGCTGTTGGTAAAACCAAGCCTAATGGGGAAATATTTTTAGTTATTACTGATGGTATACCGGATGATCGACAAGCTGTATATGAGATCATAATCAATGCTACTCACAAAATGGAACATGAAAAAGAATTGGGAATTTCCATTATTCAAGTTGGTTCAGATTCTCAAGCCACAAAATTTCTTAAAGCTGTGGATAATGAATTGCAAAGTATAGGTGCTAAATTTGATATTTGCGATACCATTACCTTAGAAGATTTAGAAGAAATGAGTCTTACAGATGTGTTGATGAATGCGATAAATGACTAATGTGTTACTAATTCATAGATAGAAAGTCACAAATGGAGAACTCAGCGATGTTAGAAAATCGTGATTACACTTTAATTATTGACAAAAGCGGTAGCATGGCTACCCCAGATCAAAAAGGTGGAAGAACTAGATGGGTGACAGCACAAGAATCTACCTTTGCTTTAGCTAGTAAATGTGAACAATTTGACCCAGATGGGATAACTGTTTATTTATTTTCTGGGAGATTTAAACGTTATGAAAATGTCACATCTAGCAAAGTAGCGCAAATTTTTCGGGAAAATGATCCATCAGGTACAACTGATTTAGCAGGTGTATTAAAACACGCAACTGATGATTATTTTCAACGCAAATCGAGTAATCAAATTAAGCCAAATGGAGAAATAATTTTAGTTGTGACTGATGGTGAACCAGATGATCGTAAAGCAGTCATGAAGGTAATTATAGAAGCGTCCCGTCAGCTTGATAGGGATGAAGAATTAGCTATTTCCTTTGTTCAAGTTGGTGCTGATCCCCAAGCTACGCGCTTTCTGAAAGTCTTAGATGATGAACTGCAAACTGCTGGAGCAAAATTTGATATCTGTGACACAGTTACAATGGATGATATGGAAGATATGAGTTTATCGGAAGTGCTACTAAATGCGATTAATGACTAGCGATACGCATAATTAGGACTGACTATCATGGATACCATTGATAACCTATTAGCTGAAATTCAGGCTGAGTACACAGAAACAAAACACCAACCCCAGCAACAACAGCCAACAGTGGCTACAGCTGAATCTTTTATTGCTTCTCCTTGTAAGTCAGATGCTTTAATAAATAACTTGTTAGCAGAAGTTAAAGCGGATTTTTTGGAAAGAGAAGCTGCTGAAGAATTGAAAAAACAGCAAGAATTAGAACAAGAAAAAATTCGTCAAGCACAACTCAAAGCCCAACAAATAGAAACTTTGAAAAAACAAGCTCAAGCATGGTTATCTAAATTAGATCCCTTCTCACCTGAAGGACTTTGGTTTGAAAGGTTTGCTGAAGCATACCCATCAAAATTAGATGCTGCCATTGAGTATTTACAAAACAATTAGTAGTATAGCAGAAGGCAAGAGGCAATCTTGCTCTCATGCAAGAGTAAAACCCTTGTTATGCTTTGGTTTCAAGGACTAATCATGTCCTAATTATCCTGGCTACAGCTATAATACCCTGATCCCCGACTTCTTAGAGTAGTCCGGGATCTTATTTATTTTCCATGGTTTTTTACCAATTATGAATTTTAATGATGATTAACGTGAGATAAATGCTGAATCGCCCATTCGTGCATTGCATAGAGAATTGGCTTGAGACTTTCTCCCAAAGGTGTGAGGGAATATTCTACCTTGGGAGGGATTTGTGCATAGATTTCTCTGTGTACAATGCCATCTTCTTCGAGTTCTCTAAGTTGCTGAGTGAGCATCTTTTGGGTAATACCGTGTAAGGCACGTTGTAACTCACCAAATCTTTTGGCTCCTGAAATTAATTCTCTAATAATTAATACCTTCCAACGTCCACCGATAATCTTGATGGTGCTTTCCACCTCACAAGTAAGCCTACTTGTGCTGTAGTTTTCTGCTTCTGCTTTCATAGTTACTTTTTGGTAAGTATAGTACTTTTAAGTGCCTACTATTCATAGTAATTGTACATAAGTTAAAGTCAATAGGGAAAACAAATCAGTTTAGTCTATTGGGTTAAATAAATAAACACTTAGACTTAAAACTGCACACTAATTTCAGAGGACAACACTATGAGCCAACCTGTAATTGCTGATAAAAAACCTGCGGTTTTAGAACTCGAAGCAGGTACTTATTACTGGTGTACCTGTGGAGAATCTAACAATCAACCTTTCTGTGATGGTGGTCATAAAGGTAGTGAATTTACACCCCAGGCATTTGAATTAACTGAAAAGAAAACAGTTGCATTGTGCCAATGTAAGTTTAGCAATAATCCTCCTTTTTGTGATGGCGTTCATATTAAACTTTAACCTGTAATCAGCATCACAAAAGACATCAGGAAGAAAAAGGAAAATATTTTTCTTCCTGGATAACACTGACGCATCAAAAATACTTGTGCAGACAGGAAGTAGGTGCAAGTAAATAGTGAAAAGCGATAACTGATAACTGACCCACACCCTCACCTGTTCACTTCACAAATCACAGGTTATCTTTAAAGTAAAAGTAATTCCAACGTGGGTGAGGTGAGTTGATGTTAATGCTACTTTTCCAAATTAATAATCAACGCTACGCCATAGCTAGTCAACAAATCGTAGAAGTTATACCCCTTGTTAACCTCACTAAGCTTCCCCATACACCTGAGTATTTTGCTGGTGTTTTTAACTACCGGGGGCGGATTATTCCCGTAATTGATCTTTGTCAGTTGATGGGTAATCAAAGTTGCGTAGAACACTTGAGTACTCGGATTATTTTAATAAATCATTGGGATAGGGATGCGACAGAGGAGTCTACACCCCATATTATGGGTTTGATGGCGCAAAGAGTTATAGAAACATTGCAAAAATCGGATATCGATTTAGTTGAGGTGGATATTCAGATAGATAAACCACCTTACTTGGGTAAAATGATTGTAGATGAGCAAGGCATGATTCAGTGTCTTCACGTAGAATACTTGTTGTCAGAGGTGCAACAAGCTTATCTTGTAGCAGAAGTTCATAGCGAATATAAATAATAATTAATGTGCCGTTTTAAAAATGATATATTCTGATGGCGAAGCTTTACTGAGAAAAAAAATTGGGTTAGATCCTAACTCAATTGGTTCTGATGCGATCGCCAGAGCCATAGAACAACGAATGTTAGAATGTAGAATCACCAATATTAATAGTTATTTAGAAATAATTCAGACTTATCCGCAAGAATGGGATGCACTAATTGACAATTTAATTATTCCAGAAACATGGTTTTTTCGGGAACGAGAATCTTTTAAATATTTGCAGCAATATGTAGTATCAGAATGGTTAACAAATCACAAAAATAGTATATTGCGGGTTTTGAGTGTACCTTGTTCCACAGGTGAAGAACCTTATTCTATAGCGATCGCTTTATTAGAAGCAGGGTTAAATCCAGCTAATTTTCACATTGATGCAATTGATATTAGCCAAAAATGTCTGCTAACTGCTCAAAGAGCAATCTACAATCAATACTCATTTCGTGGTAATCCCCTCTCCTTTCAGGAACGCTATTTTCAACGCCATGAAATAGGATACCATCTGCATGAACCAATAAAATCTAAGGTGCATTTTATGCACGGTAATCTAGCAGACCCGGATTTTTTGATAGGAATGCCAACTTATGATATTGTATTTTGCCGTAACCTGTTAATCTACTTTGATATCACAACGAAAGAACGCACCATTAGAATTTTAGAACGGGTATTAACTTCAGAAGGTTTATTATTTGTCGGACACGCAGAAGCAGGCCTATTGCTGCAATCTCGCTTTGTATCAATACGTCATTCTTTAGCGTTTGCCTATCGGAAATCTGCTATTTTTCATAGTTTACTCAAACCTAAAGAACACAAAAATAGTCATAAAAATTATCGTCTAACTCACTCAATACGACCGATAATAGACAAGAATTTAACACAAAATCCTGTCAATTTAAATGTAAATAACTCACCCCAACATACTAAAGCCAATTTACTAGGAACTGCCAAATTATTAGCAGATCAAGGCCACTTACCAGAAGCGATTCAACTATGTAACGACTATATTAAACAAAATAAGGTTAGCGTAGAAGGTTATGTTCTGCTAGGGCAACTACAGCAAGCAATGGGAAATAATCAAGAGTCTTTACAGTCCTTCCAAAAAGCAATTTATCTGCAACCTACTCACCGAGAAGCCTTAACTCACTTAGCTTTACTGAAGGAAAATCAGGGAGATGTAGTGAGTGCTAATATTCTTTGGCAGCGCATCCAACGGCTTCAGAATTGATATTAATTAATATCAATTTTATATAGCAATTCTAAATGAAACGTGAACAAACTCAATACCCAGCCTTCATAAATAAGTATGGCTACATCACGCAAGCTATCAGAACTCAAATAGGACGGCTATAGTTTGAATATGGTAATACTCATGTTAGGCTATTTCATTAAGTTGAAACAATGAGTATGGGGTTTTTGTATATACGGCAGGGAACAGAGAATAGGTAATAGGGAATAAGGTTGAAAGTCTATATTTCTGAAAAATGGTGAAAACCTACTAAAAATATGCAACAAGGACTGAAAATTAATCAATTTGTACTCGGTGGTTGTGGAGTAATAGTTGTATTAACCTTTGTTACCAGCTTGGTTGCCCAATCAACGAATGAAAAAATCAGAGCCGCTAACAATCTGGTAAATAATACCTATGAAACTAAGGCGGACTTAAAAGGGCTAGAAAAAATTTTACTTGATGCTGAAACTGGGAAACGTGGATTTGTAATTACAAAAAAAGATGAATATTTAGAGCCTTTTGAAGAAGCTAAATTAAAACTAAATCCTGCATTTAATGAATTAAAAGAACAAATATCCTTAGATCGAGATAAAATCAGAAGAATTGAAATTATTCAAAACTTGTCTACCAATAAAATTCAAGAATTGGAAGAAGCAATCGCTTTAAAGAGAAACGGTAAAGAAAAAGAATTATTAGAGTTAGTTCTTACTAATAGAGGTAAAAAAATAATGGATGAAATCAGGCTTAATATTGATTATTTATTACAAGTAGAAGACAAAAAAATAGAAGAACAAAAAAAGCAACTTTTAGAAATTCAACAATTTTCTAAATTAGTCACTTGGGGAAATTTTTTCTGTATTGTGATCACAGTTATAATAGTTTCACTAGCTACTATTTTAATTCCGGGTCGTGCTTTGAGTCGTTCCTTGCAAAATGCTTTCACTTTAGCAGATAAAGTTTCGGCTGGTGATTTGACAGTCAATGTAGACAGTAACTCCACAGATATAATCGGCAAGTTAATGACTACGCTCACAAATATGGCACAAAATTTAAGTAAACTGATACAACAAGTACAACAATCAGGCATACAAGTAACCTCATCAGCTACCCAAATAGCAGCATCAGGAAAACAACTAGAAACAAGTATTACAGAACAAGTAGCCTCAACAAATCAAGTCACAGTAGCAGCTAAAGAAATATCAGCCACCTCCAAAGAATTAGTCAAAACAGTAGAAGAAGTAGCCGCCCTATCCCAAGCCACAACAGTAGCAGCAAGTGATAGTCAAAAAGACTTATTACAAATGGAAACAACCATGAGACAACTGGTAGAAGCAACAAATTCTATCGCAGCCAGATTGGGAGTAATAAGTGAAAAAGCCAATAATATTAATAATATAGTTGTCACAATTACGAAGGTGGCAGATCAAACGAATTTACTGTCATTAAATGCAGCCATAGAAGCCGAAAAAGCAGGGGAATATGGTTTAGGTTTTGCAGTGGTAGCCAGAGAAATTAGGCGGTTAGCAGATCAAACAGCAGTAGCAACAATAGATATTGAACAAATGGTCAAACAAATGCAATCATCCGTTTCTACAGGTGTGATGGAAATGGATAAATTTGCAGCAGAAGTAGGAAAAAGTGTGGAAGATGTAGCTAGTATTAGTAGTCAAATTGGGCAAATTATTGAGCAAGTACAAGAGTTAACACCCAGATATGAAACAGTAAGTCAAGGTATGGAAGCACAGTCTCAAGGAGCAATACAAATTAGTGATGCTATGTCACAGTTGAGTAGTAATTCTGTGCAAACTGCTGCTTCTTTACGAGAAATTAATCAGGCTATTACTAAACTTAATCAAGTTGCTCAAGGTTTACGTCAAGAGATGAGCCGCTTTAAAGTTCATGATAATAGGTGAAGATATTTATCTGATTTTTGAGAAACATAGATTACTAAAATACCATAAATTTAGGAAATAATTTAGATGTTCACTAACTGGAAAATCAAAGATTTAACATTATTAGGCTTCTCTGTACCAACAGTTTTGATGGTTGTGTTTAGTTTAATGGTATATGCCAATTCTCATCAAACTAGGGAAACTTTGAAGCAAGTTAATATTGCTCAAATAGCAATTGATGGAGAAAATGAAATGGTAATTGCTGGACTGAATATGCATCGTCGTCTGCAAAGATATGTTATTGATCCACAATTATATCAAGATGCTATAGGAGAATATGCAAAACATCAACAAGAGTTTCAGACAGGATTGGAAAAAGCTAAAAGTGTAGTTAAAGATAGCAAGCAGCAAGCAAGAATAGATAGAATGCTGGAATTATATAATCAATATAATTCTTTAAAAGACGATACGGTAAGGAGGGCTAGTAGTGGTACAAACAAAAATGAACTGATTAAAGTTTTTAACGATACAAGGGATCTTGTTGATGAATTCACAAAAATAAGTGATGAATTTAATCAGTATGAAAAAGAGAATTTACAAAGAAGTATTACGGCAACACAATCTTCTATAGACTTGCTGACTTTAGCTGCCTTAACTGTCTCTATATTATCTTTATCTGTTGTAGTCATTGCTAATTTTTTGATTACTAAATTTTTAGGTAATAGAATTGCCAAAACGGTAGAAGCAGCAGAAAAAATCTCTTCGGGAGATTTAACTCAATCTGTGATTGAAGGTACATCAAATAGCAAAGATGAGATTGGACAACTGCTCAATGCTTTTCAAAACATGACCCATAATTTAAGTAGCCTGATACAACAAGTACAACAATCAGGCATACAAGTAACCTCATCAGCTACCCAAATAGCAGCCTCAGGGAAACAACTAGAAACAAGTATTACAGAACAAGTAGCCTCAACAAACCAAGTCACAGTAGCAGCTAAAGAAATATCAGCCACCTCCAAAGAATTAGTCAAAACAGTAGAAGAAGTAGCCGCCCTATCCCAAGCCACAACAGTAGCAGCAAGTGATAGTCAAAAAGACTTATTACAAATGGAAACAACCATGAGACAACTGGTAGAAGCAACAAATTCTATCGCAGCCAGATTGGGAGTAATAAGTGAAAAAGCCAATAATATTAATAATATAGTTGTCACAATTACGAAGGTGGCAGATCAAACGAATTTACTGTCATTAAATGCAGCCATAGAAGCCGAAAAAGCAGGGGAATATGGTTTAGGTTTTGCAGTGGTAGCCAGAGAAATTAGGCGGTTAGCAGATCAAACAGCAGTAGCAACAATAGATATTGAACAAATGGTCAAACAAATGCAATCATCCGTTTCTACAGGTGTGATGGAAATGGATAAATTTGCAGCAGAAGTAGGAAAAAGTGTGGAAGATGTGGCTGATATTAGTAGTCAAATTGGGCAAATTATTGAGCAAGTACAAGAGTTAACACCCAGATATGAAGCGGTAAGTCAAGGTATGGAAGCACAGTCTCAAGGAGCAATACAAATTAGTGATGCTATGTCACAGTTGAGTAGTAATTCTGTGCAAACTGCTGCTTCTTTACGAGAAATTAATCAGGCTATTACTAAACTTAATCAAGTTGCTCAAGGTTTACGTCAAGAGATGAGCCGTTTCAAAGTGAATAATGCTGGAGAGCAGTACGTCAGCAACAGTAATAAATTGATGGGAGAGAATTAATCATGAATTCCATAACTGAGCTATCAAATGTAGAAAGTTGCTGGAATGTGATTGGGATTGCAGGCGATGCCTTCGGCAAGCCTAGCTATCGCACCTGTCCAGAATTATCCCATTTTATCCACTGCCGTAATTGTCCCGTTTACTCTTCTGCTGGACGCAACTTACTAGATCGTTCCATCCCAGAAAACTATCAGAATGAATGGACTCAGTTTTTCTCAAAGACAAAAGTAGAGGGAAAAAATAAGCTAGTAAATTTCCAACCAGAATCTGAAACCTTAACCACAACACAAACCCTGACAGTAGCTATTTTCCGTTTACAAAAAGAATGGCTGGCACTGTCGGCGCAAGTCTTAAAAGAAACCATATCACCCACTTTAATTCACACCATACCCCATCGCAGCAACGAAATATTAAAAGGATTGGTGAATATCCGAGGAGAACTGCAATTGTGTATTTCTTTGAGCAACTTATTACATTTGGAAACTGTCCAAACCCTACCGGAAGCCTTAAGTCCTATAGTCTATTCACGCATGATAGTAATTGAAAAAGGGGGTAACACCTGGGTATTTCCTGTAGATGAATTTTATGGGTTATACCGATTTCATGACGATGAATTAAGAGATCCTCCAAACAGTGCGACATCAGCAATTAACACCTACACAAAAGGATTTTTTCACTGGGAATCACGCAGCCTGAGCTACATAGATGATGAATTATTATTCATGTCCTTAAGGAGAAAGTTACTGTCATGAGACAAGAGTCAGATTTCAGTCATCTTTCCTTATTGGACTTATTCAGCATGGAGGTAAAAGCCCAGGGTACAGTGTTGAATGACTCACTGTTAGCACTGGAAACCAAGCCCAACCCCATAGAAGAACTAGCAGCTTTAATGCGTGCAGCCCACTCAATCAAGGGAGCAGCGCGGATTGTGCAGATTGATCCAGCTGTCACCCTAGCCCATACAATGGAAGACTGCTTTGTAGCTGCTCAGTCAGGAACAATAACCTTAACTGCGGCTGATGTCGATGTCTTGCTACAAGCAGTAGATATGCTGTTACAGATGGCTGAAGCTTGTGTTAGCAACCCAGAACCCGAATTTAACGATGGTAGTATCCAAGATTTGGTGAGTGCGATCGCTAATATCATTAAATCCCCAGTAAGTGCAGGGGAGCAGGGTAGCAGGGGAGCAGAGGAGCAGAGGAGCAGAGGGGAAGTAGGGGGAGTAGGGGAGAAAGAAGAATTAATACCCTTAGCCTCTTATACAGTCCCCAATCCCCAATCCCCAATCCCCAATCCCCAATCCCCAATCCCCAATCCCCAATCCCCAGTCCCCAGTCCCCAATCCCCAGACATCTTACAACAACGAGTGGTGCGAGTGAGTGCAGATAACCTCAATCGTTTAATGGGTTTAGCAGGGGAATCCTTAGTTGAAGCCAAATGGTTAGAGACATTTGCTGACTCGTTGCTGAAGCTAAAAGCAAATCAAGTCCAGTTATCCAGCCTATTGGATGGATTACAGAAGTTATGGGGTAATGCTGAAGTTGAGCATCAGCGTCATGGAAACAGGCAAATAGAAGAGCAAATGAGCAATGCTCGGCAAACAGCCAATGAATGTCGCCAGCTATTGAGCGATCGCCATAACGAACTAGAATTATTTTGCCAGCGTTTCTCCCACCTGGGAGATCGTCTATATCGTCAAGTCATCGCTACTCACGCCACACCCTTTGCTGAGAGGGGACAAAGTTTTCCGCGCATGGTGCGAGACTTAGCCAGAGAATTAGGTAAACGGGTAAATCTAGAAATCATCGGCAAATCTACCCTTGTAGATCGGGACATCCTAGAACGGCTAGAGGCTCCTTTATTGCATATCTTGCGAAACGCCATAGATCATGGGATTGAAACACCACAAGAACGTCTTGCAGTCGGTAAACCCGAAGAGGGAACAATTCGGATTGAAGTCTTCCATCGAGCCGGAATGTTATTAATTACCGTCTCCGATGATGGAAGGGGAATAGATATCGAAGTTTTGCGTCAAGAGGTCATCAATAAAAACCATATTAATCCCGAAATTGCCACCCAACTCAACGAAACTGAGTTAATGGAATTCCTATTTTTACCAAGTTTTTCCACAGCCAAAACTGTCACCGAGATTTCTGGTAGGGGTGTGGGTTTGGATGTGGTACATAGCACCGTGCGAGAAGTTGGTGGAACTGTGCGGGCGGCTTCCCAATTGGGTAAAGGAATGACGTTATACTTGCAAATGCCCCTCACTTTGTCAGTTCTGCGTACCTTATTGGTAGAAATAGCTCACGAACCTTATGCTTTTGGACTAGCACGAATTGAACGGTTGATGATGTTGCCTAAATCAGAAATTATTGTTTCAGAAAATCAGCCGTTTTTTATGCTCAACGATCAACCAGTAGGCTTGATCTCGGCTCATCAAGTTCTAGAATTACCATCACACAATATCAACAAAGAATTCCTGTCAGTTGTTGTCATCAGCGATGGGGTAACACGCATCACTGGCAGTAATCGCCTCAACTATTATGGCTTGGTTGTAGATCGCTTTCTCGGTGAGTGTAGTTTAGTAGTCCGCCCCCTAGATTCCCGACTGGGGAAAGTACCTAACATGAGTGCTGGTGCTTTGATGGATGATGGTTCTCCAGTGTTAATTGTCGATGTCGAGGATCTTGTCCGTTCTATTACTAAAATTATCGCTAGTGGGCAACTTAGTCAGGTCAATCAGTCAACTCATCAAGCAGTGATCAAAACCTACAAACGGATTTTGGTTGTTGATGATTCCATTACTGTCCGAGAAATGGAACGCAAATTGTTAGAAAATAATGGTTATAAAGTAGATGTAGCTGTCAATGGCATGGATGGATGGAATGCAGTCCGCAGTGGTGATTATGACTTAGTGGTAACGGATATTGATATGCCCCGGATGAATGGTTTTGAACTCACCACCCAAATTAGAGCTAATGCCAAATTGAAAAATTTACCTGTGATTATTGTTTCTTATAAAGACAGAGAAGAAGACCGGATTCAAGGCTTAGAAGCAGGAGCAAACTATTATTTAACTAAAAGCAGTTTTCATGATAGTACCTTATTAAAAGCTGTGATTGATGTTATTGGTGAGGGGTAATAATTTTAGATTTTGGATTTTGAATTTTGTGATTACTCAATTATTTCCTCATATTGATTAGTATCTTCTGTTTCCAATTGTTTGATTTCTGCTAACACTTGTGTTAAAGTTTTTTCATCTAACCATTGATGACGTTCTTTAGTATAGTCTCCACTACCAGGACTGAAATATTGAATAAACCGAATAGTATCGGTAATTCCTAGAGAGTTAATTAAGGCATTAAAGCCTTGTTTGATAATTTCATTTTGGGTTTTCATCATTGCTTTCCTCTGTTTGTATTACTTCTGTCAACCATTGCACAGGGTTATTAATTTTGACGCTAATTAATGGAGAATTTGTTTGTGCTTTTTTCAAAAGTCTATCATCTGTAGTTAGAAATACATCAGCCTGACTTCTTTCTGCACTGGCAATATGAGTAGCATCATAACTAGAAAATCCTAATTTTTGGAGTTCGGCGGATCTGTTTTCAATAAAAGAGCTATTAATAACTTTTATTTTAGCAATGGAGAGTAATTTTTTCACATTTTGTAGTCTATCTATGTCAGGTGTTTGGTTTAATTCGGAAATTAAAGCACTACTATTAATTAGTTTCCACATTCCTGATTGACATTGATTTATAATAGTCATAATTGCTTGTGCTTCTAGGTAAATGCGGGATTGTGTTTGATCATCAAAGGGACGATTTAAACAACAAGCATCTAAATATATTCTATATTGTTTGCTCATGGTTGTGTTCATCTCTAATATTAAAATAGTGAAAAAGATTAGCAACGGTTAAATCTGATGCTAGTTGTAAATTAGAAGTAACTAATGTTCTATATCCAGAATTTGCAGCTTGTTGACTGACATAATTTTCATACTCCCGGCGTAATTCTGGCGCAAACATAAATAATAATTGATCACGTAAGGAATAAAAATGAGATTTTTTGGCTATATTTTCATAGCTGATTTGTTCTGGTGGTATTTCTGAATTAGTGATAGTTTGGGTAGTTTCAGAATTATTAAAATCAGCACTATTTAAAAGTTTTAATTCTGCTGGAGGTAGAGATTTTACCCAATCTACATGATTTTGCCATGATTCGATGATTACTAAATCATGATTATGAATGCGGGTAAGTTCAGGAAAGAGAAAATCAAGTTCGTCGTGGGATTCACATTGATTAATTACAGTATGGGCATCTTCACATATTTTATTTTGTAATTGTAATAGGCGATCGCTCACAGCAGAAACTTCATTTTGGACTTGATAAGTTGTAATAATTGCTTGTTCAATAGCCCAAGAGCATTCTAATCTGCGGAGTTGTCCAGCCGCACAAGTTTCTGCTAATAAATGCGGATTTGTGTAATCTGCTAAAGCCTCAAATAACATTCCTCTAGCAGCGTCAATTTCTGCATTTCTGCGGCTAATATCTTGTAATTGCATGGCTGAACGTAAACGGTTTATAGATTGCACAAATAAACCATAGGCTCTAATTAAAACTGTGCGATGTTGTTCAAATTTGATATCTTGGGCTACCTGTTCAATTAATTGTCTAATTTCTGCTCCTTGGTCTTTTAAGGCTTGTTTCAAGTCAATAAAGCCATTTTTGACCTCTAACCGCATTTGCTCAACTTCTTTCCGTAATTTCAGGGTTTGGTGTAGGTTCACTGCTGTTAATGCTACACCTGCAACTGTTCCTACACCGATGATGGCAGTTGTTGCTTGTAATACTCCCAAGCTGTTTTGGATAGTTTGTAAGCTACCCATGACTGCTGTAAAATTTTGCTGATTTTGATACATCTGTATACCAGTCATGAGAAAATTAGGAGCGGATACAAGTGGTGATAATGGATTGACAACACCAATAGCATGAGACACAAACTGACCTGTAACAGCATCTCTAGCAATGCTTAGGGGTACACCATTACTAAAGACGGGGATATATTTACCAGCTTCAATACCAGCTTGAATGAGAGATGGAAATTGATACATCATATCTTTGTAGAGCTTATTGAATCAATATGTACTTTTATAGCTTAACTGATAAATTTCAACACTAAGAACCGTGATTGTGCGGTAAATGGGTTAAATTTGATTAAATTAGGGAATAATAATTTTTACACACTCTATCCACTGGTGATTTTTATGGATACTTCACGAGTTACTTCTGAGACTGTTGATTTATTATCACGCATCACAGGACAAAAACTGAGCCAACGGGATATCACACCACAGGTATTATTTTTAGCTGCTTTAGTAACAGTGCTAATGGGAGTAATATTTGTAGATGGGACAGTTTCAGAAGAAGAAAAACAACATTTACAGAAAATTTTATCTCGATTTAGTCAATCAAATAGTGATGTACAGAAATTAACAAACTTGATGATTAAAGGAGTTAAAGAAAATCAAACTTATAAAAAAATTCAGGATTTGTTAAAGTTAACATTGCCACTTTCCGAATCAGAAAAAATATTATTAATTGGTTTTGGTTATGAAATGTCAGCCGCAGATGGTGAAATTGATTTACGGGAAAAGCAATATTTAGAAATAGTTGCTAAAAATCTGGGTGTTAAATCACAATATTTACCAATTTTTGAAATTGCATTTACTCAAGAAGGAAATATTGAAGCAAATGCTTTAAATGAAGTACATTTTTTACTAGATTCTTCTCGGTTTCAAGAACTTGATACAGTCTTTGTAAAAGCTGCAAGTGATATGTTGGCAATTTTACCTGCTAAACCAGAAATTAAAACTACTCAAAAGCATACAATTTTATCTTATGATGAGTTGAAAAAGTTCCAAATCTATCGTCAGGAATTAGATAATTATTGTAACTTAGTCTCCCAAATAATTCACGAATGTAAAGATCATAGTTTCTTACCTTCTACTTTGATAGATGATATTACAGAAGTATTTAATAAAATTAAAAATCAGCGATTTAGGTTAGCTGTTATTGGTGAATTTAGTCAAGGTAAATCAACGTTATTAAATGCTTTGTTAGGCGAAGAAATTCAGCCTGTGAGAGCAGTTCCTTGTAGTGGTGCAGTGACAGTTCTCAAATATGGAACTCAAAAACGGGTAATTTGTCACTATAAAGATGGAAGAGTGGAGGAAATTGCTTTTGACCAGTATAAAGCAAAAGCAAGTATTTCTAAAGAAGCCGCAGTAGATCACCGTAGTGATGAACTAGCACAATCTGAAATTGAAGAAATTATTTTTGAACATCCTGAATTAACTTTATGTAAAAGTGGTGTAGAAATAATTGATTCCCCCGGATTAAATGAACATCCTCAAAGAACAGCAATTACTCATAAAATACTCACAAATACAGATGCAGCTATTTTCTTAACTAATGCTACCCGTCTACTTCCTGAAAAAGAAAAAGAATTACTGCATGATGTAAGATATAAGCTTAATAATAGTTCTGATAAAGAACCTGCTGAGAATCTTTTTGTATTAGTAAACTTTATGGATAACCTTGATAATGAGGAAGATGTTCAAGATATAAAACAAAGACTTGAAAATTTTGTTAAAAAAGAAAATTTAATAGTTTTAAAAGAGATAAATCGAGTACATTACATTTCAGCTAAAGCAGCATTAAAATCAATTCAAAACGGAAATAATGATGAATATTTACAATCATTTAAAGATTTTACTTTGTCTCTTGAGAAATTTCTAACTTTTGAAAGTGGAAAAGTAAAAATTCACCAATCTGTTGAACAGATAAATAGAGTCATTCACAAATCTTTAAATAGTCTATCCCAATCAGAGCAAACTTTAGAAGGTAAAATTCAAATTTCCGAAGCGCAAAAACTAGAAATTTTAGAAAAAATAGGTGAAGTAAGTGGGAGAGATGTCAGAATTCGTGTATTAGTATCTAGCGTAATAGATGAAGTGTATGAAAAAGCTAGTGAATCTTATGATGAATGGCGTGCTGAATTAGGTGATAGAATGGCGGAAAAAAGCGTATATTGGCATTCTGAACACAACCCAGTTTTTAGTCAAGATAAACTTATTAAAGATTACACAAATCAATTTATTAGGGATCTATCAAAAGAAATAGATGAATGGGGTAATAAAATACTAAAAGATATTATTCTCAAAGAAGGTATAGAATATTTAGATGCTAATATTGCTTATGAATTAGACGCGATTCAAGGTGATTTTCAACGTCTAGACCAACAAATTCAAACTAACTTTAGTCAACAAATGAAGTTATCTATTGGAGGTATAAGTGATGATTTTATGGGTTTAGGCGGAATTGGTGGAGGAATTGGAGTAGGTGGTGCGTTAGCTGCTGGATTAATCGTATTTACAGGACTTGGATTCATTGCAGTTATTGTAGCTGCTGTTGCTGCTACAATTGCTAGTTCTTTTGGTTTTGGATTACTAGATTTTGATGGACTCAGTACCCAAATAAAGCAGAAAGTTTATGACATAGGCTTTCAGAAGTTTGAAGAATCAGTAGAGAAAGTTTCAGAAAAGCTAGACGAAATTATTAATACAGTTTTTAATAGCAGAATTGAAGGATCTAGTCGAGTAATTGCAGAAGCAATTTCATTGTATGAAAATTTGATAGAGCAACAAGAAAAAGCTCACCAAGAAACTCTAGAACAACGAGAAATAGAAAAATCATTTATTAACCAAAAACGCCAAGAACTTGAACAAGTACAGAAAGAATTACAAACTATAATTAAATACTAGATCCCCGACTTCTTTTTTTATCTTGTGAATAAATGATAAATTGATACAAGAAGTCGGGGATCTTAATCTCTCTACACCTCCAGATCCTCTAGTTCTGAGATTAATTTATCATTTACGAAAATTATTATCCCACCGCTAAACCGATAAATTATCACTTATATAGTTAGAGTATTTTGCATATTTTATCAGCGAGTTACATAGTTAATTGTACAATAGATTAGCTATTGTATCTATGTTTTCATTAATTCGTTTACAAATCAAATACGACTGTTTTATGAGAATTGCTATTGTTAATGATTTAATCATCGCTACGGAATCACTGCGACGCATTTTGGCAAAAATTCCTGAATATGATTTAGCTTGGATTGCTTATGATGGAGTAGAAGCCGTTGCTAAGTGTGCAGAAGATACTCCAGATTTGATATTAATGGATGTAGTCATGCCCAAGATGGACGGGGTGGAAGCTACAAAGCACATTATGAGTCAATCTCCCTGTGCTATTCTTATGGTGACAGCCAGTGTCAATCGCTATGCAGCTAAAGTGTTTGAAGCTATGGGTTATGGAGCTTTAGATGCTGTTAACACACCAGCGGTTGGTTATGGTCAACAAACAGAAGGTGGCACTAGGTTACTCAATAAAATTGCTACTATTGCTAGATTAATCGGTAAATCTTCCCGTCCGCGATCGCAATTTGACACACAACTCAAACCCAAAACTTCCCCAGAACTACACCCACCCCTCATAGTCATTGGTTCTTCCACTGGTGGTCCCCAAGCATTAGTAACAATTCTGTCCCAATTTTCTCAAAATTTAAATGCTTCTGTGGTCATTGTCCAGCATCTTGATGCCCAATTTGCTCAAGGTTTCGCTACTTGGTTAGATGGACAAATTTCTTTACCAGTTCATCTGGCTACATCCGGGTATTTACCACAACCAGGTAAAGTGTTAGTTGCAGGTACAAATCATCATTTAGTGATGCGTCCTGACCAAACTCTTGACTATCAGGAAGAACCTCTCAATAGTTTCTACCATCCTTCAGTTGATGTCTTTTTTCAAACTGTGGCTAAATATTGGCAGGGTAACGGTGTGGGAGTGTTGTTGACGGGTATGGGTCGGGATGGCGCTCAAGGTCTAAAATTACTCCGGGATATGGGTTGGCACACCATCGCCCAAGATAGCAAAACCTGTGTCGTTTATGGAATGCCCAAAGCCGCAGTGGAATTAGATGCAGTAGTACAAATTTTACCAGTTGAAGCGATCGCCCCAGCCTGTACAAAATCCTTAGCCAGATGGTGAGATAAAATACGAACTGTTGCCAGAAGTCAGGAAGCAGGAGTCAGAATAATATCTCAGATCGGCTCTAAAAGTCTTGATTATTCTGACATATCTGATACTTAAATCTAAAATTTCCAGTAAATTTACTTAAAATTTAATTTCTACTCTTTTTAATTTTTAAATAAATACCAAAAATTACGTAAATATTACTCCAAAATAAACTGGCTTTCTCCGGAAAGTTAACAGTATGAATTTGTTTACGAATTGCAAACTAAAGGCTTATTCATTATTAAGTTCGGTTATTCTTGGTTTAAGGATAAATAATCTATACTTTAAAGTTTTAATAAACCATAATTATGAGGAGCTATAAAAATGATATCCACATCTACAGCTTTCCCGCTCACGCCACCAACAGCCGAGACATTATCAACCTGCTGGTTGAATCAGGAAAATCAACCGCCATATCATCCATCTACAGTCCAGTTAAACACAGATTTAGTCACAGTTTTATTAATTGATGATCAGTTAATAATTGGTGAAGCAGTTTGCAGGTTACTCGCTAACGAGAAAGACATTTCTTTTCACTATATAGATGACCCCGCACAGGCAATTCAAAAAGCTATTTCTATAGCTCCCACCGTCATCCTCTTAGATATGATCATGCCTGAGATTGATGGTTTAATGCTACTGCGTTGGTTTCGCTCTCATCCGGCAACTCATGAAATTCCTATTGTCATGCTCTCTAGCAAAGAAGAAGCACAAATTAAAGCAGATGCTTTTGCTGCTGGTGCAAATGACTATTTGATTAAATTACCGGATGTAGTTGAGTTAATTGCCCGCATCCGTTATCATTCTAAAGCCTACAATAATTTAAAAGCTCTCTCAGCCGCCAATGCTACTTCTCGGCTACAAGCAAGACAACTAGAACAAACTCTAGAAGAACTAAAAACAACACAAGTCCAACTAATCCAAACCGAAAAAATGTCTAGTTTGGGTAAAATGGTGGCTGGTTTAGCTCACGAAATTAATAATCCTATCAATTTTATTCATGGTAACTTTATTCATCTTCATAATTATATTCAAGGTTTGTTACAGTTAATTAAAATTTATCAACAAGAATATCCATCAGAAAATTCTGTTATTGAAAATTACACAGATGAAGTTAATCTTAATTTTATCATCGAGGATTTACCCAAAATACTTGCTTCGATGAAAATGGGAACTGATCGGATTCGAGAAATTGTACTATCTTTACGCAACTTTTCTAGACTAGACCAAGCTGATAAAAAAGCTGTCAATATTCATGAAGGTATCGACAGTACACTACTTATTTTAAATCATCGTCTTAAACAGGAAATTGAAGTTATTAAGGAATATGGAGATTTACCCTTAATTGAATGTTATCCAGCCCAACTCAATCAAGTCTTTATGAATATCCTCAGTAATGCTATTGATGTCTTATTAGAACAAGAACAACAACAGCAAAAACAAATAGTAATTAAAACTGAAAAAAATGATTATGGGAAGATAAAAATTACCATCCGAGATAATGGACCTGGTATTAGTCCAGAGTTACAAAGAAAGATATTTGATCCCTTTTTTACAACTAAACCTGTCAACCAGGGAACTGGTATAGGACTAGCAATTAGCTATCAAATTATTGAAAAGCACCAAGGCAATATTTATGTCTGTTCTGACCCCAGTTATGGTACAGAATTTGTCATAGAAATCCCTACGGAACAGATTACTTAATTAGTAATTAGTCATTAGTCAGTGGTTAATTTATTCCCTGTTCCCTGTTCCCTGTTCCCTACAAGCAGCCTGTATAAATAATTTTCGGTGATATCTGGGTTGGAATATAGCAATTGAGGAAAGTATCATAAAACATGAATTATGAAGTTGGACTTGAAAAAATCCATAGGCTTCACAATTCAGGTTCTATTAGCTCTCAAACTGAAGTCAAGATCAAATAACTGATTTGAGCTTTGAGTTATGGTATCTTAACTCAAAACTCAAAACTTCAGAAATCAATCAGTAGAGCATTTAAGCCATTTGATTTTCAATCGCCCACCGTGCTAATTCTGTACGGTTGTGGAGATTGGTTTTACCCAACATATTGGAAACATGGCTTTCAACCGTGCGCTGGCTGACATTTAATTCTTCAGCGATTTCCCGGTTAGCTAAACCCCTAGCCACAAACTGAACTACTTTCAGTTCGGTTGGGGTCAACTGCACATCAAAGGGAACTTGGATACGGGAACCGTTTTCCCCTCCCTTGGTTTGATGTTCTTTCCAACGGATAGTTTGCTTAAGTGAGGATTCTACTTGTGCTACGAGTTCTTCTGGTTCAAAGGGCTTGACCATGTATACATCAGCACCTTTATTCAGACCTTTAACTCGGTCTGCACTTTGCCCCTTAGCTGACAGGAAGAGAACAGGTATCCAGCTGGTGCGTTCATTTTGCCGCACTTGTTCCACAAAAGTGTACCCGTCCATTTCCGGCATCATCACGTCACAGATGATCATGTCTGGAACATCATGTTCTAAAATATCCAGAGCTTCTCGTCCATTTTCGGCCGTGATGACTTCGTATCCCCGGAATTCTAAGTAATCCTTCACCAGCAAGATGAGGTTAGGGTCATCATCAATCAATAGAAGTCGTTTGTGATCTTTCATGCTGGACTCTTTCATAGCAGTGGCACTTGTCGCGCTTAGATCCATCAAAGGCTTGAATAGTTATCCTCTATGGTGGATTATGTGAGATGTTGTGCAAAACAAAACTTACACAAATTGTTCATGGTTGGGGCGTATCGGAATACACCCTAGAACATTTTGTTGTTTGCTTCCTGCTTCCACCAAGCCCGTTGCCGGGTTCTTGTCCACAGGCGTAAATTCCGCGCTGGCCGCACGTACTGGTTTTCCCACTTAACTTGCCTTTGTTGCTTGTTTTTGTGAAAGTGGTGGTCACTCTTAACATACTACTAGTAACTTAATGGCAAAAGTCTAGTAAGGATACGGAGAGCAATAGTATTTATAATGCGCTATTATATATTCCTTTGAAAGAAGCGGGCTAAAAAACCTGATTAAATCATAATCCGTCTGGTTGACAAGTTCAGTGTTTAGCTAAAGATGACCCTAACTGACAACTCACCCGCACTTTCATTTGTTTACTGTTGCTCTACTGTATCCTTTGGATGTTAAGCCTCTATCAGAGGTTCACAAGAAACCAAGGAAGTTTCTGGCAAAGGATGGGTTTAAAAGCCTTGTGCTTCAACCACCATGATGCCAATTAAGTGTTCTGGGATGATCCGCTCAATGACTTCCGGTTTTGTTTGGCTATACCAGACCCCATCTGGGTAAACTACCATTATCTGCCTAGAACAACAAATACGCAAGCAGTTGGTTTTATCTCTGAGGATACAAATCGGATAACTCTCATGCAGCTGGTCGAGATGTTGCTCCTTCAGTGACAGTTTCCAGCATTCCCAGGATTCATTCCAGACTAGGCTATTTTGAATCCAAATGAGTAACTGTCTGGTCAGAAAAAACAGAAACCTGTGCTGTGAAAATCTGCCAATCCTAGAGCGTCCACACAAATACTTAGGGCTTTAAGTTCCTTAGCTTTAGTAGTTTTGGGGATTGGAGGGCTGTTTTGACTCACTGTATTGTTACTCATCATTAAGCGGTTCCCTGATTACAGTTCTATAACAATTTCCCAGCTTTGGAAATAAAGTTGTCCATATAAAAATATTCACTACCTACGCAACAGAACCAGACAACTAAAACAATTAGGCATTTATACTTTGGGATTGGTGATTGGGGATTAGGGATTGGTGATTGGTGATTGGTGATTGGGTTATTTACCTCCCCTGCTCCCCTGCTCCCCTGCTCCCCATCTCCCATTCCCTAGTTCGGGAACCCGTACAGAAGAACTTGTTGCCATTTGTCACTGCTTTTCGGTAGATTAGCACTCAGGAGTTGAGAGTGCTAACAAGCGAGCAAAAATTAAAATTATGGCAGCTGTATCTCTAAGCGTATCTACAGTTAAACCTTTAGGCGATCGCGTTTTCGTGAAAGTGACCGCCGCTGAAGAAAAGACCGCAGGTGGTCTGTATTTGCCCGACACCGCTAAGGAAAAGCCCCAAGTAGGTGAAGTAGTAGCCCTTGGACCTGGCAAGCGGAATGATGACGGTAGCCGTCAAGAATTGGAAGTTAAGGTGGGCGACAAGGTGCTGTACTCCAAGTACGCTGGCACCGACGTTAAGCTCGGCACTGAAGAATATGTACTGCTTTCTGAGAAAGACATTCTAGCAGTCGTCAGTTAATTGAGTGGGGAGGGGTCAAACAAGTCAAAAGTCAAAAGTCAAAAGTCAAAATTTTGAGTTGGCAAGCCACACCCCAGCAAATAACTGAAAAACTGACAACAAACTAATAACCAATTCAACAATTACACAGATTATGGCAAAGCGCATTATTTACAACGAAAACGCCCGTCGCGCCCTTGAGCGTGGTATTGATATTCTGGCTGAAGCTGTTGCTGTCACCCTTGGACCAAAAGGTCGTAACGTAGTTCTAGAGAAGAAATTTGGCGCACCACAAATCGTTAATGATGGTGTAACTATTGCTAAAGAAATCGAATTAGAAGACCATATTGAAAACACTGGCGTGGCTCTGATTCGCCAAGCTGCTTCTAAAACTAACGACGCTGCTGGTGATGGTACAACCACCGCTACAGTTTTGGCTCACGCCATTGTTAAAGAAGGCTTGCGGAACGTGGCTGCTGGCGCTAATGCAATTCTGTTGAAGCGCGGTATTGATAAAGCTACTGCTTTCTTGGTAGAAAAAATTGCTGAACACGCTCGTCCTGTAGAAGATTCTAAGGCGATCGCTCAAGTTGCGGCCATCTCTGCTGGTAACGACGAAGAAGTCGGTAGCATGATTGCTCAAGCTATGGACAAGGTGGGCAAGGAAGGCGTAATTTCCCTAGAAGAAGGGAAGTCTATGACCACCGAACTCGAAATCACCGAAGGGATGCGCTTTGATAAAGGCTATATCTCTCCTTACTTCGCTACTGATGCAGAGCGGATGGAAACGGTGTTTGATGAGCCTTACATCCTGTTGACTGATAAGAAAATTGCTTTAGTACAAGATTTAGTACCTGTTCTCGAACAAGTAGCTCGTTCCGGCCGTCCTTTAGTGATTATCGCTGAAGACATCGAAAAAGAAGCTTTGGCTACTTTGGTGGTTAACCGTTTACGCGGTGTGCTGAACGTGGCTGCTGTTAAGGCTCCTGGTTTTGGCGATCGCCGTAAGGCTATGCTAGAAGATATCGCTGTCTTAACTGGTGGTCTACTAATCACTGAAGATGCTGGTTTAAAGCTAGATACTACCAAGCTGGATAGCCTGGGTAAAGCTCGCCGCATCACCATCACTAAGGACAGCACCACCATTGTTGCTGAAGGTAACGATGTTGCTGTTAAGGCTCGTTGCGAACAAATCCGTCGTCAAATGGATGAAACCGAATCTTCCTATGACAAGGAAAAACTGCAAGAGCGTTTGGCTAAATTGTCCGGTGGTGTAGCTGTCGTTAAAGTTGGTGCAGCTACCGAAACCGAAATGAAGGACAAGAAACTGCGCTTGGAAGATGCTATTAACGCTACCAAGGCTGCTGTAGAAGAAGGTATTGTTCCCGGTGGTGGTACAACCTTGGCTCACCTCGCTCCTCAGTTGGAAACTTGGGCTAACAGCAACCTCAAAAATGAAGAGTTGACTGGTGCTTTAATCGTTGCTCGTGCTTTACCTGCTCCTCTGAAGAGAATTGCCGAAAACGCTGGTCAAAACGGCGCTGTAATTGCAGAAAGAGTGAAAGAGAAGGATTTCAACATTGGTTTCAATGCTTCTACCAACGAATTCGTAGATATGTTGGAAGCTGGTATTGTTGACCCTGCTAAGGTAACTCGTTCTGCTCTGCAAAACGCTGCTTCTATTGCGGGAATGGTGTTGACAACCGAATGTATCGTTGTTGACAAGCCTGAACCTAAAGATGGCGCTCCTGCTGCTGGCGCTGGTATGGGTGGCGGAGATTTCGACTACTAAAATCTTTTCTTAGTGTGAATAATGGCCGCTTCCGTTAGGGGGCGGCTGTTTTTTTAGTGTTAATGGTTAATTTTAGTGAAAAAGTCTCAGCTTAATAATATACTGAACAGGATATAGCAGATTTTGAAGAGTTTGAAAAGTTTGCTTCTTTTTTAACTGAAATCGGTATTATTCAATTGCGCGAGAAAGATCAACGCTATAAATTTGCGGATATCTATGTATATGGATTTGAAATGATTCGTCAAGGTGCAGTATAGAAATATTCTGAATACTAACATCGGTTGGGCTATCCTGAAATTATTGTTTCCAATGTTTTTGAGAAAAAACAACAAAAATTACCAAAAAACCAGAAAGAAAAAGCTATCAACTATATGAATAATTTTATTAAACGTAATCAAGAATGAGCATAGTATGAAGAAAATTGAACAACATCAACTCTTGATAGAATAATGATGCAAGACCCCGATTTTCAAGCTAAATTTGCAGCAGGATATCAGGAATTTTTACTATCTGAGTTGTTAATCTCTATTATGGAAAATGATCATATATCCATTGCTCAATTAGCCGAAGAAGTTAATATTTCTCCTGCTGTTATTCAAGATATTTGTTCTGGTCAGCAAAAAGATATGAACATTAGTAATTTTTTACAGATAGTTCAAGGTTGTGGTTATCGTCTTATTCTCGAAAAAGGAGAAGAGCGTATTTCTTTAGTTGCGTAAATTTTAACTTCTCTATTAGAGTATGAGTTGGGTAAAACGGAATCAATATCATCGCTTCTTTAATGATATTTGTCACCATTTTACCCAATCTATAAATATATATAAGGTGATTTAAGTCACTTACAATCATTTATGTAATTGAATATTATTAAATTAACAAATAAATAGTTATTAATTTCAATTATGGCTTTAATTCTTCCAGAGTCAATTTCATCAAATTCTAGTCAAGGTGAAAGAAATTTATTTAGAATACTTAGTAATCAGCTACCAGATAATTTTTCTGTTTGGTATAAACACATTATTGACGGTAAAAAAATTGATTTTATTATTCTTGCTCCTAATTTCGGTCTACTGATTATTCAAGTTATTAATTACCATCCAAATCAAATTCTTGATGTAAATATAGATAATAAAACTATATATTTTTATAAAGAAAATCAAGAATACCATAATATCCAGCCATCTTTTTATTTAGATATTCCTGGAAGAAAAACTCGTAAACGCTCGCAACAAGTTAAGAAGATAGCTGAAATTAATCAATATTCTTGGTGGGAAAATCAAGAATTTTTACAATCCTTGATTACTAAACTGCAACATTATCCAATTCTCAACATAAAAGATATTCATAATAACAATAAATTAGCCATACCTGTGGCACATAGTGTAGTTTTCTCTAACATTACTGAAGAACAAGGACTAAATAAAAATCTTCACAATATACTACCGAAATCTCAAGTAATATACAGAGATGAATTACTATTATTAAATAGCAATAGTATCAACACGGTTAGTAGATTAAAACAAATATTTACCGACACCAATCAATTTGATTTTCCTGATATCACTACTGAACAAATTGATACTATCAAAGCTATTTTATTTCCAGAAATTGCTATAAAACTTGTACCAGCATCTTCCAAAAGTGTTCCTGATGGTTTTCCCATACCAGATAGAAGTTATGTGTTTAGAACCTTAGACCATCGTCAAGAAAGTATAGTCAGAAGTATAGGTCAAGGACATAGAATCATTTATGGTGTCGCAGGTTCAGGTAAAACTTTAATACTTCTATCTCACGCTAAATTATTACTCAAAATTAACCCTCAGCAAAAGATTTTAATTCTTTGTTTCAATAGAAGTCTTTCCGCTTACTTAAATTCCTTGCTTGCTCAAGATATAGATCAGCAAATATTGGGTATAAATATCAGAGTATTAACATTTTATGCTTTGGTAAATTCTGAAGTCAGAAAAATACCTTCTCAGGGGGGATTTTCTACCGATTATTATGATGCTATTTTAGGAGAACTTCTGCTCCAAAAATTTTCTCAAATTCGCAATTATTATAAGTATGATGCTATTTTAATTGACGAGGCACAAACATTTCATCCCAGTTGGTTTAAATGTTGTGTTGCTGCTTTGAAAGATCCGAATAATGGCAATTTAATGATTGTTGCAGATGGGGGACAATCTATTTATAAACGCCAAAATTTTACTTGGAAATCAGTAGGGGTTAAAGCTGTTGGTAGAACAATGAGTAAAAAATTTAATCTTGATAAAAACTATCGTAATACCCAAGAAATTTTAACTGCTGCTTGGAGTTTATTTCACAATACCCAGAATATTGATGTTCAGCAAATTCATGAGCAAATTTCTGATGATGAAACTTTAGTATTTGATGTTGTTAAACCTGAAAATGCTATGCGTCATGGGTTATCTCCTGTTCTACATATTGAAAAATCAGAAAATCATGAATTAGAATCTGTGATTAGTTTAATTCAAGAACTACAACAGGTAAATGGGTTATCTTTAAACGATATTGCTGTAATATATAGGATGGCAGATGATGGTAAAACCCAATTATTAACTGCACTAATTCAAAGATTAACTAATTTAGGAATTGAAACTTATTGGATATCCAAAACTAGAGAATCTGAGAAAAACTATAGTATCAACCAGTCAGGAATCAAAATATTAAATTCTTTGAGTGCGCTTGGTTTAGAATTTAAAGCTGTGTTAATTCTTTGGGTTCAAGACTGGGAATTTAATATCCCTGCAATTTCAGAAAATGATATTTTAGTCGGTAAAAGACTTTATGTAGCTATGACTCGCGCTCAAGATATATTACACATTTTTGGTTCTGGTAATTCGGCAGTAATTCAACAATTGCAAAACAGTGGAAATTTTATAGTTAAAAATTAGGAATAGAAAAATTATAACATCATAAATATTTAGTACAAAGAGAAGAAAGTAGACATTCTTCGCTATCGTTAATAAGTTCAATAAATATCAATTCTTCAGGTTCAGCATAAATAATAGCCATGATAGCATAAGTGTCAATCACCATTATTCAGGAATCCCAAACTCGTTATAACCAATAATTTCATCAGGAGTTCTGCTTTTCTGAATCAGGATGTCCAGAATTTCAAGATTTACAGGATGTTTAATTTATTAACTACTACAAAATTCTTCGAGTCTGTTTTAAAAGATTTTTGCTATTTAAACTGGGAATTAATTCCCAGTCTTACTAATTATTCATTACAAGACTGTTCCCAAGTCAGCTTTTTCTCAACAGTTTGTTCTTCCCCTGGTGGAACAGTACGCTCATCCATAAAGTAAATATTGAATTTCTCTAATTTTTCACTACCTTGATGTTGAGTATTCCAAGCGTAACAGAGATATTTTCCATAAAAAGGATAAAGCTTTTTACCGATCGCTCGATTAAGATTAATAAAATAAGTGCGCCATTGCATATTGCGATAAATAGCACTTCTGACACCTAAACTTGGTTTATCCCAATTAACAGCATTTCCACCCTGGAAAATATCAACTTGACTGCCATTTTCCAAACTACCAGGAATAACGTGCCATCCATCATCTCTAGGGGGTGCAGGTGCGAAAATACTCCATGATTGATCAAGTCTTGTTATTCGTCCCATAACTTCAGTTCTGTGCCATATTTTGCGCTTGAATAAATCAGGAGCGTAACTTTGAATATTCCAAATAAAAGCGTAAATTAACAACACCACAGCCAAAATATTCAAAACGCGGGATTTACGAACTTCCAAAGGACGGAATTTAAAAGGTTTGGTGAAATTACCAGCAAATTTTCTATTATTAGCTACTGCTTCATAAAACTTTGTCCCCCCTGCCATTATTGGTTTCCAATTTAGTAACGGCACTAAAAACCTAAATACAGGAGACAAACTCACCACATAAACAATACCTTTAAACTTAAAATATCGCTTTCCTTGATAATCTTCAATTACCCAAGAATTATGAGTCTGCATATCAGCATACGCATTTGGATAGTCCTGCGCCATTAATAACGGTGTTCCTGGCAAAATCAACAGAGTTCGTAAGATATGCACTACCTTTTTGCAGAAACCACAATCAGCATCAAAATAAATTATTAATCCCTGACGTGCTGGAGTTTGCAACCGTTTTTCTAACCCATTCCAAAACTCACTAGGGAGAAAAGCTAACCAACTAAAAATACTTAAAAATGGGAAAATACCGATATTTAAAGTCAAGCCAAAACCCGCATGAAGTCCGATAAAAGTTATAACTGCACCTAACCGAAACAAACTATTCCGAAAAGGAACGAATATTGCTAATGGGCCTATCCATTCCAGCACCAAAGTAATTTTAGTAAAGACATTTAAAATCGGCTGGAAATTGAGAAGAAAATAACCAAAAGGAGTAACATATTGGTCATAACTCAGAGCATAATAAACCGCAGTCCCATCAGTCCAAATCGGGCTTTTAGTTTTAATCGCAGCGGAGAAAATATAGATAAAGCACTGCTGACACATCAGCGCAAAAGTAGCACCAGAAACCACTGTTGTCGGTAACTTGCGTTGAGAAGTATTCAGCGCACTATCAAGGGAATAACAAGCGCCCCAAGGTAGAAACATTGCCCAAAACATGAGAGCGCGTAAAACATCATCCGCTGCAAAAATCAAGGCTGGATTTCGATTGTGCATGGATATTAATAATATCCAAGAAGCAATTGTAGCAACTCTAGTCCGATAACCCACCAACATCAAAACTGCAAAAAAAGCGGCAATGATAAATAATAAAACCTGAAAAATCGGTTCACCGCTGATAGTATGTAAGGACCAATGTCCAGTTTTAGCGATTTCCTTTAGTAAAGCACGGGGAAGTACACCGACATCTGTATAATGGGCGGTTAAGTCACCAAAACGAGTAAATAAATCTACGAGAATGATGGTAGAAATACCGATACGAAATGCAGCGAGCGATCGCAAATCTAGTCCTATAACTGTTTCTAGATTTTTTCTCCAGGAAGTTTTTGATGTCTCTTGTTGAGTAACCATAAAATTTTTTAATAAACCACGAAGGCACGAAGTACACGAAGGAAGAAGGAAGAAGGAAGAAGGAAAGAATATAGGTATTTTTTTATTAGGAAGATATTAAAATTTTATTCTTTGCGTGAGCATTTATCTTCTCAGCAGCTTTTTAATTCCTCCAAATATCCATCTTTTAGCTACCTGAAGTTGATGTTTCAGTGTTGGTAAACGTTGAATATAAACTCCTCTGCGAATAATGCCAGCTAGATTACCATCTAATGTGATGCCAAAGCTAAAAACTACAGCATTCTTAATACCTAAAGTTAACATTTCTCCTAAATATAAGTAGCTAAATGATTTTAAGCGACGACCTGTAATTTTTGCCCATATATTACGCGCTGCACAGGGTGCTTGTTGAAATGCTGCTTGCGCTGTAGCGGGAGATTTGTTACCTTTAATATCTCTAATTTCTGCCAAGTCTCCTAATACAAATACGTTGGGATATTCTGCTAGTTGTAAAGTGGGAGTTGCTATTAATTGTCCTTGTTGATTATGTTGACAATTTAACTCTTTTACCCATTGAATTGATTGATTTCCTCCTGTCCATAAAACTAAATCTGTCTGTAATTGCTGAGTTTTACCTTGATGATTAGTAATAATTGCATCAGCTTGAATTGCTTCAATATTAGTATTTAAATCTATCTGTACACCCCGTTTTACTAAAGCCCTGTATGATGCAGTTTGACAACCTTTAGGGAAAGTTTTAAGAATTTCATCTCCTCGATCAATTAAGCGAATTTCCCCCCGGTTTTTGAGTCTATCTGCTAATTTACAAGCTATTTCCACGCCATTTGGACCAGCACCAGCTATAGCTATTTTAATTACAGGAATATCAGATGCTTCCAAAACCCGTAACCGTTCCTTTAAAGATTCAGCATCTTCTAAACTTCTAAAAGTTTGAGCGTGTGCTGCTGCTCCTGGGACTATATCTAACCGCGTTTCTTTACCAACAGCCAACACTAAAAAATCGTACTTTAGCAGAGTTCCATTTTCCAAAGTTACCAAATTTTGCTCTAAGTCAACACCCTGAATTTCTGCCTGATAAAACTTAACATTACTACCTGACAACAACTTTTTATAAGTTGGTGCAACCTCCCAGTTAAGTAACTCTCCCGTCACCACTTCATAGAGTAAAGGAGTAAATAAAAAATGATCCCTTTTTTCAATTAAAATAATCTCATATTTAGGTTGACAGATTAGAGGAATTTTTATTAATTCCAAAGCCGTATACAACCCACCAAAACCACCACCCAAAATACAAATCCGCACCGGATAATTAGTGATATTCTGGTTTTTTACATTTACGTTTTTAATAAACTTATTGCTGATATGAGACATAATTTATAATTCATGATTTATACTTTGTGCGAAATCAAAATAAAGATATAATTGTAAGTATTCATCTGTAGAACTCGTTCATACCCAGATCCCCGACTTCTTTTGTTTATTGTGTCCACAAATTATCAATTGATGTCAGAAGTCGGGGATCTTATCGCCCTACCTGAATTCTGACATATCATTTAATATTTGCTGCTTTAAACTGCTCAACCAGTTCACTCGTGCGAGTACGACGGCCATCAGGATTAAGATGATAATGGGTATCAGCAAACAAACTAGAATCAGTCTTCACATTTAAAGTTTCTTTGTCATAAAGTACCGGGGCAATTTTGCCCAACTCTGTTGCTGTTTTCCGAATATTACTGATGGTTTTAGTATCAGTGCTACCATAAATCCAAGAAAGTCCTAATACCAAAGTTGCTCCCTTAGCTTCAACTTCCTGCTTAAATTGCTCAATTCGTCGCAAGGAATGGGGAGAAACACTATCTTTAATTGTCAATGACCACCATTCGCTTTTAGTGCGTTTTTTCATGACTGTCGGATCACCGTTAGCTGTTACGGGGTCAGAATAATAACCGGTTAAACGGCCTTTCTGCACCACATCCAAAGATGATTTAGTTGCAGATTTTAGGGTGGGTATACCTAATAACATCAAGTCTTGAGCGAGTTGTTTGGGGGGTACATTTCCTAAACCGGGTTTACCAATAGCTGCACCAAACTGACCAGAGCGATCGCCAAAACCGTCATCATCGAGTAATAATAAATATTCGGGAATAAGTAGGACGATATCGCCTTTTTTGATCACATCAACAACACTAGGCAAAATCACATCTAAACCGATAGGTCCATCTGTGGCTATGTTAATAGTAGGGATGCCTAATTTCTCTTGCATCAGTTTGGCATCGACGGTGTAATGAGCGCCAGAACCACCGACAATGAGAATACGCTGGGGTGCTTGTACTTCTTTAGCTATCGCTATTTTCTCTTCATACATCATCCGCAACCAGCTAAGTTCACCACCATAACGGGCATTGTAAAAATAACCAACACCCCACGTTAAACCAGCGATCGCAAACCAACTAGAAAGTTTGAAAAACTTGTTCATAATTAGGTGACAGGTGACAGTAAGAAGGGAATAGGGAGAAATTAACTAATGACTAATGACCAATGACTCTAAAATTCAAAGTAAATAAATGGAGAGGGAGTATTCGCGGCAAACAAAATAGTTAGCACTAACAAAACCCGTGACATCCAAGGAGAAACTAACAAATCATAGTCCGTTTCTCCTTGTCGCCAAACTCCAATTTGTTCCATCAATAATAGTCCTATTGACAAAAACAAAGTGAATACTAAAGCCGCTGCTCCATTCTCATTAAAGAATGTCAATGCTTCACCCAAATTAGATAAAGAATAATTCCAAGGAGTTATTAAAACTAAAAGCTTTTGCATCAAGCGTCCTGTGTTTGTTTCCATAAAAAACAAACATCCCAAAATTACAGATCCAAAAGTTAAAGCCCAGGAAATAAACTGCGGCATTAAAAACTTTTGCTGTCCCAAAAATTTATAAAATGGTCGTCCAGCATAGCGCAATACTAGAAGCAATAAACCGTGATAAGCTCCCCACAGAATAAAATTCCATGCGGCTCCGTGCCAAAAACCAGATAGGGTAAAAGTAATAAAAAGATAAAATGGGGCATACTTCATATTTTTGCCCATTAAAGGCAGAAAAACATAATCTCTAAACCACGTACTAAGGGTAACGTGCCATCTACGCCAAAACTCGTTAATGCTCTGGGAAGTATAGGGAGCGAGAAAGTTAAGGGTTAATTTAACACCTACAAATTTTCCTAACCCTACGGCAATAAAACTATATCCACCAAAATCAAAATAAATTTGTAATGTAAACAAAAAAGCAAAAAACCAAACTAACCAAGGATTATCAACTTGATCTAATTTGATATAAGGTGAAATATTATCTGCCAGGACAAACTTCATAAATAGTCCTAGAGATAACCAACGAAAACCAGATTCAAAGTTATCAAATGTCAACTTAAATCTAAAGTTTTCAATCTGCGGAAACAAGTCTGCTCTCCGTTCAATTGGCCCTGCTACCACTTGGGGAAAAAAGGAAACAAAGTTGACGTAATCTAAAGCCGCAATGGGTTGTTTTTTTCTGCTGGTATAGGAATCAACTACAAACCCCACCATCTGAAACGTATAAAAAGACAATCCTGGTGGAATTGAACCCATCCCAGGAATAGACTTTGATTGCCAAGTTTCTGCTAATCCTGGAACTACTAAACCTAAAACATCTTCGACAAAGAAGTTGAGATATTTGAAATATGCCAGAATTGCAATATCAATTACCACTACAACTGTAGCAATTAACTTAGCTTGCCATTTTTCTTGTCTCAACATCAACCACACCATGATGTAGTTGAAGATGATTTCACACATAAAGATGGCAAAACTAGATTTTGATGCGTTGACAAATAAGAACAACGACATCACCGCCAAGCCAACTGCGTCAAAAACACCTCTCCACAGGTTCAAAGACTTGGCAACATAGCGGACTGTAAAATAAGGGATGGCAAATAATAGCAGCACCCACCAAAACGAAAACTCCGAAAAATTCAATTCACCATGCCTCCCACCTGTGAAAATACTGGGGATTGGGGATTGGGGACTGGGGACTGGGAACTGGGGACTGGGGAAGATAAGATATTGCTTTTTTCCTCCTGCCTCCTGCCTCCTGCCTCCTGCCTCCTATCACCATATCAACTACCACTAATCTTGTTCCAAAGACCGCCCCAACCTTTACCTTGGGTAGCTTCTTCTTTAGGTTTACTAGTAACAGCAACGGGTTCAGCAGTAGCAGTTTCCGCAGGGGAAACACCCGCTTCATCAACTAAGTATTTAGCAGCTTTTTCAATAGTTGGATAGTCCCAAAGTAAGGTGGAAGGAAGTTCTGCACCTAACCAATCTTCCATATCACCAACTATGGTTACAGAGTCAATAGAATCTAAACCATAGCGGGTTAAAGGTTCAGTTACTTTGATGGTTTCAGCTTTGATTCCTAGTTGTTTAGCAATCTGGTTAACTAACCATCCTTGAATAGTATCAATAGAGTTCATAGTATCAGGTTTGGAGTTGGAGTTTTGGAGTTGCATCTGTGGTAGTTTCCTGTAGTTGAGATTTTGCTAGTTGGAAGGGAACGATGGAAAACATCCGGTCTTCGTTATACAAACGAATCATTTCTTGGACTACACAACTGTCGTCGATTCTTCCAGGTAATGATGTAGCTGGCCGTAAGTTTGACATTAGCCTACGCAAGCTAAGAGCTAACCATTCTCCATTAGCAAAGAATTCTCCCAGGTGATTACGGTTGTAAATCCATGTATACACACAAGCAGCCGCAGCGTGTAATATACAGTATTGTTTGGCCATATCAAACAATTCTGGATCTTGTTCATGTCCAAACTGGAAGGTTGACTCTGTAATTTTTACATCCAGATTGTTTAATTCTTCTCGTACTATATCCGTTAAAGTAATGATTTGGTAGAGAGTATCTGGATTCAGATTAGAGTCTGTTTTTAGCTTCTCCAAAGATGCCAAAGCCAAATCTAGTCCTTGTAGTACATCATCTCCACCCCGGTTAACCAACTCCAGTTTTTTGCCATTAAATGCGGGTAAATTCTGGGTTAAGTCAAAAGTTGTAGCCAGCCGCGCTTCTAATGCTTCTAGATTCTTTCCAGCATTTCTGGCACGAGATTTGGTTAACTGCCGTAGTTGCAGTAATAGGGCATGAAGATTAACAACGCTGCTGCCATCAAACATACTGATGATGGAGTTATCCCGCAGCACTTTCTGGAAAATACCCCAGTCATGTGCTTCCCGCATATAGAAGCGTGAACCTAAAACAACGGATACATTGTTTACTACTGTTTCCAAGGTGGTGGTAACAAAATATTTCACCACTGCTGACCAGACGCTAATTTGTTCTGGCATGGTACTAAAACCACGACCCACACCAAAGGTAGAACAGTCGCAAATCAAGATATCTAAAAACGCATCTGTAAGTGTGCGTCGGGGTTGGGGCATATCAAATACTGTCTTACCGTATAGTTTGCGTTCGATCGCAAATTTTAAGGTAGTACGCAAAGCTGTATCAGCCGCACCTTGGGAAAAAGCTGCACATAAGGCTCTAGTGATTTGGAATCCCTTCAGGGCTAGTTCTAGTCCCATCCCTTCGGCCCCTAACCGCATAGATTCGGGAATAAAGCAGTTATCAAAGCAGATACCACTCATATCTGACCCACGAATCCCATGAGTGAGAATTTTGGGCAGATTACTAAAGTTATCTGGGTTAATTTTGCTCTTTTCCACCATGAACAGAGAAAGGCTACGGGGTCCCCCATCTGGGTCTGTTCTAGCTAGGACAAAGGCGACTCCAGAGCGTGTAGCGCGGTTAATTGGCCATTTTTCTCCGTTGAGGATATAACCGCCATCAACTTTTGTGGCTTGCATATCCCCACCCAACAAATCGCTACCATGTGCTTTTTCGGAATAAGCTAGGCACATAGTCCCGTTGGCATCTTTCATAAAGCTAGACAGGATTTGCTTCTGCTCGTCTGTTCCTGCCATCCATACTAGGTATGACCAAAACATAGTCGTAAAAGCGATTCCTGCGGTTTGATCGCGCCGTGAAAGCACGCGCACAAAGGATATGAACTCGTCAAATCTGGTAAATTCACCACCGCATTCTGTGGGAATGTAGTAATGTTGCAGTTTCCAGTTATATAACCAGTCAATTATTTCCTGGGGAAATTCTTCCTTTTCATCCAGGTCTATTACCTGTTTGAAGGACATCATACTCTCTGGATTACCAGGATCGCCTAAATCCTTTTCTAGTGCTTCGGCGACCCAAAATTGTTTGAGTGGCTGCATAATGTTCTCCTTAATGGGTAACTTGCACTTGATCTAGTAAGTTATCAACTTCTTTGGATAATTTGCGGTAGTTGGCGCTGTATTTAGGGTTTTCACTCCAGTCTGATAACACTTCCAATTCTCCTGATAGGAAACTGGCTTTACAAGCGCGACGTTGAATTTTCCCGCTGGAAGTTTTGAGGATATTACCTGGTTTAGCTAAGACTACAGCATAAACTTGCAGTTCATGAATTTCAGCGATCGCCTGACGAATATTACTGATGACTTCCTCAGCTTGATACTCTTCGGCATTGCGTTTTACTTCCTGCACCACTATCAATCTTTCCACACCTTCGGCCTCTATAGAGAAGGCTGCACCATAGTCAGGACGTAAGCAAGGATGAATTTGCTGTACTGTCCACTCCAGGTCTTGAGGGTAGTGGTTAGTACCTCGGATAATAATCAAATCTTTGATCCGTCCGGTGATGAACAACTCACCACCTTTCATAAAACCTAAATCACCAGTTCTGAGGAATGGACCCTCTTTAGTATCCGCAGTATAGGCACGGAAGGTACTCTCACTTTCCTCTGGACGCTGCCAATAACCACCTGCCACACTCGGATCAGATACCCAAACCTCACCCACTTCGTCAGGTTTGCAACGAATCAAAGTATCAGGGTCAACTATGGCTACTTTGGTATCACATACCAGTTGTCCACATCCTGGAATAGCCCGGACACCATCACCCCAAGCATCAGCTTCGACAATTTTGTTTTTCTCAATTTCTGATGTTTTCACCAGACATAGTACCGGTGGAGTTTGTTTAGGACTGGTTGATACTAGCAGGGTATCTTCTGCTAAACCATAGGCAGGTGCAAAGGTTTCCCACTGAAAACCAGCAGGTGCAAATTTTTCATAAAATTCTTCTAATACTCTGGGATTAATTGGTTCTGCTGCATTTCCCGCAGCTTGCCAACTACTTAAATCTAAACTTGCCACTTGTTCATCAGTAATACGACTCACACACAGTTCATAAGCAAAGTTAGGGGCTTGACTGTGAGTACCCCTATAACGCTCAATAGCTTGCAGCCAACGCAGTGGACGTTTAATGAAGGCTAGGGGAGAGATGACATAGCAGGGATGTCCGTTATAAAGTGGTTCGGTCATGCCTTCCACTAATCCATAATCATGGAAATAAGGCATCCAGGTTATGGAAACACTATCAGCATCGTAGCCACAGGCTTTTTGTAGATAACCGCAGTGGTGAATAATATTGTGATGGCTGATCATCACCCCTTTGGGTGTGGAGGTAGAACCAGAAGTATATTGCAAATATGCCAAACTATCTGGACTAATTTGGGGATCTTGCCACTGATCTGCTAGTTGCAAATCAACGTCTTCAGTGGCTATCCAAGTCATTTCTTTGAATTCTGGAAAGTCTGATTCTGCTTCTTTCAGAATGCCTAGAAAGCTTTGATTGGTAAGGGCAAAGGTAGCATTGGCATCTTTGACTATTGCCCGTAACCGAGGTAATGCCCGTTTCAGTCTGCCCGCATCAGGGGGTGGTACTGGTATAGCTATTACCCCGGCATAGAGACTACCCAAGAAAGCCGCTATGACTTCCAATCCCTGGGGGTAAAGTAACAATGCTCTTTGTCCTTTGCCATTGTGTTGCTGTAACAAAGCGCCAATAGCACGGGCTTGACGGTCAAGGTCTTGATATGTAAACTTTAAACCCTCTGTTTTCCCATCTATCAGGAATGTATAGGCGAGTTTATCTGGTTCCTGGACGGCACGCCAGCGCAGTAGTTCGATCAGGGTAGAGAAGTTGCTCATGGGCTGATTTTGGGTAGCTAGGCTTTGAGTCATCTGACGACTACGACAAGATTAGTGTATCTGAAATTAATATATAGCACTGTATATTTCTGGGCTGTACGGAGTACAACTCTATGGCTATGTGCTTGATATTTTTTTTGTTTTATAGCAATTTATTGTGACATATAAAACCGATTTCTTGTACAGCCTCTTCGGTATTTTCACCAAACTTATAAATTGAATGTTGAATATCAAGTAGTTATTTCTGTGGTTATGTCTGGGTATAGCTATGATTTTTAAAGGGTTTTCACCTTTTTGAGATTTTGAATGTGAAAAGATATCATAAAGTTTTGATGAAAATTTCTGACTTATAGCAGGAGTCAGGAGTCAGGAGGAGGCAGTGCGTTGGGCGGGTTCCCCGACTTGTAGCAACTGCCGTCAACTGCCGTTCAGGAGTAAAACCCTTTTGTAGTGGGAGTTTCATTATCACTTGATGTCCTAACCACCCTGTCCATGGCTATAGTTAAAAATTATTACAGGAAATAGGCTACAGATAATTATTTATTCTCGAATGATTGTTTGTTCCACATCTTGCATATCCATTTCTAACTTGAGCCGACCGGATAACAGTTCTTTAACGATCGCCTCCAATGCACCGCAAGCATGAGAAATTTTTTTGCTGCCGTAACGGTAGACTTTGCCCACTTCCCCATCTTTAGAAATGGCAATGTGAGGCATGGCATAAAAGGCAAACCGCCGCTTGTCATCTACAATTGGCACATGATCGGTAGCAGCTGCTACAGCCGTTTTGCCCATCATCACAAACCCTGCCAAGCTAGAGCAATTGAACGACTCACCCCACTTGCGGACTACTTCAGTCGAAAATGGGTCAGTGATTTCATCCCGACAGAGGGTAGTCATCCCCATTGTATTTTTGTCTTCAAAACCGTAATCACCCAACGTCTCGTAGGTGATTTGCATATAAACAGGCATGGGTAGAGCGCCTGGGAAGTGCTTCTGGAGGGCTTCGTAAAAGATGGGGTTTGATTCTGGGTTGTAAGCATCTACGGAATCTTTGATGCGATTGAGCCAGAGTTCGGCTTTGGAATAGTTGTTTTTTTGTAGCTGTTGGATGGCTTGCTTAAAGTTCAACTGCACCCCCCAAACATCGGTAAAGAAGCGTTTTTCTTGCTTCATCCGGTCAAAGAATTTTACCATTTCTGCATGGGTGAGTTTTCCTTGCTTTTTAGCGATCGCCATCATCACAGTGAACACATCATCTGCCATTTTTGCATCACCACAAACATAGTAATGACATTGAGGATGGCTGAGAATTTGCCAGATTTTTTCGGGTTGCTGTTCCATCAAGTTTTGGACATATTGCTTCTGCTCAACCAACCGAGAAAAAGCCACATTTAACTCTGTGAGAACGCCTTGATTTTGCCAAGTTTGCAACTGTTCCTGATAGATAAAATCACTGTGATTGCGACACCCGAAATACAGACTGGCTTCACCTAACGGCACTCCTTGGTTTTGCAGTGCTTCCCCGTGCTGAAGGAAGGCGATTAAAGGAGAAACCCCTGTTCCTGGTCCCACCATCAACATCGGTGCTTGGGAATCAGCAGGAGGACGGAAAGCAGAAGTAAGAACACCAATCCGCACAGAGGAACCAGGTTGCAGTCCAGCCAGATAGTGAGAACAAAGTCCCTGACGTACTTTACCTGCATCTGTTGTAATTTGCAGTACACCTACTGTGATTTGAATTTGTCGAGGATGGAGTAAGGGACAGGAAGAAATGGAATAAAGGCGGGGTTTTTGCTTGGGTAACAATTCCAAAAGTACACCAAGTTCTATGGGAGCAGAAGAAAATTCCTCAAACAGATCCACCACACTGACAAAGTTATCCGTGAGGTTCTTTTTGAGGGCAATGCTATCGGGGTTTTCATCCCCCTGGCGCAAAATTTCTAACCAGGTTTCCAGCCGATATTTTTCCTGGGGGTTCTGCACGGTGGAATACAAGTACGCCAACAAATCAGTCAAGGGTTCTCGCAATGCCAGATCCAGGTCTTCTGAGAAGACTTGATGAACTGTGTTAGGAACGCCAATGGGAGGTTGATCTGCTAAAGATTCACCGCTAGAAGTAACGTATTGAGCCGTAAAGTAAGCATCAGGATTAAGGTTGAGGCGATCGCACAATCGCTGTACCAACTCTGGCGGATTGCAGGGATGCACAGCAAGGTGATCACCTGTTTCATAGTGGAGGTCAGTATTACTCAAATCGAAGGCAATAAAGCGAGTGGAACGACTACCCGCAATCACTTCTTGCAGCAATTCTTGATTGGCAACCACAGGAACAGAAATACCGCGTTCCCTTGCAACTGGGGGAAGTGTCGCTTCCTCAAGGAAGGTAACGGTAAGTTTAGTTGTTGAAGTTGCGGTACTACCAGATGTCGCATCTTCACCAATCACGCGGGAAACTAAGCCCAACCACTGTTTAAAAGTTTCTGCCTGTCCTTTAATTTCATCACCTTTGTGAATCGGTACAATGCAGTTTGCCCTTCTATCACCACAGGTAAAATGTCATAAGCGGTGCGGGGTGCTGGTGGTTGCCAGCCAAATTTGATAATGGCGTTGGTTAGATCCAGATTTGCTGGATCGCCCAAAATGCTACCATCGGGCTGTTCATAAGCTGCATAGCGATAGAGTTGGGAATTCCAAAAGCGCAGACCCCACCTTTCCTTCGGTTGCTTGGGACGAAAGACGGTCATCGTGATCTGCAAATTGCCACCATTGGTCGCAAATTTGACGTGTTCTTGACACTCACGGAACATTTCATCTGGGTCAGTGACATGACGGCGATCGCGCACTACCATATTATTCCAAGCAATTCTGCCCACACATTTGGAAGCATTACGCCACGCCACCTGAGTACCATAAGCCAGTTCTTCATAGGTATGAGTATTGTAAAATATCAATCCATTCTTTGCAACTGCGCTACTCTGGGGTCAATTATTTTTTGACCCAAACTAGCAAATTTAATCGCTACAGATATCTTGTTCCCAGCACCAAAAACGTGTGTAATTTCACCAATCCCAAAAGTTTTATGTAATACCTTTTCCCCTACTTGCCAATTTTGTGTAGTGCTGTTAATATCAGATTTTGCAGATGGGGACTTAGTAAAAGTACGACTAACTTTATGTTTCGTGGTTAACAGTTCTTCTGGTAATTCGTCGAGAAATTGCGATCGCATTGCTGGTTCTCTAGAACCATATAAACGTCTCTCTCTAGCATGGGACAAGTATAATCTTTCTTTAGCGCGAGTTATTCCCACATAGCATAAACGTCGTTCTTCTTCTAAAGATGCGGGATCTTGTAAGGAACGATAACCAGGAAATAGTCCCTGTTCTAACCCTACTAAAAAGACTACCGGAAATTCCAGCCCCTTGGAAGCGTGTAAGGTCATTAAGGAAACTGCTGTTTGTCCTTCTTTTAAGTTATCTAAATCAGAACTCAGCGCCGCACTTTGCAAAAATGCTTGCAAGGAAATATCTTCCCCTTCGTTTTCTTCTTGAAATTGCAATACTGCGTTATAAAGTTCTTTAACGTTACTGATTCTATTATCAGCTTCATCTGTACCTTGATTTTGCAGGTCTTGAATATAACCAGAATCTTCTAAAATTCCTTCTAAAATCTCAGAACCGGGAACCTTGGTGATATTTTCTTGCCATTTTTGAATTATTTGAGCAAAACCATGTACAGATTTTGCCGAACGTCCCGCTAAGGTATTTACTGAGGTTTCATCACTTAATATGTCCCATAATGTTGTACCTAATTGTTGAGAAGCATTCATTAAAGCGTCAATAGTGGCTTTACCAATTCCCCGTCGTGGAGTATTAATAACTCTTAATAAACTCACTGTATCAGCCGGATTATTAATTGCTCTTAAATAAGCTACAGCATCTTTAATTTCTTTGCGGTCATAAAATTTCATTCCTCCTACAACTGTATAAGGAATTTGATATTTTACTAATAGCTCTTCAAATGGTCGAGATTGAGCGTTAGTTCGATAAAGAATAGCAAAGTTACCCCAGTTTATTTCTGGGTTTTGATGTTCTAAGGTACGAATTTGATTAATCACAAAATCGGCTTCTGCTATTTCATCATCTGCTTTATAACAATAAATTTCTTCTCCGGGATCTCGTGTAGCTTTGAGAATTTTATCAATGCGTTGGGTGTTATTTTCAATTAGTTCGTTTGCAGCTTGAAGAATGTTTTCACAGGAACGATAGTTTTCTTCTAACTTCACCATTGTTCTGGTATCATCATCTTCTAATCCATCGCCGAAATTTTCTTGAAATTCTAGTAGGATGGTAAAATCAGCCATTCTAAAACTATAAATTGATTGGTCAGCATCACCGACTACAAATACAGAGCGATTTTCCCAGTTCCATTCATTTTTACGATTTTCACCGTTGGTAACTAAAAGCTGAATGAGATCGTATTGAGTGCGGTTTGTATCTTGATATTCATCTACTAGAATATGACAAAATTTGCGATGCCAATAACCTAATATTTGTTCATTTTGCTGAAATAATCGAGTAGGTATGAGAATTAAATCATCAAAATCTAAAGCGTTATTTTGTGCTAATCTATCTTGATAACGATTGTAAACGTCAGCAATTACTCTGCCGCGATAATTGGGTTGTTCTCGTTCAAATTCTTGGGGTGAAAAGCCTTGGTTTTTGGCGTTGCTGATAGCGTAGCGGACGGATTTAGGCTCAAATTTTTTACTATCTAAATTAAGCTCTTTGGTAACTATTTCTTTGATGAGGCTTTGAACGTCAGATTCATCAAAAATGGAAAAGTTTTTATTCCAACGTCGTCCTTTTTCATCTTGATATTTTTCAATGTCATAGCGAAGAATGCGAGAAAAAAGACTGTGGAAAGTTCCACACCACATATTTTTGATGATGGTGCGGTAAACCTTTGATTTTAACTGAGTTTGTTCATGTTCTGGTAACAAATCAAACTTTTGACCGTGTTGAGTAATTGCTAATTGTTCAGCAAATAACCTTTGAATCCTGTCTTTCATCTCCCGTGCGGCTTTGTTGGTGAAAGTCACGGCTAAGATATTTTCTGGATTAACACGGTGTTTAAGAATCAGATTGGCGATCCGGTAGGTAAGCGCACGGGTTTTACCGGAACCAGCACCAGCTACCACTAATAATGGTCCGCAGTAGTGTTCGACAGCTTGACGCTGACTGGGGTTGAGGTGGCTAAGGAAGTCAATTTTTGTGGTCATGGATGTGTGAAAGAGCGATCGCAAAGACCTATTTTATTACCCCAAAGTATATTAGCTGAAGGGGTAACATCAATTTTAAAACATCCTTTCAATATCTTGTCCTATGAAAAATTAATCAATCCAGTATACTTGGTTGTTTTTTAGACTAAGTTATAGCAAGATAACGACATTATAACTTTTCTCAAAAGGACTATATTTGCAAATTTCTGCACTTGTTTAAAGACTGTAGCCAAAGAATTTATGGAAAAAACTGGGAAAAAATTTGGCGTGCTACTGTATATCTGATATTATCCTATGTGAGTAATATCTAAGTATTTTTTCAGAGATTGCATTTTGATAGGGTGACAAGCACTATTTTTGAGTGGCTTACATAAGTGTGAGGTTATCATATGCTGGCTGGATTACTTTTAATCCCATTAGTGATTCTTTTTTTTATTTTTCACAATCCTGAACGAGATTGGCGCAGTTCTGTGTTATCGGCGGGAGTTGCCTGGGGAGTATTAGTCACCTTTTTTACCGAATTCTTAAGTTTATTCCACATCATCACATTTGCCTGGGTTTTAGCCCTGTGGTTATTGACTAATCTTAGCTTGGGATGGATTTCTTATCGACTAATTAAAACAGGAAAGAGAAAACTCTATCTTCCCCAAATTCCCAAAATTACTCCTGTCTCCCTAGTTTTACTATCTGGAGTAACTGTTATTATTGCTGCTACCAGTGTAATTGCTATTGTTGCCCCGCCAAATACTTGGGACTCGATGACTTATCACATGGCGCGGGTAGTTCATTGGATACAAAACCGCCACCTTGCTCACTACCCTACCTACTACTCAGCCCAATTAGTTCACCCACCTTTTGCGGAAGTTGTTATCCTACATCTACAGATCCTCAGTGGTGGGGATAGGTTCGCAAATTTAGTACAAACGTTGAGTATGATTGGCAGTATACTCGGTGTATCTCTAATTGCCAAGCAGCTAGGGGCAGATAGACGTGGACAAATTTTTGCTAGTGTTTTCTGTGCTACTTTACCGATGGGCATTCTTCAGGCTTCTAGCACCCAAAATGATTATGCAGTTTGTTTTTGGGTAGTTTGTTTAGCCCATTATATTTTATTAACTTTGCCCTATAGAAATCCTCCTATAAACTTAACTCTAGGTATTGGTGCTAGTTGCGGCCTAGCTGTTTTTACCAAAAGTTCGGGTTATATCTATGCTTTTCCTTTTATGGTTTGGTTTTTCCTTTGTTATGTCAATCAGATGCGCTGGAAAATGTGGAAACCAATCTCTATTATTAGTGTGATTTTCTTGAGTTTAAATATTAATCATTATTTACGTAATTTTAGTTTATACGCAAGTCCTATCTCAGCCGCAGAGTATTCGATAGACTACAAACCAGAAATATACAGCATACCTACTTGGGTTTCTAACATCATCAGAAACCTGTCTCTTCATGCTGATATAGTTAGACATCTGGGACTGCAAGGTGTCATTGAGCCAACTATAGGTAAAGTCGCCAAATTAATTACCATAATTCATGGTTTTTTAGGTGTAGATATTAATGACACGCGGATCACACACCCTCCAAACTCCTATACAGGTGTTCCTGGTCTTTCTTTTGATGAAAATGTAGCTGGGAACCCTCTACATTTATTACTGATTTTCTTAGCTATATGTATTTTTATTTGCTATAAGAAACTTAGAAATAATAGAGAGGTAATGATTTATGTTTTATGTTTAATTTGTAGCTTCTTACTTATTTGTTGGATGCTCAAACTCCAACCATATCAAAGTCGGCATCATTTAACTATTTTTGTCTTGTTTTCAGCTTTTGTTGGTCTGGTTTTTTGTCAAAATTGGAATCGCCATATTATTACAATCTTAGCGGTAATTCTCTTAGTAACATCTGGGCAATTTGTGTTGCTTAATAAATCTCGCCCAATTGCAGCAGAGACGAACATTTTTAATACTACCAGAAAGGAACTCTATTTTACCCAAAGGCCTCAAATAATAAAACCTTATTCTGATGCAGCCGATTTTATGAAGACCACAAGCTGTACTGAGATAGGATTATCTTTAGGTGCAGAGAAAGTACCTTCTGGTAATTATTGGGAATATCCTTTTTGGGTTTTATTAAATGAAAATAAAAATCGAGTCAATAGATTTAAACATATTTTAAATCCTGAGAATTTCTATGCCCTAAGACCGGAAATGTATCCTTATAAAGATTTTAAACCCTGTGCCATTATTGCGGTGAGAAGAGACAAAGAACCTCCAGTAGCAATGCTGAATTTTGAAAATACAAAATATATCCAAAAATGGTCATCAAAGCCAATCACTATTCTCATGCCTCAGTAGGGTTGTTGAAGATTAGGAATCTTTATTTATGCTGAATTGGAAAACTGGTTTTGCCTTACTAATGGCTGTATGTCTGATAGCCACTGGAGTAGTAGGATATTTGCTGGGGGGGATTGATCCGAATTTGATTAGTTCCTGGTTAAAAGCGGCGGGAATATGGGCTCCTGTTACATATATATTGATCTATGTGGTGGCAACAATTTTGATTTTGCCTTCCACAGCATTAAATCTGACTGGGGGAGCTATTTTTGGACCTTGGCTGGGTACGTTTTGGACAAGTATCGGAGCGATTATTGCAGCGATCGCCGCCTTTTTCTTTGCCCGAACCATAGGACGTGAAGTGATTTCACAGCGACTGGCAGGACGTTGGCAGGCCATAGATGCCGAAGTCCAGCAAGGAGGAATATTTTATATGTTTGCTATTCGTCTGATGCCAATTATGCCCTATGGACTGGTTAATTTTGCAGCGGGTTTGACATCAATCAGTTTCAAAGATTACCTGATTGGCACAACATTGGGGACAGTACCAGGAATTTTACCATTTGTGATGTTGGGTAGTTCTGGTTTAAAAGCTATCCGTACTGGCGATATTTTGCCATTAATCAGTGCTTTGGCATTGATTGGAATGCTCGTTGGTGGTTCTACTTGGTATCGTCGTCGTCGCTCTTTTCCATCTCGTAAAAAACGTTAATATATATAGCTCAACTATGCTACCTAAATATTCTTTTCTCGTCCCAATCTACAACGAAGAAGAAACCATTTACGAAATGTATCGCCGTATTTCTCTGGTGATGAATCAGATGGATGGTTCAGTAGAGTTGTGTTTGATTAATGATGGTAGTCGCGATCGCTCCCTCAAAATGATGCGCGAATTACACCAAAAAGATCCGCGTGTAGTTTATTTGAGTCTGGCAAGGAATTTTGGCCATCAAATTGCCGTAACAGCAGGTTTGAATTTTGCTCGTGGACAGATAGTTGTCATTTTAGATGCTGATTTACAAGATCCACCAGAGTTGATTCCTGAAATGGTGGAACTATGGCAGCAGGGATATCAAATTGTCTACGCTCAACGTACAAAACGCCTTCAAGAAGGTCTATTTAAACGTTTCACAGCTTATGCTTTTTATCGCCTTTTGAAAAATCTCGCAGACGTTGATATTCCTACCGACACTGGAGATTTTTGTTTATTAGATCGCAAAGTTGTCGATGTACTCAATGCTATGCCAGAAAGAAACCGCTACATTCGAGGGTTGCGCTCATGGGTAGGTTTTAATCAAACCGCCATCCGGTTTGAAAGAGATCCTCGTTTTGCGGGTGATGTTAAATATACATTTCGCAAATCTTTTGCACTGGCAATCAACGGACTGGTTTCTTTTTCCAAAGTACCGCTACGGCTCTCAACTTATTTAGGATTGTTAGCTGCTCTGGTTTCATTATTTATGTGTCTGCTGGTTTTGTACTGGCGACTTTTTACCCCCCATTCTCCCCTCACTGGCATTACTATAGTTCTGATGATTGTCTTCTTCTTGGGAGCAGTACAACTAGTTAGTATTGGTATTTTAGGTGAGTATATCGGGCGTATTTATGAAGAAGTCAAACAAAGACCTCTTTACACACTGTCAGAAGTGGCAGGTTTTGATGAGCAATATCAAGAGACTCAAAAACAGGCGAGAGTAGCTGAATAAGAGATAGAAACCTCTTGTTGCATAGCTTTGTCACGCTTATTTTGTAATTCATTTACCTGCTATTAAGTTCTATCTTGGAGTTATCAATTTTCAAATCGGTTTTCCAGAACGCCAACGCCTAATTAAAATAAGTATTCGAGAAAAGAAGAGTTTCAGAAAGGCAACTCGACTGCCCCAACCACTGTATTTACCTAATAAGTACCAGATACCTGATGGACTCAGCCATAAACTCTGAGAACTTTCCAAATGTTTGGCCAACTCAACTCCATCAAAATAATCTGCTAGAGGCTTGATCAGTTCCAAGCTAGAAGGTAATTTGTTTGGACAAGCGGATGGGTCGCTATGGGCGTTTGCCCAACTTGGTTCTGTACCTGTATTGTATGTTTTAGCTTGGGAATGTCCAAATCCTATATTATGTACCAAAGATACCATTGGTGTTATATGTATGTATCCCTGATATAAAGCAGCTAAAGTCAGGGTAATAACCCAATCTTTTTTGTTTTCTGCTTCTATAAAAAATTGATTAATAATTGTATATTTTGTTTGTATGGTGGCAGGAATTTTATAGAAATGACCAAAAGGGTTATAACCTTGGGGATAATCAGCAAGATTTAAGTTTTGCCAACGATCTGCCCAAGTTGCTAAACCCAAAGCAAATATACGCCTTGATACCATAAAATCCTCTGATATCAGTTCACGTATTTCACTCGGAAAATTGGCATAAGCTGTGATTGAAAATACTTGTGTAAAGTGACGATAAGCTTCTAGTAGCCGACACATCCTATCGTAAAAATAAGGATGGGGAATCGTATCGTCCTCTAAATAAATAGCAGCAGGATAATGAGAAAAAGTCTCAGTAAGCGCCCAAATTGCATGAGCATCACAACCCAAGTTATGTGGCTGTTTAATAATTTTAACGGGAATAGTATGAGAAAATTCCGTCAATAAACTAATGCACTGATCAATTAGAAGTTGATCTTTTTCATTGCGTGGTCCATCAATGAAAGCCAGAATCTGTGATGGATGCAAAGTTTGTTGAGCTATAGCTGGGAGAACTTCTTGAAGAAGATCGGGACGGGTAAAGGCAAGGAGAACAATAGGTGGTAATTCTTGAGGTAGTGATATATCATCTAATAAAACTGGCAATTTTAGGTTTTGGTTGATGCTATAACTTGTCTGGTTATCTTGAGGATTAGTTGCATTCGGGTTCATAAATTTAAGGTTTTTATTTCAATGTTTATTTTTGGGCAAATCAGATTTAAAAAATATCTCATAAGGCAAGAAAAATCTCTTGAGAAAAGCAGACTTTAAAATGGGAGAAGAGTGCATATCTATAGGTGTGTACTGAGAACGATAGGCTGCAATTGCCTGTTTTTTCTTATCTATAAGAGGATGAATTGATAGACGGTAAGCATTAGATAACTCTTGTAGTTGCAAGTCCCGAAATAGCCGAGAATGCCAGAGAATCCAAATAGGGTATTGTAATAGCTCTACTTCAATTCCTGAGAGAATAATTGCCTCTTGAACTAATTCGTAAGTTGCTTCATGGTCTTTGGTACGGTCTTTGCGATGTGGAACATAGACTTCTTGTGGTTGGAAAGACTGCAAGAGTTGAGCTAATTTTTCAATAATCTTTTGACGCTCAGTTGCATTTAAAAATCGCAGCTTACTATCGGGGTTGTCGAGGAAGTGAATTTGCGAAGAATCAACACCTAATATACTTAAAGCTGTAAGTGCTTCATCTCTACGAACGGTGACTATTTCTCCAGATTTAAAATCAGGATGCCAGGAATGAGAAGCAGCACCATCTGTCATGAAAACAACTTGTACTGGAATATCCTGTTCTCGTTTTAATCCAATCACACCACCACAGCCAAGAACTTCATCATCCTGGTGTGGTGAAATTATCATCGCAGATTTCTGCGTGATTTCCATCGGTCTGCTACCAATATGTACCAGCCAACGGAACTGTGACATACTCATAAAGTCTTGCTGAAATTCTGGCAGCTTACGATTATATAGCCACAAAATCCTGTTTCGCACCCGCTCACAAAACTGCTTGACGTTCAGCATTTTTATTTCCTTGTCATAGTTGGGTAATTGGAAGTCGCGCCTGTGGTTGGTTTCAAAACAGCTTATTCCTGCACCGTCAAAGGTAAACTTACTCTAAAAGTAGAACCAACACCAAGCTGACTTTTGACAATAATCTCACCCCCCATCATCTGGCAAAAATGACGGCTAATAGCTAATCCTAAGCCAGTACCACCATATTTCCTAGTAGTTGAATTATCTCCTTGTGTAAAGGGTTGAAACAGCTGTTGCAGTTGACTGGGTGACATTCCAATGCCTGTATCAGTGACAGTAAAACTAATCACACCCAAAGAACCTTCTTTCACTAAGTCTGTTTTTTCATGCTTAACAGTCAACGTCACTTTGCCGTTGGTGGTAAACTTGGCAGCATTGCTGAGTAAGTTTAATAATACTTGTCGCATCCTAGTTTGGTCAGCATACATTGTCCCCAGATGCTGATCACAATCCACTACCAAGATATTGCCATTTTTTTCCATCGCAGGTTTAACTGTAAGCACAATATTGTTAATCAAAGTCATGATTTCAAATGTCTCTGGGTAGAGAGTCATTTTTCCCGCTTCGATTTTTGACAAATCGAGGATATCGTTAATTAGTTCTAGTAAATGTCTACCGGCAGAATTGATAGTTTCTAAATCAGTAACAAAATCTGGGGATGCACCAATATCAGCAGCATCATCTTTCAACAGTTGACTTAAACCAATCACTGCATTTAACGGTGTGCGTAACTCGTGACTGACATTGGCCAGAAATTGGCTTTTTGCTTTGCTGGCCGCTTCAGCTAATTCTTTTGCTTTTTGGAGTTGTTTAGTTCGTTCCGATACTCTTTCAATCAAGCGATTTAGAGATTTAGCCAGCAAGCCAATTTCATCATCAGTGGTGATGGGAGCGCGTAAATCAAAATTAGATTTTTTTGCCACCTGTTCAGCTACTTGAGTTACAGTAATTACAGGTTCAGCGATCGCTCGACTGGTACGCCAAGCCATCACAGAAGCAATAACTGCTGATACCAGCATACTGACTATGACAATTGCTCTTTCCACAAATCTCGCTTGCTCAACATCTGTTCGTCTCTCCTGCTCTTGTAGTTGAGCATTTCGTAAAATCCTAGTCAACTTATCTGATAAATTATCTAGCTCCTCGACTGTGTTACTATTCATAATTGCCAGCAACTGCTCTCGCACCATCTCCTTTTGTTCTGGCTGCACGCTTTTAGGATCAAGTCGCTGCAAAATAGTTTCTATTTGCTCAATATAGGTTTTTAAGTAAGTCGAATAATCAAATAATAAAGTCTGTAAAGTGCTACTGTTCGCTGCTAATGTCTGCGGATTACTGTTTATATATTCAGTAATTTTTTCTTCTAATTTTTGAGCTTCAGCAAAAGAATTGAGTAATTCAGATTTTTTCCTGTCTAGCTTTTGTGCATTATCCAACACCGCAACTAAGTTAGAAGCTTGGAATTGTGCATCAATTACGGCATCTTTATAATTATTTAGTAATTCTCCTTGCTGGTTTGCTTGATTGAATTGCCGGACTTCTCTTCCTCGGTAGTAGTTGGCCAGCACCAACCCAGTCAGGGAGCCAAAAAAGCCAATTCCAATAGCTACAAAGTAGCCATAGCCAATCTTTTGATGGATACGCCATGAACTGGCCTTAAGTTTCCCACGGGAGGGAAATTCTATCGTTGGGAGTTCATCTATTTTTGGCTCTTGAGTTGACACTTTCTTGCTTTCCAAACTTTTGTCAACAAAGGTGGGCTTTGGATATGGCATCCCGGCACTTCCTTTACCCTCCTACAAATATCACCAACTTAGTCTAGCGTTTATAATCACTCATAATATGATTAAGTTTGACTTTATCCTTTTTTATAACATGAGTAAATCATTCTTTCCGAGATAATAGCATGGACTTATCTTTAATTAGAAAACTGAGAGATTTCAACAGCAATAAAACTTATTATTTAATAACGTTTTACAGGCAAACTTAATATTCTAACATTAAGTAATATTAATGTCTAGTCTATCTGAACAGACAGAAAAATTGTTACATATTAATATCAATATGAATGAGTTAATTGACGAATGCGGCTGAAGATAGCTTTAATAGTCAGAAATAGTCAGATAAAATCAGCGTTTAAACTTGTATGAATGACAGGTGTACTGATTTTGCATGATTTGTGCTTCGATGAGTACGATGTCAAGCAAAGGACATAGCATGGGATAATCACAGGCTGAGGATTGTAGTTAATTGACACTTGCAAAACTCAGAAAGCTGATTTTAATACATCCTGTTGCCTTTTGACTTCTATCTTCCTACTGAATTTCTACCCTGTAGTTGATGCAGTAGAGGTAAGGGGATAATTATGGTTATAGGACACTAAAAGCCCTTTTTAACCTCAACCCAATTGTGCTGATGCAGGAGTTCATTGCCTACTAAACAGCCTTGTGGTCAAAATTGTGCGAATTAAGAAAACTCGACTGTCAAAATTATGGAAGTGAAAATGCAAGAACCGGAATACACAGAAACCAAGTCAAAAGAGACAACAATCCCAGATATCAACACCCAAGCAGGAAGCATCACCAAACTCCAGCCTCCTGTACAGTCTCAAGAGCAATGGCTCAAATATGGACAGCAAATTTCGGGCTTTTTAGGTACATTGCCTGATTATGTAGGCAACTTTTTTAATCAGTACAAGCAGCCTTTAGTTAGCATCGGTTTAGTAATTACGGCAATTATCACTGTTAAGGTACTACTGGCTGTACTAGATTCTCTCAATGATATTCCTTTAGTAGCACCTACCTTTGAATTGATTGGTATTGGTTATTCTGCCTGGTTTGTCTATCGCTATTTACTCAAAGCTTCAACTCGGCAAGAGTTAACCAGTGAAATTACAACCCTCAAATCACAAGTTGTAGGTAAAGACTCTTAAGGAGGCAGAAGAGGCAGGAGGCAGGAGTCAGAAGAAAGATAATATTTCTCCCCTGCTCCCCTGCTCCCCTGCTCCCCTGCTCCCTGCTTCCTCAAAGCACCCGTAAGATGCTAGGAATGCTGTCTATTGCTTCCAGAGTTTGAATTTCTGCTAAAGCTTCCCTAAAGTCTCCTTCCCTGACATCGTGGGTGACAACTACAATCTCTGCTAGTTCCGCCTGAAAACCGGTTTGTACTACTGACTCTAAACTCACGCCATATTTGCCAAAGCAAGTACCCAATTTCCCAATCACACCTGGTTGATCTTTTGTCAGGAAACGAGTATAAAATCGGGTGACGAGTTCGGAAATCGGGGTAATTTGACAGTAATGTTGATGACTACAAGCTAATAGGGGATTTGGTTTGGGGGTATTAGTTTTCAGAGTTGCTACAAGATTTAAGATGTCCGAGCAGACAGCACTAGCAGTAGCACCTGCACCCGCACCCGGTCCAAAAAACATTACTTGGCCAACGGGTTCTCCTTCCACGAGAATGGCATTATAAACACCGTTAATACTAGCTAAAGGATGAGTTTGGGGTACTAAGGTGGGATTTACTCTCACGGATAGCTGAGAGTTATCACCGATTTGGCCTTTGGCTATGGCTAGTAATTTAATCACAAATCCCAATTTGGCAGCATAGGCAATGTCTGTCTTGCTGACTTGGCGAATGCCTTCACAATATACATCTTGTAAGTTAATGCGGCCACCAAAGCCTAAAGATGCCAAGATAGCAATTTTATCTGCTGCATCTAAGCCATCGATATCCGCAGTAGGGTCAGCTTCAGCATAACCTAAACTTTGAGCATCAGCTAAAACATCTTTAAAGTCGCTACCTTCTGTTTGCATCCGTGTCAGGATGTAATTAGTTGTACCGTTGACAATGCCAGTAATGCCATGAATCCGGTTGACACTTAAGGACTGCTTCAGGGGTTGAATTACAGGGATACCACCGCCTACAGAGGCTTCTAGCATCACATATACCCCAGCTTCGTTGGCAGCGGTAAATATTTCTGCACCAAATCGAGAGATGGCGGCTTTATTAGCGGTAACTACGTGCTTACCATTTTTAATAGCGGTGAGGATGAGCGATCGCGCTGGTTCCAATCCACCCATGACTTCGACAATTATATCTATCTCTGGATCATTGACAATTGCTTCTAAATCGGTAGTTACTATTCCGTTCGGCAATTCTACCTGACGAGGTTTGTCAAGCGATCGCACTCCCACCCGATATATTTCTATTTCCTGCAACAATAGGTGACGACCTTCCTGGTCTTGCAACAATTGCACAGTACCCGTTCCCACAGTACCTAATCCTAAGATTCCTAGTTTAACACCCACAGATTTTGCACCCAAGCTATACATACAAAACAATTGTAGGCAGGGCATCGCCCTACCTACAAACTTAGAGTTGAAAACTGGAACTAATGACTCCTTCGGGGTATCTCCTATGCCTTCGGCACGGCTTCGCCGAACGGAGACGCTGAGTCCTGCGGACACGCTACGCGTTAGCGATACGCGAACCTTAGTTGCACCCTTCGGCAAGGCTTCCGCCTACATGGGGGAAACCCCCAAGAACAGTCGGGGAACCCGCCCAACGCACTGCCTCACCGCACTGACTCACCAATGATCAATGACTAATGACCAAATTAGTATGTTTCTACGTGCCAGCGGCCTGCTTTCTTGAGAGCCTTCTGGTAATCACTCCAGGTAACACCTTCCTTAGCAGCAGCAGCACTCAAAGCCGCATCAATACCATCTTCCATACCGCGTAAACCGCAGATGTAAGTGTGGGTTTTTTCATTTTTAATCAATTGCCACAATTCATCAGCGTGTTCTGCTACACGGTCTTGGATGTACATTCTGCCACCTTGGGAGTTTTGCTGTTCCCGGCTGATAGCATAGGTGAGACGGAAGTTATCAGGATATTTAGCCTGCATCTCTTCCAGTTCTTCCTTGTACAAGATGTTGGGAGTTTTAGGTACACCAAACAGTAACCAAGCAAATCCGTTGAATTGGTATTCTGGGTTAGCTGCTCTTTCTGCGTCCTTGAACATCCGCCACAGATAAGCACGCATGGGAGCAATACCTGTACCTGTCGCTAACATGATGACATTGCTGTCAGTGTCATCAGGTAATAACATTTCCTTACCTACAGGACCGGTGATTTTTACTTCATCACCTGGTTTGAGGTGGGTTAGATAAGTAGAGCAAACACCGTATACGGTTTCACCACTTTCTGGGTGCTTGTATTCTAGTTGACGGACACACAGTGATACTGTCTTATCGTCTACATCATCACCGTGACGAGTAGAAGCAATAGAGTATAATCTGAGTTTTTCTGGCTTACCGTTTTTGTCAACTCCAGGAGGAATAATGCCAATACTTTGACCTTCTATGTACTTCAAGTTGCCAGCAGACAGGTCAAACTTGAGGTGTTGGACAATACCAATTCCGCCTTCTTTTACCAAGGTTTCATTAGAAATGCACTTACCAATAAAAGGAGCGTTAGGACGATAAGTGTTCACAGGAACATCAGCGTGTTTGGCTTTCGCTTGAGTCATGGTGTTGCCTTTTTTATCCTTAGCTGGTGCTTTAGCAAAACCTTTGGTTTCGCTATTGGTACTCACAGGTGTGGCTTTACCATTCCCATCACTATTAGCATTCACATCAGATGTCACTAACTCGCTTACTTCGCTGTTAGCACTGACTACAGCAGCTTTACCATTAACTGGCTGTAGAGCCGATATTGGTTGGATGCTAACAATTGTGCCGCCCAGACGAGTGATCCGTCGCATTTCTTGATTCATGCGGTTGTAAGGCACTCTGATGAATACACTGCCACTTTTACGAATTGGGTAGTTCGTTTGATCAGATTCTTCGTTCTGACGCAGACCCACCACTTCGTAAACGAAGACGCGGCTACCTGATTCTATATTGGCAGCACCCTCAACAGCACCTTGATTGTACATTCGTTCTACCACTCCGATATTTACTTAACCGTTTATCAAAAAATAATTCCCATCCTATGCCAGCTTTAGTTTACCGGATTTTAGTTGCATAAAACTGACAGTCTGGGAAAATGGCATCATGGAATGATGCCTTGCTAAGTACACTCGGCAAAGACATATAGGCATGGTAAAGAACACACCTGTTCATCTTCTACGGTAGAGGATAAGTCTTTGACAGAATGTTAATAGAGAATCAATTTAATTTTTTTTTGGTAATTACATAGCTCTAAATTCTCCCAATGCCATTAATATTTATCTTTGTTTCGCTGCAAAGCAAAAAGAAGTATTGGCAATACCTAAGTATGTAGGCTAAAAAATCATACTTAATTTTCTTAGTCACATCTACTTATAAAGTTATCAACGGAGTATCTGCATCCGATACAAAAAAGCTAACTAATGCTAACAAGAGGCAGCTTTTTCTTCCTGCTTCATCCTAGAAGTGTCGGCACTGTCTAGTCCACAGGCTTTAAGATTGGGTGTATCTCACCCTACTATTGGTGTATTTAGGCTTGGTTATCACCTAAAATACCTATCAATAATAGCACTTTCGTGTCTGCCGACAGGCTCTTTAGGGTTCTCAAGTCTCAAGTTTTTCTGTCAATGAGTAGACATAAATCTTGATCAAATGTAAGTAAGCATCTGTTTGCATTTGTTAGTAAAACACTAACTAGCTGTTAACACTTAATGGGCGATGATGCTTTGTCGTTGCCAACTAACTAGAGTCGTTTCCAACCAACTAGAATATTATGGAATATGATTGGTACACTATTCGATTCTTTTTAACAGCAAATCTTGTTACAAAATACATCTTTCTGTTAAAATCTAGTATACCACTAGGATTAAATACTTACCAGCCCAGAACTCAGGATAGTTGAACCAAGTAACAAGCATGACTTTGTTCCTCACTAGCCTGATATCCTGTTTTTGCTGGATAACAAGAACGCAGGACCTTGCCAATGGGGTAAACTCCTGGCTTCAAAAATCTGTTGTGAGAAAAATTATTGATTGACTCATCTTTTTTAGTATTTAGAGGAGATTTATGACAAGTAAGCCGGAACGCGTGGTATTGATTGGAGTAGCCGGAGACTCAGGGTGTGGTAAATCTACGTTCTTGCGTCGATTGATCGATTTGTTTGGTGAAGAATTAATGACAGTTATCTGCTTGGATGACTATCATTCCCTAGACCGCAAACAACGCAAAGAAACAGGCATAACCGCACTCGATCCCAGAGCTAACAATTTTGACCTCATGTATGAGCAAATTAAAGCTCTAAAAGAAGGTCAAGCGGTGGATAAGCCGATTTACAACCACGAAACCGGCTTGATCGATCCTCCAGAACGGATTGAGCCAAACCACATTATAGTAGTTGAGGGGCTGCATCCTTTATATGATGAACGGGTGAGAGCCTTACTCGATTTCAGTGTTTACTTTGACATCAGTGATGAAGTCAAAATTGCCTGGAAGATTCAAAGAGATATGGCTGAACGTGGCCACCGCTATGAAGATGTTTTAGCCCAAATCAATTCTCGCAAACCTGACTTTGAAAAGTTCATTGAACCCCAAAGAGAATTTGCGGATGTGGTTCTACAAGTATTACCCACCAACTTGATCAAAAACGATACCGAGCGCAAAGTTTTGCGGGTACGGATGTTGCAACGGGAAGGCAAAGAAGGGTTTGATCCAGCTTACTTATTTGATGAAGGTTCAACCATCCAGTGGACTCCTTGCGGACGTAAACTGACTTGTTCTTACCCTGGGATGCAGATGTACTACGGTTCCGATGTGTACTACGGTCGTTACGTCTCTGTTTTAGAAGTAGATGGTCAGTTTGACAACCTGGACGAAGTAATTTACATCGAAAATCATCTCAGCAATACATCTACTAAATACGTGGGTGAGATGACTCACTTATTACTGCAACACCGTGAGTATCCAGGTTCCAATAATGGTACTGGTTTGTTCCAAGTGCTGACAGGGTTAAAAATGCGCTCTGTTTATGAGCGTTTGACAGCTAAGGAAGCAAAGTTAGCGGTTCAAGTCTAAAATCAGCAATGTTTGGTAAACAAAAGGGGTTGCATCTGTAGGTGTAACCCTTTTTCGTATTGTAAAGATTTATATTCAAATCAGAGTTATAGCACTGGACAGGGTGGTTAGGACATCAATTGATGATGAAACACTGGCTACAACAGGGTTTTACTCCGACTATAGACATTTTTCTTCAAATCAGAAGACACTCATGAGTAAGTGTGTAAATATGGTTATGATTTGAGAAATTAGTAGCTGAACTAAATACCCAAATTTAGTCAGTGATTAAAATTCTTCAAGGAGGAATTTCCTTTGTCTCGTCGCTATTTCTTTACCTCCGAGTCCGTTACAGAAGGTCATCCAGATAAAATCTGTGACCAAATTTCCGATACTATTCTGGATGCTCTACTGACACAAGACCCCAGTAGCCGGGTCGCCGCTGAAGTAGTTGTAAATACTGGTTTAGTTTTAGTTACAGGTGAAATTACCAGCAAAGCGAATGTAAATTTTGTCAATTTAGCACGGAAGAAAATTGCCGAAATTGGCTACACTGATGCAGTCAACGGCTTTTCTGCCAATAGTGCCAGTGTACTCATAGCTTTGGATGAACAATCACCTGATATTGCCCAAGGTGTAAATACTGCCCAAGAAACCCGCGCTGACGATAGTGAAGAACTATTCGATAAAATTGGGGCTGGTGATCAAGGTATCATGTTCGGTTTTGCTTGCAACGAAACACCAGAATTGATGCCTTTGCCGATTAGTCTAGCTCACCGCATTGCCCGGAGACTGGCAGCAGTGAGGAAAACAGGTGATTTGTCATACCTGCGTCCTGATGGGAAAACCCAAGTTACCGTAGTTTATGAAGATGGCAAACCCGTAGGTATTGATACAATCTTGATTTCCACCCAGCATACACCTAATATTGGGGATATTACTGATGATGCTGCGGTGCAAGCTAAGATTAAACAAGACCTTTGGGCTGCGGTAGTGATACCTGTGTTTGGCGATATTGAAGTTAAGCCAACTGAGGATACACGCTTTTTAGTCAATCCTACTGGTAAATTTGTTATTGGTGGACCTCAAGGAGATTCTGGCCTAACGGGACGGAAAATCATTGTCGATACCTACGGTGGTTATTCCCGACATGGTGGTGGTGCTTTTTCTGGTAAAGACCCCACGAAGGTAGACCGTTCTGCGGCTTATGCTGCTCGTTATGCGGCGAAAAATATTGTCGCTGCTGAGTTAGCAGACAAATGTGAAGTACAGTTAAGTTATGCCATTGGTGTAGCCAGACCTGTCAGCATTTTTGTGGATACCTTTGGCACTGGCAAAGTTGATGATGAAATCTTGCTGCAATTAGTCAAAGATAACTTTGAACTGCGTCCAGCAGGAATTATTCACACGTTCAATTTACGCAACTTACCAAGTGAAAGAGGCGGACGTTTCTATCAGGACGTTGCGGCTTACGGTCACTTGGGAAGGACTGATTTAGATTTGCCTTGGGAACGCACTGATAAGGTGGATATGTTGAAGCAAGCGGCTAATAAGTCTCTTTCGGAAGCGATAGCACCAGCATTAACTTAAATTCTGGTGATTTTAGGTTATAGCTAAAACCAAAATACCTCTGCTTTGATCATCATTAAGCAGAGGTTTTTTTATGTGGTTTTAGAGGTAAATTCCGGCTAAAATTACCTTAATTTTGACTTATTCCCAATCAGGAATTTGAGTGCCGGGCCCACCAACACCGATGCCAGTATTATATATTTCTGCATCAGTAATGGTTAGATTATTCATTGATGCTTGATATACGTTGGAATCGTTAATAGTAGCACTGGTGAGATTTGCACCGTTGAGATTTGCTTGCTTTAAATTGACGTTGGTGACAAAAGCTGATGTTAAATTTGCACCTGCCAGATTTGCTCCTGTGAGGTCAGCACCTTCGAGGTTAGCTTCTGTCAAGTTAGCTCCCCGCAGATTTGCGCCTCGTAAGTCTGCACCAATTAAATGAGCGCCACTGAGGTTGACTTCTGATAGTTCACAACGTTGACATTCCCCAGTAGACAAAAGTCTTTGTAAGTCTTGATTATTTCCAGCTTGGACTGAGTTAGCTAAAAATAGGGGAGCGACTAAGGCTATAGCGGTTAATAGCTGGCGTTTCATAATTTTCCCCTTTCCTTTATAAAGTAGCATCCGTTCTTTTCCTCACAATTCTATTATCTCACTAAATGGCTAAAAAATGTTGATTTATCTCACACGCTAGATGTGATGTTTAAGCAATTAGCTAGTGATAGTATAACTATTACTGACATTAGGTTTTAGCTCTGCCTAAATGCTGAATTTAGGTAAATTGCTGATATTAATTTACTGTTAAATATTTTTAAGTTTTATTTTATAGCATATTTGGTTTTGTTAGTAAATGAGTAGTTTTTACTATTAAATTAGGTGGTCTCAGGAAAGAAATTCTCGCATATACTCTGTGACTAATTCTGGCTGTTCTTGCTGTACCCAATGACCAGAATTAGGAATATATTTTATTTGTAAATTCCTGACATATTCTTGTGTACCATAAGTCAGTTCTTTTCCTAGTGCGGTGTCTTGTTCTCCCCAAATCATCAGGGTAGGGACTTCGAGAACAGTCCAAGTTTTGTTGAGGATACCCTGTTGAAAAATATTGCGGTAATAGTTCAACATGGCTGTAATCGCTCCACGTTTAGCAGCAGCGTCTTTGTAGGCTTCGATATCTGCTGTGGTGAAGGCGTTTTTATTGAAGGCTGTACCTTGGATGGCTTTGGCTATGGTTTCATAGTCAGAAGCTTGGAGGACTAGTTCTGGAAGCAGAGGAAATTGAAACAAGAAGATGTAATAACTGCGTAAGAGTTGTTGGGGAGTGCTTAAACCTTGGGAAAATTTGGCGGGATGGGGGAGGTTGAGTATAATTAGTTTTTCTACCATATTTGGGTGAGCGTAGGCAAAATTCCAAGCGATCGCACCACCCCAGTCATGACCAACTAAAATACAACTTTCATATCCTAAACCTTTAATCACTCCTTCAATGTCTTTAACAAATTCATCCATGACATAAGCTGATTGCGCTTGGGGTTTATCACTATCGTTATAACCGCGTAAATCAAGGGCAACAACTTGATAATCTTGAGCAAATTCGGGGATTTGATGCCGCCATGAGTACCAAAATTCAGGAAACCCATGCAACATTAACATTAAAGGACCTTCCCCTTGGGTGACATAATGTAATTTAATCCCGTTGGTGGTTATATAGGCGTGTGTCCCAGAATTTTCGATGATAGACATAAGATTTGATAGATTTAAAGCTTCTGTAATTTTTACTAAAAGTAATTATACAAAGTATTTCCCAGGAAAAAATCTATTAAAGGTTATACAATTTTTAATCAAAACTGAGAATGAAGATTGATATAGCAATATTTTCACAATCCACAATCCAAAATCCAAAATCTAAAATTGTATTGGGGTGTAAATGAGTAGAGTAGAAATACGGGGTGTCTGGTTAACGAAAACTGATAGTCAGGTTCTCAAGTCAAGACAAAACATTGCTGAAGCGATGGAATTTTTGGCTGAGACGGGATTTAATGTGGTGTTTCCCGTCGTTTGGAATCAGGGCGTTACCTTGTATCCGAGTCCAACTATGTGGCGGATGTTTGGTATAGAAATTGATTCTAGATTTTTGGGACGTGATCCTTTACGGGAAGTAGTAGAGGAAGCGCGACGGGTGGGTTTAAAAGTCATACCTTGGTTTGAATATGGTTTTGCTAGTTCCTACAATTTAAATGGCGGGATGTTATTACAGCAAAAACCCGAATGGGGAGCTTATGATTACAAGGGGAATTTACTGAAAAAGAACGGTTTTGAATGGTTGAATGCTTTCGATTTTCAGGTGCAGGAATTTTTGTTAAATTTAGTTTTAGAAGTGGTAAAGAATTATGATGTTGATGGTGTGCAGGGAGATGATCGTTTTCCGGCATTACCATCGGAAGGCGGATATGATCAAGGAACTATAAACCGCTACCGCCAAGAGTTTCAAAAAAATCCACCACAGAACCACAAAGATAAACATTGGCTACAGTGGCGGGCAAATATTTTGACTGATGTTTTAGCACTGCTTTACCAAGAAGTGAAAGCGGTAAATCCTGATTTATTAGTATCAATATCTCCCAATATTTATGATTGGGGATTGCGGGAATATTTGCAAGATTCACCAACTTGGTTAAAGCGAGGAATTGTTGATATTATCCATCCTCAAATTTATCGTCGTGACTTTCTCAGTTATAAATGTATTATTGATAGATTAGTAAACGAGCAGTTTACAGATGCAATGTTACCTAAGTTAGCACCAGGAATTTTAATCAAATTAGGGAAATATCGGATTAGTCCAAATTACTTGTTACAGGTAGTTGAATATCATCGTAAATTGGGAATTAGTGGGGAAATATGCTTTTTTTACGAAGGGTTGCGGGAAAATAATTGTCAATTAGCTAAAGTTCTGAAAAATGGTCCTTATGCTCAGTCGGCATTATTTCCAAATTTGGCAGATTTAGATGATTTTGATGTAAGTTCTCGCAGGTCTACTTCTATTTTACAGCAATTAGAAAAACGGTTGAGAAAAATTTTTAAGGTATAAATACAGTGGTGAAATTACAAATAAAAGAGATTATTGAAATTCTTAAACAAGATTTACCGACGTTGTTTGAGCAGGATATTTCTTATGATATCTATTCACAGGATATTTATTTTAGTGACCCGGTGAATAAGTTTAAGGGTAAGTTTAATTATCGGATTATTTTCTGGACTTTGCGTTTTCATGGTCAGTTGTTTTTTACGGAAATTGCTTTTGATTTACATGATGTGTCTGAGTCTGAGGAGAATACGATTTTAGCAACTTGGACTGTGCGGGGTGTTTTGCGTGTTCCCTGGAAAGCACGGTTATTTTTTAATGGGTATTCGACTTATAAGTTGAATGATGAGGTTTTAATTTATGAACATATTGATACTTGGGATAGGGAACCTGGGGAGATTTTAAGGCAGTTTTGGCAGAAGGGGGAATAACCCTCTTTCGTCAAACCGGGAATTATATCATGTCCGTTTGTTGAAGCTTTATCTGTATAGGACTCCTATTTGATTTTTGATAGCTTGCGTGGCGTAGCCATACAAACTCAGTACACCTTATATTCCTTCTTTTCTGTTCCCTGTTCCCTGTTCCCTGTTCCCTGCCTCTACGAGTAAATTCAGGAATCAAACCGGATTCCTATATGAGTGCAGACAATAGGAAAGAGTACAAAATTTATTATAAGTAATTAGCCGGAGATAATCTCACAAAAATAATTACCTAATTTTCACGCTCCACATATGGAGAAAATTTTGAAACATTAATTTTAATAAAACGCTAAAAACATTGTTAAATAAAGGTTTCTGATTTTATGTTGCCGAAAGAGGGATAGGTAATTCGGTACGATAAAACCAATGTATTGTATATTTAGTTTTGTCAAACCTGTGAAATTGACTATTTCTTTGATCAGGTATTTGTTGATTTTACATTTCATTACATAGGTTGATATTCTAATGCCAACTTACTTATACTTGATCATATGTTCTTAATTGAAAATATAGGTTTTATCCCTGATGTTAGGTTTTAACATACAGATTTCTAAGTATATATGTCCTTTTACTGTATTAGGACTATTAATTACGAGTAGCACTATAAATTCTGTAAATGCAACTGTTCAAGCTGCCAATTTAAGTGTTAGTATAGCCACCACAAAAACTGTAGAAGCTATTACTCAGCAAGATAATAATGTAGCAGAAATCAGGGCTGTCTTTGACGACAACATGAGAGCGTTGAACACAGAAAATCTTGATTTGGCTATGTCTACAATTGATGAAAACTCTCCAGAGTACGAAGAAACTAGACAGTTGACACAAAAAGTTTTCGATACCTATGATTTGAAATACGAAATTAACAAATTTGAAATCCTGGAAATTTCTGATAATAAAGCAAAAGTTAGAATTACTCAGACTACTAAGAAAATTAGTGGGCCTGCATTCAAAGATAATGTCTTGGTATCTACAAATACTCTCAGGAAATCGAATGGTCGCTGGAAGATAGTATCAACAGAATTAGAAAGCGTCAATTATCTCAATTAGATTGAGTGATGTCTAGGATGGGATACTTCAATGCACTGTCGGGTCTTGCTCAATTTGGGGTTGGTGTTGAATGTGGGTAATGATTGAACCACGAAGGAGTGAAGAGCGCGAAGGAAGAGGGGAAGAAGGAAAGAGAGCGATCGCATTTTTCAGAGAAATGAGACTAAATTCTGAATCTTTACTTTCTTTTCTTTGCTCCTTTGCGTCTTTGCGCGAAATCACAATTTACAGAATAACGAACCGCAGAGACACAGAGGATACAGAGGAAGAGTTTTAGAGAGTTTTTGGGTAGGTGATGTTTACTTCCTGAAAATCCTTAAATCCTGGAAATCCTGATATGGCTTGCGCCACGCTACGCTATCAGACACCTTCCCAGTCTTCTAATTTTAATTCAGGAATACGCGAAAACTCCCTGGTATTGTGGGTGACTAATATCAAATTATTAGCTAAAGCGATCGCACCAATTTGTAAATCATAACCTCCTATGGGTGTTCCCTGATTTTTGAGTTGAGAGCGGAGATCTCCACATATAGCAGCAGCTTTACCATCAAAAGGTAAACTGACAAAATCTGCAAAAAATTTTTGTAGAGTTGCTAGGTTTTCTTTTGTACGAGAACTATTATATGCCCCATAATAAAGCTCAAATTTTATAATATCACAAATAACTACTTCTTCTGGAGATAAAGAAGTAATACGCTGATAGATCGAGGTATTGCGACGGTTAATATAACCAATACAAGTATTTGTATCTAACAGATAAATCATAAAAATGGTTCTCTTTCCGATTGTTCTTCCTGGGGCGCTCTTTCTAATACTTCTCCTTCCCAAGCTCCAAATGTGCTAAGAAATTCTGGAGACCATTGACGCTTTTGTGGTTTCTGTACTTGTTGATAAACGATAATTACTTCTACATCCGCATCTTTGACTTCCGGTAAAGGTATGTGTAACATCCCATCATTACCAACGTGAGATTCTAACTTCATAGTTTGCATCATTAATATTGCTCCATATCTGCTGATAATTCTTATTTGTTATATTATAATCTTCTTCTCTTCCTTTGCGACTTTGCATGAAACCAAATTACCTTTTTATTCTCCCTATCATATTTATGATTATCTTCTCCTCTCTGCGGCTCTGCGACTCTGCGTGAGAATTTAAAATTTAAAAACGAACCACGAAGGAAGAGGAGTTACAGAGAGTTTTTGGATAGGTGCTGTTTATTGTCTTTAAACAACTGCCGGATATTGTTTCAACACCTGCTTTAAATATTCCCCAGTATAAGAACGTTGATTTTTTGCTACTTCTTCTGGTGTTCCCGCAACAATAATTTCTCCTCCTTTGTCTCCTCCTTCTGGTCCTAAATCTATTACCCAATCCGAACAACGAATGACATCTAAGTTATGTTCAATGACTAAAATCGAATTTCCTTTATCTACCAATCTTTGCAAAACATCCAACAATTTATGCACATCGTAAAAAGACAATCCTGTGGTTGGTTCATCAATTAAATACAAAGTTTTCCCTGTCGCACGTCGAGATAATTCTGTTGCTAATTTCACCCGTTGCGCTTCTCCACCAGATAAGGTTGTGGCTGGTTGTCCTAACTGTACATAACCTAAACCTACATCTACTAATGTTTGTAATCTGGTGACTGCTTTGGGAATGTTTTCACAAAATGCTAATGCTTCCTCAACGGTCATGTTGAGAACGTCAGAAATTGATTTATCCTTATATTTAACTTGTAAAGTTTCTCGGTTGTATCTCGCACCTTTACAAACTTCACACTGTACATAAACGTCAGGTAAAAAGTTCATTTCAATGACATTCACACCCTGTCCGCTACAAGCTTCACATCTGCCACCTTTGACGTTGAATGAAAATTGTCCCGGTTTGTAACCTCTGGTTTTGGCTTCGATGGTTTGGGAAAACACATCACGAATAATATCGAAAACGCCGGTGTAAGTTGCGGGGTTGGAACGGGGAGTTCTGCCTATGGGTGATTGGTCGATGACAATGGCTTTATCAACACAGTTTAAACCTTTAATTTCCTCAATCTCTTTTGGAAAAGGAACTCTTTTTAAAAGATGATGTTGTAAGGCTGGATAAAGTAACTCATTAATTAAGGTAGATTTTCCTGAACCAGAAACGCCGGTGACAGCAACAAGTTTACCTAAAGGAATTTCTACATCTATATTTTGTAAGTTGTTACGATGGGCATTTCTAATGGTTAAAGTTCTGCCATTTCCTTCTCTTCTTTTTGCTGGGGTATTAATTACTCGTCTTCCTGATAGGTAAGCACCTGTTAATGAAGCTTCAGCCTTTAATAAGTCCTCTATATTTCCCTGAGCAATAATATGTCCCCCATGAATACCTGCACCTGGACCAATATCAACTATATGATTCGCTGCGCGGATGGTTTCTTCGTCATGTTCAACGACTATTAACGTATTTCCTAAGTCGCGTAATTTGGTTAAAGTTTTCAACAAACGTCCGTTATCTCTTTGATGCAAACCTATACTTGGTTCATCCAAAACGTAAAGAACTCCTGTTAAACCCGAACCGATTTGAGTAGCTAATCTAATGCGTTGAGCTTCCCCACCTGATAAAGTCATTGCCGGACGATCTAACGTCAGATAATCTAAACCCACATCTAATAAAAATTGCAATCTGGCTTTAACTTCCCTCAACACCAAATCAGCAATTTGCACTTGTCGAGGAGTCAACTTTAAATTTTCAACTCTTTCCCGACATTCTCGAATGGAAACGCCGGTTAAATCTAAAATTCCATATTGTCCCAACTTCACAGCTAAAGCTTCCGGCTTTAATCTTTTACCTCCACAAACCTCACAAGGTTGGTCTATCAAATATTCTTCCAACTTCTGTTTAACTAACTCCGTTCCTCCCTCATATTGCCGTTGCAAAATCGGAATCACACCCTTAAAACTCTGCGTCTTCTGCCCCTCTGCGGTTCGTTTGTCTTCCCCATATAAAACAATTTGCTGCTGTTCTGGTGTCAACTTCCCCCACTGGGTCTGTAATTCAAACCCATAAGTCTGTCCCAAACTATACAGCAACTCCAAATAATAAGAATTTTCCTTTTCTGACCACGGTGCGATCGCTGCATACATAGGCGAATCGGCGTTAGGTACTACTAACTCCGGGGAAAATCTTTTTAAAGTTCCAATTCCATGACAGTGAGAACAAGCACCATAAGGAGAATTAAAAGAAAACAAACGCGGTGATAATTCTTCCATTACCGCACCATGTTCTGGACAAGCAAAGTTTTCTGAAAACACCATTTCTGATGGTGATTCTTGTGCGGAAATACCTTGATTTTCTTCCCCAGTTGTTATATACTTACTATCAGACCGCTCCAGCGATGCCTTATCTAATGTGCTATTTAATACATCAATTAGTGCGATTCCGTTAGATTGCTTAAGGCACGTAGTCAGAGAATCGACTAAACGCTCCTGAATATCGTCTTTCTTAACTAGCCTGTCAATAACCAGTTCTATAGTATGTGTAATATTTTTATCCAATTCGATAGAATCAGACAGTTCTCGCACCTCTCCATTTACCCTGATTCTGACAAATCCTTGCGCTGCTAAACTGGAAAGTAATTTGCGGTGAGTTCCCTTTTTGCCCCGAACCACAGGTGCGAGAATTTGGAAACGGGTACGGTCGGGAAGTGCCAGGATGCGATCGCACATCTCGTCAATGGTTTGGGGTGCGATAGAGCGATCGCAGTGAGGACAATGGGGTTCACCAGCGCGGCCATATAGCAACCGCAGATAATCATAAATTTCTGTCACCGTCCCTACAGTAGAACGGGGATTATGGGAAGTTGATTTTTGGTCAATGGAAATCGCTGGACTTAAACCTTCGATTGCTTCCACATCTGGTTTATCCAACTGTCCCAGAAATTGCCGAGCGTAGGCGCTCAGAGATTCCACATAACGCCGTTGACCTTCCGCAAAGATGGTATCAAACGCCAAAGAAGACTTACCCGAACCAGAAACACCAGTAAACACAATTAACTGGTCGCGGGGTAATTCCAAATCAATATTTTTCAGATTATGCTGCCTAGCGCCCCGAATGCGAATAGTATTCTGGCTGTTCTGGGGGTAGGGAAGACGACCGTTTAAAGATGTTGCTGGTTGATCTGGCATATTGACAGCAGGAAGGTTACACTGCGAAACAGCTTTTCATAATAACGTAATTTTCAATGATTTAGTATCACTGCTAATTGGTAATTTTCCCCTCTGATAGAACTTCCCTCTGTTCTTCCTTCGTGTACTTTGCGTCCTTCGTGGTTCATTTCTGCTAAAACAATTCAGAGGGAACAGGGAACGGGCAACAGGGAACGGGAAAAACTCATGTTTAAAAACATGAGATTGAAATAATGACACTGTTTTTTTCGTTGCTCGTCATCTTGTAAAAACATCTTTTTTTTGACTGAGCTTTAAACTCAGAACTAAAGTTTCTTCTCTGTTCCCTGTTAAGAGTTCCCTGTTCCCTTTTTTGTAACTATTAGATTATTATATGATTTTGCTGATATTACCTCTATGTAATTTATCTATACCCAAATTATTAAACATTGGTTTGAGTGTAGAACAAATAACTGAAGCTTTGAGTTTATCAGTGGAAGAAGTACAAGCAATTAAGTAAGTCGGTGGAAAAAAACTGAAGTATGTAACAACAAGTAAATTCACCAAAACCCTCTTCTCTGTTCCCTGTTAAGAGTTCCCTGTTCCCTTGTCATAACGACAATTTTTAACACCCACTTACTTACTGAAACATAACTACTCAGAAACTCGATTTTCTGAATAAGTCGAGTTTCTGGTTATTATTTAAAATGCACTTTAGGAAGATTATCTGCAATATTTGGTTGTAATTGAGCATTAGAATTAACAGGATCACCCGGTTGAGAAATTATCAAACTTGTCCCCAAGCCCAATAATATTCCCATAGCACCTAAACCTAGTATAGCCATGTTCTTTCTCTGGTTTATTGCTATCCAGAAATTATCTATGATTGTACCAGAACCCATGACCCGAATTAGCTTTAATGCTGCTAAAGCTTCAGCGGCGTTTGCATAGCGTTGTTTGCGGTTAGGTTCTACCATTTTCTTTAACCATGACCGAAAACCCGGACTGATATGAGGAAGCAATTTATGAAAATTAACCCGATAGTGATCATCAATTAATTTACCAATATCCGCAGCACGAGTATTAGTAAGTAAGCAAATTAATGTAGCACCTAAACTATATAAATCTGAAGCTGCTGTTAAAGGATATCCAAATTCTTCTTCTGGTGGGATAAACCCAGGTGTACCAGCAACTAATGTACTCAAATCTGTTTTTTCATCCTGTGTTTTTGCTAAACCAAAATCAACTAAATAAGCCTGTAATTTCTGATCTACTAAAATATTTTCTGGTTTAATATCTCGATGAATAATCGGAGGAGATTGCTGTTGTAGATAAACCAAAATTTTTAGAATTGATAAAGCAATTTGTTTAATTTCTTCAGGATGAAAGCAGCGTCTAAAACCTAGAGATGGCGCTTTTTTATATTCCTGGACTAGATAGAAAAATCCTGGTTTTTCAAAAGAATCTATATAATGAGGGATGCGGGGATGATTCAATCTTTGTAAAAGTTCAATTTCCCGTTCATAAGCTTTCACACCAGACCAGTCAGCAGTTGTAATCGCAAAACAAAATTCTTTAATTACTACCTTTTGCTGAGAGTTGATGTCATTAGCTAAGTAAGCAATACGTCCTCCTTCTGAGTTTCGTCCTAATTCTTGAATTACTTGATAGCCAACTTTGGAAAAATCTGGATAATGATTCTGAGAATTACTCGTTTCATCTCCATGATTGACATCAAACTCTAGCATAGAATACACATAAAGTGGAGTTTGTCAAGATAAAATTGAGATGCCAATTAGGTAATAAGTAATGGTCTTCTCCAATTACTCATTACCAATTACTCATTATCAATTCCCGATGGTTTATATGTTTTACCCTACAGACTTCCAGGTTTTCTGTGTTAACCAGTCAATAATTGCAGCGTTGACAACATCTGGAACTTCATCATGGGGACAATGACCGGCACCAGGAATAGGTACAATTTTGATATCTTTACCCTTGTTACCCGCCTCTTCGTAAATCTTAGCTCCGGTAATTGGTGTCCAAGGATCATTAGCACCCCAAATTACTAATAGAGGATATTGTACCTTAATTAATAGTTCCTCTGGGGTAGGTCCTGGAGGTGCGGTGAGGATGGAAGCAAAAACTTGTTGCGCTCCTGGATCACAAGATGGTGTATAAAGTAAATCAACAAGTTCATCTGTCACAGCGTGGCGATCGCCGTATACTTGATACAATGTGCGGCGAATTTGCGATTTTTGGCGAATGCGGTTAAAGACGAATTTACCTGTCATTGGGTTAGCCACCAACTTATTAAAAGTCCCCATGAAAACTCTTAGCACTGGGTTCAATTCATGGGGACGGTGACTCAAACCACCCGCAGAGTTAATCAATACACCCCCAGCCGCAATTTCAGGATGTTCTGTGAGCAGGATTAAACTCAAAAGTGCGCCAATGGAATTACCAATAAATATAGCTGGTGTTTGAATGTGTGCATGATAAAAATCTTTTAATAGCTCTACCCACACTTCCATGCTATAATCAATGCTTGCTTTATCCGAACCACCAAAACCCAATAAATCCAAAGCAAACACCCGATAACCAGCATCGGCTAAAACAGGGATATTTTTGCGCCAGTGACCGATGGAAGCACCAAAGCCGTGAATGAGTACCAAAGGCTGACCTGTACCCATGACAGTATATTGAATTTTGTAATCTTGCCAAGTCCAAACTTGTTTTTCTATTTGTCGATTCTGGGTTGTGATCGTCATTGGTTAAGATTCCTAAAGTATTGTTTCTTTATGGTAATCCTCCTGGCATTCTAGACAAAATATGATAGAAAAAACCACATAAGATGTACACTAGCACCTGTAAGTTTCACTTAGCATCAAAAAACTACTGAACATTCTCGGTGTAGTGTTGCATTGTCTAATAAAATACTATGATTTTAAGTAAATTAACTCATTTAAGCAAAGTCCTGATTGGCTCAGTTTCTGTAATGGCAGTGTTGCCAATACATTCTACTTTGGCAGCATCAGATTTATCTGTTGTATCTGCTACAATCCCATCAAAACCAAGTCATGATCATCAGCAGCTGTTATCACAAAAAAATTCTCGTGAAGAAGTAGATATAGATACGACAACAACTCCTGAAGGGGAAAATGTCAGTCCGACTGCTTCTGTAAAGAGGGAAAAATCAGGATTTAGTTTGTATATTTGGCAACCAGGCGGCACAGTTTCCGAAGTAATTGCCCGAATTTCTATCAAGGGTAAATATGGTGATAAATATCACAAAGAAAGATTTTTAGGAGATTACAAATATAAAATTAAGCAAAAAGCCAAGTTTGTGAATGGTTTTAAATTGGGCGATCGCATCGTTGTCCGATTGTATGATACAAACAACCGTTTTATAGGCTACACCGAATTTGCTTGTTTACCTGACCATACAGCCGTCAACCTAATTTTATCAGCCAACCCAAGCGAATATCCAGTAGTGCGAGTCTTTTATGGCACAGATGCCAATGAAGATGGTATCGTTGACAGAGATAGCACCGCCAATTTCGACTACTTTACAGAACTTAGCAATCAAAAAGTTACTTTCCTCACCAGTTCCGAAAATATCAATATTGCTCAATACCAAGCTGCTGGTTTTGCTAACGTTGCTACTACCAGCGTATATCCTATCTCCTTTAGTGAAGGTGAATTTGCCTTAGCTGGTAAAACCATTAACACAGTTGATCCTAACTTAGCCAAAGCCTTGACTGCGACTCCTGGGAGTTTGGTACAGTTAAGCCAACTTAGCAACAACTCCACATTTCAACTGCACCAGTTGTTGGGTAAATATCGGGAAGTAGGAGTAGCTAAAAATATCCGAGTTACATTTTCTGATATTCCCAAAAATTACTGGGCTAGAGATTACATCGCAGAATTGGCAGCGATGGAAATAATTGATGGTTATCCCGATGGTACATTTCGTCCTAATGCCCCAGTCACTCGCGCCCAACTAGCCGCCCTGTTGCAAAAGACATTTATCAAAAGTAAAGTGCGAAATGCGATCGCTTTTCGAGATGTTCCTCAAGATTATTGGGCTTACGATGCCATCCGCGAAACTTACGAAATGGGCTTTTTCACCGTCCTTGGTAGCAGAGACTTCAACCCCACACAAAAACTTACCCGCCTAGATATTTTGATCACCCTAGCAAAAGGATTGAATTATAAATTTACCGGTTCAACAAAAAATATATTATCAATTTATAGCGATGCCTCCAGTATTAGAAGCGAACATCGAGAATTTATTGCAGCATTAACACAAAATGGTGTAATTGTCAACTATCCTAATGTAAAATTGCTGAATGGTAAAAAACCTGCTACCAGAGCAGAAGTAAGTGCTTTGTTATACAGAGGTATGGTTAGTGCCGGAGAAGTAGCAGATTTTGCATCAAAATACACCATTAAGCCTGTTAAATAGGTGACAGGTGACAGGTGACAGCGAGGGAATAGTGATTAAGTCTCATCATTTTTCTGCAATTTTACCAGTTTCACAGATTGTTTTTAATTGGCAGAAACCAGATTTTATCGAAGTTTTAAAAAATGCAGCTAATTCTGCTGAACTAACTGTAATAGGTGAAGTGAGTTTTGCATTTCAACCACAGGGAGTATCAGCAGTAATTTTATTAGCAGAATCTCACATAGCCTTACACTTTTGGCCAGAAGAAAGTAAAGTAACAATTGATATTCATATCTGTGATTATCAAAAAGATAATTTAGCCAAAGCGCGACTTTTGACACAGATACTCACACAAGAAATTAGTAGTTATGAATATCTGAATAATTGGCATTATTTATCTATTACTGAGTAAAAAAATACATCATAGCTTAGAACCCACAAGTCACAGAAGAATGAACCACGAAGGAACGAAGAACACGAAGGAAAGAGGTTTTGAGAGAGATTTTACGTAATTCCTAAAATAGTTTTTATTTGCTATACTTACAGTGAAACAATGTATTGACGAAATCAATTCATTTGTGGACGAAACCACTACACTCTCGAAAAGAGTTGCAATGAACAAGTATTTAGAATTCTTCAAAACTCTTCACGATGAAGTTGCACCAACAGGTTATTTGGGTCGGGGTTCGCATTATTCTGTGCTTCGATCTGTTGTTTGGCATGACAACTTGCAGCATCCATTGACCAAGCCTGTTTACCATGATTTAGCTATTATTTGGGATGAAGATCACGATATCAGGGTAATTGAAGTTGTTAAGTTGCTTTATTTCGCAGGACTCATCACACCCGCTATTATTGTTGGAGAACGGAAAGGCAGTTTCACACTGCTAGTTTCTGAACAGACTGTTGAAGAAGCTGGTAAAAAGTGGCTATCTAGGTATCAACAAGCTATTGAAGAAATAACACAATCACTTGATGATCCTTGGTCAGCTGAAGTTGCATCCATTAATTCACGCGATCATGGGATCATTAATGATAACTATGAAAAAGTTTCGCAGTACCTTCAAACTATAAATATGCTGTGGCAACTTGGCATCAAACCAGTGCAATAATCAACATCAGGTACACCCCTAAACCCCTAACTGTTAAAAACACCAAGCAATTAAAAAAGAAGCAGCAATATAAGCAAAAGCCTCTATTAAACCAGCACCCACATTAGGTATTTCTTGATTAACAATTTCATCAGAAATTTTCACACCAGGAACTAAAATCAAATCTGCTAACCAACGAATTCCGACTAAAGAAAGCAAGCAAAATACTAGAGTTAAACCATATTGAGTAAAACTAACCAACCAATTGGTAAACTCCGGATAAAAAGCCACTCTCACAATATTACCAGTAGCAATTAATAACCCTGCTAAAGCGACACCAGCAGCGGGGTTATTGCGTTTTTCTATTTCTGCAAATACATTATATTTAGTCACACGGGGATAAAGAGAACTGACTACAACAAGTACAAGCAACCCTATTAACCAACAAACCAAAGATACCCACCAACCACCACTTTCACCAGATAACGCAGAATTTAAAATTAAGCCATTAGCAATGTGATTTCCTGCTTCCACATTAGCAGCACCCAAATTTCTATCTTGAATAATTTCCCGTTCACAATTAAACTGACGTAAAATAAATTTATCACCTACCCATGCACCAGCTAACATAAATATAATTACTGTTGCACCATAGGCAGCTAAATTAATAATTCTATCTTGCCAATTAACAGCACTTTGTCCTAAAACCCCACCCAAAGCAATGACAATACCAAAATAATAACCTACCAAAGCAATAGCCACAGCAGGATTATCTTTAACAAACAGTTCTAAATTTAATTCTAAGCGTGTACGAAATAACTTTTGATAAGCTAATTGACCTACCCAAAACAGTCCAAAACCAACCAGTAATTCTATAATAATAATACCTGATTGATTGAAAAAATTGATCATGATTTCATTCATTTTCACCACCTGATAACTTTTGAAATAAACTAATTAATGTATCTGCTAATTGGTCATAGAAAAAGTAATCATGAGCGCCAATAGTTTTGATATGTGTACCGCCAAACTGACTTTTAAACTGAGAAAATTTCGCATAACCGTGATTACTGTCACTAGTAAAACCATAGAAATCGTAAACTTGACAACCGCGCAGTTTTGCCCTTTGGATAGCTTGCCAATGTAAGCCATAATTTGCCATTACTTGTCTATGTAATAAGCTACTACCACCATATAAATAAGTTGCAGTCTGACCACAATAGACTACTAAAATGGCAGCTAATATTTCTCCATTCCAAGTGGCTAAACCAATTTCTGCCATATTCTCTTTAAATAAAGTTTGACAGAGATTAATAAAAAAACCGTAGGGTTCACCAAAAAACTCTTTACGTTCTACAGTTTCCCAAAACAAATCATAGAATAAAGGAATATTTGGGGAATCATTACTAAATTCAATTTCTACGCCATAACGTTGACTCAGGCGAATATTGTAACGCCCTTTTGGTTTCATAGATGCTAAAATTTCATCTATATTTGGACGTAAATCAACTAACAAAGTTTCACAGGGTAATAAGTCAGCAGGTGCGCGAACAAAACTTTTGATATAATCAGGTTTTTCCTGCCATAATGGTTCAATTCGGAGAGCTATTGCACCCTGTTCTCGTGCTAAAATCTCCCCTTTCTCTAACAATAACTGCATACCTATTTCTGGATTATTTTTTGGTAAAATAGGACCACCAGGAGTAAATAATAAATTGGCTTTATTGGTATGGGGATATAAATAATAAATCCACCCACCCACCAATTCATCATTACTGAATAATCCATAGCGAAATGTTTTATAACCTTCTAATTCCTTAAAATCAGCCCAAATGGAAGTTTGCATAAAACAACCAAATTGAGAAGATTTAACCAGCAAATCCCAACTTGTAATTTCGGAATTGTTCAATTCTCTAACAGTAAAGGATAAACTGTTATTAACTGATGAAGTTTGAAAATAATTGTTAATGTTATTAATTTTCATTTATTACTATTCTGCCAACGTCTGATAATGCTATATAACCAATAACCTCCAAGATAAGTTAATACAAAACCTAAACCTTTCCAATCAGAATCACCACCCCCATAACTACTACTACTGCTACTACTACGACCACCACCACCATAATATGAACCTTTAGCAAATACCGAATCCGGTGCTACTAGATTAGCCATTAATAGCGTTATAGATAACAAAGTAATAAATTCAACCATTTTGGGATTTAGCTGTCCTAAAGGCTGATTAGACTTAACTTTATCAGCTAAATTTTTTAATTCACTAGCAATTTGTGGTGGTAATTCCTGCGCTCTAGATAGTAAACTATTGAGTAATTCTTTTAGGTCTATTTCCGATAATAATTCTTGGAGATTATCTAACCAAGATGTTGTCATCTTAGGGTCATGGTAGGGATGGCGTACTGGTAAAAATTGATTGATATCTGGTAAGTCTTTTTCCACATCGGGAGCAGCATAAATATTTTCTAACCAAAACTTAGCTACAGTTTCCAAATCCAAGGAATTAATATTTTCTATTTCTGCATTTACCTGTTCCTCAATATCTAAAAAATTAAGATATTCACCTGAAGTTAAAGTTAGATTTTCTGATTGAGCGTGATAATTCAAAAGATAATAAAATAACTGTTCATTTTCCAGAGTGTGAATAGTTACTTGATGACGAAATGCTGCTATTGATTCCTCAAATATAAAGACTTGCAATAGATTTTCCCGTGTTAAATAATTTAAATTAGTGGGAAAATAGATATTTTCAATTTCTGTCCTCAGAATACCCTGTGATGAACCCAAAAAGAAACCCCAATTACCATAACCATGTCCACGAAATGAGGGAATCTCAATTTGTAAGGGTTTAGTGAATAAATTTACTGATAACAATGTTTGATACAAACACCAAAAAGCTTGATTATTTCTTGTTGGTGAAACACCATTGACAGCAAGTATTCCAGAGGTAATTAAAATGCGGTTAACTTCTTGAAACCATTCCTGACTATAGATTCTCGCTTCTTCAGAAGAATTAGGACAGGTGAAATCACAAATTATAACATGATAACAATCATCAGCCAATTCTCTAGCAAATCTAAAAGCTTCTTGAGTGTAGACAGTTACTTTATCATGTTCTAAACTGCCTAAATTATAAGGTTTAAATACTGTGTTGGCTAATTCAATTACATCTGGATTATAGTCTACTAAATCAATTTTTTTAACTTGCTCAAAACGGAGTACATCCCTAGCAGCTAAACCATCACCACCCCCACAAATCAAAACCCGTAAATCTGTATCAGGAAATCTTTGTATTGCTAAAGATATAGCAGGGATTACCAGATGTTCATGATAAATTGCCTCATCAGCACTATCAAACTGCAAATCTCCATTGATATAAAAGGCAATACCATCATGATAGTCTTCAATAAATAAGGAAGTAGACATAAAAACCTTTACCCAAATATAATTAATAATATACCAGTTGAAAAAACTATAATTGCCAGTATTAACTCAGTCATTAAAGGACTGGTAAAAATTGTCATCTGACGTTGTGGACCCACACCTTTTTGAATCTTGGAAAATTCTTTAGGCTTGACTACTTTAGTTGAGTAAATATCTAATGTTCGATCAGAAAAAGCTTCTATTGCTAAGTTAGTAAAATCGTCCTTGTCCCAATAATCCCAAGTAATTCGAGATTTTGTTTTTCCTTTAGCATCATAACTTCCTTCAGTTTGCGAATCGAAATAATAGGACTTATAAAAAAGTTTCAATTCTGGATAGGGTGTAGTTAATGCTTGCATTTCCTGCCATAATCTAGGTACTATATCTTCTTTAGAGTCTGGCAGATATAAATGCACATTTTCCAACAAATTGGAGATATACCAAGTTACAGAATTAAGTTCTTCCGTGGGGTCATATTCTCGCAATAAGTAATATTCTGACCCACCTGATGATACTAACAACCATTCATCTGTTTGATAACCTTGAGGGTCTTGATAGGTGCTGTAATCTTTTATATCCCAGTCTACACTAGAATACATGACGCGATCGCCCGGACGCAAGCCATGAAGTTGAGTTTCAATATCAACTGTATACATACAGGTTCAACCATGAATAACTGTAACTTTCACAACCGAGTTGAGAGTTACATCACTATATAATCTATTCCTAGTTTTTTGCTAGAGAATTTTAAATCACTTTACACAATAATACCAGTATAAGAAAATACAAATTTAATTTTAGATCCCCTACTTCTCAAAGAAGTCGGGGATCTGGGTAAACTCTGAATTAAATGAATTAAAATTAATTCAACTTCCATGCATATAAACATCTCGGATAGGAAAGGGAATTTGAATTCCTTCTTGTTGATAGCGTTTGTGTAACTTTTTCACAAACAAATGTTTACCAATACGCTGATCAAAATATTCACTGACACGCATATAGAGTGTATAGTCTATACTACAATCATTGAAAGTGTGAAACCTAATATAAGGTTCAATTTTAATTAATTCCGGTGCAATTTCCTGCATAACTTCTTTAGCAACTTCTACAGTCACTCTTTCCACTAATTCCAAATCGCTATCATAACTAACACCTACATTCATAGTTAAAGTAATTTCTTTTGCAGGTAGATGATAATTAGTAAAAATTGCCGAAGCCAACTTAGAATTAGGAACAATGATCACATTATTGGAAATTTCCTTAATCGTCGTATTTCGCCAGGTAATATCTGTGACATAACCCTGATTACCATCATCTAATTTTACATAATCTCCAGTTCGCACCTGCTTAGAAATAACCAAATAAAAACCAGAAAATAAATTAGCCAAAGTATCTTGAAGAGCTAAACCTACAGCTAAACCTCCAATTCCCAATGTAGTAACTATGGGAGTAATTTCAATACCCACAGTTTGCAAAAGGATTAATGTTCCCAAAACTAAAACAATAGTTTTAGCGAGGTTAGATAGTAGCGATGTAGGAACGCCTTCCGTTCTTTGGACAAATAAATTTACAAAGCCAGATGTTAGTCTAGCTAAGACTAACGTCACTGAATACAGTAAAATTATAGTCAGAATTTTTTGCAGAACATTAGCAATATCTGGCTTGACAGGAGAACTAAGAATAGCGCCAAAAAAACCTGCTAGAACAAACCAAATAAAGGTCATTCTATGCAGTGACTGAAATATAATCGTACTGCCAGGAATTTGTTTATTAATAACAAATGTTTGAATTTTCTTAAAAATAACTTTTTCGCCAATTATGCCAGCCAGAAAGCCAACAATAATAAATATAAGGGGTATAATCCACTGCATCATAGTAATAGTTAATTCGGAATTGACAACTTAAAATTAGGATATCAGCATTAGTAAATTATGCCCGCTAAATTTTACCTTGTTATTTGCCAGAAAATCAGCCGAAAATATTGTCAAAGTCAGGTAAGTTATATTTTTAGCTTTTGCGTCACAGTATAGAGGTGGGGTAAAAATGTAATTGTAAACCAAAATCTATGTATACTGTATAATAGTCATCTTACCCAAAAAATATAATACATGATTATAGCAGTCATAAAACATTGCAGATAAGATTACTATAACCAAAGAAATACTTCTAACCTGGTTATTTTTATGACATAAAAAAATTAATAAATTAAATTTCTGTTGATCACAATCTGACTTTAGACTGATTTCTTAGACTTATTCTCAGTAGTTGTTGACGTACAAATCTCTCGGTTTACCTCACCTAAGTAATGGATTTGCCAATTATTTACCATCTAGATTATATTGCGCCTTTACCGCCTGGGCATCGCTTCCCCATGTCTAAATTCCGACAACTGTATGAACTGCTGTTAGGTGAAAGGGTAGCACATCCAGAACAGTTTCACATTCCTGAACGTCCACCACAAGAATTAATTGAGTTAGTCCACACCCCCAACTATGTGCAAGCTTACTGCGAAGGAACATTAGAACCAAAAGCACAAAGACGCATCGGTTTACCTTGGAGTCCAGCTTTAGTAAATCGTACCTGTGTCGCGCTAGGTGGGACAATACTAACAGCCAAATTAGCAATAAATCAAGGTTTAGCTTGTAATACTGCGGGTGGAACTCATCATGCTTTTCCTGATTATGGATCTGGTTTTTGCATTTTCAACGATTTGGCAGTTGCTTCCCGCGTCCTTCAAAAATTAGGACTTGCCAAAAAGATTTTAATAGTCGATTTAGACGTACATCAAGGAGATGGAACCGCCTTTATATTTCAAAATGATGACAGCATTTTTACATTTTCCATGCACTGCGAAATCAACTTCCCTGGTACCAAACAAAAAAGTGATTTAGATGTTTCTTTACCACTAGGAATGGAAGACGATGCTTATTTACAAACTTTAGCTAATTACCTGCCAGATTTATTATCAGAAATTAAACCAGATATAGTATTTTATGACGCTGGAGTTGACACCCATATGGATGATAAACTTGGCAAACTAGCCCTAACAGACACAGGAATTTTTCGCCGAGAAATGCAAGTTTTAACCACCTGTGTTAGTGCAGGTTATCCAGTAGCTTGCGTTATTGGTGGTGGTTATGCAGATGATATGAAATCCCTTGTTTGGAGACATTCTCTATTACATCGAGCCGCAACTCAAGTTTATCAGCAATTTCATCTTTAACCTCAAAAATCAACCAACATCTTCCTCTGTGTGAGAAAAAAAATCCAGGAGCATCCATGTCAAATTTCCAAAAAAACAACAACTCAGAAACCTGGGGTTACAGCTTATTAAATTCAACAATTGATAGTTTAATTCGGAACTTTGAAGGTCAAGAAACAGTTAAACTTTATCCCGAATTTCGAGAAAGAAAAGAACGCGCCCACGAATTGATTTTTGAATGTGTAGGTAAACAACCTAGCCTATTTTATATTCGTCGTCAAGGTACAGGAAAAGAAACAGGAGAAGAAATTTGGGATTTAACCATAGCTACAGATGAAAGTGAATTTAAACTACCCAAAAGATTAAAAGAGCTAAAGAAAACTTTGGGATTTAGAGCAGCAGTCAAAAAAAATGGAACTGGCGGTTTAAAGATTCTTTCAGCTTATTTATTACAACCTGCACGGGGACAAGCTGATGCTTATGCTTTACCTTTACGCTTGCAGTTAGTTCCTAATCATCATGATCCTGTCGATATTTCTCCCAAGATATTGGCACAAATAGCCAAGATGCCAATATGCGGTAATCATGTACCAACAGAAGATCAATTACAAGCATGGAAAGCATTTTTAAAAGTTGAAGAACGCATCGCTAAAGCCCGACAATTTTGTGTAAACTTCATCAACTCAAACTATCAATCAAATAAAAAAGAAGTTGCCTTAAAAATTAATATTAATTCAGCTACTCTTGATGGTTCAGAAGAAAATTATTTAGATGTAGAAAACTTTTGGGAACGGGTAAAAAAGGCAAAAAATCAAGATATCAAATTTTCTGATACTGTACCTACAGAAAGAAATCGTCGTACCAGTCGTCAACTAGGAACTATTGAAAAAGTTGATCCAAAAAATAATCTTGTTCACATCAAAATTGAGCGCGATTTAGTTGCATATATAGCAGCAGGAAATTATCAACTACCAACAAAAGGATATTTGTTTTTTGATGCTGCTGGTGATATTAAACAGATTGAACGCAAAGAAAAAGCCTTGGAACAATTAAGACAAGGACGCACCCAAAACCCCTATTTAGGTGACTTTTTATTTGACGCTTCCCAAGCCAGACCTATTAAAAAAACCGTCAAACTTAAAGCCAAAGACTTATTATTATCTGCTGCCAATTCAGGTCAAAAAAACTCTGTAGAAAAGGTGCTTTCAGCAGAAGATTTAGTTTTGATTCAAGGACCACCAGGTACAGGTAAAACTACCGTAATTGCGGAGATTTGCTATCAAATTGCTTTGCGTGGTGGTCGCACATTGATTACTTCTCAAGCGAATTTAGCCGTTGACAATGCTTTGAGTAGATTGGTTCATAACCCAGTCATTCGCGCTGTTAGAAAAGGAAAAGCAGAAAGAGTTGGGGAAGAAGGACAAGCATTTTTAGAAGATCAAGTAATTGACAGATGGTTAGAAAATACCGCTACCGACTGCGAAAATAATCTTACTCAACGTCGAGAAAATATCCACATTCTCCAGCAATTATTAGTATCATCACAGCGATTTACAGATTATTTAAAATCTGAAGCAGAATTCAATCAGCAACAAAATGAATTAAAGGAAGAAAAAATAAAGTTAGAGGAGCTTTGCCAAACTCAAGAAATAGTTTACAATGAAGTGTTAGCAAATAAAGATGAAATAGAATCGCTAATTCATGGATTAAAGCATCTTTTCAAAAAACCACAAAATATAAATTGGGACGACTCAGAAATTAAAGATTTTTTACCCCGTCTTCAACCTTATACAGTAGAAAATAAGCTAGTAGAAAATTTCCGGGAAAATGTACGTCAAGCTATCAAATATACAGATGAGCTTGGTTTTGTTCGTCCTGCGCGTGGTGCATTTGGTTTAGCGGTTTGGTTATGTGAAACTATAGTACCTGAAATTTATGAATTTAAACCAGCATTGATTTATGCTAATGATGCAAATACAGCTATGTCTGAATTGACAACATTAGTCAATGTTTTTAAACAAAATTCTGCATATTTGCATCAATTACAAATAGAGTATCAACAATTTCTTAATCAAGGACAAAGTTTACAACCAACCATTCAAATTTGGGAAAACCGTAAACGAGAAATTGATTATCTTATCGAAGCAGTTAGAGAATGGAAAACTACAGCTTATACACATATTTATCAAGTTTTGAAAGATTGTCAGCATTCTGATTTAAAACTAACAGATAATATGCTAAATCTACCACTTGGTTTGTTGATGTTTGCTAATAATTTAAAATTACAAATTTTACCAAAGATTTATCAAATTAAGCTTCCAGAATGGGAATTATTAACCAAGGCTATTTCTTACGAAATAGAGGGCAAATTTACTGATAGACAGGGTAAACAGCATAATTTCAGTTATTTTTTACAACAAAATTTTAGTCAAATTCCCATAGTGTTAGAAAAGAGCGATCGCACCAAATGGCAGGAAACTTACCAACAATTTGAAAATTATCAATTACTCACCTCTAAACAGCGGAAATTGCTGGTTGAAAATACCCAATCTTTCTTAATTAAATTGCAAAAAGCCTATGGATCATCTTATGAATTGAATAACATCGACTCTACTCTAACTCGAATTACCCAAGAATTACTAGATACCATTCTTGCAAATGCTCGTCAATGCGTTATAAAAGTCAAAACCGAAGCTGAACAGCAGCTTAAGATTTTACAAACTCAACAAAAACAATTAGATCAACTTCCCAAAAATGGTATTACCCAAGAACAAATATTAGCAACTCAATCTCAGGTAGAAAAAGCTAGTCAAGATGCTAATTTTCAACTTGAACGAGTTGTGAATATTTTGCAAGAACTGAATAAAAAACAAAATTTACCTTTAGAATTACGTAACCTCACACAACAATATCTGTCCACACAATCAAATATTTGGGAACAGCATCAAGAATTTGCCAAGCAGGTCAAGCTTTGGGAAACTTCCATCACTCAGATTGAAACTTTAACTTCCTCATTAGATGCTTTTGCTATCTTAGAAATTATTAAAGACTCATTAAAGGAAGAGTTAGTAAAACTGAAAAAATCAGCCAAAACATCTTTGCAAAAACTTGAAATTTCCCAAAGCAAATTAAATGAACTAGACCAACAGTTAAAATTGCAAATACCCGATGATTTAATCACAGAAAGAAACTGGTGGGATTTAATTTGGCAAGAAATACCTAATAAATTTAAACCTAAAAAACCAGAAAATGATTTATTTAATCTAGAATTTTTGAACACAGTTAAAACCAGGTTTGACATTTGGCAGCAACAACTAGAAAATGAAGAAACTTATCTGCAAAAATATCAAAACTTTGTCCAAGATTGGATTACAAAACTACGTCAACCTTCAGAAAGAGATAGTAACGACTTAAGACAGATTTATTTAGATAATGCTAACGTCGTTGGTATCACCTGCGTTCAAGCTGCAAATTACAATTTTTCTGAAGAATTCAAGTATTTTGATGTTGTCATTATTGATGAAGTTAGTAAATGTACTCCACCAGAATTATTAATTCCTGCTTTGAAAGCTAAAAAATTAGTCATGGTAGGAGATCACCGACAATTACCACCAATGCTTGATACTAGCACGGTCGAAGAAGTTGCTGCAACAATTGGTCATACAAGAGAAGAAATGCAATTTTTAGAAGAATCATTATTTAAGTTTCAATTTGAAACTGCTGATAATAGCATCAAACAAATGCTCAATACCCAATATCGAATGCACCCCAACATCATGGGGGCAATAAATCAATTTTATGATGGTAAATTAGAATGTGGTATTTTAGAACCTGACAACAAACGCGCTCATAATTTAGCAGGGGAAATAATTCAACCAGAGCATCATCTAACTTGGGTGAAAATGCCCAGAGAAAATGAATTTCAAGAAGAACGTCTGGGAACTTCATTTTTTAACCTTAAAGAAATTGATGTCATTGAAAAAATATGTCAGCAGTTTGAAAATGTTTGGAATTCTAGAGTTGCTAATGGGGAAGCTAAAAAAGAAATAGCAGTAATTACATTTTATGGCGCTCAATTGAGAAAAATTGATGAACGTCTTCAATCTGAACTTTTCCCTTCATTGCAAATTAGAACAGGTACAGTTGATAGATTTCAAGGGATGGAAAGACCTGTAGTAATTGTCAGTATGGTGCGGAATAATCATCAAGGAGATGTGGGATTTGCTAAAAAGCCAGAACGGGTGAATGTGGCTTTTTCTCGCGCTCAGGAATTACTAGTAATTGTTGGTTGCCACGATTTATTTACCAGTAAAGCAGGTACAGTTGGTAGTATGTACTCGGAAGTGGCAAACATTGTTGATCATCATGGAGGTTTTATTGATGTTTCCTGCTTCTGTTAATCGACCTATTGATGATCATCTCAAAAATATAGTCACAAAAATTGAAACTGAAAATCCTAGTTTATCAGTTTTTGCTGCACGTCAGTTTCGCTATAGCCTGTGTCAAAATACGGTAGAATTAACAATTAAAGAACCCCGGCAATTAAACGTCCTGGAAGAGTTTATAATTCGCGCTGGGATAGAATTTGAAACACCACCTACAGCAGATGAATTAGCTTCTATACTTGGGCTTGATTCTGTATTTGTACACAGTACGATTTCTACTCTTCAGTCATTACAAACTTTGGCGGTAAAATCACCCATTACAGTTACTGCCGAAGGACGTTTATTTTATGAAAGAGGAACTGTGCCTCAACCACCTTATGCAGTGCAAATTTTTGCAATAACTGACTCTTTAAATGAACAATTGAGTTTTCAATCTGAATCTTTAAATGATGTTATTGTCAACCTGCCTGATTTAGCAACCTTTTTAAATATTGAACAAAAAATAAACCAGCTTTCTTCATTAAAACTGGCAGAAATCCAGCAATTTATTCAGGATGCGAGCTTAAAATTTCATATACCAGAAGAGGGAAAAATAGTCACTGCTTTTAAAGTGATACCACCAAGTAAACTATTTTGGAAAACCATATCGCTGTTTGTTATTTTTGATGTAATAGAAGATAAGTTAAATATTCAAATCCGCAGCGGTAAGCGAATTTTAGAGACAGCATCAACTAGGGTAAGCTCCCTACTAAATGAAGGCAAAATATCCTTGCAATCATTATGTGACTTGTCAAATGAAATTATCAATTCTGCACGAGAAGCTATTTTGAAACAGAGAAATTCATAATTAGTAATTGGTAAGTTGTTATTCTCCCCCTGCTCCCAGTCCCCAGTCCCCAGTCCCCAGTCCCCAATTCCCAAATGCAAAAAATCGTTAAATTTGATACAATTTATGGAAATTAGGAGAGCCAAGGAGCGAAATAAAGTGGTCTTATCAAAAGGCTTTGAGATTGAGATGTATACTGGCACACCTCAAGGTGAAATTGTTGGTCTCTCCGACAAAATTGTTACAGAGTTGCAAGGTTTTATGCGGGAGCCAGATAGCCGCAACGTAGAATACATAACCAATCCGTCCACCAATTACGAAAATCAATTGTGTGGCTTATTGCGTCCTCGGCAACAGTTGCGTAAATATTTGCAGCGATTGGATAATTACACATTAATACCAGGCAGTACCCTGTCCTTGGGTGGGAGCGATCGCTTTTACCGTTCTGACCCCACCCACCCCTATCATGACTACATTGAGCAAACCTACGGCACAAAAGTTGTTACTGCCAGTGTACATATTAATATTGGCATCCCCGATCCAGAAATATTAATGCGTGCCTGTCGAGTCATCCGCACAGAAGCACCCCTATACCTTGCCCTGAGCGCCTCATCACCATTTTTAGATGGTCAAGCCACAGGCTATCATTCCACCCGTTGGGGACTCTTCCCCCAAACCCCCAGTCATGTACCCTTATTTGCCAGTCATGCCCATCATATTCAATGGGTAGAAGGACAGCTACAAGCCGGAACAATGCAAAATGTTCGGCATTTGTGGACATCAGTCAGACCAAATGGCGATCGCCGTCCTTATGATTTAAATCGTCTAGAACTGCGAATTTGTGATTTAGTCACAGATCCCATTTCCTTATTAGCAATAACCGCCCTACTAGAAGCGCGGTTGTTACAAATCATTGACAACCCCAGCATCGATCCCTTAACTCAAAGCAGTTTCTCTCCCGAAGAACTAATTACTTTAACTGCCAAAAATGAAATGGCAGCGGCCACATCTAGTCTTGATGCTCCGTTGCAACATTGGCAAGATGGCAGTACCATACTCGCCAGAGATTGGATTGACCAGCTATATCAAGAAGTTTGGGGTATAGCCAAACAACAAGGCTTTAGTTGTTTCCTTTCCCCTTTACAGAAAATTCTCCGCGCAGGTAACGAAGCCCAACAGTGGTTACAATTACACAAAGTTGGTGTTGATACCCAGCAAGTCATTAAACAGGCGATTATTGCCACCCAAGAACGGGAACAGGAACTAGAAAACAAATTGTGTTCCTCCCTCTTGGCTTAATTTCTAGGTGACAGGTGACAGGTGAGAGTGAGAATTTTTCGATCTCCCCACCTGCCCACCTCCCCATTTCCTTGGTTTTGAAAATCTAATATCTCCCTAGTGGCGAATGCCTATTAACAAAACCTATAGGTCGTCTATATCCGCCTTTAGGTAGATTTTCTAGCTACGATACAGTGTTAGATAAAATTATTAACATTTTGTGACCATGCCCCAGGTAGTTTTAGTTAACCCCCAGATTCCTCCAAATACAGGCAATATTGCCCGTACTTGTGCCGCTACAGGGACAGAATTGCATTTGGTAGGTCCTTTAGGATTTGAAATTAGCGATCGCTACCTCAAAAGAGCAGGTTTAGATTACTGGCCTTACGTCAAACTGCACTATCACGAATCACCAGAAGCATTCCAAGTCATCCATCAGCAGCGTGGAGGTAGATTGTTAGGGTTTAGCGTCCGTGGCAGTTTTAACTATATCAATTACCAGTTTCAAGCCAATGACTGGCTATTGTTTGGTAGTGAAACCACAGGTTTACCCGCAAATGTTCTCAGTGTCTGTGATTCCACCCTTTATATTCCCATGAACGAACCCGGAGTTCGCAGCTTGAATCTATCCGTAAGTGTCGCCATAAGCTTGTTTGAATCACGACGACAGTTAGGCTATTTACAATAGTTAGCTAAGTTTTAGGTAGAAAGACTTATTTGTTGTGGATATTACAGGTTTTTGTCAGTATTTATTTTTAAGTAAAATTACAGTAATACTTACTGCCTGAGACTCGGGTTATGATACCCTCCCAACCCATATAAAAAAAAGCTGGTTAGTTGGATAAGGGTCATATAAGAAATTTGTATAGGAACTTTGATTCCATGCCAGTTGTCAATGATAGATTTTAGTGAATTGAAATATGATCTATGCCAGAGGTAAAATTAGCCAAAGCATTTACTGTCAAGCATCTTAGCTATTTGTATTATGAAATACAATCAACCCTGTCAAAAGTTGCTGCGAATTTGTACGGTTGTCTTTTAGGGAATAAAAGCCGTAAAGTCTCGTGTTGATAAGACGGATTGGATAAAAAAACTTAGAAAATATCTACAGCAGGAACATCGTTTTTTTCAGAAGTCGCAGCGGAGCAAATGTTAACAGCGTTAGTGGACTCAGCAAAGCTATCATATTTGTCTAGTCCCCGCTTTGAAAGCAGAAGCAGCACCAATAACTGTCAAGAACGAACAATCCTGGGTTTGTGAGGAGTAGCAACAGACAATTGAAAGCAAAAATTTTAAGGTTTACTAACAAGTATGAACTTGTCTAAATCAGAGAACCAGGTTAATCTTGCCTAAGTATCTCTGGTGAATGTGATCTTGATCTATCGTTTGATGTGATCTCAATTATGGATTAGTATCCAACAGAAAAATCAAGGTCAGTTAAGCGAAGCGTGATCATAGGAGGTCGTCTTTGAAACGAGCATTGAAAAAGAGAGTGAAGGCTGTGTTAAACAATACTCCCAACAGCGATGGTGTCCCGGTCGAGCCGTTAAATGAGACTAATCACAAAGCAAACCGCCGGGCGGGAACCCAAGCCGCTATGATTGGCTTGGCAATCTCAATGGGCGCAACCAGCCTTTTGGTGACTCGGCAAAGCGATCAAGCCCAAGCAGCGGCTCCTGTTGGCAGTCAAAAAGCAGCCTCAACAATTCCTGCTGTTTCTGACACTGAGATAAAATTTGCGGCCACAAAGCTGGAGTCCCAAGCCGTCTCTTCAGCGAGCGCGCCTGAAAATCCTGTCATCGTCGTGGAACCAACAGCAGTTTCGCAAGTGCCTGGGCTTGAAGCTAAATGGCCAGTTACAGCCAAGGAAATGGCTGTGCAAATTCATACATCAGAAGCTGACAAAAAAGCTGTTTACCTGCAACTGCAAGCAAAACAGGGATTGAGTGGTAACTCAGTTCAATCCAAATTACAAACAGAAAAACAACTGTCCCAGACAGAACAACAATTTTCTCAAAATCAGGGTGTTGCTGACTCTCAAGTCCCTGCCGTCATTGTGGAAGCGGCAAACCCAGTTAGCAATGTTGTTAATGCACAACTAAAAGCGCAGCAAGAATTTGCTCTCAATCGCTTACAGGAAAAATCGAACCGTTTAAGAAATAGTCTGGCGGAGTTGCGGTCTGAGGAGACCAAGAATTCATCACCAACTGGTATTGAGGTAGCACAACCAAGCACTGTAGCTAATAACCATTTGGCAACACAGTCGGAAGATGTGACAGATGCCAACCAATCCAGCCTGATATCCAAGTTAAAACAGGATAAACAGACAAGTGCGCCAGTGCAGAAACCATTTCCTGCACCAGTCGCCCCCACAGTTGTCGCTCAATCAGTGACGACAACCTACGAAGTTAAACCCGGAGACACATTAGCCGAGATTGCTACTAACTACGGTACTTCCGTCTCAGAACTAGTCCAAGCTAATAATCTCAATGATCCCAATCAGCTACAAATCAGTCAAAAACTGATTATTCCCACAGATACAGCAGGGCGTAGCAGTTACAACCAGCCCACTCTAGCAACTAGTCCCACTTTAGTCCAGTCTAGCAGAAGTGCCACAGTTGCTAGTTCTCCTCTGAGTCAGCCTGATTTAGAAGCCAATCTACCTCTGGCTTCACGGTCATCAGTGAGTAGCAACAACAGTAGTGTTGCCATTCCTGTGCCAGTAGCCAAACAGTCATCAGTGAGTAGCAACAACAGCAGTGTTGCTATTTCTGTGCCAGTAGCCAAACAGTCATCAGTGAGTAGCAACAACAGCAGTGTTGCTATTTCTGTACCAGTAGCCAAAGAGAATCAGCTTCAGGTCAATACTCCTGCTATTAGCGGTGGTGTAAGCATCCCCGTACCAGTAGTTAAGAATAATCAGCGGCCAACCCCAGAAACTGACTTCACTTCCCCTACATCTTATGGAGTGGGTGGTGATACTTCACTACTCGAAAGTGCTACAGAAACCCAAAGAGAGCAACAAGCACCTCAAAAGGTAGCTAAGGCTAAAGGTACTGAGCGTATCCGTAGCTTGCAAGCTGAAATTGAGAGACTACGCGAAAAATACCGCGATCAACAGTCTGGTGTCACTGTACAAACAGTAGCTGAAACTGAGAATACAGTAATCCCGATTGTTGTCGAAAAAGCCAATAATCGGAGAAATTCTCAGGTTAATACTCAACTGAATGCGGTATCCATTCCCGTACCTAAGCCCATACTGCCCAGCTACAGCGCACAACCTGTTAAACCTTTATTACGTACTGCTCAACCTAATAAGGAGCCAATTAACCCTCAATTCCTGTCAAGGCAAACAGCTTTCTCAGGTAATTCCTCTGGTAGTTCATCGGGAATTAGGTTATCAGTACCTCCCGCTGGTGCAAACTCAAACTCTAGCGACTCCCTGGGTAAAATGCGGGGAACCAAAGTATCCCCAGCCTTGCCACCTTTGGCAGCTGTAGATATATACCTACCTAAAACTGTTGACGAGAATACTAATCCTTCCTCTTCTTCCACAGCTTACATTTGGCCAGCCAAAGGTACACTTACCTCTGGCTATGGCTGGCGCTGGGGTAGAATGCACAGGGGTATTGATATTGCTAACGGCGTTGGTACACCAATTTATGCCGCAGCACCAGGTAGGGTGGAAAGAGCAGGTTGGAATAACGGCGGTTATGGCATTTTAGTTGAAATCCGCCATCATGATGGCAGTATGACCCGCTATGCTCACAACAGCCGAGTTTTAGTACAAGTAGGCCAAGAAGTGGAACAAGGACAGACCATTGCTGCCATGGGTAGCACTGGCTTTAGCACTGGTCCCCACACCCATTTTGAAGTTCATCCAGCAGGTAAAGGAGCGGTTAACCCCATTGCTTTCCTGCCATCACAGGCACGCCTGTAAATATAATATATGGCTGTTTTTTAACTCAGTGATTGCCTGGTTTGTGGAGGGAGTTTGACTCCCTCTTTTATTTTGGAAAAAAATTTGGTTTTGGGAATTGCCACCACTAAATTTGTATGCTATCTTAATAGAAGTTGATAAAACAACACGGCTCAGTAGCTCAGTTGGTTAGAGTACGGGACTCATAAGCCTGGGGTCGTCAGTTCAAATCTGACCTGAGCCATTTTAAAAATTTTCAATATCTTACACCAGCACTAGTTAGATGCTAAATTAAGCCTGATTTACAGGATATGGTTTAGCTTTGATATATTAATCAGTGCTGGTTAATAGTATTTTGATTTAATTTAATAACAGCAAAAATTACGAAATCAATTGCTATGATATCTGCAACAACTGTTGTTAGCGTATTAAGTCGGAAATAATTTACTTAGGCTATACTAAGTAATACATATCTCAAATGAGATATTTATCAAAATAATTGCAATGGTTCAGAAGATCGCCTTATTTAATCACAAAGGTGGTGTTAGCAAAACCACTACTACTTTTAATTTAGGTTGGATGCTTGCTTCCAAGGGGAAGAGAGTAATTCTTGTAGATACAGACCCCCAATGTAATCTTACAGGAATAGCACTGAAAGAAGAAACTGAAGATGATGAAGCAAGAATAGAAAACATTTACAATACACATTCTAATATTAAGACTGGCTTGGCTCCTGCTTTTGAGTCACAACCACGCGCTATTGAAGCTGTAGATTGTATTTCGATAGAAGGACAAGAAGGTCTATTTTTATTACCTGGTCATGTGGGCTTTGGTGAATACGAAGTAACATTAGGAATTGCACAAGAACTAAGTGGTTCAATTCAGACACTTAAAAACTTGCCAGGTGCAATTTCTGATCTCTTGGAAAAAACTGCTAATAAGTTTAATGCTGACTACATTTTAATTGATATGAGTCCAAGTTTAGGATCTATCAATCAAAATTTATTAATGACAAGTGACTTTTTTTTAGTGCCTACTACTGCTGATTTTTTCTCTGTAATGGCAATTGATTCTCTATCCAGAATTCTACCAAAGTGGTGTGGGTGGGCGAAGATGGCAAGTGCAAACTCTATATTAAAGGAAGCTGCTTATCCGTTTCCTGAATTTAGGTTGAAATTTTTAGGAACTATAGTTCAAAACTATAGAATTATCAGAGGTAAAGAAACAGCAGCATTTCAAACATGGATAGAAAAAATAGAGAAGACAGTTACTGGTAAGCTAAAACCAATTCTAGATAAAAATAATTTGTTACTACCTAATCAGGTCTATACTGAACAGGGGATGAATGGTAGTTTTACCATGACCAAAATTTCTAACTTTAACAGTTTAATAGCTCTATCACAAGAACACTGCACACCAGTTTATGCGCTCACGCCGGAACAGTTAGACCAGCAAGGTATAGTATTAGGAGCTAATCAAAAAAAGCAAGAAGAATTTAGAGCAACTTTTTCCGATTTAGCAGATAAAATTATTGCACTATCATCAAGTTATGCAGTCAGCCCTTGATCAATTTCGCATTAGCATTCAGCGTGTTCGGGATTTAATTTCTCTGCATAACTCTATTAAAGCTCAAGCTACTGCTGCTCTAGATATTTCAGATATTTTACGATCTGCTCTAGTTCTTAGTGTGAGTGCCTTGGATTATTATGTCCATGAGGTTGTTACATTGGGTATGCTGGAAATTCATCGAGGAACACGCTCAGAACCAGCAGTTACTGCTAATACAAATTAATCAGCTTTTTCAAGGTTTAAAGTGTCGCTGGGTAGTGCGCGTGAAGATAGAACAATAGCTATAGATATTGCTACTTGGATAGAGAGTGAAATACAGCAGAGTTATGGGGATGATTTTTTAGAGCAGTCTCATAATATTTCAAGCTTAATTCCTGTTATTTCCACTACTATTTTAGATAAACTAAATAACAATTCATGGTTAGAAAATGAAATCAGAAAAGAATTCAGCAAGCTAAGTTTTCAGACACCAGACAATATTGCTGATTCAATTAGGTACATATCAAATAAAAAATTATGGGATGAAGTTGCTATTAAAATAAGTGGAAATGTTAAACAAGCGAACCAGATCAAACAGCAACTTATTTTGATTGTAGATCGTAGAAATAAGATTGCCCACCAAGCAGATATAGATCCCACATTAGCTTTAGGTAATCGCTGGCCTATAGATGAATTACTAGTTGGTAATGCGGTAGATTTTATTGAACAGGTAGTTGAGAGTATTCATCAAATTTTGTAGAATATTTAAACCAGATACTCAACTTTTTATTTAACCATGAACCATTGCAACAACCAATAAACAATCTTTTGAAAAAAAAATGAGTGATGAAACTTTCCCAGAGAAAAAACAGTCTCCATTGATATACCAAACCCACAGGAGTTTTTGATGTTGAAACTGTCAAAATTTATCGCTGGGAACTTAGCAACCCTAACCTTATGTTCTACGTTTGTACTTACTCTCTCAAAACCCGTAATATCTGGTGAACTAATTATGGATAGAAATTGTGGTTTTAATGAGAGAACCAAAGAGACTTTTACAAAACTAACTCCCCAAAATAGAGGATATATTTGGTTAACAGATCACTTTAAATCCAATAATCGGCCATACTATTTACAAATCAATACATTTCCTGACAATACAGGAGTATTTTGTTTAGGAATTGGTAAACAGTTACCGAAAAGACTGAAAAACGCGGAAATACTGCAAAATAAATTGATTGAAAAATTTGAGCAAGACAAATCTAAACTCAACCATTATATAGTCACAGTTAAAGGGAACAAAAACGAAGATTTTTTGAGAACTACCTACAGATTAAACCTGAGTAACCCCCAAAATCCCAAAGTCACCCCCATTATTAAGGTATATAAAAAATAAGATGTTTTTTGGTGGTAATGATGAAAAAATACGTCGCACAAGCACCCCTCAACTTAGATACAATCAATAAACTGACGTAAACCCTAACTAACCGAAATGACAAGCACCACCACAAAAATCAAACTCCCCGAACTCCTAGCACCTGCGGGTAACTGGGAATGCGCTCAAGCAGCAGTAGAAAATGGTGCGGATGCAATTTATTTTGGTTTAGACAAGTTTAACGCCAGAATGAGGGCGGATAATTTCACCATTGCAGACTTACCAGAATTAATGGAATTTCTGCACCTGCGAGGAGTCAAAGGTTATATCGCTCTGAATACCCTGATTTTTCCCCAGGAACTGACGGAAGCACAGCAATACCTCAAAACTATCATTTCTGCTGGTGTTGATGCTCTCATTGTTCAAGATGTGGGTATTTGTCGTTTAATTCGTCATCTTTCCCCCGACTTTCCTATTCACGCATCAACCCAGATGACTATTACCAGTGCTACAGGAGTAGAATTTGCTAAATCTTTGGGATGTCAATTAGTAGTTTTAGCGCGAGAATGTTCGATTTCAGAAATTCATAAAATTCAACAACAAATATCTAAAAAACAAGCAGTTTTACCTTTAGAAGTTTTCGTTCATGGTGCTTTGTGCGTCGCATATTCTGGACAATGTTTAACCAGCGAAGCATTAGGAGGACGTTCCGCAAATCGGGGAGAATGCGCTCAAGCTTGTAGAATGCCTTATGATTTAATTGCAGATGGTGAAATTGTCGATTTAGGTAATCGTAAATATTTACTTAGTCCTCAAGATTTAGCAGGTTTAGAAGTTTTACCGGAGTTGGTAAAATCGGGAGTCACATCTTTAAAAATTGAAGGAAGATTAAAAGCACCAGAATACGTTGCTAATGTGACTCAAGTTTATAGAAAAGCATTAGATAAAATAGCGGAAAGACCTAACCCCCTAACCCCCTTCCCTTCTAGGGAAGGGGGAATAAAAACTCCCCTCTCTGTGTCGGAGAGGGGTCGGGGGAGAGGTCAAGACCAATATAATTTAGAAATGGCATTTTCTCGTGGACTTTATACAGGTTGGTTTGAGGGGATAAATAACCAAGAATTAGTTCATGCAAACTTCGGAAAAAAACGCGGTGTTTATTTAGGAGAAGTTACCCGCGTTAGAAATGAACAAATAACAGTGAAATTAGCAGCACCTGTTAAACCTGGTGATGGTGTGGTGTTTGACTGCGGACATCCAGAAATGCGAGAAGAAGGAGGAAGGATATATGGGGTTGTAGAAAAAGGAAACGAGGTAATTTTAACTTTTGGTAGAGATGATTTGAATTTTCTAAAAATCCATAGAGGAAATAAAGTTTGGAAAACAAGTGACCCAGAATTAGATAAACAAATCCGTCAAAGTTATGATGGAGAATATCCCCAATTTACACGACCTATTAATATAGAAGTATATGGGGAAATCGGAGAAAAATTAATAGCTGTTGTTCGTGATGAAATTGGTAATATAGTTAAAATAGAATCGGAAATATTACTGGTTGAAGCACACACTAAACCTTTAAATGATGAAAAGTTAAAAGAACAATTGGGACGTTTAGGTAACACAGCTTTTTGTTTAGGAACTCTCACAAATAACATCAAATGTCATGCGATGTTACCTGTTAGTGAATTAAATAAAATGCGTCGGGAAATTGTCAACCAGTTAGAAAAATTAAGAAGTAAACCCAAACTTTGGCAATTAAATCATCATGCAAGATGGCAAGATTTAATTACACCTGAATCTTCCCCTGTTCCTAATTCCCCTTCCCTCATTGTTTTAGCTAGAAACATCGAACAACTCAAAGCCGTATTAACCACAGATATCAAAACTGTATATTGCGAATTTGAAAATCCCCGCAACTATCGAGAAGCAGTAAAAATATTTAGAGAATGGAGACATTCTTCAATTAACCCAGTCCCCAGTATTTTTGTAGCACCACCCCGCATAACCAAACCTGGAGAAACTTGGATTTTAAAACAAGTGAAAGATGCTGAAGCTGATGGTTATTTAATCAGAAATTACGACCAATTAGAATATTTTGCCAACGAAAGATGTATTGCTGACTTTCCCTTAAATATTGCTAATCCCTTAACCGCAGACTACTTGAGACAACGTTTTAATTTAGAAAGATTAACCGCATCCTACGACTTAAATATTAACCAACTTGAAGATTTAATTACAAATTACCCAGCACAACATTTTGAAGTAACAATACATCAACATATACCCATGTTTCACATGGAACACTGCGTATTTTGTGCTTTCCTATCTGAAGGAACAGACTACACTAACTGCGGTAGACCTTGCGAAAAACACGACGTAAAAATGAGAGACAGAGTAGGTAGTGAACACATCCTCAAAGCTGATTCAGGATGTCGAAATACAGTATATAACGGCACTGCACAAACTGGTGCGGAATATGTACAAAGATTAATAAGCTTGGGTTTACAACATTTGAGAATTGAATTTCTCAACGAAACACCAGAACAAGTGACCAAAACAATACATTATTATCAACAACTTTTGCAAGGAGAAATCACTGGTTCTCAACTTTGGCAAAAATTGAAGTTGCAAAATCAACTAGGTGTTACTCGTGGTGCATTGGGTATGATGTAGCCAAAATACAATAAGTAGTATTACAATACTTATAAACCGTTTTTACTACTTACTATGTCAAATTTAGCGCCCCAGTGTCAGCAACTGCAATCACAAGTCGAATCTATTTTACAACTGCTACACCAAGAAGCAGCTTTGCGTTCTCAAGATATTACATCTGTGCAGATATCTTTAGATAAAGCTATTTCTCCCAGATTTGAAATTGTGTTTGCAGGTGCTTTTAGTGCTGGTAAATCAATGTTAATTAATGCACTTTTAGAGAGAGAATTATTATATAGTGCAGAAGGACACGCGACTGGTACAGAATGCAAAATTGAATATGCACCAGCAAATGAAGAAAGAGTAGTTTTAACCTTTTTGAGTGAAGCAGAAATCAGAGAACAAGCGGTTTTTTTGTGTCAACAATTGGGATTTAATACCGTTAAAAATATCAATAAACAAGATGTAATTGATTTATTGCATCAAGGTTGTCAAGCAATTATTCAACAAGAGGGAGGAGAAAGTAAATCAGAACGTGCAAAACAAGCAAAAGCATTAATTTTATTGTTAGAAGGATATGTAGCAAACCGAGAACGCATCAATACCTTGAATAATGCGACATATTCAATGGAACAGTTTAATTTTATCAATCTCAAAGAAGCTGCGGAATATGCGCGAAGAGGTAGTAATAGTGCGGTTTTGAAACGAATTGAATATTATTGTTATCATCCGCTTTTAGAAGATGGTAATATCATTATTGATACACCAGGAATTGATGCACCAGTAGAGAAAGATGCACAATTAACTTATGCGAAAATTCAACATTCCGATACATCAGCAGTAGTCTGTGTTCTCAAACCTGCATCAGCAGGAGATATGACAAAAGAAGAAACAGAATTGTTGGAAACCATGCGGGAAAATGCAGGTATTAGAGATAGAGTTTTTTATATCTTCAACCGCATAGATGAAACTTGGTACAATAACCAACTCAAACAAAGATTAGAAGATTTAATTAATGGACAATTTCGAGATACGAGCAGGGTTTATAAAACCAGTGGTTTACTAGGTTTTTATGGTAGTCAATTGAAACAAACAACGAGATTAGATAGATTTGGTTTGGATTCGATTTTTGCAGAAAGTGTCAAAGGTTTAGATGCGAAAGAAGAAACACCACAATTTGTCAATGAATTTAATCGTTATTGTACTTCTGGGAAATTATCACCTAGTCAATTTAGAATTTCTGTTAACAGCTTTGAAACTCCTAATCAAAACTATGTGAGAATTTTAAGCGAACAGGGAACACCATTAATTAACCAACTGATTCAAGATAGCGGAATTGAAGAATTTCGCAGTTCAATTACACGCTATCTTACAGAAGAAAAACGTCCCCAGTTATTTAAAAACCTCGCAGATGACTTAGAAGATATTTGTATCAAAATCAAAAAACACTATCAAAGTGTACAAAGAGACTTAGATAGTCAACCGCGAGAAATCGAAAGTATGAAAGAATATGAGTTGCAAAAATTAAATCAGCAACTCCAGCAAGTCGGTAGAGATTTTCATCAACATATTAATGATGAAGTCAACAAAATCATTAATAATCATTGTGAGGACTTTGAAGCTGATTTTCGACAATTACAATCAAAAATGATTCGTCGTTTGGATGAGTTGCTAGATAGCTTTTCTGTAGCTGATGCTTATCGTCGTGCAACTTTGAGTCATCCCCGCAACGCAACTGCACCTTTATTAGCTATTTTAGTAGAGGCTTTTTATTATTTATCAAATCAGTTGGAAGACATTTTAATTGAATCTTGTGAACAAGTAATTGCTAATCTATTCCGACAGATAATGGAAAAGATTAGAAAATCAGAATATTACCGTCAATTGTATCGCTTATTAGGTAATGATGGGGGAATTGAACTGAAGATAAAAGAAATAGAAAAATTGATTTCTCAAGCTTTGGTAACTGCTGCTAGTGTGGAGTGCGATAGATTTGTGAGAGAAAGTCCCAGATTTTATGATGAAGGGACTTTTTCAATTTATCAATTTCGGCAAACATTACAACAAACATCCCAAGCTTACGACGCAGAAAGTATCAGAGATGCTGAACCTGCAATTAGACAATTATTGAAGTTAGATTTTGAACCAAAAGTTGAAGTTACCATTCGTAAATCTTTCCGTCAAACCATCAACCAAACTATCAAAACTCATTTATTACCAATGGGGGAAAAACAAGGAGATGAGATTTTACAACTCTATCCCCATGCTCGTGCTTATTTAGAGAAGACTTTGCAACAGGAAGCTGAGGAAAAGATTGCTAATAATCAACGTTTGTTAAATCAGGTTGAGGAGAAAATTCAGGAATATAATACAGCAGTTTTGGGAATTAATAGCTGTTTACAAGCAATGCAGTTATATGAACATCTTTTACCTGTGATTGGAGGGGAAGAGGTATAATGTTTTGGGTGAATACAGGGTTTTTCTGTGTTCACCATAGTTTAGATTTTTTTTTGCACGCAGAGACGCGGAGAGGAGGAAGAGATGGAAGATAATTTTAAGTTTATTGGTTGTAATGAAGATGATGCCATATCTTGTGGCAGTGCGATGTTTAAAATGCAGAAATTAAAGGAAAAAATCAATAATTTGTTCAATAAAAGTAAATTAGGAGAGGAATTAACAAATTCTTTCAAAAGTGAAAATTTATATTTAAATATTCCTGCAATAAATAGACAACATATAGGTAAGAAGGGTGTGATAACTGGAAGTTTGGATAGAATACTTTACGAAAAGTGGATTGATGAAGGAATACCATGTGAAATACTTAAATTACGTTCTGAAGGATGGCAAAAAGGAAAAGTCAAGATTAATCTAGAGATATCTATAGAATTTATTCCTGATGAACCAGAAATTGAAGAAATAAAAGAACCAGAATCACCGCTTGATGATTTACGACGTAAGCTAAATGAAGCTACATCATAAATTAGTTAGTCCACACAGGTGGACTTTGTTTGTGTAGATGCGATTTTTAATCGCAGTTTTTATATACTCATAAAAAAGCGTAAATAAGCAAAGGAAGAAAAGAGATGGAAGATAAATTTGAAATTCTAGATTCTGTGAAAACTGAGATTATACTAGACTTTAATGATTGCTTGTTCAAAACCAGTCAATTGCACTTAGCATTATTGAATATATTTTTAATTGGTGGTGGGTTAGATGAATTAGATAAGCAATTAAAATCTATAAACAGTCGAGTTTTACCTTCTGTAAAGAATACTGCTGATTGGATGATTAAGGGTGTTGATTGTCAGATTTTAAAACCTGGTGAAAATTGGCAAAAAGGAAAATTTAGAATGAAAATATCTCTAGAATTTTGTTCTGATGAACCAGAAATTGAAGAAACACCAGAAATAAAAGAACCAGAGTCACCACTTGATGATTTACGACGTAAGATAAACGAAGCTACATCATAAATTAATTAGTCCACCTGAGTAGACGCGATTTATAATTGTCTAAATCAGGACATCCTGATTCAGACAAAATATTAAATAAATGCCTAAAAAAATTAGAGAATTAAAACAAATGCTTTAACAAGCTGGTTTTATAGAAATTCCCGGTAAAGGAAGTCACACTAACTAGATACATCCATTATATAATGGAAAAATAACTATTTCTGGTAAAGATAGTACAGATGCCAAAAAGTATCAAGAAAAAGATGTCAAACAAGCTATTAAAGAAATAGAAGGTAAAACAGGAAATGATGAAACTTAAATATCAAATGATAATTCAATGGTCAGAAGAAGATAAGTGTTTCTTAGTAGGGTTTCCAGACTTTCCTGGACAAACTTGGCGGACACATGGAGACAATTATCAAGAAGCAGTTAATAATGGAATCGAGGCTTTAGAATCATTAGTAATCGCTTATCAAACAACAGGTGAAACCCTTCCACAACCAACATTTAATCAAGCTGCATAAATCAAATATCCCTGAATTATTGCCATAATCTTTGCATCTGATGAATAATTGATCATAATAAGTTGGGGAATTGTAAATCATGATTCCGACAAAAAACCACATCCATAAAATCCTGACAACTAACTATGATTCAACTTAAAAATAAACTTTCCCTTGAAGAATTTCTCTCACTTCCTGAAAGTGATAGTGTATATGAATTGGTGAATGGTGAAGCTGTACCTAAATATAAAAATGAGCAAATGTCTCCTAAATTTTTTCACGGTTCGACCACTGGATCACTATTGATAGTATTATCTAAATGGGCGCAAGAAAAAGGTCGCGTTGTTGTTGAATGGAGTGTAAAATTAACCAGAAATCAACAAGATTGGATACCCATACCTGATTTAACCTATGTTTCCTACCAACGTCTTCCCATTGACTGGTTAAAAGATGAAGCTTGTCCAGTTACACCAGAATTAGTAGTTGAAATTATTTCTCCTGGTCAAACTTTTGGAGATATGATTGAAAAAGCTAGTTATTATTTACAAGCTGGAATTTCCCTAGTTTGGGTAGTAGATACAATATCTCAAACTATCACAGTCTTCACATCTTCTTCTCTTCCTCTTACTTTTCGAGATCAGCAAATTATCAGTCACGAAGTATTACCAAATTTGCAAATTACACCGGATGAAATATTTAAAAATGCTGGTTTAAGGAAATAGAAGGAAAGGCAGAAAATTATGAATAAAACCCCACGTATCCCCATCCCCCCAGAAGTTAGAAACTATGTTTACCAAAGGGATAAATATCAATGTCAAAGCTGCGGTAAAACCTCCCAAGAAACTAACCTCAGTATTGATCACATTATCCCTTTGTTTCGTGGTGGAAAAAACGATATTAGCAATTTACAAACTCTCTGTTTAACTTGTAATAAAAGCAAAACCAATAAAATTGACAATCGTTTTCACCGACATTTTGACATTTAACCGAAAATGCAACCACTACGTGCAGGAATGTTAAAATCAGCATTTTGACCATTCCATTTTATTTCACCGTTTCCATATAGTAATGTTTGTGGTTGATTTTGTAGTTGACTATCATCAAAACTAGCTGTAACTGACTCATTACCCACATTTACCGCAATTATTAATTCCTCATTTCCCAAAGTTCGCGTAAACACATACAGCGTTCTTTCTGCATAAAGAACTTGATAATTTCCAATCCGCAAAGCTTCGTATTTATGACGTAGAGAAATTAATTGTTTATGAGTTTCCAGTATTTCTAGATTCCAATTTGCTTCTAACGGAAAACCACGACGACAATCTGGATCTAATGCACCAGTTAAACCAACTTCATCACCATAATACACACTTGGCGCACCAGGAAAAGTTAATAAAAGTAAAGTTGCTAATTCCACAGTTGCAATATCACCACCTGCAATGGTAATTAATCTGGCTGTATCGTGACTTGCGAGTAAATTAAGTTGTGTTAGCTGAATTTCCCAAGGATAAAGTTTTAATAAATCCTCTATTTTTTCCGCGTATTCAGCAGCAAATAATGGTGGATAGGTTTGATAATCACGTCCTTCTACTTGTTCTAAGTCTACGCGATCGCCAGCGGTAAAGGCAATAGTGGGACCCGTAAATAAATAATTCATCACCCCATCAAATTGAGTTCCATCCAACCACTCGCGGGAATCTGTCCACACTTCTCCTACAATATAAGCATCGGGATTTATGGCTTTTACTCTTTCCCTAAATTCTTGCCAAAAACCCGGAGTTTTAATTTCAAAAGGTACATCTAAACGCCATCCATCAATACCGCATTTTAGCCAATATTCGGCAATTTGCATAATGTACTCACGTACATCGGGGTTATCATGGTTAAATACTGGTAAAGAGCGAATTCCTGCCCATCCTACATAATTTGCAGGTGCATCACCTGTGTATGGTGCAAGTGGCCAACCTTCAATCTTAAACCAGTCTACCCAAGGTGAATGAGGTCCATTTTCTAATATGTCGTGAAAAAAGAATATCCCCCGACTTGCATGATTAAAAACGCCATCGAGAACTACTTTAATATTCCGTTGGTGTGCCGCATCTAGTAATTCTTTAAATGCTTCATTACCTCCTAAAATAGGATCTACTTGATAATAATCATGGGTATGATAGCGGTGATTACAAGCAGATTGAAAAATGGGTGTAAAGTAAATGGCGTTAATGCCTAAACTTTGAATATAGTCTAATTGTTCTAAAATCCCCCATAAATCTCCACCTTTATAACCTTGGAGTGTGGGGGAAGCATCCCAATTTTCCCATTTGGCATCATGTAATAAACGTTTATGTGGTTGTTTGCTTTTGGCAAATCTATCGGGGAAGATTTGGTAAAAAACGGCGTGTTTAACCCAGTCTGGTGTTTGAATTGGCATATTTACTAATAAATTATGAACCTGTGAATTTTAAATAAAAAGCGCCGCAGAAACATTGAAAAAATCTCCCAAAGCTTTAGCTTGTGCTTTGCTAATGGATCTTTTGCCATTCACAATTTCTGAAATTACACCCTTTGAACCTATAACTTCAACTAAATCTGCCTGTTTCAGTCCTCTTGCATCCATAAGATGTAATAGAATTTCTTGGGGAGATGCTGATTCTAGAGAAAATTGGGAATCTTCATATATTTCCACAAGAATAGAAAGCAATTCTAATAAAGAATTTTCCTCTAGAGAAAGTTCTTCTCCACATTCCATCAGCTTTTCTATAGATTCAATAGCAAGATTATACTCTTCCTCAGAAGTAATAACTTTAGGTTGGTATTGTTCTAAAAGAGAACCGTAGGTTTTCCTGTCCAGTGTAATAGTCATACTTCAATCACTTTTTACTCAATCAAGGTTTATACATTTTGTAACTGGGGAGATAATAACTCTCCTTCATTAAATTAATTACGTATCTTTCTTAGATGGTTTTTTGAATAAAGGATCATCTTTCCATTTGTTAGTTTCATATTCATCTAGGACTTACGCAAGATTGAACTCAAAACCTGATTCTTGCGTAGGGGTAATTCATGAATTACCCCTACTTCCGTTCTGTTTTGCGTAAGTCCTGTCATCATAGGTGAGAAGATATTTGTAATAAAATATTTTTGCTTGGAAGTTAAAACCTACAATTAAGCGATAAGGTTTAATATTAAAAATTAAAAATTTTTCTACTTTGTCTACAGAGCGGTCATAACTTTTTCGGATATCCTCTAAGTCCTGCCAGTCAGAGTTTTTAACTACTTTACACCAGGCTTTAACAGCTTGTTGTATATCTTGAGGGAATTTTTTAGCATCTTCTATAACATTTTGTCGTTTAATCAACCTCATAGGCTTTGAATAAATAGAATAATTATATGTTCACATATTGAGAACATAAAGTCAACTCTTCAAAGATAGCTTTTATTTAAGATTAGGTTAAAACGCGAATGCTAATTTACACCCATTCTCCCCCCCCTCACAAGGGTAGGTATTTTACATTGTCGTGAGGGCAAGACTTGGTGGACAAGGTAGACAAGGGAGGAAAACCGTACAGGATTATGTTTTTTTTGGTAAAGATAACACTCCGTCAAAAGACCATTTCGCGTCTAAAATCTTCCTTGTCTACAATACCTCCTTATCTTCCTAGTCCTGCCTTCACAGATAATATTAAAAACCTACCCCTGTGAGATCCTCCCCCCTTACACACCTCCAGTATCATTAATACATTAGTTCTACTTTATCCACCTAACCCCCTTCTCAAAAATTCTTCCCCAAGATTCTTTGATCCCCCCTTATCAGCTGCCACTCATAGTCCTAAACTGTAGGTGAGAGTTGAAAGGCAGTCTGGAGAAATTTTGTGAAAAAAGTTTTAGCAATCATACTTGGTGGGGGTGCGGGTACTCGGCTGTATCCGCTAACCAAACTCCGCGCTAAACCCGCAGTACCAGTGGCTGGGAAGTATCGCTTAATAGATATCCCAGTTAGCAACTGCATTAATTCAGAGATATTTAAAATCTACGTCCTGACCCAATTTAACTCAGCTTCTCTGAATCGTCACATTGCCCGCGCCTACAACTTCAGCGGCTTCAGTGATGGGTTTGTGGAAGTGTTAGCAGCACAGCAAACACCAGAAAACCCCAACTGGTTCCAAGGTACGGCTGATGCTGTGCGTCAGTACATCTGGATGTTACAGGATTGGGATGTAGACGAATTTCTGATTCTTTCTGGTGATCACCTCTACCGCATGGATTATCGTCAGTTTATCCAGCGTCACAGAGACACAAATGCTGATATTACACTTTCTGTAATTCCTATTGATGATCGTCGCGCCTCAGATTTTGGTTTGATGAAAATCGACAACTCTGGTAGGGTAATTGACTTTAGCGAAAAACCCAAAGGTGAAGCCTTAGCGCAAATGCGTGTCGATACTACTGTATTGGGTTTAACCAAAGAACAAGCCGAATTACAACCCTACATCGCCTCGATGGGGATTTATGTCTTTAAAAAAGATGTTTTGATCAAACTGTTGAAAGAATCTTTAGAACGGACTGATTTTGGTAAAGAAATTATTCCTGATGCCGCTAAGGATCACAACGTTCAAGCTTTCTTATTTGATGACTACTGGGAAGATATTGGAACAATTGAAGCTTTTTATGAGGCTAATTTAGCCCTGACTCAACAACCAATGCCGCCTTTTAGCTTCTACGATGAAGCAGCACCCATTTACACCCGCGCTCGTTATTTACCTCCCTCTAAATTGTTGAATTGTGATATTACAGAATCAATGATTGGCGAAGGTTGTATTTTGAAAAATTGCCGCATTCAGCATTCAGTTTTGGGAGTGCGATCGCGGATTGAATCAGGCTGTGTAATCGAAGAATCCCTACTCATGGGTGCAGACTATTACCAACCCTCTGTAGAACGCCAATGTAGCATAGGACAAGGTGACATCCCTGTAGGTATTGGCACAGATACCATCATTCGCCGAGCCATCATTGATAAAAATGCCCGCATTGGTCATGATGTGAAAATTATCAACAAAGATAACGTCCAAGAAGCTGAACGCGAAAAACAAGGCTTTTACATCCGTAGTGGGATTGTAGTTGTTCTCAAAAATGCCGTTATTCCTGATGGAACAGTTATTTAGTCACTGGTAATTGGTGGTAATGGGTAATTAGTAATTGGTAATTGGTAAACTTCTTACCTGTCACCAGTCCCCAGTCCCCAGTCACCTGTCCCCAGTCACCTGTCACCTGTCACCTGTCCCCAATGACTAAACTACTTTTGCTGATTGGTCTTCCTGGTAGCGGTAAATCAACATTGGCAGAACAATTATTGACAGAATGCCCCCAGATGCAGCTAATTTCCACAGATGCCATCCGGGGGCAGCTTTTTGGTGCAGAAGCAACTCAAGGACATTGGCTATTGATTTGGCGGGAAATAGAAAGACAATTTCAGCAAGCCACTACCGCAGGTATATTCACCATTTTCGATGCCACCAACGCTCAAAGACGACATCGCCGGGAAATCATAGAATTAGCCCGTGAAATCGGTTTTACTCACATTACTGGGCTATGGTTAAAAACTCCAGTTTGGCTGTGTTTAGCACGGAATAAAAAGCGTAACCGTCAAGTTCCTGAAGAAGTCATTTTACGAATGCACCGCCAACTCCGGGATGCTCCCCCTAGCCTAGAAGAAGGACTAGACGACCTTATTTACAAGGAGTCAGGTGGGGTTATGGGGTGATGGGGAGAAAAATCAAGTCAAAAGTCAAAAAACAGGGAATAGCGTGTAGGGTGTAGAGTGATGGTAAGAAATATTTACCTCCTGCCTTATGCCTCCTGCCTCCTGCCTCCTCAAAAGTACGGTAATTTCGCTGGCACTATGAGCGACAAACACACTTTATTTTTGATATTCTTTGCTAATTTAAGATCATAATCCTGTTCCCAGGCATTAGACTTGGCAAACAGTAAATCTCAAATCTTAGAAAAAAACATAACCTAAATTTTTACAGGAGGCTGGTAGATGGCTGCAACCGACTTTAAAGACTATTACTCAATTTTAGGAATTAGTAAAACTGCCAGTCCAGAAGAAATTAAACAAGCTTTTCGTAAACTAGCCCGCAAGTTCCATCCTGACGTTAACCCCGGTAACAAGCAAGCAGAGGCAAAATTTAAAGAAGTTAACGAAGCTTACGAAGTTCTATCCGACCCAGATAAACGCAAAAAATATGACCAATACGGTCAATACTGGAAGCAGGTAGGTGAAGGCTTCCCTGGTGGTGGTGCTGCTGGTGCTGATATGGGCGGCTTTGACTTCAGTCAATACGGCAGCTTTAATGATTTTATCAATGATTTATTTGGTAGTGCAGGACCCCGTACTGGCAGACAAGGTTACTCTTATCGCACCTCCACAGGTAGACCAGGTGCAGGTTATGGCGGTTTTAATGATTTTGGTTTTCAAGATGCTGGTGCTGGTGCAGCCCAAGATAGCGAAGCTGTAATTAGCTTAACTTTTGCAGAAGCATTCGCTGGGGTTCAAAAACGCTTCAATTTGGGTAACGAAACCATTGATGTTCGCATCCCCGCAGGTGCAAAAACTGGTACTCGTCTGCGGGTGCGGGGCAAAGGTCAAGTTAACCCCATGACTCAACAACGGGGAGATTTGTATTTAAAGATAGAACTACAACCCCATTCTTTTTTCCAAATAGAGGGTGATAATCTCGTTTGTGAAGTGCTAATTACCCCGGATGAAGCTACCCTGGGTGCTGCTATTGATGTACCCACACCGGATGGTAATGTCAATGTTAAGCTACCTGCGGGAGTCCGTTCTGGTCAGTCTCTGCGCTTACGTGGTAAGGGTTGGCCTCTAGCTAAGGGTGGACGTGGTGATCAGATGGTGAAGGTAGCGATCGCACCCCCAAAAGACCTCACCCCACAGGAGCGAGAATATTATGAGAAACTCCGGGCTATCCGTACTTACAACCCCCGCAGTCATTTGGCACAGGTTAAATTATAAAACAAGGGTGTAGGGGAAGAAAAACAGTTTCTTTCTTTCCCCTATTGCTAATACAGCAGAATATGGCTTACGCCACGCTACGCTATCAGTAGTCAGGAGTAAAACTGGTTTACTGTCTGGCTTTGAATTGCGATTCTGTACTTCATTAATCTGAAATCTGCTGTATTTTATTAAAAATAAACTGTTAAAATTTTTAATATTAATTTGGATTTTACAACCAGGAAATTATTTTTTTGATTATCAGTTGGATGAAAGCAAGATCAGCACTTCGACACACACTTTTTTAATACCACATAAGCCAGATAGCCTACGCCACAAAGAGTACGATAAATAATCGTTTAATCGTTTTTTAACCTCTTATTAATTTCAAAGAAACTCCTCTCCTAGATAATTGAGTTTGGTTATTTACAACGAAATAAACCTCCTCCAAAATATTAGGGAGTATACTTTGAATCTATCGAGACGTAAGTTTTTTACGATGGCAGGGGCATCGGCGGCAGGTGCTGTTCTTCTATCTCCTTTGCAAGCCTTCTATGCCAAACGCGCGATCGCAGCAGGTCCATACGGCAATTTAGTTCCTGACCCATTAGGAGTATTAGATTTACCACCTGGATTCACCTACCGCAGACTGTCGGAAACAGGTCAAACGATGAATGATGCTTACAAGGTACCAGGTGGTCATGATGGTATGGGTGCCTTTTCAGATTCCAACGGCAATACAATTCTAATTCGCAACCACGAACTTGCGCCCTCCTCTAGTAACGGTTTGGGCGCTCCCAATAACAAGAAGTACAACACAAAGGCGAGGGGCGGTTGCACTAAATTGGTTGTTAATCCTTCCGGCATCTTGCTAGATCATCGGGGAGTCCTAGCAGGAACTATTCGTAATTGTGCTGGTGGTCTTACGCCTTGGGGATCTTGGTTAAGCTGTGAGGAAACCTTTGAAACCAATAACACCAAGAAGCATGGCTATGTTTTTGAAGTACCCAGTAGCGCAACCACTTTTGTCACCCCCGTCCCACTAACAGCAATGGGGCGTTTTAATCACGAGGCTGCTGCTGTAGACCCGAACACAGGGTATATCTACATGACGGAAGACAGGGGAGACGGGCTTTTCTACCGCTTCATTCCTAACCAAAGCAACAACCTGAGTGCTGGCGGCTTGCTATATGGTTTAAAGATTACAGGGTTGCCTGGAGTCAACACAGCTACGGGTTTCCCACAAAATCTGCCTAGAGCGGTGGAATGGGTACAGATTAACAATCCTGATCCCACCTCTGATACCGTCAGAATAGAAGGGTATAACAATGGTGCCGCTAGGTTTTCAGGTGGGGAAGGCATCTTTTATGGCAGTGGTTATGTCTACTTCACTTGCAAGAGTGGGGGTAGTTCTGGAGATGGGCAGATATGGCGTTATTCGCCCACTAACAATACTGTTGAACTCTATATTGAACCTAACAATTCTGGTGTACTGGACAATCCAGACAATATTGTGGTTTTCCCCAACCGGGACATCTTCCTCTGTGAAGATGGGGATGGAACAGATTACATTCTGGGCATCACTCCCAGTGGCAGTCTTTACAAGTTTGCCAAGAATGCCCTCAACACATCAGAGTTCGCTGGGGTTTGCTTCTCCCCCGATGGTCAGACGATGTTTGTCAACATACAGAGTCCAGGCATAACCTTTGCTATCTGGGGACCTTGGTAAACCTACGTCCTGTATTAAGCTGTTGTGCATTTAATTTGTATAAGTCTAACGGGCAAGATGCCCGCACCACAAGACTTAACTATATAGGGTTTGCTGAGAAAGTCTTCTGGTAGGGGCTAGGAGTCAGGAGTCAGGAGTCAGAATTAGAAGCAGCTAAAAATGGTTTATCTAGAGGTAAAAGTTAGCAGTTTTTGATGGTTTTAATGTCTATTGCTTGCACCTTCTTACCCTTTTTTACCCCTGAATCCCTTGATTCATCTAGGTTTTATGTTTATTCAGCAAGCCCTATATAAGGATAATAAAATTTAGCTGCGTAACAGCTTACCCTAGTTAGGGTGTAGGGGTGTAGGGGAAAAAATAAACTCTCGCCTTTCAATACTACTCGGTTAAGGATTTTGACTTTTTCTTTGAGGCAGGCAGAGGAGCAGGGAGAACGGAGCAGGGAGAGAAGTTTGCATTTTTTTCCCCTGCCCCCTGCTCCCCGCTCCCATGCAGTCTAAACAAGGGATTTGGGTTTAACCGAGCAGTATTGTCTCGCCTTTGGCTTTTGAATTTTTATCTATTTTCTGTCCCCTATCACCTGCTAAATTATCCCATTCTCGCCATTAACAGTTTCCGAAAACCTTCTATCATTTCTGGTGTCGCTTGGGTAGTTTGCCATGCTGGACGTACAACCAATCGCTCGCACCAAGCATTCAGTTTTGGATAGTCATCTAAGGAAATACCAGCTTTCGGCAACCATGGTACTATACTTCCCGCTACAACTTCGGCTAAAGTTAGGTTCTCACTGCCAAAGTATGGACGCTCATCAAGCAAGTTCTCGAAAAAATTCAATGATGTGGTAATTTTTATCTGAGCCTGCTCAATTGCTTCTGCATTTTTTCCTGGTAAATTAAACATTACTGACATCAGTGGTGTCAGGGCAGGTAATAATTCATTAACACAAACCATTTCTACCATTCGCACAATTGCTAAATCTTTGGCATCTTTTGGCAACATTGTCGGCGTTGGATATTTAGCTTCTAAATAATCTAAAATTGCCAATGATTCTACTACATTAAAACCGTCATCTACTAAAGCTGGAATGTGGTGGAAAGGGTTAATCGCTAAAAATTCTGGTTTAAACTGTTCTCCATTTAGTTTAACTTCTACCAGTTCAAAATCTAGTCCTTTTTCTAGCAGTGTAATCCAGACTCGGCGTGAATTTGGAGAAATCGGCAAATGATAAAGTCTTAACATGAAAATAACCCACAAGTTTAATTATTAATTAAATCTTTCTAGCAATGTCTCTACACTAGCATTATGATCCAAAAATGAAAATAAATGCCTATAGAGTAATTTCCCATCTTTATCTAAGACAAACTGCGCTGGTAAAGGCGCTCCTAACGCTTGTCCTACTTGATAAGTCCTAAAAACATGACAGCTAGGGTCACTCAATAAAGGCATTTTTAAGCCCAAGTCTTTAACTACTACTTGACTTTGCTTTTTATCGGTGCTAGTAATCATAAAAACTTCTATACCCCTATTTGTAAACTCCTCATAATTTTCATTTAAGGCTTTAATATGGGGATAGCAAAAAGGGCAATATTGCTTTTCTGTAAAAATCCTTGTAAATGCCAGAAGAACAGGTTGTTTACCACGATAATCTGATAATTTAACCGTGCGATTATTGGTAATATCTGTTAATTTAAAATCTGGCGTTCCTACTCCCAACCTCAACTCATCGAGTGCAGGTTTAGGTAAAAGATTGCGGAAGAATCGCTCATTAAATAAACCTGTAAAATCTGTTGATGTCAACATAAATAATTAAAAATTAGAAGTTAATGGGGGATTGGTGGTTGGTAAAAACTCTTACCCAGTCACCAGTCCCCAGTCCCCAGTCCCCTAGACTGCTGCGAAGTAAACTTTGGACTTCACAGGGTCGGGAACCATTGTTTTTTCACCAGGTTGCCAACCAGCAGGACAAACTTCATCGGGGTGAGATTGAACGTGCTGGATAGCTTGTAATGTACGCAATGTTTCTTCTACACTGCGTCCAAAAGCTAGATTATTGATAGTAGCGTGCTGGATAACACCATCTTTGTCAATGATAAACAAACCACGCAAAGCAATACCAGCAGCGGGGTCGAGAACGTTGTAAGCGGCGCTAATTTCTTTTTTGATGTCGGAAACCAGGGGATAATTTAAATCACCAACACCACCAGATTTACGATCTGTTTGAATCCAAGCGAGGTGAGAAAATTCGCTATCAACAGAAACACCGAGAACTTCTGTGTTAAGCTTCTTGAATTCTTCGTAGCGATCGCTAAATGCTGTGATCTCAGTGGGGCAAACAAAGGTAAAGTCTAAAGGGTAGAAAAACAAAACGACATACTTACCGCGATAGTCGGAAAGTTTGATTGTCTTAAATTCCTGATCTAATACAGCTGTTGCTGTGAAATCGGGAGCCTGTTGACCAACACGAAGGCATCCTTCTGTTCCGTAAGTGAGCGTCATTAACCTAGTTCTCCTTCAACTTATATCCATTTTTTAGCGTGGGAATTCGGGGCAACTAAAACTCACCCTTCCACACTTGTCACAGTTTGATTACGATCTGTTACGACTATATCATAGTCATTACGAATTTGAGTAGCCGATGACTGATTTAGATGCTAGAGAATGGTTATTAACCAATGGGTTGGGTGGTTTTGCCAGTGGTACAGTTTCGGATGTGCATACAAGGACTTATCATGGGTGGTTATTTGCTGCTACAAATCCACCTTCAGGAAGAAAATTACTACTTTCTCACTTGGAAGCAAGTTTAGAAATACCGGGAAAAGTCATAGCACTGGGGACAAATTTGTGGGGTAGTAATGAAATTGAACCAACAGGCTATAAGTTTCTGCACCATTTCGATATTAACCCAGTTCCCAAATGGGTTTGGAGTGGGGATAACTGGCAGTTATCTAGAAAGCTAGTGATGCCAAATGGGAATTGGGAAAGGCAGGGGAGCAGCACTTCGGCTTACTTCGACTGCGCTCAGTACAAGTCGCTCAGTGACCAGGAGCAGGGAGCAGGGGGAGAAGATTTTTCCCAATCACCCATTACCCAGAGAATTTTGATTCAATATCAGTATGAGGGGAAGGATTCAGGGATTTTAAGGTTAAGGCTGTTAATAGGCGATCGCGATTTTCATCATCAGCAAATTGGGAGTGAAAAAATACAGTTTTCTCAATTACTCAGTCAACAGCTAATCTGTCTGCAAATGAAGAATGCTGGCCAATTTGGTACACCTTGGCATCTGCGCTGGACGCAAGGAGACTATCAAGCGGATGAAGTGTGGTATTGGAATTATAGTTTACCAGCAGAAACAAAACGGGGATTAGGCGATCGCCAAGACCTTTATAGTCCTGGTTATTTAATAGTTAACCTCCAACCAGGAGATACAGTCACCCTAGAAGCCAAAGTAGGTTTACCCGACTCTCAACAACCGATTCTCTCACCCGACAGCTTTGCAGAAGCAGTAGACGCAGAACAAGAAAGACTGGCTCAAATTTTTGCTTGGAGAGAAGAAGCAGGGGAGCAGGGAGCAGGGCGCAGGGGTGCAGAGGAGCAGAGGAGCAGAGGAGCAGAGGAGCAGGGGCGCAGGGGCGCAGGAGCGCAGGGGAATAATTACCAATTACCAATTACCAATCACCAATCACCAATTTGGCAACAACTGCTTAAAGCCAGTGATCAATTTATTGTCTATCGTGCTTCTATAGCTGGTCCTACAGTGATTGCTGGATATCACTGGTTTAATGATTGGGGAAGAGATACTTTAATTGCTTTACCAGGATTGACACTAGTTACTCAACGCTTTGATTTAGCAAAAGGACTGTTAAAGACTTTTGGCCGTTACTGTCGTCATGGACTGATACCCAATGCCTTTCCTGATGTTGATAGCGAACCGTTTTACAACAGTATTGATGCGGCTTTGTGGTGGATTGAAAGTTTAGGACTTTACTTAGAAGCTACTCAAGATTGGCAGTTTTTATTAGAGCAGTTCCCAGTTGTGCAGCAAATTCATAAAGCTTTTATTGGCGGTACTCGCTACAATATCCAGATGGATGCTATTGATGAGCTAATTTGTTGGGATGCTCAAGGTGTAGCTCTGACTTGGATGGATGCTGTGGTGGAAGGATTACCTGTTACACCTCGTCGCGGTAAGGCAGTAGAAATCAATGCTCTGTGGTATTCGGCTTTATGTTGGTTGAGTCAGTGGGCAGAACGTTTGAGCCACATAGATATAGATCATTCTATCCGTTTAAGTCATCAAGGGCAACGCTATGCACAGCAAGCAGAACAGGTAAAAGCTTCTTTGCAAAAGTTCTGGAATCCGCAGCTAGGTTATTTATACGATATTATTGACCTGGATGATCGCCGGAATTCGCAAGTTCGCCCCAATGCTGTTTTGGCTTTATCTCTGCATCATTGCGCTTTTTCACCACAGCAGGCACAACAAGTATTAGATTTGGCAACTTCTCGATTATTGACTCCTTACGGTTTGCGAAGTCTTGATCCAAATGATCCAGAATATGTAGGCATATATGAGGGCAATTCGCAAAAACGCGATCGCGCTTATCATCAAGGTACTGTTTGGACTTGGTTAATAGGTGCCTATATCCGGGCTTGGGAGCGTTTTTACCCGGAGAAAACATTACCTTTTGATTGGGAACCGCTTTTAGAACATTTCTTGTCTGGTGGTTGTCTGGGTTCGATTTCGGAAATTTTTGATGGTGATGCACCGCATATATCTAGAGGTGCGATCGCTCAAGCTTGGTCTGTGGCTGAGGTGATTCGTCATTTTAGATGATTGCTAGTGGGAAATAAAAATTAATTCTCACGATAGAAGGCGGTCATAAATAACAGTTTTAGCTTAAAAAGTAGATATATATCACTTACGATTATGTAAGCAGAATTTTATGCCTACTCAATCAGAAGAAGGACGTGAACATCATCGCGGGCCAGACAAAGGTGAAGCTTATGGAGTAGCAGCAGTAACTCAAGCACTTTCAGGTATATAGTTTAAATAACAAAAATATAGTTAGATATAGTCAAACATAGTCATTTGTGTTATAGTTGAAGCTGAAAAATATGGACTAAAAAGAAAGAGAAACACAGAGTGTATTGTTAAGCACAAGGAGTTA